>JBDSEV010000088.1:0-92912 GCA_039919885.1 Chitinophagaceae bacterium
CCTGGGCATCCACCACAGCCTGGGCAATTGCTTTTTGCTTATTTATCTCCTGCTTCATCAACCTGCCTTCCAGTTTTTTCCTATCTGTTATGTCTTGCATAGATCCCACAAACCGTATCGCATCGCCTTCCGTATCCCAAATCAAAAACGCCCGGTCAGCCACCATCACGTATTCGCCGTTGGCTTTTTGAAAACGATATTCAGCATACACTACGCCGCGCACGTTGTTTTTTATTGCCAGGTCATACAGTTTTTTAGTTCTTTCTTTATCGTCCGGGTGGATTTTGCTTTCCCAGAAACCGTGTTTGCCAGTATAGTTGCCGGATGTGTAACCGAAAATGGTATAAAAGCTTTCACCCAAATAGAGTTTCCTGTTTTTTATATCATAATCCCAAATGGCATCATTGGTTGCTTTCGTTGCCAGTAAATAGCGTTCGTTGATGATATTTATTTTTTGTTCCGCTTGTTTATTTTCAATGATAACACCCATCAGTGTGGCTACCCGACTGAACAATTCAATCTGCTCCTCCGAGATAGCTATTTTCTCACGATAGTAAGCTGCAAAAGAACCCAATACTTTGTTGGACGAGGTTACAATGGGGAATGACAAGCAGGCTTCCAGCCTGTATTTAATGGCCAGTTGTCTGAAGTCCGTCCATAACGGATCGGTTTTAATATCCTTTACTACTATTGCTTTGCGTAAATACATGGCTGCGCCGCAGGAGCCTGCTTCCGGACCAGATTCAAGACCATTTATTTTCTTTATAAAACCTGCAGGCAGGGATGGTGACGACAAATGCTTAATCGTTTTTCCATCTTCATCCAGTAGCAGTACAGAACAAAGCAGCCCTGGATTGAATTTTTCCATACCTGAAAGAAAATAATCCACGGTGCTTTTCAGCGATGCGTCTGCATTGGTGTTTAATTCCAGCACCTCTTTCTCCAGCGACAACAGCATCTGCTGCTTTTTACGGTTCGTAATGTCTTTGAAATAAATAAACAATCCCTGCTGCGAAGGGTATGCATTGATATCAAAATACACCTTGAGTTTGCGTTCGTGCAACTCAAAAGAAAATGCTTTTTTTGCAGTAATTGCTTTCTGGTACCGGTTAAGGTGCGCTATTTTCTTCAGTTCCGGGAAAGCCTTCCATAAATTTTTGCCAAGCACGTCTACATCTTTAATGCCGGTCAGTTGTTCGGCAATGGGGTTCCACCATAAAATATTATACTGATGGTCAAGCGCTATAAATCCGTCAGTAATGCTGTTCAGGATACTCGTGATGTGCCCTGAATATGCCTGCAGTTGTTGTTCTGATTGTTTACGCTCCGAAATATCATGGAGACTTATAATAATTCCGTCAATTAAATTGTCAGAAAAACGGTTGATCCCCTTCGCTTCCACCCAGATCCATGCTGCCTGCCGGTTTTTAAGCCTTACGTCGGTAACAATGGTAGCTTCAGGATTCGATAATAACTCTTCAAATAATGTTTTGCATCGTTTTATATCTTCCGGGTGCACAAATTCGAACGCATCCATACCAGCCAGTTCCTCCTCGCTGTAGCCCAGTACCGCTGTTACAGACGGTGTAACATACGTTATCCGGGTCTCGTTGTCCAGCACAAATACCACATCCATTAAGTTTTGGAAAATGCCTTTAAATTTTAATTCGTTCTTGCGTATGGATTCTTCTGCTTTTATCTTTTCCGTAATATCCCGGTTAACAAAAATATATCCCGTGATATTATTACCCGGATCTTTCAAAGCCGATACGTTACAGAATAAATAAACGGTCTCACCGCTTATTTTCCTGTGCACAAG
This sequence comes from Chitinophagaceae bacterium, assembly GCA_039919885.1. Classification (GTDB taxonomy): domain Bacteria; phylum Bacteroidota; class Bacteroidia; order Chitinophagales; family Chitinophagaceae; genus JACMLD01. The sequence goes on from JBDSEV010000088.1 coordinate 1,820, forward strand.
TTCACCCTGCCAGCTTGCTTTTTCTTTCAGTTCCTGCACAGCATGCTGCGCCGTACTCGAAAAATCATTTACCAGCAAATCAAGTATGTTCTTTGTTACTGCATCGCGTTCCGCGATTTCATAAATTTTTTCTGCTTTGTTGTTCCAGGTAACTACATTAAAATTAACATCGGTGGAGATAATTACATCGGAAGCATTTTCAATAAGCTTTGCCTGGAAGCCAATTTTTTCTTCCGCCATTTTGTAATCATGGATATCTACCAGCGAACCGATATAACCAAGAAAAGTGCCGTCCTCTAAAAATCTTGGTATCGATTTGTCCAGCACCCAGCGGTATTCACCCGTGCGGTATTTAATACGGTAAATGAGGGATACGGGCTTCTTCTCCATGTAGCCCTTTCTGTATTCGCCTATACCAATGTGGATGTCGCCCGGGTGGATCACTTTATTCCAGCCATCGCCACCGGCTTCTGCCGCATTAATACCAGTAAAATCCGTCCAATATTTGTTTACATAGGTGGTTTTATCTTCAGCATTGCTCACCCAAATCATCACTGGTGCATTGTCTGCCATATTCCGGAAACGCTCTTCACTTTCCAGCAATATGTTTTGTATATACTCTTTCTGTGTTACGTCATTAATGATTACCAGCCTGGCCTGGCGTTTAGAAAGCTGGAAACTGTAAGACTGCACTTCCACCTGTATTAAACTGCCGTCTTTTTTCTGGTGTACCCGTATCGTCTTATCTGAAACTTTTGCAGATTTGAGCGTATCTACATGTCGCAGAAAGTCTTTCCTGTCACTTTCGGGCCGCACATCCTGTATGGTCATCTGCAGGAAAGCGTCTTTGCTATAGCCATAATGTGCAATCGCCGCTGGATTTACATCTATGAATTCAAGCGTTTTTTTATCATAAATCCACATGGGCTGCGGACTTTCATCGAATAAAGAGTTGTAGGTCTCCTGGGCAGAAAGTTGTATTCCGTTCTTGCCTGAACCGCTTAATGCTTCGCCAGTCCAGTGCAGCATTGTATCAGCCGGCGCTTTACCTGTCAGCCGCCTTATCGTCCACTTAAATGGAGGGCCGGTTTTTTTAGCCTGCTTAAGTGCGGCCGTAAATGAAAAACTGTTTTCGTTCAGAAAAAGGTCAGCCAGGCCACCACCCGGCATGGTAAAATCATCCGTTGATAAAAAAGACATGAATGACTGTTCAAATAATTCGGTTCGGGAACAGTTGATTGCAGAAAAAAAAGCGTCGTTAACTGAACGGATATTACCCTCCGAATCTGTTATGGCAGTATAGGGACAAGAAACGGAAGCATTGGTTCCAGGGGCGGTTATTTCCGCGATACTACTTCTCATAATTACCTGTTTAAAAAACCCTTGCCTGGTGAAACTATAATAAACAAAATTTAAAACCGATCGTATATAACGTGAAAATGAGGCTGGCGCTATATAGGTATTATAACGCTATAATAAATGTAAACAAAAAAGCACTGATAAATCAGTGCTTATGGTATATTTAAACTTTAGTAGGGGTTAACTCTTATCTGGAGGCGCTGGACGCGTTCTGCATCCATTTTTGCAGTTGCACACAAGTTTTATAATCATCGTCGATCATAATATAGTAGGTAGAAATTTTTGAGTTAAACCATTTTTCGATGGCATCACCTTTTTTCTCTTCCAGTGCGCGTTGTCCAATGCGGTTATAATCATCCTTCATGTTTTCACGGTGTGGCTCGGTACGTGTTTTAAGATAAACGATGCGCACACTTTTTTTACCACGTTCATCCGTAAACGTAACTGGCTTTGAATATTCGCCTACTTTTAGTCCCGGCAATAATTTAACCATGTCTTTGTCGAGCATATCAATCGTAAGAAAGGTTCCGTTCGGCCCCTGCCGCAATCCTGCGGTATATTTTGAGTTATCATCTTCACTGTACCTGGATACTGCTTCGCCAAAACTGGTAGTACCGGCTATTAATTTTGCGCGAACCGAATCCAGCTTGTTTTCTGTAATCTTTATTTCATCATCGGTAATGGAAGGTATCTTTAAAATATGGCGAACCGTGGCATCGTCTCCCGAACGGCTGACCATCTGTATAATGTGGTAACCGAATTTTGATTTTACTACCGGAGAAACCTGGCCTTCTTTTAAACGAAACGCGGCCTTAATAAAATCAGGATCCATTACTTTCTCGGTGCGGTTAATGGCATACATGCCACCGGTGTTCTTACTACCGGGATCGTCTGTGTACAGGCTGGCAAGTGTTTCAAATTTTCTTGTGCCTGATTCCACCTGCTGTTTATAATCGTTTAATTCTTCAATGGCATTCTTGTCAAGATCCCGGCTTGCTTTCGGGTAAACAACAATTTCTCCTATCTCCACTTCGCTTTCCAGAAAAGCCAGGCTGTCTTTGGGTATTTTATCAAAATATCCTTTTACTTCCGTTGGCGTAATTTTTATGCCTTCTACTATCTTGGTGCGCATCTGTTCTGCCAGCTTTCGCTCTTTAAAAGAAACACGAAAATCTTCCTTGATCTGGTAGACGGTGCGCCCTGCAATCTGTTCAAGCGCTTCTTTTGAACCATAGGCCTGTACGAATCCCCTTACCTGGTTGTCCAGCAGTGATTCGAGCTCTTCCTCACTTACCACCAGCGAATCTTTTTCGGCCTGTAGTACGAGCGCCTTGAGTGTAAGCGCCTGTTCCATTACAATGCAATTTGCATTCTCCGGCACCGCTTCATTGCGGCGCTGCCGGTCCAGTATTTCATTGGTAATTTCTGATTGCAGAATGATTTTATCCCCCACAATCGCAACCACTTTATCGGCTACTACTTTTTGCGGTTGCGCAAATACTGTTACCGCGCTTAGTAAGAAAAAGGCTGAAAATATAATTTGTCTCATACTCGTGAATGCATCTGGATTACTCAAAAATATTCAGTGTTTCTGTTAAAGGGGCCGGTAAGGCGGCTTTTAACAAAAGATTGGTAGCGGAGGGGGGTTGAACGGGTAGGGTTTGGATAAGTCAAAAGTAAAAAATCAAAAGTAAAAAGGCGTTTAAGACAATGTCCGCGGGCGCACTTTTTACTTTTGACTTGTGACTGTTAAGTTTATAAGGTTCTCTTTACTTCTTCTTCTTCAAAGGCTTCAACAATATCACCCACTTTAAGGTCATTGAAATTCTTGATGGTCAGGCCGCATTCCATACCGGAAGGCACGTCCTTAACATCATCCTTAAACCTTTTGAGGCTGGCAAGTTCTGCACTGGCACCTTCGCCCCTCGGGTATTCAACAATGCCATCGCGAATGATACGGATACGCGCATTGCGGGCAATTTTTCCATCCATTACAAAACATCCCGCTACCGTTGCCTTATCAAATTTATACACTTCCCTAACTTCTACATTGGCAAGTATCTTCTCCTGTATTTTCGGCTCCAACATACCTTCCATGGCGCTCTTGATTTCTTCAATTGCGTTATAAATGATAGAGTAGGTCTTAATTTCAACTCCTTCGTTGTCTGCCAGGCGTCCGGCCTGGAGTGAAGGACGACAGTTAAAGCCCACGATAACTGCATCTGAGGCAGCTGCCAGCAATACGTCATTTTCTGTAATGGCACCCACACCTTTCAATACTACGTTGATGGCTACTTCATCCGTTGACAGTTTCTGCAACGAGTCACTCAATGCTTCTACAGAACCATCCACATCACCTTTGATAATCAGGTTCAGCTGTTTGAAATTTCCCAATGCAAGGCGGCGGCCAATTTCATCCAGTGTAATGTGTTTCTTGGTACGTATACCTTGTTCACGCAGTATCTGTGCACGTTTATTGGCAATTTCCTTGGCTTCTGCTTCGTCCTGGTAAACCTTGAACTTTTCACCTGCCTGCGGTGCGCCATTCAGACCTAAAATCTGAACGGGTGTAGAAGGCGGTGCATTCTCCAGGCGTAGGTTGCGCTCGTTGGTCATTGCTTTTATACGACCGTAATACTGCCCGCTCACCATCAGGTCGCCCTGTTTCAGCGTGCCGTTCTGCACCAGCAAGGTAGCTACAAAACCACGGCCCTTATCCAGCGATGCCTCAATGATGGTACCGGATGCTTCTTTATCCGGGTTCGCCTTCAGTTCCAGTAATTCAGCTTCCAGCAACACTTTTTCCAACAGCAGATCTACATTGAGTCCTTGCTTGGCACTCAGTTCCTGGCTCTGGAATTTACCACCCCATTCTTCCACAAGAATGTTCATACTGGCCAGCTGCTCATATATTTTCTTAGGATTTGCACCGTCTCTATCAATCTTGTTAATCGCAAATATCATAGGCACATTGGCGGCCTGTGCGTGACTGATAGCCTCCTTTGTTTGCGGCATCACGGCATCGTCTGCTGCTACCACTATAATGGCAATATCTGTCACCTTAGCACCACGGGCACGCATTGCTGTAAACGCTTCGTGGCCGGGTGTATCAAGAAATGCAATCTTTTTATTGTTGGGCAAGGTTACTTCGTATGCACCAATGTGCTGCGTAATACCACCTGCTTCACCCGCTACCACGTTGGCGCTTCGGATATAATCCAGCAGCGATGTTTTACCATGGTCTACGTGGCCCATTATCGTTACAATAGGTGCGCGGGGTTTCTGTTCCAGTGGATCGTCTTCTTCCTCTTCTTCCTCCATTTCAGCCTGCTTGTCCATGTCTATAAACTCCACATCAAATCCAAACTCGCCGGCTACCAGTTCAATCACGTCTGCTTCCAGGCGTTGGTTAATAGACACCATCAGGCCAAGTCCCATACACTTTCCTATTACCTCGGCATAACTCACGTCCATCAGGTTGGCCAGCTCGCTTACACTGATAAACTCAGTGAGCTGCAGCTTGTTGTCCTGCATGTCTTCCGGGCTCTGGTCGGCACTTTCCTGGCGTTTTTCGCGCCGGTATTTTGCTTTAAGGCTTTTACCACGTCCGCCGGCACCGGCCAATTTTGCCTGTGTTTCGCGGATTTTATCCTGAATTTCTTTCTTATCGATTTCTTTTACCTCGCGTCTAGCTGCCACTCCGCCGCGTTGCGGAACACCGCCTCTTTTAAATCCACCGCCTGCACCACCCGCACCACGGTTGGGCTGGTTTGGACCCGCTAACGGATCTCTTTTTACAATACCTAAACCCGACCTTCTAGGCGGCTGGTTAATGCCCGCTCCAGCTGGTGTACCCGGGCTTTGGCCAGGCTGGTGGCGTGCCACAAAAGGCTCGCCTTTTTTATCTATGGGGATGCGTTTACGTTTGCGCTTTTCTTCATTGGGTTTCGGCCGGGTATCGCTGTCTACAGGTAACTCAATTTTGCCAAAAATTTTAGGACCTTCCAATTTCTCCGCCCTAATATTCTCAATCAGCGGAGCCTGCGCTTCTTCTTCTTCATGCACAGGAACCACTACCGGTGGCTCCTCTTTGCTTTCCACTACGGGTGTTACCGGTGGCGTTTCTATTGTTACAACTGCTTCAACAACCGGTTCGGCTTTTACTGCAGGCGTTTCAGGCTTAATTTCTTCTTTTTCTTTCGGCTCTTCTTTCTTCTTAGTACCCTTTTTAGGCCTGGTGGAAGAGTCGATAGCAGAAAGATCAATCTTATCAAATACTTTGGGGCTTTCCAGCTCAGGAGCTTCTACCTTACTGATCTCAGGCGCTTTTTCTTCCACTACTTTTGGCTCCTCTTTCGGGGGAGCTACTGTTATCACTGGTGGCGGAATGACTACTGGCGGCGCAACCACTTCTGGCTGTTTCACCTCTTCCACTACTTTTCTCGCAACGAGCGGTTCTTTCCTGAAAGAAATTTCTTCCTCATCTTTTTTCTTCCTTGCATCTGTACTGCCGCCTTTGGGCAGATCAATCTGGTCGCTCTTAATTTTAGCAACTTTATCACCTGCAAATTCCAGTTGCAATGAACGGTACATGTCTTCCGACAGCTTCGAAGTAGGCTTCAGATCGTCTTTACTAAACCCCTTACCAGAGAGAAATTCTACAAGGGTATCCTTACCGATGTTAAACTCTTTGGCGGCGGCCATTAATCGTGGTGTTGTTGTTTCTGACATTCAGTGTTTTGAAATAATAATGATGGTTACCAGTTTCATCATAGTGCCTTTTGCAAAAACAGTGTAAAATGTTTCACAAAAACTATCCCGATAAAACTTTTATTCTACGCGTTATTCTTTTTTAAATTCATTTTCCAGCACTTTTCTTACATCGTCGATGGTCTCTCTCTCCAGGTCCGTTCTTCTTTCCAGCTCTTCTGCGGTCAGTTCCAGTACGCTCCTGGCTGTATCACAACCGATTCTTTTCAGTTCATCAATTATCCATGTTTCAATTTCATCGCTGAATTCTTCCAGGTCAATATCGAATTCTTCCACTTCGCCTTCATTATCGCGGAATACATCAATGCTATAACCCGTCAATTCCTGCGCCAATTTAATGTTTACACCTTTTCTGCCAATGGCAAGTGAAACCTGGTCAGGTTTCAGGTACACATCCGCCTGCATACTGTCATTATTCAGGTTCATGGTGGTAATCTTTGCAGGGGTAAGCGAGCGCTGTATGAGCAGCTGGGTATTTGCCGTCCAGTTAATGACGTCAATATTTTCATTTTTGAGTTCGCGTACAATGCCATGGATACGACTGCCCTTCATCCCTACGCAGGCACCCACCGGGTCTATCCGGTCATCAAAAGATTCCACGGCAACTTTGGCCCTTTCACCGGGGTCGCGTACTATTTTCTTTATTACAATGAGTCCGTCAAAGATCTCTGGTACTTCAATTTCAAGCAACTTAGCTAAAAATTCCGGGCTGGTGCGCGATAATATAATGACCGGGCTGTTATTTTTCAGATCCACCCTTCTCACCACCGCGCGGATGCTCTCGCCTTTTTTAAAATAATCCTGCGGAATCTGCTCGCTCTTCGGCAAAATCAGCTCGTTTCCGTCCTCATCCAGCAAAAGAATTTCTTTTTTCCAAACCTGGTATACTTCTGCGTTGATGATATCCCCAATGCGATCGTGGTATTTTTTAACCAGCACATTCTTTTTCAAATCGCCAATACGACTGGCCAGTGTTTGTTTAGCAGCAAGAATGGCCCTGCGGCCAAAATCCATAATATCTATGCCCTCATACAATTCTTCACCTACTTCAAAGTCAGGTTCAATTTTAGCCGCATCCTTGAAGGCAATCTCTGCAAGGGGATCATTTACTTCCCCGTCATTTACAATCATACGACGACGCATAATTTCCAAATCGCCTTTCTCAGCGTTCACAATTACGTCAAAGTTGTCATCCGCACCGTATTTTTTACGCAATAGGGTTTTGAAAACATCTTCCACGACCTTCATCATGGTAGGACGATCTATATTTTCCGCGTCTTTGAACTCCTGAAAAGCCTCAATTAGGTTAATGCTTGCCATACTCAGAATTTAAAAAGCTTGAACTACCTGCCCGCAGCGGTTTCATGATAACACCCCGCTACCTGCCGGTAATCCACGGCTAAAATTTGATTTGAATTTTTGTTGATTTAATATTTGTAAATGGGATAATGTGCTGTATTACTTCTTTCTTTTTGTTCTTGCCCACCGTCTCTGCTATTTCGATATCGCCCTCGTTTACTGCTACCAGGACACCCTCCGTTATTTTACCATCCAGTTGTAATACTTCCACGCCCCTGCTAATATTTTTTTTGTATTGCCGGAGCATTTTCAGCGGTTCATCCAGACCGGGAGAAGATACTTCCAGTGAAAATTCACCCTCCGGGTACAACGCGGCTTCTTCAATCTGCCGGTACAGCCTGCGGTTGAGTGAAACGCACTTCTCAATCGGTAACCCGCCGTCTGCATCCAGCGCCACCCGAATGTTGTTGATGGGTTTTATCCAGATATCCACCAGGAAACAATCCGCATCGTCCTGCAGCAATTCCTGCACCATGCCCGTAAGAGTTTGTATTTGAGTTTCGCTTGCCATTGCTATAAAGGAGAAGGGAACGTTTCCGTTCCCTTCGCTGATTCTTTGTCCGGTACAAATGTACTACAATAATGGTATTCGACCCAAATGCCCGTTTTTTTAATCTGGCAGGCGTCGCCTGGCCATCCCCAGTGCTACCATTCCTGCTGCACAGCAACCACTCCGCCGCCGCTTATCAAAAAACGCGGGATCCGGGCAAAAATTAACAGCTTTTGCACGTTATGAATTTGTAATTTTATGCCTGCCATGATACTACGATTTATACTTATTGCATTGGGACTGTACATTGTTTACAAGGTTATTTTCAGCCTGGTAATTCCTATTTTCAGGACTACGCAAAAAATTCGCCGCCAGTTTGGCGATATGCACCAGCAAATGCAGGACCAGATGAACGCCACGCAGAACGGCCACGCAGGTACGCAGCCACAGTCGGCCGGTCCCGAACCGAAAAAGACGCGCACCGGGGATTATATCGACTTTGAAGAAGTGAAATAAAGCACCCTGTTTCAACAACAATTTAAGCCGCGCCCGTGACTAACCGGATTACACCCACCGTTAATCAATAAATTCCTGGAACAAGGGCATTTCTGTAATCTGCATCGGGGGTTTGAGGTAAAATGTTTGAATACCAGATTCGTGCGCACCACTAAAATTGGATTCCGTATCGTCAATAAACAATGTTTCTTCAGGGTTTAGCTTATTCTCGTCCAGCACCAGCTGGTAAATGGCCGCATCGGGCTTTCTTAAATGCGCGGTATGCGAGAAATAAGCTTTTTCAAACAGGTCTTCCAACCTTTTGCCGGCCGTTGCAAATAACTTTTCCTGGAACATTTTATAATGCAGTGAATTGGTATTGCTGAGCAGGAAAATGCGGTAATGCTTTTTTAGTTTTTCCAGCAGTGCAATGCGCGCGGGGGGAAAGTCCAGCAGCAATGCATTCCATGCTTCCGTAACCTGCTGCTCCGACAATGGGTGACCGGCAATTTTCTGAATGCCTTTAATAAAGGTTTCATCATCTAGCTGACCTGTTTCATATTCTTCAAAAAAAGGGGTGATGTGAAACTGTGTAATGTATTGCTTAAAATCGCCGAAGCCCAGTTCGGCAAATGCATTTTCCGTTTTTTTAAAATCGATATTGATGATAACGCCACCAAGATCGAAGATGATGTTTTTAATTGCAGGCATGCAGCAAAAATAGGCGATTAACATTCTTGTACCTACTAGCCAATAGAAATTCCGGATGACTTGTCAGACTTACACTCAATCATAAACAAAAGAATAAACAAGTTTGATGCTGACAATATCCAATAGCAGCGGCCCGCAGCCAATACCTTTTTAATTTACAATACGCATATTGCGCATACCGCGCTGAAACTGCCTTGGTATGGGCATGCCATTGCTTTGCTGGCTGCCCTTCCTGATATTGTAGGTAAAACTCAGCATCAGGTAACGGTTAATAACATTGGTTCGGGTATCCTGTATGTAATTATCGCCGGTACTGCGGGTAAGACTTTTGTTCTGGTTGAGTATATCATAGACAGCCAGTTTAATTTCACCATCCTTCTTTTTTAAAACCTGTAATGCCAGGCTGGCGTTCCAGTATGCCACCTGCTGGTTAAAACCCGCAGATAAGCCGCTATTGAGTGTATAATCCAGGTCGGTGGAGGCCACCAGGCGCTTGAAAAAAGTATAGTTGATTTCAGGAGAATATGTTTGCGTATAATATTCACTGTTGAGGTTTGACTGCAAACTGTATTTAAACGTGTTGTAAGCAACGCTGCCATTAAAACCAATGTCCAGCTGTTTGTGGTTGTAATTGATACCGAGCGACTGCGTGAGTATAAAACCGCTGGTGTAATTCTTTTGTTTGTACAGCTGGCTTACGTCTTTATTATATACAACAAATGTAGTAGCATTTACATTGCCCCCTTTTAACTTCTTCAGTGTTTTGCCATAGGTAAAAAACATAGAAGCATTATAAGAACCATTGAGGTTAACAAGCCTGGTTAACTGTACGCCCCTGCCAAGCGTATCTATGCTGTTGGCAATCTTATTTTGCGTAAACGACCCGTTTACATTGAATGCAATAAACTGAAAATTAGCCAGCACAAATTTATTGTAGCCCATATTCAGGTTATGTATAAATTCCTGTTTCAAATCAGGGTTGCCGGTACGAACATTTTGCGGGTTGGAAACATCCAGTACATTTTGCAATTGAGTAGTATTGGGCTGGTTGCTTCTTCCACGGTAGTTTAACCGCAGGTTTTGCCCTGCCTTCGGCGTAAAATTGAAACTGGCATTGGGATTAAAATTGATATAGTTCCTGTTGATGACGGAATCTTTGCTGCTCCCATTATTAAATACATGGCTTTCCAGCGAGGCAAACTGTACGGAACCGCCCAGCTGGTAATTGTATTTTTTCTGCTGCACCCTAAAATTGGCGCCTACCCGGTTAGTAATAAAATTATTGGTGAAATAATTGGTCTGCTGCGGATTGGGTTTTTCATATTTACCGGTAAGCGTATCAAAATTATTCGTCTTCTTATCCGAATTGTTCTGGTTATTGGTGTACGCGTAATTTACTTCTATCAATTTGTTCTTCCCCACCGGCTCGGTATAAGAAGCACTGATAACATTGTTGTTTGAATTGGTTTCCTGCGCCGACTGGTAATGCTGGCTCAGGTATTTTGACAGCGTATCTCCGCCGGGCGTGAACAATACCTGTGGTGATACATTGCGGCCATTTCCCGTACTGTGGTTATACGCGTTGCTCCAGCCTAAGGTAAATGTTCTGCCTGTTTTGTTGAGTTTTCTGCGGTAGAGGAAATTGTTATTGAGGTTAATTCCATCCCGGTCATTTTCATTATAACTCTTGCCGGTAAGCGCCAAATATTTCTGAGCACCTTTTACTGAAAAAACGGTAGAGGTATCATTGCTGAAACCATCCGAGTGCTGCACGGTAAAACTGGGCGTGTACAAAATAGAATTCATAGAATCTATCCGGTACTCAAACCGAAGGTTGAACCGGTGATTGGTATTCTGGTTTTCAGAAATCCGGTCGTCGTTGCTGTTGGTAGTAGAATCATCCGGAAAGAAAGTTTGCCTGAAAATATTTTGAACCGAAGTGTTTTTTGTGTGTGATATGAAATAACTGCCGCTCACATCTATTTTACTTCCCCAGCTGTCCCGGTAATTGAGCCCGCCTGAAATACTGGACGTAACGCCATTGGATGATCCGCCAAAACCCAGGCCTGCAATACCTCCCCGGGTTGCAATCATTTGCCCGCCGCCCGGCGCGCCACCACCGCCAAATCCACCGCCACCGCCGCCGGGACCACCCTGGCCGCCGCCACCAAAGCCGCCTCCGCCACCAGGTCCGCCATTGCCAAAACCGCCCATGGTACTGATGATATCTGAAAAAGAGAATCCTTGTTTATTGGTATTGTTGATGGCGCCTATTACCGAAATTTGCTGGCTCCCTTTGAACTTGTTAAATGAAAGATTATTGTCGTACCGCTTATCCGTTCCTCCACCCACATTTATTTTACCAAAATAGCCGTTCTTTTTATCTTTTTTCAGTTTTATGTTCATGGCTTTCTGCCGGCTGCCGTCATCTATTTTGGTAAATTTCGACTGTTCGCTCATGTCGTCAAAAACCTGCACGCTTTCCACCATATCTGCCGTTAGGTTTTTGGTTGCGAGTTTTGGATCGGTTCCAAAAAATTCTTTTCCATCTACGTATACTTTCTGCACCGTTTCGCCCTGCGATTTTATCGTGCCGTCCCGGTCTACCTGCACACCAGGAAGTTTTTTCAACAGGCCTTCCACATCTTCATTTGGTTTGGTTTTAAAAGAACTGGCATTGTATTCAACAGTATCTTTTTTTACACTGATGGGGGGTCTTTCTATTATTACTTCCTGGAGTGTGGTGCTTTTTCGCTCCATATAAATAATGCCGAAATCTACGCGTGTATTTTCTTTGGTAATAGCAAAAACTTTGACCACATTCTGGTAGCCGCCAAATGTAACCAGCACCCGGTAACGGCCTTCATCGATTCCTTTGATTTCAAAAATACCTTTGTCATCCGTTACGGTGAAACCGGTAGAAGAAGAATCTTTCAAATCCATTAAGGAAACGGTGGCATCGCCCAATGACTGTTTACCCAGTGTATCGGCCAGTTTTCCGCGGATGGAACCGGTAACATTTTTTTGCGCAAGCATGGGTAAGGCGAAGGATAAGAATAAGGTGGTCAGCAACAATATCCGGGTCATAAAAATATTTGTAACCACGAAAATATTTGTTTAGCGGGTAGCACCATGTAAAAACATGGATAATCGGTGAAACTGCCACTGAGAAAGGTGAATGCAGCCGCCATGGTGTTTGCGCGCAGCGCTACAGGAGAGGGAAACAGCACGGTACGCGGATCGCAGGCTACCTGATACCGCTCCGTTTTAATGAAAGGTCGTCAAAAGCCGTTATCAGCTGGTTTCCAATAAGGGTTACGGTCTGTTCCCAGGGATGACCGAACCATACGTTTTCAAAATCCTTTGTTATGAATATGTAGTAGTCGCCGTCCGGCAAGAAAGAAATCCTGGAAGCGCCAGACCCATTTTGCAACATTTCGCGGGCGGTAATCTTTGTTGGATCAACGTAAAAGCATTCGTGCTGCCAGTCGAGCGCATATATCAGTTCGCCGGGTTGGGTAATGGCAGTAAATGCATCAATTCCTTTTTGAATAAAATCCAGGGTTGCCTGTTCATTGTAATTGCTCCAGAAACTACCGATATCAATTTTTTTGCAGGGTTTCCGGGTGGTAATGGAAGGCCAGTCTTTTGCCGAAACCCCCGGCTGAAAAGAAAAAGTTGTATAAAATCGGTCCCAAGCACGATCGTACGCGTTGTCCGGTAACCTTAACCAATATTGCATAGGATAAGAAATAATTGAAATTAAACGTTCATCAGCTAAACAGGTATTCAACATCAGCTTTGGTAAGACTTTTCACGAAGCCCTCATCATCTGTAATAAGGTCCCGTGCCAGCGATCGCTTTTTATCCTGCAGCTGCAGAATTTTGTCTTCGATGGTGTCTTTACATATCATGCGGTAGGCAAATATATTTTTGGTTTGGCCGATGCGATGGGTACGGTCGATGGCCTGTTGTTCCACTGCAGGATTCCACCAGGGGTCTACGATGTACACGTAATCAGCAGCGGTTAAATTCAATCCCACACCACCTGCCTTTAAAGAAATAAGGAACACGCGGCATTCATCGTTGTTCTGGAAATTCTGTATGGCTTTTTCACGGTCCTGTGCAGACGTGCTGCCATCAAAATATTCAAACTTTACATCCAGCGTTTTCAGCCTTTCTTTTATCAGGGCCAGCATACCCAGGAATTGCGAGAACACCAGCGCCTTGTGGTTACTGATATTTTCTGTGATCTCGCGCCCCAGCTCTTCCAGTTTAATGGAATGGTTTTCCATTTTCTCTGCTTCATTTAAGATGGCCGGTGAGTCGCAGATCTGGCGCAGTTTCATCAATCCCTGCAGAATGGTCAGCTGAGATTTTTGGATGCCCTGCTCCTGTATGGTACCCAGTATTTTATCGCGGTAGTCGTTGCGGTAAGCATCGTAAATATTCCGTTGCTCGTCTTCCATTTCACAAAACAGTACGGTTTCTGTTTTGTCGGGCAAATCTTTGGCCACCTGTTCCTTGGTGCGCCGCAATATAAACGGAAACAATAATTTTCGCAGGTGATCTTTTTGATCTTTTTCGCCAAACTTATCGATGGGGATGGCAAATTCATTCCTGAAAAATTCTATGCTGCCCAGCATACCCGGGTTCAGAAAATTCATCTGTGCAAAAATGTCAAAGGTATTGTTCTGTAAAGGCGTACCGCTCATGCACAACCGGTTCTTGGCTTTTAGTAACCCGGCTGCGCGGGTAACTTTGCTCGACGGATTTTTAATGGCCTGGCTCTCATCCAGCGTTACATAATCGAATTCGTTTTCTACAAACAATTTAATATCGCTGCGCAGGGTGCCATAAGTGGTGATGATAACATTGTACTTCCGGATATGATCTTTTTCGCGCGACCGATCGCCCCCATGGTGGATATGATACGTAAGCTCGGGGGTAAATTTTTTAATTTCATTTTCCCAGTTAAACATCAGCGTGGTCGGACAAACTACCAGGGCGTTCAGCTTGCCATGCGTATCCTTGTAATACTGCATAAACGTAAGCGCCTGTACGGTCTTACCCAAACCCATGTCATCGGCCAGTATACCTCCCCAGCGTACTTCGGTTAAATAATTGAGCCATTGAAAACCAAAAGCCTGGTAAGGGCGAAGTACGGCCTGCAAAGATTTGGGCGGTTCTATCTCGGTGATGCTTTTAAAGCCGCGGAGCTTATCATATTTTTCTTCCAGCTGTATAAACAACTCCTCTTCGTTGCGGTTTTCGTATAATTCGTCGATCACGCTCATGTGGTATTGCGAAAGCTTGAGCGTTTCTTGTTTGCCTTCTCCCACGCGGAACAACAATGAATATTTTTTTATCCATTCTTCTGGCAGAATACCCAATGTGCCATCGTTCAGCTGCACAAACTGTTGCTTGTTAACCAGTGCCTTCTTCACTTCTGCAATGGTTACTTTCTGATCGCCGAATAAAATATCTACTTTGGCATCGAACCAGTCGGTATGGCTGCTGATGTAAATTTTTGTTTGGGGTTTGGCGGTATTAAAGCGGAAATTTTTCAATGCTTCAAACCCGTAAACCGGTACTTTTTGTTCTTTCATGGCATCCACAAAAAGAAAGAACCAGTTATTGCGCAACACGTCGGCACCTTTTAGCACCAGGTTGTAAGAACCTTCGGGTTTAATAAAATTGGAATGCAACGCTTCCAGGCTGGAGATAAATTCCTGTTCGGCTACTTTATTACGGTGCACAATCAGCACTTTGTCGCCATCGGGTACAATGATTTCATCTTTGTCGCCCGTTCTTACTTCAAAGCCTTTATATGTAAATACCGGCTGAAATACGAGGTAGTCCGATTTCTCCTGCAAGAGTAATTTCTTTTCCGGTTCGCCATCTTTATAGGAGGAAACAAGGGCAGGATCAAATTCTACATGGTATTTTTTTGCCAGCGGCAGAATATAATTACGGATTTGTTTGGGCCACTCCGCTTTTGAAATGACCATGCTTCCTTTTGCGGTAAACGGGTTTGTTTTTTCTACATCTTCCGCATCCTTCCAGAGGTATAGGTTTTCCTGGTAAAAGAACATAAGGTTGCTGCCCAGCTGATTTTCCTGCAACGACAGTTCCTTGCCATTCAGTTTTACCCAGCAGGTGACCTCGTAATTACTTTTTTTCGGCGCAATTTTGAAAAAAGGCACGATTGCTTCCGGTACAATGCCTGCGAGTTTAAGGTTGTCTGTTTTAAATGGCTTGTGCCCATTAAGGTAAAACACAAAGGGATTCACCGCAATATCTATAAATAATTTTCTGAGTTTTGGGTGCAGGTATTCAATCATCAGGTTACGGGTCTCTTCGGGCAGTTCGTCCGTTTCCTGTTGAATAATATTTTCCCAGATGCCGCTAAAAGGAGAATTGCGGTTAAGGTACCGCGTTACTTCAGCTTCCTGCATGCGGCGTATGGAAGGCACCAGTAGTTTATCTTCTTCATTCAGCACATCAATGTTCACAAATTTGGTCAGATCTATTTTCTCAACCTTGTTCAGGAACTTTTTTTGCTCGCTGTCACTTTCTCCCTGCACTACTTCTACAAGAAAAAAGGGAAAGCTTTTATGGTTCAAATTAAATACGACGCCCAGGCGCTGTGCGGAACCGCTCGCTTTCCGCTCTTCCTCCGCAACCGATGCTTCGGGCTCATCTTCCAGTACCAGTCTGGGTTTGCTGACAGCAAGGGGATTGATTCTTTTAATAGACATATCCAGCACACGCAGGTAGGGTTTCCCTTCCTTGTAAGCAAATTCAAACTTTCCTTTTAAATCATCGCTCAATGTGTAACCGTAAGCTTCCAGCAATTTGTTTTTTTCATTGTCCCAATTGCGGATGGTATCAAAATAGTGAGCGCCGTGTTTGGTGTACAGTTGCAGCAGCACGATAACCTTGGGAAGGCACAAAGGGTGCAGGGTATCTTCATACTCGCAACTGGTGTCCAGGTTGCGCTCTTCGTTTTTCTTGATCACTACCTTGTACACGGTGCCGTCCAGGTCAACAGACGCTTTTACCATTTCGTCTTTTGCGTAATCAATCACCGCCTTGTTAGTGGTAAGAAATTTTTCCGCATCGGCCAGTGTTTGTTGCGAACACAGTACGCGGATAGTTTTCAGGTCGATGGTTTTCATCTTCACCACGGTATGGCGCTGGTCGTATACCACTTCTTCGGCTTTCAACATATTCCTGTCCAGCAATTCCTGCAACTGAATAAGCGCACCCGCTTCATGCCGGCAGATATCGCCCAGGTTGTACGGACAACTGCAGCGGACAGACAATGTTTTAGGATCTTTAAAATGCTGAACAGAAACTTTATAATAAGTACTGTAGCTATCATCCTTTACCCGGAAAGTTACCGAGCCCATCAGTTCGTCGTATTCTACAAGCTCCACAAAGCCAATGGCATGAATCTTTTTGCCCCTGCGGATAACTTCATCTGTTCCGTTGGTGTACACATGTTTAATAAGGTGCGGTAATGCCATGCTTTAATTTAATTTACCGGCTCACGACCGTTTGGTACATACAATTTTTAACTACCCTACAGCCCGTGGTAAGCACAGGCCGATCTGCAAAAGTAACGGAAAAAAGCTGAGTTTTCGAAACAAACGGCGCATTATTAAATGCCCGATGCGGCTAAAAAACCGCTGCGGCGGGCGTCTGCAGCTTCACAACCTGCAATGGTGAGAACCAGCCCCGCACTGATGCTGGCGGACACCAAAACAAACACCCCTGCAAATGCGTATTGCCGAGGAGCAACTTAACAACAGGTAAGTTGATATTGTTGAAAATTCATACAAACTAATTGTAAATTTTTCCGGATAACTGCAGGATTACCATTTGCTCTTATACCTTTGTGAACTGAGACCAAATCGCCACTATGTTCCGTAATAACATTGCCATCATCCCCTTTCTTTTATTGTCAGTTGTTTGTTTTTCCCAAAAATTAAAAAAGGCAGATAAGGCTGTTATTGCCAGCCTGCAAATGCACGTGAGCATACTTGCAGATGACAAGCTGGAAGGAAGACGGGCGGGCTCAAAAGGTGAGCAAATGGCCATGGAATACATTGCTGGCCAGTTTGAGAGCATTGGCATTTTGCCAAAAGGTGACAGCAACAGCTGGTACCAGGCGTTTGATATTAATGACGGCAAAGAAATCAGCAAGGAAACTTATCTTCTTATAAACGGCGGTGAAATTAAAAGCCCCGGTTTTTTTCCTTTTATCGGATCGCCCGGCAAAGCCATAGAAGCAGCTCCTTCCATTGCGCTTCGTGAAGCCGGTATGCCATGGTTCCTTAACCTGAAAGAAGAATTGGACAACAACAAAACCAATCCGCATTTTGATGTGCAGGATTATATTTTACGGCAGGTAAAGGATGCGGCGAAGAAAAAAGCCAGCGCCGTTATTGTGTACAATAGCGGCACCTTGGTGGATGGGTTAAAATTTGATGGTAAGGAAAAAGCGGAACCGCTGACCATACCGGTTATCTACGTGCAAAAGGACATCGCCAAAAAATATTTTACCGATGAAAATGCCACAGTAGAAATAAAATTAAAAACCATTTTCACTGATAAGAAAAGAACCGGTCATAATGTAGTGGGCTATATAGACAATGGTGCTGCTACTACCATTATTGCAGGTGCTCACTTTGATCACCTTGGTTTTGGAGAAGACAATAATTCACTTTACCGCGGTACTGAAAAACAAATTCATAACGGGGCCGACGACAATGCCAGCGGCACGGCGGCACTGATTGAATTGTCGAAGCTGCTAAAAAATGGTAAACTTAAAAAGAACAATTACCTCTTCATTGCTTTTTCCGGTGAAGAGCTTGGTTTGTTTGGCTCGAAGTATTTTACAGCACATCCAACCATCGATTTAACCACAGCCAATTACATGATCAACATGGATATGGTGGGCCGGCTGAACGACAGCAGCAAAACGGTCACCATTGGCGGATATGGCACATCGCCTTCCTGGGCAACATTACTCACCGCCATCAGTAAGGACCAAATCTTTATTAACAAATATGACAGCAGCGGCTCGGGCCCAAGCGACCATACTTCTTTTTACCGCAAAGAGATTCCTGTGTTGTTTTTCTTTACCGGCACGCACAGCGACTACCACCGCCCAACGGATGATGCAGATAAAATTAATTACACGGGCGAGTACCGCATCATCAAGTACATTTATAAATTGATTGAGGCCGCCAATAATAAAGGAAAACTTGCTTTCACCCCGACCAGGGAAACACAAAGTGTGGGGGCGGTAAGATTGAATGTAACTATGGGTATTATGCCCGATTACGCCTACAGCGGCAATGGCGTGAGGGCAGAAGGCGTGAGCGATGACCGGCCAGCACAAAAAGCCGGGCTGCAAGCCGGAGATGTAATTATACAGCTGGGCGAGTACCCGGTATTATCGGTAGAAAATTACATGCAGGTACTCAATAAATTTAAAAAAGGCGACAAGACAAAAGTGAAAGTAAAACGAGGCAATCAAACCATAGAAAAGGAGGTACAGTTTTGAGGAAAGCCGTAAGCTGTCAGCGCTTAGTCTTTACCTTGTATTAGCCAGCGATTTCCATTTACTAATTATAAAAAGATAGGAATAGGTTTTTTGAACCAGGCCGCCAATTTGCATGCAGCTTTTGTTGCGTCGCACACTTGTACGGTTTATCAATTTGCGGCAGTTACTATAAATGGCTAAATTTTTCGTGGTTGTTAAAAGCATTAATAGCTAACAGCTACTACCAATCGCTCAAAAATGAAACTGAAACTTGACATGGAAGAAATGGCGGAGTCGTTCTTCGAAGATACCCGCCTGGTGGGCATTGTGGCGCCGCTAAAAGACTACCAGTTTTGCTGGCAGCTCAACCGCCTGTTCCACTTTAATTTCCGTCTCAACAATAACATCGAAATACAGCTTACAAAAAAACTCATTAGTTTTTCTTTTCCCGTTTTTGAATATCCCGAGCCCAATAATTCCCTTGTACATTACCTGTATAACAACAAGCACAACGGGGAGTACCTGCTGCCGCAATTTAAACACAACGATTTTTTGTGGCTGATGAAAGGCGATGCTGTGGATGATAGTAAGTTTGAAAACATCAGCAAATCCATTCGCCAGATAACCGGCGTGCAGATGGTAACCGAACTCACGCATGAAAAAATACTGCACAAGGGGAACCTGATGTTCTAGTGTGCCTGGTTAAAAAGGCAATTTTTCTTGAAACAATTACCAGCGTAAAAACAGCCATTATGATAACAAATTTTATTGCAGCAAAACAACACATGCCAGAAACGAAAGGTGCCGCACCTGCAGCCGGCAGCTGGAAAGAAGCAGATAATAAACTATACAGGAAATTTGAATTTAAAGACTTTTCGGAAGCATTTGCTTTTATGACGCGGGTAGCACTTGCGGCAGAGAAAATGGATCACCATCCCTTATGGACCAATGTATACAACACGGTAGAAGTATGGCTGTCTACGCACGATGCGAATGATACTGTAACAGACAAAGATAAAAAGCTGGCAAAAAAAATAGATGCCATTATCGGTTAACCGTTTTGCCACGTGTCAGCAGCCTTATCAGTGCAGCCAGTGAGACCAGCATCCAGACACCTTCCAGCAGCACAAAGGGCAGGTAGTTAATTAAATAAGAAGCCAGGCAGGCAAGGCCACCACCTGCAGCATTCATCAGTATGTACAGGAGACCGTCTTTGGAAATCTTGCCCAATAAATTCAATAGATAGGCGGCCAGTAACATTGCTACTCCTGTAAAACCGAGGGCATCATTAAAATTGAAGTGCATATTGTTTTATTTAGGTGAGCCCCAAAAAGGCTAGAAACTTTTGGTTGCATTGTTTATAATTTCGAACGATTGAGCAGCGCTACCGATGAAACTGCACGGATAGGAAGCTATCCATCAGCACTCATCATAAAGGTGTTTTAAATTGTACCACAGTAGCGGCGCCCTCAATAACGGAAAGCCATCCTTTGCAGAATGGCTTTCGATTTATTGTTACATTAAATTTTATAATACCAGTACACCTTTGGCGGTAAAGATGAGTTCTTTCTTAGGCGTAGTTATTTTGCTGATTTCTTCCTTGCTTTTTCCGGCGTCACCAGCATAGTGTTTAAGTTGTTTTACAGAAGTCTCTTTTACCGCGGCGCCTCCATCCAACACCACTTCTTTACCAACAATGTCCTTCGGCATAAAAAAGCCATAGTCTTTAAATTTAACCATCATGGCTTCACCGCCAGGTTTTTCTACTTTCATCCAGCAACCTTTTTCCTGGCAAACGGACAAAACTTTGCCGGTAGTTTTACCTGTAAATTTTCCATCCTTCATGTTCGATTCAATTTTACTTACCGGAACGGCGCCTTCAGCAGTGGTACCATCACCATAAGTAACGCCTGTTACTGCAGCTGCAGGATCTTGTGCGGTGGCCAGCAGGGTGCTAACCAGCAGCATAGCAATGAAGCATATATTTTTCATATCGAGTGTATTTGCAGCAAAAATGGGTTAAATAAAGCGATTACCCAAACCCCGGCAAAAAATTAACCTTACGATGTGCGCACCACGCAAACGTTGCCCCGGGTTGCCAACGTGTTGTATTTGCCCTGGCGGCCAGCTGCGCCAGCGGTGTACGATTTACCGGATCAAAAAACAAAAAGTACAGGCTAGACATTTTTTAGCCTCTCTGAATCGCTAAAACCTTTTGTAACTTGCTACCAGCATGAAACAAGTTTGGATGTATAAACGATGGGCTGTTGCCATTTGCTTAATTGTGTGCTGCGGGTTGCTGCTTACACGTTGTATCAACAGGCAAAATGAGGCAGCTATTGTTACAAAAAAAATAACCTCTCAGCAATTTGCCGGAGCCGCCAGCTGCGCAGGCTGTCATAAAAAAATTCACGATACGCACATTACTACCGCCCATCACCTCAGTTCATTACCTGCGGATTCAACAACTATTATAGGAAGCTTCGACCCTGGTAAAAACATTTTTGCATTCAGTGCCCATACGGTGGTAAAGATGGAAAAAAGAGACAGTGGCTTTTACCAGGTGGCGTATACAGACGGTGTAGAAAAGGCGACACGCCGTTTTGATATTGTAATTGGTTCCGGAAACAAGGGACAAACCTCTCTGTATTGGCGCAATAATGAATTGTACCAGTTGCCGATTTCATATTTCACGCCCGCCCGGCAGTGGTCAAATAGTCCCGGCTTTCCGATGAAGGCAACTTTTAACAGGTCCATTACTTCCCGCTGCCTGGAATGCCACAGCACCTATATAAACACCCTTACTGCGCCCGCTACGCAACCGGCAGCATTTGATCCGGGAAGTATAATATATGGTGTCGGTTGTGAAAAATGCCATGGACCTGCTGCCGCTCATGTTGCGTACCACCGGCAAAATCCCTCGGCAGCGGAGGCAAAATTTATTGTGCAGCCGGCAGCATTGTCCAGGCAGTTACAGCTGGATGGCTGTGCACTTTGCCATGGCGGAAGGTTAAAAAGCACGCGGCCTCCTTTTGAATTTACGGCGGGGGATGCGCTGGCTGATTATTTTACCGTTGACACGGCAGCGCCCAACCCCGATAATATTGATTTGCATGGCAACCAATACGGGTTACTGCGTGCCAGTAAATGCTTCCGGATGAGTGAAACGCTTACCTGCAATTCTTGTCACAATCCGCATGAAAAAGAGAAGGGGAAGCTTGCGCTTTTCTCACAGCGCTGTGCCAGTTGTCATAACACCACTGTGCACGGCAATGGTAAACTGTGTAAGATGACGGCGGCGCTGGGTAGTACAATTTCAACCGACTGCGTCAGCTGCCATATGCCGGCCAAAGCCTCGCACGCCATTGCGGTATACCTGCCCGGATCCACCGAACCAACGGCGGCTTACATAAGATCGCATTATATAAGTGTGTACCCTGAAGAAACAAAAAAATTTATGGAAGCAAGAAAAACGGGAAGTCAGCAGCACTAAGAGGCGTGGTGCGTATCAATGCTTATAAACACGCATCGCGCAGCATTTTCATGTGTGCAAGACCTTTGGTTCTTGCAAAAAGTATATTACGATCTGGTATTTTTTCGGGGTGGGGATATTTCAGGAGTGCCTGCTCCACACTTGCTTCGCGCAGCAGGTGCAGCATCGGGTAAACGGAGCGGTTGGTATAATTGGCGGCATCCTCCGGGGGGGCGCCGGCAAAAATATACAGTGGATGAAAACTGGCCACCTGGTAAATCCCTTCGTATTTTTCTTTCTTCAATAATTTTTCTGCCAGTTCTGCCAGTTCAAGATAATCATCAAATTTTTTAAAGCCTGTGGAAAAGATCAGCAAGCTGGTTTCAATAGACGGTATCTCATCCAGCCGGCGACATTCATCTAAAAATGATTGGAGGCTCCTGGCCAGGTCAATCGCTGTTTCTACCTGGTAGTGGATACTGTGCTGCTTTAATTCTTTGGCCACGAATGGGCAAAAATTGCAACCGGCCACCACTTCCGTAATCCATTTCCTGGTTTGAAGAATGACCTGTTCGGGATCCTGCATGTAGGTGTAAAATTAATTTCAGCAAAGCTATCATGGTTTGTGATAGCAAACCGGCAGGATTTATTTTTAATACTGGTTAAAGTTCAATTAAAGTGCGCCTCCGGCATACTTACAGCAGGGCCGGTTACGGGGCGAAGAGGCTATTTCGAAAAAATACCCACTTTAGGGTATTGTCCATCTCTTTTTTTTATTGTCACTTTACATATTGTTTAGCAGCAATCGTTTTAGTTTTAGTTTTTACTCTTCCGTTCTTCCCGGACGGATTACAGAAGTTTTCTCATGTTAACCCCGCCACTCTCCTCTGGCGGGGTTTTTTTTATTAGCGGAAAGGAAGAAGGCAATGGAAATAGAAGCGGTGGTATGAGCAACACCACCCAATTGGTTGTTGTTTGCAACATGGGCGCCTGCGGGCTGCGCTGTTAGGTTCTGGTGAAAACACATTACTGGTTCGTTGAATTCCTCTTAAAAATCGGTCTAAAAAAATTAGTTTAAATTTACTAATAAAATTAGTGTTGATAACAAGTTTTTCCCTACATTTGACATTATATTACCTTGATTAAAAAAATAACCCATTATGTCAAATACTGAAAAATTAAAGGCCCTGAAACTTACCATGGACAAAATCGACAAAGATTTTGGCAAAGGCAGTGTGATGATGATGAACGAGCGCAGCCAGGAACCCATGGAAGTTATTTCCACAGGTTCGATTGGTTTGGACACAGCGCTTGGTATTGGCGGTTTACCAAAGGGCCGTATCGTTGAAATTTACGGGCCGGAATCGACGGGTAAAACCACTATTGCTATTCATGTGATTGCAGAAGCGCAGAAAAAAGGCGGTATGTGCGCCATTATAGATGCGGAGCATGCTTTTGACAGTGCGTATGCAAAGCGCCTGGGTGTGGACGTGGACAACCTTTTAATTTCTCAGCCGGATTATGGCGAACAGGGTCTGGAAATTGCTGACCGCCTGATTCTTTCCGGTGCATTGGACGTAGTAGTAATTGACTCGGTAGCTGCCCTGGTACCCAAAGGTGAGCTGGAAGGTGAAATGGGCGATAGTAAAATGGGTTTACAGGCACGTTTAATGAGCCAGGCCCTGCGCAAACTTACTGCTACCATCAGTAAGACAAATACCATTTGTATTTTCATTAATCAGCTGCGCGAAAAAATTGGGGTAATGTTTGGTAACCCCGAAACCACTACCGGTGGTAATGCATTGAAATTCTATGCATCCGTTCGTTTGGATATCCGCCGGGTAAGCCAGATTAAAGATGGTGATGCGGCAATAGGTAACCGTGTAAAAGTTAAAGTAGTAAAAAACAAGGTGGCACCTCCTTTCCGCGCAGCAGAGTTTGATCTCGTATTTGGAGAAGGTATATCCAAAGCCGGTGAGATTGTTGACATGGGCGTTGAGCTGGGTGTGGTGCAAAAAAGCGGATCCTGGTTTAGTTATAACACTGATAAACTTGGACAGGGTCGTGAAACGGTTAAGCAACTGATGCTGGATAACCCGGCACTTGCAGATGAAATTGAAGCAAAAATCCGCGAAAAGCTGAAAGAGTTGAACGAGGCATAACAATGGTTTTTTGGATCATAGAAACATAAATGGTTAGTAAGTAAACAGCCCCATTCGTTGGGGCTGTTTTTTTTGGTACTAACCCGGTACGTTGTAAGAATCTGCACTTGGTAAAAGAACCCCTGCGCACGTTTATCCCGTTTACCAACGCGACGCAATTCATTAACATCCCATCCGGCTACCCACTGAACCGATACTTGCCTTTCAACGGATGTTCCGCTGCAGCATTCCCTTTCACCATTCAAACACTTGTACCAATTGGCCCTATCATCTGGAAAATCTGTTGGTGCCGGATAAATAACAAAAAACCTGTCCGCACCTATGCAAAACAGATCGCGCAGCGCCCAGCATGAAAATATCCAAAGCCTGGGTTCAAAAAGCACCGTCCTGAAATTTACTTGCGCCGAGCAGAAAATACCAGCATAACAGGCCTGGCACTGCGTTCAATGTTGCTATTTCCCTCCTCTATATTATTTCATGGAAGCGTGGGCTAAGCTACATAATAGGCCAAAGGCAGCATCCGTTATTTCTCAACATAGAAGATGAACGAGCCACCGCTCACAAGTCGACTGCCCTCTACAGCATTAAAATATACAACCATAAACCCTACGCATCCCCCACACCAGTACCTGGAATCCGTTGTTGTTCAGAAACACCAGGCGTTTGGAGGCATCGCTGTATCTTTATGCAGCCCCTCATTAACAGCCGGGCCAAGCCATTTCAGCAACGGATACGAACATGAATATGCGTTTATTGATAACAGTTAACATTGTTTTCTTACTGTGCCATTCGGCGCTTGCCCAGGCAGATTCCCTGCAACGCCAAATAAATCGGCTCCTTGTTTCAAAAGATGCTACGGTGGGCGTGGCTATTTACGGACCAGAAACCAACGATACGCTCTATATTAACGGCAGCCGGCATTTCCCAATGCAGAGTGTTTTTAAATTTCATATCGCCCTGGCTGTATTGAACGCTGTAGACCAGGGAAGACTGTCGCTGGATTCTTTGATCTCCACAAAGCAGGCGGATCTGATACTGCATACCTGGAGTCCCATGCAGGAAAGATACCACGGCGGCGATATTGTACTGCCGCTGGACAGTATCATTGCTTATGCAGTATCGCAAAGTGACAACAATGCCTGTGATATTTTACTTCGTTTAATCGGCGGACCAAAAGCTGTGCAGGATTTTATCCGTGCTTTAGGTTATAAAGACGTTTCCATATCCGCCACGGAAGCAGACATGCACAAGGCGTGGAATATTCAATTTAAAAACTGGACAACGCCGGGGGCAGCTGTTCAATTACTGAACCGCTTTGCCAGCGGCAAATTATTATCAAAAAAAAGCACCTATTATCTATTTGGAATAATGGCCGGAACATCCACCGGTCAGAACAGGATCAAAGGGCAACTGCCCGGCGGTACCACGGTAGCCCACAAAACGGGCACATCCGGAACCAACGAACAGGGTATTACTGCAGCGGTAAATGATATTGGTATTGTACAATTGCCGGGCGGAAAATATTTCCTGGTGGCCATTTTTGTAACCAACTCAAAAGAGACCTTACAGGCTAATGAACAAATGATCGCTGGTATATCCAGGCTGGCCTGGGATTATTTTGCAGGCCGGAAGCGGTGAAGGGAACTTTGTCAGGAAAAAAACTTCTGTATAAGCCACTATCAACACAGTACAATAAATCCGATCGGGTATGCGCCGGCCTTTTCAAATTAAGTATTTAACCAACGGGCCATTTTAGTTTGTGATACTAAGCCCGCTTTATCCAAGCGGCAACACGTTCATTCCCAATAAGATCCTGAGCATTAATGATAAATGGCCTGCCGGTTCGCCACAACAAAAATATTTTTCACACAAACTTTGAAAATAAAAACCCGGAAACTGTGATTTTATTAAGGTTCATGCGAATAATTATAGTGAACATTTATTCCACCAAAATACAAAATGAATTCACCCGATAAAACGGAATTGTTTCTCTCCGTTATAAATGCAAACAAGGGCATTATCTATAAGGTTGCGCAGGTCTATTGCCAGAACGCAGAAGACCGAAAGGACCTTGTGCAGGAAATTACTATACAAATATGGCGATCATTTGATAAATACATCGACCGTTACAAATACACTACCTGGATATACCGCATTGCACTCAATACCGCTATCTCCTTTTACCGCAAGGAAAAAAGCAGGGAAAAAATAACGAACCCACTTACCGATGATATCCTCCATTACGCCGGAACAGTTGCGCCCGGTGAGGGGGATGAAAATATCGGGCTGCTGCAGCAATGCATCAACCAGCTCAAAGAACTGGACAAGGCCCTGCTGCTGCTCTACCTGGAAGAAAAAAGTCAGAAAGAAATTGCCGAAATCATGCAGCTATCAGAAACCAACGTGGCCACCAAAATAGGAAGAATAAAAAAACTACTAAAACAGCAACTCTTAAACATTAAATCATAAACAATGGAAGACAATGACATTATCCGTCTATGGCAATCGTATACAAAAAAACTGGATGACAACCTGGTGCTGAGCAGGGAAAATGCAGCAGCCATTACCAAATTAAAAATTCACTCGTTCCTGTCGTCCATGAAACCTTATAAAATATTTTCGATCCTCGTGGGTCTTGCCTGGGTGGCGTGGGTAGATGTACTAATTATCAGCCTGTTTCATATCGCCAATCCTTTTTTTTTAGTCTCGGCTATTATGCAGGTGCTGCTTACAAAAATTGCTATCGGGCTCTATCTCTACCAGCTTGTGCTTATTCATCAAACAGACGTGAGCGAGCCGGTGCTGAACACGCAGCATAAATTGGCCCGCCTGAAGTCAAGCACTATTTGGGTGGCACGCATACTTTTTTTACAACTGCCGGTATGGACCACTTTTTACTGGAACAAAAGCATGTTGGCGAATGGAAACTTACTATTATACATCCTTCAACTGGTTGTCACGCTTTTTTTTACTATCCTCGCGGTTTGGCTATTCAATAATATCAGGTATGAAAACAGGAATAAAAAATGGTTCGGGTTAATTTTTAACGGGCAGGAGTGGAACCCGGTAATAAAATCAATTGAATTATTGCACCAGATAGCGGACTACCGCATAGAAAAATAAAGCAGTAGCTTGCTGCCCGTGCATAGAACGCTTTACACCGCTGCAATGCTATAAAAATGAAATTGTATATTTATTGAAGAATATACGTTTTAAAAACTGTAGATGCGCATGCCAGCTATTCCGGAAAAACTGCCCGCGATTAACCATCACTCCGCACCCGACAATGCAAACGAAACCGCATGGCGTCTTAAGGCCATCCTGGGTGGGTCTGCCGGCAACCTGGTAGAATGGTACGACTGGTATACTTATTCAGCATTTTCCTTGTACTTCGCCAATACATTTTTTCCGGGCAGCAACCCAACTGCACAACTCATTAACACCGCCGGTATTTTTGCCGTTGGATTTTTGATGCGTCCAGTTGGTGGCTATGTTTTTGGAAAGCTTGCTGACAAAAGAGGCCGCAAACTTTCTATGACGATCTCGGTACTACTTATGTCTTTTGGCTCGCTACTGATTGCGTTGCTTCCCGGCTACCAGACCATCGGAATTTTTGCGCCCCTTTTATTGCTGATCGCCCGGCTCATACAGGGATTGAGTGTAGGCGGAGAATATGGCACTTCCGCTACCTACTTAAGTGAAGTAGCAACGCCCCGGCGGCGTGGGTTTTATTCCAGCTTTCAATATGTAACATTGATAGGAGGGCAGTTGATTGCTTTAGGATTGCAATTGTTGCTGCAACATGTATTCTTAACCGATAAACAATTACATGAATGGGGCTGGCGGATACCGTTTGTCATTGGCGCTGTTTTGTCTTTTGTGGCCCTCTACCTGCGCACGCACCTGCGGGAGAGCGATGCATTTGAAAAAAAGCAGGCGGCACCAAAAAAAGAAGGCTCGCTGAAAGAATTGCTGAAACACCCGCGCGCAATAGCAACCGTATTTGGCCTCACCCTCGGCGGTACACTGGCATTCTATACCTATACCACCTATATGCAAAAATTTTTGGTGAATACCGTTGGGTTGACCAAAAATCAGTCGACGCTGCTGGCATTCTGCTCGCTCTTTTTGTTTGCGTTACTACAACCGCTGTTCGGAATGCTGAGTGATAAAATTGGCCGGCGGCCGCTATTGCTTGGCTTCGGTATTCTGGGAACATTGTTTACCATTCCCTTATTGACTACGCTCAGCCATACTACGGGCATGTGGGCTGCATTTGGGTTACTGATGGCAGCACTGGTTATTGTAAGCGGTTATACGTCCATCAATGCTGTTGTAAAAGCAGAAATTTTTCCGGTGGAGATAAGAGCATTGGGCGTGGGGCTACCTTATTCGCTTACTGTTGCCCTATTCGGCGGCACCGCAGAGTACATCGCCCTATGGTCTAAAAACAGCGGCCATGAAAATTACTTTTACTGGTATGTCACCTGCTGCATTTTTATTTCGCTACTGGTCTATTTTTTTATGAAGGATACCAAAAAAACATCGTTGCTTGATGCAGTTTAGCAGCGGTTAACGAACTACCTGCGGACCGCCCCCCGCTCAACTGTTACAACTTGCTTGTTCTCTTCCTTGTTTTAATTTAAACTTAATGCAGTGAGTAAAGTTGTGGCCCGGCGAAGCTGGCATCGTCTGCCCATGTAAAAACAGCTGTTTTAGATAAACGGTTTTATCAATCCCGGCTTTAGGCTTATTTTCCATTCTTAAAATTAACTTTATGAGAAATTGCATATTTATACTGCTGGCCTTTATTTTTTCTTTTGATGCAGCAGCGCAGCAGCTGCCGCCTGTTAAAGCCAATTATCAACTGGCGGCGCGGTTTTCTCCTAAAAAGCAAGAAAAATTACTGTTCTCCACTACCGTAGATGCACACTGGCTAAAAAGGGGCAGTCGCTTTTGGTACAGCTATGAAACAACGGATGGCAAGAAATGGTATATCGTGGACCCGGTAAAGGGGGAGAAACGATTTATGTTTGACAATGCAAAACTGGCCGCAGAACTAACAAAAATTATTAAAGACGCTTCGGATGCACAGCACTTGCTAATAGACAGTATCCGTTTTATTAAAGACGAACGTACAATACAATTTGAATTAAAAAGCACGGCAGACGCCGACCGCAAAGACAGTGCGGAGGTAGCCAAAAAAGATTCGCTTGCAAAAAAAGCCGGCCTTCCGGTAAAAGAAAAAAAGATTTTCTATTTTGAATACAATCTCGACAACAATGTTTTAACCGAACTGGCAGATTACAAAAAGCCAAAACGCAAACCTGCCTGGGCTTCCATAGCGCCCGATAGCCAGACGGTAGTATACGCAAAAAACTTCAACCTGTACTACATGGACAAGGCCAACTATGAGAAGGCCGTAAAGAATGAAGAAGACAGTACCATTGTTGAAAAAAAACTTACCACAGACGGAATAGAAAATTATGCCTACGGCGATTCTTATAACGAAACAAATGTTGACAGGGAGAAAAATAAAAATAAAAGAAAGCCGGCCTTTATTTACTGGTCGCCGGATGCGAAACATTTTGCGATGACAAAAACTGACCAGCGCAAAGTAAAAGATCTTTGGGTAATCAACAGCATTGCTGAGCCACGCCCTACGCTTGAAACGTATAAGTACCAGCTGCCCGGCGAAAAAGAAGCGCCCGAAGACCACCTCATCTTGTTTGATATGGTGAACAAAACGCAAAGGGAAATTAATGTCTTATCGTTCAAAGACGAAGACGTAAGCATCTGGTCTTCCACTACTTTACCCAGCAGTCGCGATAACGATTGGCGTAGCTTGTTATGGCTGGGCACAAATGATAAATTTTACCTGACGCGTACCAGCCGCGATCTGAAGAAAGTAGACATTCTTGTTGCAAATGTTGCTTCGGCAGATGTAAAACCATTGATACAGGAGCGCATGAATACCTATGTTGAAACCAGGAAATTAGGATTGGTAAATGCGGGTAAAGAGCTGATTGAGTGGAGTGAGCGGGATGGCTGGGCACATTTTTATCTGTATGACGAAAATGGTAATCTTAAAAACCAGGTTACTTCAGGTGCCTTTCATTGCGAAGAAATTATTGGTATAGATGAAACAAAAAGAATATTGTATTTCTCCGCCAATGGCAAAGAGTTAAATGAGGATCCGTATTACCTGCATTTGTACAAAATCAATTTCGATGGCAGTGGTTTGAAACTTCTGAACCCCGGCGAGTTTGAACACGGGATGAGCCTAGATGACAACAAATCTTTTTTTGTAGACAATTATTCAAGGGTAAATGCGGTACCAAAAGCGGCATTGTACAATACAGAGGGGAAAAAGATAATGGAACTGGAAACCACCGATGTGTCATCGCTGCTGGCAGCAGGTTACAAATTTCCCCAGATTTTTAAAGTAAAAGCAGACGACGGCATTACGGATTTATACGGTGTAATGTACAAGCCCTTTGATTTTGACAGTACTAAAAAATATCCGGTAGTAGAATACGTATACCCGGGTCCGCAAACGGAAGCCGTCAACAAAGGTTTTGCAAGGGCTGCCGACCGAACAGACAGGCTGGCCCAGATAGGCGTTATAGTGGTTACTGTGGGCAACCGCGGTGGCAACCCCAGCAGATCTAAATGGTACCACAGTTATGGCTACGGTAATTTGCGGGATTACGGGTTGGCAGATAAAAAAGCAGCCATCGAACAATTGTCGGATCGTTTTCCCTTTATTGATATCAACCGCGTTGGCATACATGGTCATTCCGGAGGCGGATTTATGTCTACCGCCGCCATTCTTGTATATCCTGATTTTTTTAAAGTGGCCGTGTCTTCCTCCGGCAATCACGACAACAGTATTTATAATCGGTGGTGGAGTGAAAAACACCATGGTGTAAAAGAAACCATTGGTGAAAAAGGGGATACTACTTTTGTTTACAATATTGAAAAAAACCAGGACCTCGCCAGAAACCTCAAAGGGCACCTCCTGCTCACCACCGGGGATATTGATAACAATGTAAGTCCGGCCAATACCATCCGCGTAGTTAATGCGCTGATAAAAGCCAACAAACGTTTTGATTTATTGGTATTGCCCGGCCAGCGGCATGGGTATACAGATATGCAGGAATATTTTTTCTGGGCGCTGGCAGATTATTACAGCAAATGGTTACTGGGCGATTTTTCGCAGACCGTAGACATCCTTGAAATGAACAGGGAGATAGAACAAAGCGGCAACAAAAGAAAATAGACGCGCTGTAAGTGCAGTGAACAATTATTTTTATTTGATTTCTATAAACAGAACCCTGGTGGTATGCAAACTACCGGGGTTTTTCATTGGCTATTTCATCTTGCTGCACTCCATTGCATGCATACTACTAAAATGGTATAGATTACTTCGCAACACAGCTGTACTTTCATTTTGTATTTAACCAACACACGCTTCAAAAACGCCTAATCAAAGCACCCTGAAAACAGCAGGGCATCATCCACAATGATGCCGCGGAATCAATCTTTTATTACTACAAACAAATCAACATGAAAAATGCAGTATCAAAACTGCTGCCAGTGGCAGCAGCTGTTATCCTCACTTGCGGCGGTGTGCAGTCGCAGGAAATGCACAAACCTGAAACTACCGGTTCCGTGCGGGAGTTTACAGTAACATTACCAATGAGCAGAGCGCCACAAAAAATTATAGCTGAAGTCATCGACAGCTTATTGATTTATGAAGGCGATATTATCCTGGGTTCGGTATCGGATTTTGAATTAGAGAAAGCGGTGGCCATTGACGGATCTTCTTACCGCTGGCCAAATTCAACCATCTATTATGTGTTGCCTGCCAGTCACCCGAAAAAAGCAGACATAGAATGGGCCATTGCACATGTGCAGGCAAATACAAATCTTTGCCTGGCACCAAGGACAACACAGGCAAACTATATTCAGTTTGTAGAAGGCTCGGGTTGTTCGTCCAGTGTTGGCAAACAAGGTGGCCGGCAAAATGTCAATATCGGAGCCTGCTCCAAAGGTAGTATCGCACATGAAATTTTACATGCTGCCGGACTCTGGCATGAACAGGGCCGGGAAGACCGCGACAACTATATTAAAATTAACCTCGCGAACGTCACTGCCGGTAAAGAACACAATTTCAATAAACATATCAGCGATGGTATTGATATTGGCACGTATGATTATGGCTCAATCATGCATTACGGCAAAAACGGTTTTTCAAAAAACGGAAACAACACCATAGATATAAAGATACCACCGGGTAGCGCCGCTACTACTATTGGTCAGCGCGATGGCATGAGCAGTAAAGACAAAGCTGGTATTAATTCTTTGTATGCAATGGGTCCATGTAAAGAAGACTGTATTGGCATTAACCCCGCAAACGTAAAGGCAGTTAAAAGTGGCAGCGTTTGGAAAGTATTGGACGGAAGTCATTCCTTGTTTGCAGCTCCCAATAAAACAGAGGCGGATAAAATCGTAAGTATAATAAAGAAATATGCCGTAAATAAATCCTGCTTTGTGGGCAGGCCGGATGCGTCTTTCCAGTATTTATTAAAAGGAAGTTTGTCTCCGTCTGGTGCAGCAGCGGGTGAAGATTGCCTCGGCTTCAGCCCGGCGACCCTCGTCATTAAACAGGAAGGAACCACCTACCTTTTAACAAATGGCATCTCCCGGATGTTTGTTTTTCCAAACAAATTAGAAGCAGACCTGGCGCTTGCCATGATAAAAAAATATGGCTTTACCAAAACCTGTTATGTAGGTCGCCCGGATGCATCGCTGCAGTACATGAGAAAATAATTACCGTGTGCAACACGATGTTTAAAAAATTGTAGCCGGCAGATCATCATACAACTTCTTCTTCAGCTTCTTAACAAATGCCGGACCTATCTATTATAGTTCCGGCACTGTTATGTTACGTATTTAATTGCGGTGATCTGCGTACTGCTACACAAGTAATTTCGTGTATTGCCCACCGGTATTAACTGCCAGGGAGGTAGGAAAGCCGCGGTTTTAATTTCTGCAAAGTTTCCATAAAAAAAGAAAGCCCCGATGTAGAAACATCGGGACTTCTTGGTTAAGGCTCTGATTAGTAGCTATTTTGAAATATGTTATTTTCTGAATCAAAGATAACAGGTCGGCATAACTATTCCAATATTGAGGCATACCCTAAAGTGGGTATTTTTATTAGAATTCTGCCAACGCTTTCATCTCGTTATCCACAAATTGCATCAGCTGATTAATGTTGTCGCCGGAGAAATTAAACTTTAATCCGGCCGCTTCATATAGCCTGGGTAAAGTGGCAGTGCCGCCCAGGCTCAGTGCGATGGAATAGTTATCCAGCGCAGCTTCTTTATTTTGCTTGAATTGTTTCCATAACCCAATAGCGCCCAGCTGCGCGATGCCGTATTCAATATAATAAAACGGCACTTCAAAAAGGTGTAGTTGCCGCTGCCAGCTATTGCCGCGGTAATTTTCCAGGCCACTAAAATCGATGACCTTACTTGCAAATTCATTTTGTATGGCTGTCCAGTTTTCAGTGCGTTCCTCCAAAGTATGGTTTGGATTTTCATACACCCAATGCTGAAATTTATCAATGGTGGCAATCCATGGAAAAATAGTAATGACGCGTTCTAACTGGTGTTCTTTGGCGCGTTGCAGTTCTTCCTTGCTGTCAAAAAAAACATCCCAGTAATCCATGCTGAAAAGCTCCATGGCCATGCTGGCCACTTCAGCAATTTCCATTGGATATTCTTTGAAGGAACTTAGCTCAAGCGGATGCGCAAGAAAAGAATGAACGGCATGACCACCTTCGTGCACCATAGTGGTTACATCGCTCATTTGGCCAGCGGCATTCATAAAAATAAAAGGAGCGCCAGTTTCTGCCAGCGGACAATTATACCCGCCGGGCGCCTTTCCTTTTCTACTATCCAGATCGAACCGGTGCATGTCATCCATTTTGCGCAGGCATGCCGCAAAAAACGGCCGTATCTTTTCAAAACAGGCGATGCTTTTTTGTAGTAGTTCATCGCTTGTTTTAAAAGGACGCAAAGGCGCCGTCCCCTCCGGTTCCGCTTCCAGGTCCCAGGGACGGAGAGATGCAAGTCCAAGCTTCTTTTTCTTTGCTTCGTATATCTTATCGGCCAGCGGAAGAATGTATTTTTTTACTGAATCATGAAACTGGAAGCAGTCTTCTTTGGTATAATCAAAACGTCCCAGCTCCGCAAATTTGTAGTCCCTGTAATTTTCAAAACCCGCGTTCACCGCCACCTGCTGACGTTTCGCCACCAGTTCGGAATACAATGTATCCAATGCCTGCTTATCTGCGCTTCGCCGATCGTTTATTTTTCTGTATACCGTTTCGCGGAGTTGCCGGTCGTGGCTTTCCAGGAATTTAGCCGCTTGCTGCAGGGTGTATTCTTTCCCTTCTACTTCAACCGTCATTTTACCGGAAATAACGCCGAACTGCTGCGCCGTTACACTCAGTTCTGCCAGTATGGGTATATTAATTTCCCGGAATAAATCTATGCTCTTCCTGATACTTCGCAGGTAGGTAAAATATTTTTTTTGGTCAAGTTCGGCAGTAAAGGGACTTTCCACCAGCTTGCGGTTCAGCCGGTCTGCGTAGGGCTGAATTTTTGGTTGTATCTGCGTTACAAAAAAAACAAAAGCCTCTTCCAATGATTTATTCTCGGTATCGCAGGTCATCTTTATTTGTCGCCAGCAGGCGTCTTCGCTAACAACCGCTTCAACTTCACTGGAGTCTTTCAACCATTCTTCCAGGTCTGCTTTCGATTTGATGGGCCGTTCGAGGAGTTGCTGAAAATATGGTTCTAATGATTCCCAATTGGTAACGGCAAAACCGGCAGGCAAGAATTTCCGGGGAAGCGCCTGTATTGCTGCACTTTGCTTTAGCATAAGATTGTCTTTTTAAAATACCACAGGCTACCGCTTCAGGTTCATTGTTGAAGCCTTCCGCTGTAGCCTGCGCTAATAACCTGGTCTTATATTATTTCTTTTTAGGAGCCGCCTTTTTCTTAGGCGCGTCCTTGGCCTCCTTTGGCGCTGCTTTGGTTGCTTTTGCTGCTGCTTTCACCGGCTTTTCTTTAACCTCTTCTGCCGCTTTCTTTTTTGGGGCGGCTTTCTTTTTAGGGGTTTCCTCCGCTGCAGGAGCCGGGGCTTCCTTTACTTTCGGAGCTTTCGCGGCCGGCTTCGGTTTAGCCGTGGTTGCTGCTTTTTCTTCCGGCGCATCAACAGGCGCTTCTTCCGCAACAGGTTCCGAAAGTTTGATGTCTACCTTGTTCTTTTGCAGAATTTCAAACCACTTTATGATCTTTTTCATGTCACTCGAGTACACCCTTTCAAAGTCAAGATCAGGGTAAGCCGATTCGAAATATTTTTTAATGGCTGCATTGTCTTTGGTGTCGGGAAGACCCGCGCTGCTTTTTTGCATTGCCAGCAATATATCTACGAGGTTTACATTATCTCTTACTGTGTAAATTTCGATGCTTTCCAGGTGAGAAAAATTATGAATACGGCTTGATACAAACTTGGTTGATTTGTCATCAAGAGACCGTACAATAGCCCCGTCGTTTTTGCTGCTGATAAGTTCGTGCAGGCCAGGCAAACCGGAAACGGCTATAATTTTACTATACTCCATAAAAATGTTGTTTTTTAAAGGACATGCAAGATACAGGAAAACGCGAAATTTGAACCACGACGGCACAAAAACCCGTGCCTTAAAGAAATAAATATTTGCATTATTGAAGTCATTCTAACGCGAATTTGCCGAAAGTTGGCCAAATAGCCCGCAAAAGCAGCACGTATGCCGCCCACCCATGCTGTCGTTAGCTTGTGAAGACGCCCTTGAATTTAAAAAAGGTGGTTTCGTTGTAAAAAAGGCGCGACGTAACGTTGATGTCGCCGGTGGCAAGTATCGTATAATTGGTTTCTGTATGAATTGTATTGTTTTTCCCTGGATCAATAATCGATAAAAATTTTAGGTCAAGGCCGGTCCGTAACCGCAAAGACCTGCTGGTGGCGGTTTCTACCAACTCTTTTACAATCTGCATCATACACACCCCGGGTACTACGGGCTGACCAGGAAAATGCCCCCGGAATATTTCATGCTCCGGGTTTATTTTTAATACGGCCGCTATCTTATCCACCTCTGTAACCGTACCCGCAATTGTATAAAAATCACCCGCTAAAATCATTGCTTCAGTTTTTTTAAACCAATAGTAAAATTAAAATTGGCATGGCTGATGCCAATGCTATCCGGCATGCCGTCAACGTAATTTTGCATGATTGCTGTAACCACAGGCTTGCGTTTTGATGCCCGCTCAAGGCCCAGGAGCCGCTGACAGCTGCTGTCTGTAATATAGTAATTATTGCCTTTTTCTTGCGGAAATCCGAAATAAACCAGTCCATCTTTTTTAAGCGCGAAAGCTTTTTTCTTGTCCAGGTGCTGCATCAACAGCAGCTCAAAGTCTTTCCGCAAGGTGGTCAGCACAGCATCTTTATCCATTTGTGGCAAAATATAATAGACTTTAAAAACACCGGCAGCAGAAAATTCGAAGTCGAAATACTTAAAGCCCATCTCATTAGAAAAAACCAGCCGCGTGCTTTCATCGGGCATCGCCTTTATCATCAGCAACCCGCTCAGGTGTTTACCAACCACGTCTACTTTTGTCTTATACAGCACCTTTGTAAATACAGGTTTAAATTGCTGGAGGCAACCTGCATCCGCAGTCGTTTTTTGCATTTTCCTGTATACTGAACTACAGGCCGGCAAAAAAAACAGGCAGCTACTTAATAGTAAATAATGCATCCGCAATTGTGGCATTCAATTCTTTATTTAAAAAGCTAATAATGGTATTATCACCCGACTGCTCATACATCTCCAAACGGTTAACAGCATAATCTTTTTTAGAAATGACAATGTTGATATTTTTAAAGTAATCTTTCATTCCTTTAACAACAGGTATCAATTCAATCAGATAAGCCGGTGCGTTTTCAAAAACACTTACTTTAAAATCTGTATTTGCCAAAGCAGTACCCTGCACACAATCCACCATCATACGGTTAATCTGCTGAAACAATTTGTTTGATTTGGTGGAAATCTTATTTTCTTTCTGTCCGTCTCTAACAAACACATTGTTGTTATTGATTATTACCAGGTATTGAAATGGCTGGGTGTATTCCATTCTTACCAGGTTGTCTTTTTTAAACCAAAACTTGCCTTTTGAGGTGATTTTTTCTGACAACATGCTCAGGTTTTTCTCCTGTGTAAAATCAGCTTTAATACTTTGCGTCTGACGGGTAGCTGCCGCAAACTGCTCTTTGAATACCGCAATATTGGCCACGGGTTTGTAACCGGCATGTTGCGCCTGCAGCCATCCAAATGGAATGCAAACAGACAGTAAAATAAAAAATAATTTATGCATAAGGCGCTACATTTAACAGTTTGTCGAGGCGTACAAATTCATATCCCTCACTGCGCGCCGCTGCAATAAAACGGGGCAACACAGATAAAGTAGTCTTACTGGTATCATGCAGCAAAACAATTGCCCCCGGATGTAATTTGTCCGTGATTTTTTTCAATAATTTTTCTTCTTGTTTTATAACAGTATCCAGGCTGCGGATAGTCCAGCCGATGGCTGTGTAACTGCCCTGTTGCATCACGGTTTTCATATTGGGCGTAGTAACGCCATAGGGGGGCCTGAATAATTTTGGCCGCATACCAATTGTTTGATAAACTGTTTCACTCATTTGCTGTAGATCATTCATCATTTTTGCTGTCGAAAAAAGATCGAACCAAAAATGATGCGAGAAACTGTGGTTGCCAATAATATGCCCCTCGTCGTGTATCTGTTTTAACAAAGCTGCTTTGCCGGATACCTGCTTACCGATACAAAAGAAAATTGCGGGTACCCTGGTGGATTTTAATACCTCCAGTATCGCGGCCGTATGATCAGCTGCAGGGCCGTCATCGAAACTAATAGCAATCTGCCGGGTTTTGGTATCGCCACTGCACAAAACTTTCATAAAAAAATTACTGCCTACATAATATGAACCGTAGAAAAGTATACATGAATACAGTACCGGCAAAATAATGTACACCGCTACCGGCACGTGGTAACGGGTAGAAAGCGCCGCCATCAGCAGCACCGCCAAAATAAAACCGATGTTGGTATTTTTGAAAGTCAGCATTGTGATACCAGCATTAGCGAATGGTGGATGTTTTGGTAGTGGTTGTATACCAGTATGCGTTCCAGTTTTTCAGGCGCAGCGCCTACAACCGGCGGGCAATGCTTTTCTTTGATCAGCGCAGCTGCCAGCCATAAGGCAAAAGCAGTACTGGTGGGGTACTCGCCGCAAAGCTGCTTGTAAGTGCCGGATGAAACACCGTTGAAAATTGTATTGAGCACGTTATGATAAACTGCATCCCCTGTAATGTCGCCATTTTTACCAGTAATGACCAGGTCTATATCAGCCGCTGTCAGTGATTGTTCTTTCAGGAACTGTTGGATTTCCGCTACCACCGTTTTGGTGTCTGCCGGTTTATAAAAAGTGCAGAAGGCGTCCAGTGCAGCATAATTCTTTTCCGATGCCAGGTTACTTAACAGGAAAAAAGCAGCGCCTTCGCCCGCAAATGTTCCTTTTGACGGACGTTCAAATAAACTAATATTGGTAACCGGATCTTTTTTATACAAACCAAACCTGGATAATATGCCATGACTGTAATCAGTGATTTCATCCGCGGCACCAGCCAGCACCGTAGTGGCTGCATTTTCTTCCAGCAATAGTACCGCATCCAGCAAGGCGCTTTCAAAAGAAAATCCGCGGTGCACAAAAGTATTGTTGTAATTATGGCACTGTAGCAGTAATGCAATCTGCGCCCCAATGGTATTGTGTGTTGATTGTATAAAAGCCGTGGGCGTAAGCATCTCTTCGTTTTGCTCCACCATTTTTTTAAGGAAAATGCCGGTATCTTCCAGGCAACCGTAGGCCGTACCCATCACAATGGCGTCCGGGTTTTGTACGCCGGCGTGCTGCAAACATTCCATTGCCGCTGCAGTGCCCATTTTTATGATGCGGCTCATGCGGCGGATAAACTTTGCATCAATGTAACGGAGATAATCGGGCTCCGCGCAACGCAAGCGGTTGCCTTCCTGTACCACCGGCTCCTGCAGCAACGGAACCGCAGCTGCGGCATTTCCAAATGTTTGCTGTGGTGATATATTGGCGGTGGCGCGGATATAAGTTTTCATCTTATAGCTTTGAAAAGATAAGGGATGAACAATTGCCGCCAAAGCCAAAGGAATTACTGAGCACATGGTTAACGGATGCATTTTCCTGGAAAGTCTTTTCTGGAACAAAGGGCAATGCCTGTATGGGTGTCTGCAGCCGCAGGTTTGGATAAATGATTCCGTGTTTTATGGCAAGGGATGAAAAAACAGCCTCGATACCACCACTGGCGCCGAGCGTATGCCCGGTAAAAGCCTTGGTAGAACTCATTTTTGGATAATGCGGTTCAAACAATCGCTGTATGGCCGTTCCTTCAGAAATGTCATTATTAAATGTTCCGGTGCCGTGCAGGTTAATGTAACTGATGTCAGTTGTTTGCAGTCCGCTTAATTCCAGCGCGCCCTTCATAGCTGCATAGGAACCCGCTCCGTCGGGCGAAGAAGCGGTCTGGTGATGCGCATCGTTGGCATTGGCATAGCCGCTGAGCCTGCAATACATTTTATTTTTTATTCTTGCTGCCACGCGTTCAGAGACCAGCACCACATACCCTGCGCCTTCGCCCAGGTTTAGGCCGCGGCGGTTTTCATCGAAAGGCTGGCAAAACGCCCTGTCTAAAATCTGCAGTGTATTAAAGCCGTTGAGCGTAAATTTCGTCAATGCATCGGCACCGCCGGCAACTACCACATCCAGTTTATTGTGTTTAATTAATCTTGCACCGAAAAATATGCTGTTGGCACTTGAAGAACAAGCAGTACTGACGGTAGTAATAAAATTTTTTATGCCGAGCCTGTCTGCTACCAGCTCTGTTACCGCACCGCATTCATGGTTTACTACGTCTCTTAATTTACCGCGGTTTTTGTCTTTTATAAATGCCGAAAAGAAAGCTTCAGTTTTATCCATCCCGCCAACGGAATTGGCAGAAACAAAACCTGTGCGCCACTTGTGCTGCGCGCTGATGCCGGCATCGTCCCAGGCTTCCTGCGCGGCCATGGCAGCCAGTAAGGCCGTGCGACTAACTGATGGTGAAATACCCGTAGCAGCAGCCAGCGCTTTGTTGGTAAGCTTTACTTCTGCAACGGGAATGGTCGATTTATAAATACTGTCCAGCGAAGTAATGGGGCCAATACCTGCCCTGCTTGCTGCAAGCGCTTGCAAACAGTTTTTTGTATTGTTACCAATAGCGGAAACAACACCCACCCCTGCTACATACACTGCTGCGTTTTTCGTATACATTGTCTTCGCTATGCCTGATGGTTTTTGATGTACTCGGCCATGGTTCTTACACTACGGAATACCTGCGGACCATCTTCTGCATTGTTCAGCTTGATATTGTACTGCTGCTGCAACAATACAATAAGTTCAAGGGCATCAATAGAATCAAGCCCCAGCCCTTCTACAAATAAGGGTTGATCGTCGCCAATTTCTTCCGGCTTTATATGCTGCAGGTTCAATTGTTCAACAATCTGCTTTTTCAAATCCGTCATTAACTTATCCATTTGCTGTCTGATAAATGTTATAAATATTTTCTGCTGTAAACGTTGCGTTTATCGCGGTTCCTGTTTTTTCAACCAGGTACAACGCT
Source organism: Chitinophagaceae bacterium (assembly GCA_039919885.1). GTDB lineage: Bacteria > Bacteroidota > Bacteroidia > Chitinophagales > Chitinophagaceae > JACMLD01. Next base: position 43,061 of record JBDSEV010000088.1, read on the forward strand.
GCGTGATACGCATTGTCTATTATTTCTACCCAGCCGCAAATACACGCCTGTAGTATCCCTGTTCCAAATAAGTGTGATACATATTCCTGTATAAAACCTGCATCGAAATGTTCGAAAATAAAAAAATCATTCTCCCCCTTAAAATTATTACGGATGCAAATTTCACCCATCACAATATTGGGCAAGGTATACACAAACAACGCAGGGCTGGCAATTGTTTTTACGGTTTCGTAATACCTGATATCGGCGTCAAGGCTGCTGTTCCTGTTGCAGAACACCAGCCCAATGTCTTCCGGCAGGTAAGTTGTTTTATCAAACCCGGTTTGCAGCAGTATTTCCGTGGCCAGCCAGCCTAGTTTTGCCAGGCTATCCATCTTATAAAAACGTGGATAATTAATGGCAAAATGCTGGTAAGCCGCCACCAAAAAAGGCTGTGCCGCCAACCCGCGGTTTTCAAATAAAACCGCTCCATTCTTTATCACAAGATTATCAACAATGCTGCAGCTACCGGTAATATATAGGGTATCAGTCAACATGTATATTAATTCGCCTGTGCAGCATTGTATTTATCGCGTGTTTCAATGGTTTTAGCGAGCTTGGTGACAGCCGATTTTGCGTTTTTTACAAACTCGTTGTTTTTGTCCCACACATACCCGGCCAGCACAGAACAAATTTTATTTTTTATTTCCTGCACCGGATTGTCTGCAAAGAAAATTGTATCGAGCGTGCCGTCATACCAGGCTTCCACATATGCGCGGAACGTATTTACGCCCTGCATCACGGGCTCCATGTACGCTTGTTCCCAATCTATTTTTTCCCCGTTCAGCGTGCGGATAACCAGGTGCGCCGCGGTCTGGCTAGACACCGTGGCCAGCGTAACGCCGCTGGAGAATATTGGATCTAAAAATTCTGTTACATTGCCGGTAAGCACAAACCCTTCGCCATAAAATTTATCGGTGGTAGTAGACCAGGATTCAAGCACTTTTGTCTCAAACATAAATTCCACGTCCTTAAATCTTTCACTGAGATAAGGCTCCGCGGCTATCATTGCGCGCAGCACTTCTTCATTACTGCCGGCGTATTGTTTAAAATGATTGGGGTGACCAACAAAGCCCAGGGAAGTAATGCCATTGGAAAAAGGAATGATCCATATCCAGACACCTGGCGCATGCACAACAATGGTTATCCGGTTTGGCTCATCGGCCATAGAACGTTTTAGATCTTTGGTATGTACAAATACTGCCCGACGCGGCGGCTGGGTAGACGGTTTATCCAGGTTGAACAACTTGGGAATCACCCTGCCATAACCGCTGCCGTCTACAATAAATCTTGCAGCTATCTGGCTCGCCTGGCCGTTTTTATCGACTATGGTCGTTATAGAATCGGAACCGTTGAAGACAATGCCGGTGACGGTTGTTTCATAACAGACAGGCACACCCATTTTTTCAACCGTATCGGCAAGTGTTTTATCAAACTCAGCACGGGGTACTTGCCAGGTCCAGTTCCAGCCGGCGGTAAACTGGTCGGCGAAAAAATAATCGCAGACTTTTCCGTTTTTTACAAACTTGGCCCCTGATTTTTGCTGGAACCCTTTTTCTGTTATAGCGTCCACAAAACCAGCTTCTGTTAGTGCTTCCATACAGCGTGGCAACAGGCTTTCACCAATTACAAAACGGGGAAAAGTTTGTTTCTCTACAATCTTCACTGTAAAGCCGGCCTTCCTAATAATGGCCGCGGCTACCGTTCCGGAAGGACCGGCACCAATTACCAGGACGTCTACTTTTTCTGTATCCATATGATAAGTATTGATCGTTTACCAACATTTCTTGCGCAAAGAAAAATCTGCCGCACTATCATTTTTAAACTGCGTCATCCCTATTATCCGCATGCAGCGCGTTAATTGATTATTTTCTTTTCCTGCACTTCAGCAGGGTTTGGCTCAATCCAATATTGTCTACCTGTTCTGCAACCACAAAACCAGCTTCTTCTACGCACGCAAGGAAAGTTTCCGCGCTGTACATCTGGCTATTGCCATTAGCCAGTGCCGTAAAATAGAGCGAAGTCTGGTGAAGGCAAAAAGCTGCTATTTCAAACCGCTGCTTATCCCAGAATGGTTCCAATATAAAAACAAATCCTTCATCGCTGATGGCATCATGGCACCTCCTCAAAATGGAAACAATTTCCGTTTCAGAAAAACAATCAAGGAACTGGCTCATCCACACGGCGTCATAACCACCCGGAAATTTAACCGTTTCATCCAGGATATTAACCGGTGAAAATGATATGCGGTCATTTAATCCCAGGTCGGCTACTTTTTTCCTGGCAACATTCAACTGCCCCGGCAAATCCATAATGGTTACCGCTATGTCCGGCGAAAACGCGGCTGAGGCGATGGCCCATTTGCCGGTGTTGCCACCAACGTCCAGTATTTTTTTTATTCCGTTGCCGTACACCTTTGGCAGCACCAGCGGAAATGCATTGTCAGAAAAAAAATGATCAAAGCTGAACCAGCTTTTTTGTACGTGCGCGGGCAGCTGCGACAATCCCTCGTAGATGGTTGTCCATTCTCCAAATTCTTTTAATCCCGCAGGCTTACCGGTTGCGATGCTTTCATCCAGTGCAAAAAGTCCTTTATAATTGACGTCGTGCACAAAATCCATGTTTACGCGGGTAAGCGGATCGTGCAAAATAAAATGACCCGTTTTTGCCAGCGTATACCGGTGATCATTTACGAGCACCAGTCCCATGCTTAAACCAGATTCAAGCAATACGCGCACCCCATACAATGGCAGTTGTACCTTTTCAACAATAGCGGGAATGGAAATGCCGTTTGATCCGCTCTTCTCAATTTCGGCAAGTATTCCTGAATTGCGGAGGGTTCTTGCAGCCTGGAAAATGACCGGACCAAAAGCTATCCATTGGGCCATTTCTTTGGCTTCAAAAGCCGATTTTTTATCCTTACTAAAAAAATTCATACAACAGTAACTGTTTGATATAAGTACTTAGTGATGTGTTTTACTGAATACCAGGGCTGCGTTGCACCCGCCAAAACCAGCAGCTGTTTTAAGGAAGTGGTCGGCATGTACTTCCATGGTTTCTTTGCAAACGTTTACCGGAACAGAAACGCCGCGCTGCTGAAAACCGCGCGTGGCAATGAGTTTGTTTTGCTGCAAAGAGTGGATAGCAATGGCAGATTCTACAATACCGGCTGCGCCGAGGGTATGCCCATAATATCCTTTTAAACTATTTACCGGAATGGTTTCCATCCCCGCCAGTGAAAAGGCCTTTGCTTCCATTTCATCGTTATAAACAGTGGCCGTGCCATGCGCAGAAATAAAACCCAGGTCCGCCGCCTTTACCTGCGCCTGCTGCAATGCCCTGTTGATGGCAATACACAACTCCTGGCCACTGCGACTCGGACCAGATATGTGATTGGCATCATTGGTAACAGCGCCACCCGAAAGTTTTACCGGCCCTTTAATGGCAGCCGATAAAATAATGGTTGCGGCGGCCTCACCCAGGTTAATACCATTGCGGGCTGCATCAAAAGGTTTGCAGGGCTGGGCGCTGATGGCCTGGAAAGATTGGAAACCCGATAGAACGAAAGATGAAATAACATCGGCACCTGCTACCACAGCATGCAAGTACTTGCCCATCTGCAACAAGCGTTTACCGGTAAGCAGCGCGGTTGGTCCGGAAATACATGCGTTGCTAACAACCAGTGGTGTATTCGCCAGTTTAAAATAGCGGGCCAGTTTTTTTGCTGACGCGGACAATCCGATGTCAGCTTTCAGTGCATTATCCAGTGCATTGTTTTCAAGGAGTGCGATATTGCCTTTTGTGCTGGAAATAATCAGGATGGTACGGGAGTCGGTAATATCAATACCGCTGTTTTGCAATGCATTGCCGATAGATAGCAGCAGCAGTTGTTCAAACTTTGTAAATCCGTCAGATGCCTCCATTGTCTCTCCAAACCGATCTTCAAAAAGGGCGGCATAAAACGGCACGGGCGATACAGCAGGTAACACATGTTCTTTGATGCCGGATTGGTTGTTGAGCACGGCAATAAAATTTGCTTCCGTCGTGTTACCAACGGGAGAAATAATATTATCCGAAACAATAAACACATCCTTCATCATAGCGGTATTGCAAAACTGGGTTGACGATAATAATCGTCCGGCAATCCGGATATACCCGGCTGCCGGTTTCCATTTACCCATTAACTATATTAACGCGTATTCTTTTTTCCAGGCTTCAAAAAAAGGCGGATTGGTTAATTGCAGTAATGATTTGTCTTTGTCTAGAAAAACCTGTACCGAAGAACCTTTTGCCACCAGCTTTTCATTGACTGCATTAAAAATGCTGTAGTGAAAAATTATTTTAGCCGCTTCGCACGGCATATATTTTGTTTCGACTACCATCTTATCGCCATAGCGGAGGCTAAGCTTATAATCGCAGGTAACGCTCACTACCGGCACTACAAAACCTTGTTTATAAAAATCCAGGTAACGCAGCCCGTGGGTGTTTCCAAATGCCTCGCGGCCATCTTCAAAATAGCGGATATAATGACCGTGCCAAACAATACCCAACGGGTCTGCTTCATTAAACCGTACTGGTATTTCTGTTCTTTCTGTGAGGAATTTTTTCATGTGTTGCTTGTTCTCAAACGAAATACCGTGTCTGCTTACTGAAATTTATTCTTCCACTCTTTGTATTTATGATCTTCTATATTGTCTATCAGCTTTTTCACAGATGTTGCCCAGTAATTGCGAAAGCCAAACGACATACCGGTCTTTTCTTCCATGCGTTCTGTATACAATACTTTTTTTGCTTTCATGTCTATAAAGGTTACCCAAATAGCCGCAGCCTTGGCAGATTTGCTCATGGCTTCCACTACAAACAAAATTCCGAGGCCTGTTTTGTCGCCAAAATCAAACCCTTTTACCAGTGAGCTAATGTCATTGTCTTTGAAGCGGTGAAAATCGGAGGTATTGGTAGACTTTATTTTTTCTGCGTCTGCTTTTGTGTTTCTTCTTGCCACAAAACCCAGGTCATGATCAATATTGCTTTTGTGGAAGGCTTTATTGAGATCAAACTTTTTTGTTTCACTTACTACCAGGTCATTGATGCCATTGTATTGCCGGTCGCGGATATCCATCTCGTTGGCGGTTGCATCATCAATCAGTCGCGCCTGGGTAAAATCAAGTCCCAGGTAAAGTGCTTTTGTTTCGCTTGAGCTAAAAAATTCTTTGAGTGTTTGAGAAAAAGCTGTCTGCGAGAGCAGTAATACAAAAATAAAAGACATGAAAAAAGAGGCAGGTACTGTACGTTTCATGATTATATTTTTTTATGGTTTTTTATAAAAATTTTCATTTCGCATTTTGCTATTATCCGTTCCCCGCAGGTAATGGTTCCATTTATTACTGACACATCAAACACCTGGTTGCCAAGAATAATGGATGTTTCCAGCACTTCGCCCACTGCCGGCAAATGAAACACCTCAAAATTTTTGACGGCGCCGATATAACCCACCCGTACCGGTGCTTTTTCTTTTTTTGCCTCGTAACCAGCCCGTGCAGCCGCGGTTTGCGCAATGTTTTCCAGCAGGCCGGGTTCCGTTAACACGCCGTTCTGCACAAAAATATTATCGGCCCGCACTTCCAGCCGGGTGCTGGTAAAACTTCCGTCCGAACCGGTCAATTCGTCAATCATCACAAATGGCGGGCGCTGCGGAATCAGGGACTCTATATTTTCTTTCAATACTATCATTTATGCTTCCCAGAAATTATAATAATTAAACCATTGCTCGGGATACAATTTTGCCTTTTCCTCCATTTCGCCGGCAAATGCGCGCAACACCTGTTGCATTGTAGCCGTTTTATCTACTCCTTCATATTGTTTTACTTCACTTGCATACAGGTGGTAATGCAGGTCTGTTTCCTTAAATGCAAAGACAAACGAAAGCGGCACCTTAAAAGTGGCTGCCAGTATAAATGGCCCTGCCGGAAACCTTGCCTGTGCACCCAAAAAATCAGTTGTCATGGTTTTGTTACCTTCCATAAACCTGTCTGCATGTATACAAACCAGCTCATTGTTCTTCAATGCATCGCTGATGGCATAAATGTGTGAGAGGTCTTCTTTAATTACAATCACATTCATGTTGCGTTGCCCGGTCACACCCTCCATGTACTTTTTTATTTGCTGGTGTTCCCCATCATACATCACCACGTTGATTTTTGTTTCGAGACGCTTTAATAAATGTCCCGCAATTTCCCAGTTGCCCAGGTGCGCGCTAATAAGCAACCCGCCTTTTTTTTGCGCGGTCATATTGCGCAGGTGTTCTTCGCCGTCAAAATTCCAGGTGAACTTATTATCTATTCCTGACATTATAACTACTTTGTCGATGATTGTCTGCCCAAGCCGGTAATAATTTTTATACAGCAAACCCAGCGATTGCAGGCGGTTATAGTGTAACTTTTTATGAAAGTAATGAAATATGAGTTTTGATGACTTGAACGAAAATAAAAAATAATACAGCACCACCACGCGCAAGAGCAGGTAGGCGGGCAAAACCCCGAAATTCCGGAGTATACGTACAAAAATGCTGTAGCCAATTGGGGTGCCCCTGCTTTTACCCTGCCAGGAAGGCATTATGCGAGTTCTTTGGCATTAACACGGCGGGTAACATAGTCATAAAAATCCTGGAAGCTTACAATGCCAGTAAAGTCTTCTGGTTTTACTTTAAAACCGAAATTGCTTTCCACCACTACTACCAGGTCTATATAATCAAGGCTGTCGAGGTCAAGTGTTTCTTTAAGGTTTCCGGCCGGGGTAATTCTGCCGGGTTCAACTTCAAACTCCTCAGTAAGAAATTCATTTATTTTCAGAATAATATGTTCGTTGGTCATATGCAGTAGTTTATCAGGGCCACTTTTTTACAATAAGAGAGGAATTGGTGCCTCCAAATCCAAAAGAGTTCGACAAAAATATTTCAAAATCTTTATTAATCGTATTTTTTACAATGTTCAGTTTCGCTGAATCTTCATCGGGGTTTTCAAAATTTATATTGGGTGCAATGTAACCATGCTGCATCATCAGCATAGAATAAACTATTTCACTTGCTCCCGCCATCCAGCACTCATGCCCCGTCATCGATTTTGTTGAACTCACATAGGGAAGCGATCCCCCAAAAACCTGATCAATCGCCTTTGCTTCGCTGGCATCCCCCGCGGGGGTAGAGGTAGCATGGGCATTGATATAGGCAATCTCTTTTGCCTGCAGCCCGGCATCGCGCAATGCCATCGAAAGTGCTCTTACCGGCCCGTCTACCGTGGGGTTAGAAATATGCCCCCCGTTCGACGAAAAACCGTACCCGAGCACCTCTCCTAAAATTGGCGCGCCCCTTTTTTGCGCCGATTCCAGGCTTTCCAAAATAACCGTTGCCGCACCGCCGCTGGGTATCAGGCCATCCCTGTCGCGATCAAACGGCCGGGATGCTTTTGCCGGTTCTGCCTCACGCACAGAAAACGCAGACAACGCATCAAAATTGCCCATTGAATACTTGTTAACTTCCTGGGCGCCACCGCAGATAATGCATTCCTGTAACCCGCTTTTTATAAAATGATAGCCCAGCCCGATGGCGTGGGAACCGCTGGCACAGGCTGCGCTAACGGTAAGATTAATTCCCTTCAGTTTAAAAATGGTGGCCAGGTTCATGGTAACCGTAGAATTCATGGTCTGAAAAACAGAGCCCGAACCTACCAGCATGGTGTCTTTTTTTTCGCGGATGATGTCTGTTCCGCGTACCACGGGTTCAGCGGAACTGTCGTTGCCATATAAAACCCCCACTTCTTTGCTGTCGATATAATCCTGTTCAATACCCGCCTTTTTTAAGGCTTCTATGGTGGCGAGGTAGGCATATTCTCCCTGTTCGGGGAGCATGATGCGGGCACGCCTGTCCAGCATGTTTTTCAGATTCGGTCTTTCCACGAACCCGGTGAGGGCGCTGCGGTAGCCAAATGCCTTCCGCTCTGCGTCATAGACAATCCCCGATTTACCTTCATAAAGCGATTGGTTTACTTCCTCCAGGTTTTTACCCAGGCAGGAGTAAATGCCTATTCCTGTTATCACAACTCTGTTCATGCGCGGTATAGAATTTCTGGCTTTTGCTGGTTGTTATCTTTTGAAGCCGGCTTTTGTAGTACTATTAAGCATGCTTGCGTCGCACCCTTGTACTGCACCGTGCTATTCAACGGGTTCCGATAACTCCCTGGCTGCCAATATAAGCCAACATACGTTATTTTAATGAACTACAATTAATGCACATAAAAATAATTTAACCCCGGGTATTTGCAGATGATTTTTTTGCACGCTGGCAGGATGCTGCGGTCGGGTTTAGACCCTGTATGCAGTAATTGGAAAGGGGGTGTGGCGGTTTTGGATTTCGCAGTTCTGGCTTCAAGGTGGTATGCAACTACTGCAATTAAGCATACAGCACGGAACGTTATTCAGACATTTTAGGGTGCTGCCAAACCAGGCGCCCTCCCTACCCAAGCTATCCCTATCATCCGTCAAAAGGCAACAAAAAGACTTTTCCCGAAACCCGCTACGTTAAATTAAGGTAGTAGGCATTTACAAAATATTGACTACGATTATCTATTAATTACGTCCTCATTATTATAAAAACGTTTATCTTCCTCTCTGCCATTTAAACAAGTCTATAACTAAGCCTGCCCCTTATAAAACTGCTCTTACTAAACATGCAGATTGACAATCCTATTATTTTGCTGTGACGTGGAAATGAATTGGGGATGGGGCATAAAAAAAGCCCCCGTTAAAGTCGAGGGCAACTTAATGTTTTCACAACGGGATAACCCTTATTGCGATTTGCTTCAAAAGCAAGATAAAGAAATTATAGAGAATAAAGAAATGCATCTTGGAGCAATACATGCTTCCTAAAAGATTTAACGTTTCACAAAGATTTGGACTCCCGAAGTTGGAGTTTTATATTTTACCAAATTTACTATTTTATGCACAAAAAGGTATTGGGATTAGACCTTGGGACTACTTCAATTGGCTGGGCTTTTATCAAAGAGTCAGAAAATGAAACCGCCCCTTCAATAATTGAAAAAATTGGCGTAAGGGTAAACCCGCTTACGACCGATGAACAAATCAATTTCGAAAAGGGCAAACCGGTTTCTGTAAATGCAGACCGTACCATAAAACGTGGTGCGAGGCGCAACTTGCAACGCTATAAGCAACGCAGGGAAAACCTCATTGATGCTTTAATAGATAATAAGATTATTAGTAAGGAAACAGTTTTAGCTGAAAATGATAAGGCAACCACACATGAAACATACCTCATACGTGCAAAAGCCGCAAGTTCAGAGATTAGCAAAGAACAGTTTGCACGGGTGTTATTAATGATCAATAAGAAACGTGGTTATAAAAGCAGTCGGAAAGCCAAAAATGAGGAAGAAGGACAAGCAATTGATGGTATGGCAATCGCTAAAAGGTTATATGAAGAAAATCTTACACCGGGACAATTGTGCTATACCTTATTAAAGGAAGGGAAAAAATATTTGCCCGATTTTTATCGTTCTGATCTAAACGCGGAGTTAGATAAAGTTTGGAATTTCCAAAAGCAGTTTCATCCAGATCTATTAACCGATGCTTTCCGGAAAACCATCGAAGGAAAAGGACAGCGGGCAACGGCTGCTATTTTCTGGACTACTTACAATTTCAATACAGCGGAAAATAAAGGAACACGTGATGAAAAAAAGCTTCATTCTTATGAGTGGCGAAGTAAAGCAATTAACACAGAGTTAAAAAAAGAGGAACTGGCTTCCGTAATTACGGAAATAAATAACAATATCAATAGCTCCAGTGGATATCTGGGTGCTATTAGCGATCGGAGCAAGGAATTATATTTCCACAAACAAACAATTGGCGAGTATTTATACAATCAACTGCAAGCTAATTCGCACACGCGAATGAAAAACCAGGTTTTTTACCGCCAGGACTATTTTGATGAATTTGAATGCCTATGGGAAACACAGTCAAAATTTCATACGGCGCTTACCCCGGCCTTAAAAGAACAAATCCGTGACATAATTATATTCTACCAGCGTAAATTGAAATCTCAAAAAGGTCTTGTGAGTTTTTGCGAATTCGAATCAAAGAAAATTCAAATAGATGAAGATGGAAAATGGGCTACCAAAACGATAGGATACAAAGTTTCACCTAAATCGTCTCCATTATTCCAAGAATTTAAAATTTGGCAAAACCTGAACAGTCTTCTTTTACAAAACAAAGAAACAAAAGAACAATTGGCGCTAAATATCCAAGACAAACAATTACTTTTTGAAGAACTAAATACAAAAGGAAATTTATCGAAAGAAGCTGTACTTTCTTTTTTAGAACTTAATCAAAAACAATGGGATTTAAATTTCTTAATTATTGAAGGAAACCGTACCAATCTTTCATTATTTGCCGCATATTTTAAAATGATGGAACACGAGGGGCATGATGAAACAGAATGGCAACAATTAAGCGCAGCTAAAATTAAAAATACAATCACTGATTTTTTTGTTTCGCAACAAATAAATACTGATATATTAACCTTTGATGGAGAACTGGAGGGCAAACTTTTTGAAAAACAGATTTCCTCTCAATTATGGCATTTGCTATACGCATATGAAGGCGACAATTCCAATTCTGGCAACGATAAACTGTACGATTTGCTATTCAAAAATTTTGGATTCAAAAAAGAATTTGCGCAGATATTGGCAAATATTAAACTTCAGCCAGATTACGGTAGCCTAAGCGCCAAAGCAATGCGCAACATATTTCCTTTTATAAAAGTTAATAAATACAGTGATGCCTGCTCTTTAGCTGGTTACAACCACTCATCCTTTTTAACAAAAGAGCAAAATGACAAAAGAGAACTAAAAAAACGATTGGAGTTACTTCCCAAAAACAGCCTGCGTAATCCTGTTGTAGAAAAAATATTGAATCAGATGATCAATGTTGTTAACGCTATTATCGATGACCCTTCTTTAGGTAAACCCGACGAAATCCGTATTGAATTAGCAAGAGAGCTAAAGAAAAGTGCGAAGGAAAGAGAGGAGATGACAGCTCAAATAAACAAATCAACCGTAGAGCATGATAAAATAAGGGCATTGCTGATGAAAGAGGACGGGATAAAAAACCCAAGCCGAAATGATATTATTCGTTACAAGCTTTATGAAGAGTTGAAAATAAATGGCTATAAAACATTGTATTCAGACACCTATATTCCGCGTGAAAAATTATTTTCCAAAGAATTTGATATTGAACACATCATTCCAAAAGCACTATTATTTGACGACAGTTTTTCAAATAAGACAATTTGTGCCAGACAGGAAAACCTGGAAAAAGGAAATATTTGTGCAATGGATTTTATTACAAGATCCTTTGGCACAGGTAAAGTGCCAGATTATATTGCAAGAATAGAAATGATGCATAAAGTAAAAGAGGGGAATATAAGCAAAGCAAAATACAAGAAGCTTTTAATGAAAGCCGAGGAAATAGGAAAGGGTTTTATCGAACGAGATCTTAGGGACACTCAATACATTGCTAAAAAAGCCAAGGAAATATTGTTTGGCATCTGCAAAACTGTTATAAGCACAACTGGAAGTGTGACACAAAAACTCCGTGAAGACTGGGACCTAGTAAATGTGATGCAGGAATTGAATATTGAGAAATACCGTAAACTTGGCCTGACAGAAATGATTGAAAAAAAAGAAGGTGGATTTAAAGAACGAATTATTGACTGGACAAAACGAAACGATCACAGGCATCATGCTATGGATGCTTTAACAATAGCATTTACGAAACATACTCATATCCAATACCTAAACAACCTAAATGCCAAAAGCAACAAAGACGGAAGCATTTACGCCATTGAACAAAAAGAAACTTATTTGTCTGGTGAAAACGGCAGCCGAAAACGCAAGTTTAAATCTCCATTACCAAATTTTAGGGAAGAAGCCAAAAAACATTTGGAAAATGTATTAATCTCCTTCAAGGCCAAGAACAAAGTATTTACCAAAAATAAAAACAAGTTTAAAACAAAAGACGCAGAAAAAACAAAAGTGGAATTAACTCCGCGCGGGCAACTACATAAAGAAACAGTTTATGGAAAATTGAAGCAATATGCTACCAAAGAAGAAAAAATAGGTCCAAGGTTTGATGAAAAAGCTATTCAGAAAGTAGCATCTGAAAAAATCAAGAACGCCTTACTCCAGCGGCTAAATGAAAATAACAATGACCCCAAACTAGCATTTTCAGGTAAAAACGGTCTTTCCAAAAATCCGATTTATATAGATCGTGCAAACAATGAAGTTGTCCCCGAAAAAGTAAAAATTGTAAGCTTTGAAAATGATTTTACCATTCGTAAAGATGTAAATCCAGACAATTTTAAGGACACAAAAAATATCGAAAAAGTTGTTGATGTTGGCATTAGAAATATTTTAAAAGCTCGTTTAAAAGAATTTGACAATAATTCAAAGGAAGCCTTTTCAAATCTCGATAAAAATCCTATCTGGTTACATAAAGAAAAAGGAATTTCAATAAAAAGGGTAACCATCAGCGGGGTGAAGAATGCAGAGGCGTTACATTTTAAGAAAGACCATTTAGGAAAAGAAATTGTTGATACCGATGGTAATAAGATAGGGGTTGATTTTGTAAGTACAGGCAACAATCATCATGTAGCCATTTACAGGGATGATAATGGAGAATTGCAAGACAATGTGGTATCATTTTATGAAACTGTTGAAAGAGTTAACCAGGGATTACCAATAATAAACAAAACATTAAATAAAGAAGAAGGCTGGCAATTCCTATTTTCCATGAAACAGAATGAATATTTTCTGTTTCCTTCTGAAGGGTTTGACCCGGCAGAATTAGACTTGTTAAACCCGGAAAATAATGAGATAATTAGTCGTCATTTATTCAGAGTGCAAAAGTTTTCAAAAATTATTTATGGCAATTCTGCTGTCAGGGACTATGTATTCAGACATCATTTTGAAACAATGCTTGAAGACAAGAAAGAATTAAAAGACATCACTTATAAAAGCATTAAAAGTCTGGCCTATTTAGAAAAAATCATAAAGGTCCGTATTAATCATATTGGCCAAATAGTAAAAGTCGGAGAATATTAGAAAAATAAATATGCTGTAGTACCGTTGTTATCATGACTAAACCCGAATCCTCATGATTAAGCGGACACTTTACTTCGGCAATCCCGCCTATCTCAAAACCAATAACGAGCAACTGGTTATTGAAATGCATGATAGCGGTGAAACCAAACAAGTGCCCATTGAGGACATTGGCATTATTATTTTAGACCACCAGCAGATTACGATTACCCAGGCACTGATGGCCAAGCTATTGGCCAACAACACCGCCCTTATTACCTGCGACAATACCCACCACCCCACTGGCATGCTGCTGAACCTTGACGGGCATACGCTGCAGAGCCAGAAATACCAGGCACAACTGGAAGCAACCGCACCATTAAAAAAACAACTCTGGCAGCAAACCGTAAGCGCCAAAATAAATAACCAGGCCGCTATGCTGGGCTTCCGCCGGGAAGAAAATAAAACACTCCTGAGCCTTGCCACAGGCGTTAAAAGTGGCGACCCGGACAATGCGGAGGCGCAGGCAGCCGCTTACTACTGGAAACGTGTATTTCCTGATTTCCTGGTATTCAGGCGGGAACGGTACGGCCCGCCGCCCAATAACCTGCTGAATTACGGGTACGCCATTTTGCGTGCATTGGTCGCCAGGAGCATTGTCGGAAGCGGTATGTTGCCCACGCTTGGCATCCACCACCGCAACCAGTACAACGCGTATTGCCTGGCTGATGATATTATGGAGCCCTATCGCCCTTATGTGGATTATACCGTTTACCAGATTATCCGCAATAATGGAAGCAGCCTTGAAATGACCCCTTCCATGAAAAAAGCTTTACTGGAAGTACCCACCATGGATACTATATTGGAAGGAAAGAAAAGTCCGCTGATGAATGCGGTGCAGCGTACCACCGCCTCGCTGGCGAAATGTTTTGAAGGAAGTACCCGAAAAATATTATATCCCGAAATGGAATTATAAATGAACCGCTTCTTCATGCATACAGGAAAAACTGGCCGCCGGTACATAGCCGGGCATAGTGAACCTGATGTATGGAGGCAGGTTTGGGGGGTGTACTATGTTTGAAAGACTTAATGCCTATCGAATTATGTGGGTACTTGTATTTTTTGACCTGCCAACAGAAACCAAAAAGGAACGGAAAATCTATGCCCGGTTCCGGAAAGACATCATTGCCGACGGGTTTAACATGTTTCAATTTAGCATTTACCTGCGGCATTGCGCCAGCCGTGAAAATGCGGACGTTCATATACAACGGGTAAAAAATATATTACCCGAAAAGGGGCATGTGGGCATTATGTGTGTGACAGACAAACAATTTGGGATGATGGAAATATTCAGGGGTAGAAAAATAGCAGATTCGCCTGAAATGGTGCAACAATTAGAGTTGTTTTAATAAGATCCACTGATTTTCGCCATTTTAAAGGCTTAGATCAGGATCAAAAAAAAGGGCATAAAGCCCATTTTTTTGATCGTAAAACCCAGTTCAATAACTTTGTAATCAGCGGCTTATACTAATCGTGTTGTTAAAGAACTAAGCTACTTAATAATTTGAAAGCAAATCACAACATTTCCTTTAGGGCTTTTCTTTGTTGCTCTGTTGTTAAAGAACTAAGCTACTTAATAATTTGAAAGCAAATCACAACAGCTTGCGCTTAGGCCATCAGCAGCAGGTGGTTGTTAAAGAACTAAGCTACTTAATAATTTGAAAGCAAATCACAACATTCTTTGCCTCTGCATACACTGGGCTCTGTTGTTAAAGAACTAAGCTACTTAATAATTTGAAAGCAAATCACAACACCTGGTGGGTCTAAAATAATGGGCGTAGCGTTGTTAAAGAACTAAGCTACTTAATAATTTGAAAGCAAATCACAACAAACAAGCGGATAAGGAATATAAAAAAGTAGTTGTTAAAGAACTAAGCTACTTAATAATTTGAAAGCAAATCACAACCTTCGCTGTGCTTAGAAATAGAATCCGCAGTTGTTAAAGAACTAAGCTACTTAATAATTTGAAAGCAAATCACAACCTTTCAACTTCTGCTTTCCCATAAGCAAAAGTTGTTAAAGAACTAAGCTACTTAATAATTTGAAAGCAAATCACAACTTCGCAATTAATGTGCTTTCCCTTGTTACAGTTGTTAAAGAACTAAGCTACTTAATAATTTGAAAGCAAATCACAACTGAACCCCGCCGATACCGCATAATGATAATGTTGTTAAAGAACTAAGCTACTTAATAATTTGAAAGCAAATCACAACTTTGACATGTGATTAAACAATCTTCTTCCAGTTGTTAAAGAACTAAGCTACTTAATAATTTGAAAGCAAATCACAACAGTAAGATCATCGGCTGTACGCTGCTCCTCGTTGTTAAAGAACTAAGCTACTTAATAATTTGAAAGCAAATCACAACGGCAATCTATATTGACCAGCAAAAAGAAAAGTTGTTAAAGAACTAAGCTACTTAATAATTTGAAAGCAAATCAGCATGAATAGCTTTCAACGCAAACTTATTATACCCGTAAAATCTTCTAACAGAAACGCAATTTGCAATATCCGCAAAGTGGAACATGATTTAAATGCCCAAAAGCAGCGCAGTAAATAAAATAACACGGTAACAAAACGGCTGACCGATCTTTTTTGCAAAATGACCGGTGTCCAATAAGCTGATTACCTGTAGTTGATAAAAGTGCGCGGTATCAGGAATACAAACCGCCATTCACAGACAACACTTCTGCGGTGATATAACCCGCTTCCCTGGAAGCGAGAAAGCCAACCGCATGGGCCACTTCTTCCGGCAGTCCGAACCGTTTAACGGGTATTATTGAAGAGAGCTCTTTTTCGTTTAAATCCTCCGTCATATCGGTTTTGATAAACCCCGGTGCTACCGCGTTTACCGTAATTCCGCGGCGGCCGATCTCCTGGGCCAGTGCCTTGGTGGCGCCAATAACCCCGGCCTTTGCAGCAGAATAATTTACCTGCCCCGCCATACCTTTAAGGCCCGACAAGGATACAACGTTTATTATTCGGCCGTATCGTTTTAGCAACATGCCGTTCAGCACCATTCGCGTAACATAGAAAAAACCATCCAGGCTGGTGGTCACCACATCGTCCCACTGGCTGTCTTTCATAAACACCATCAGGCCGTCTTCTTTTATGCCCGCATTGTTTACCAGTACTTCAATGGTTTTTTCGGCATTGGCCGCCAGCCATCCACCCAGCTTTTGCTGGATGTCTTCTTTAAGCGCTACATCAAACTGCAGCAGCTCCCCATCTCCCCCATTCGCTTTCATAAGCGCGATGGTATTGCCTGCCTCAATCTCATTGCCCTTGTAATTGACCAGCACATAATAACCCATGGCGGCCAGCTTTATACAGATTGCCCTTCCGATACCCCTTGATCCGCCCGTTACTAATGCACAATTCATGGATTAAACTTAAAGTGGTGGTTGTCAGCAATAACCTACGCTGATCTTTTATTTTTTAGCCGGTTCGCCGCCTGCTTCTTTTGCGCCAGCCCTGGCAGAAAATATATTGTCTGCTGTTTCCAGGTAATTTTTTACCTGCTTTAATTCTTTATAGCTCGGCTTGTCTTCAATAAACTTCGGGAAAATTTTTCTAACTGCCTTGTATACCTGTAAAGTATAGCCGGAAAGCCGATCTGTGCATTCCAGGAAATCAACCGCTTGCAAAACCGCTACCATTTGTATGGCAAGCACTTCAAAAGAATTATCAATTACCCGTTTTGTAATATTAGCGGCATTACAGCCCATGCTCACAATATCCTGGTTGTCGTTGTTGTTGGGGATGCTATGTACGTACATGGGAAAAGAAAGCGTCTGGTTTTCTGCTACGGTAGAAGTTGCGGAAAATTGCATACCCTGTACACCAAAATTAAAACCGAGTACCCCCAGGTTTACAAAGGGCGGAAATTTCTGGTTGAGTTTATCGTTTAGCAGGTAGTTCAATTGTCTTTCGGCAAGCATCGACAGTTTGGTGGTGGCTACTTTCAATTTATCCATTTCAAGCGACACATAGTCGCCATGAAAATTACCCCCGTGAAAAATATTCTCATTTTTACAATCAATCACCGGATTATCGTTTACAGAATTCAACTCATTTACCAGTACCGTCTCTGCCTGCATAATGGTATCATAAATGGGTCCCAGTATCTGGCTTACACACCGCAGTGAATAATATTCCTGCACCTTATCTTCAAACACTTCCTGGTTGATGTTCTCTGCTTTGTATAAATGCTGCGAACGGCTGCGGATCATTTTACTGTCTTTCAGCATCTCCCGCTCCATGGCAGCAATGTGATTCTGACCGACGTGTTTTTTCACAACGTTCAGTTCATAAGAGTAATGATCGTCAAATGCTTCAACCACTTCATTGGTCATGGCCGACAATGTTACCGACCATTCCAGTAATTTTTTTGCTTCAATAATATTTACCAGCCCAATGCCGGTCATGGCCGATGTACCGTTTAATATCGCCAGGCCTTCGCGCATGTAGATACTGAGCGGCTTTATGCCCAGCGCTTTAAAAACTTTCTCCGTTGATTGAAGCGTTTCTTCATACACCACTTCTCCTTCACCAATTAATACCAGCGCCAGGTGGGCCAGCTGCACCAGGTCGCCACTGGCGCCTACGCCGCCGTGCTCATAAATACACGGATAAATATTTTTATTGATTAGGTTCACCAGCAATTCAATAATATCGGTATGAACGCCGGAATAGCCCTGCAAAAGACTGTTCAAACGGGCCAGCATCAGCGCTTTTACCAATATTGGTTCCAATAGTTTGCCGCCGCCAGAGCAGTGGCTGCGGATAAGATTGTACTGCAGCTGTGTAATGTTTTCTTCGCTTACCTTGTATTGCGCCATGGGACCAAAACCTGTGTTGATGCCATAAATCAGCTTGTTTTTGGAAAATTTTTTAAGAAACTGGTGACTTTCGTCTACTCGCCTGAGCGCATCCGCGGGTACGGACACCTGTTTCCCCTTGAATAAAATCTCATTGCAATCATCCAGTGTGAGCTGTTTTTCCACAATAACGTTCATATACTATTTGTAGGTTTGAGAGCTCCAAAAATAATATAAACCAAGCATATATCTGTTTTGATTGCTTACGGTAGAAAATGCGGCATCACAGGCGCCAGGGCGGTATTTTGTATGGGGTAACGGCGCGCTGTACGGGGGTTTAAACTTTGGCAATGGCAGGAACGTTTGCCTGCGCACAGGCCAGGCAGAAAAAAGGCCATTTTTCACTACGGAAATCTTTTGGGAAGCGACAGCACCGATGGATGCCTGCCGGCAAAACGGGCCGGCATGTTTAGTAGCTGCTCCATGTAAACAGGCTATCGTTTGTCAATAAATTTCACCGGCTTTCGCACGCCTTCCGGAAACTGCAATTTTTGCATTTCTGCCGGGCTAATGTATTTCACATGCGGGCTCACGCGCAACCTGGCCTGTAAATAAGCGCGTATCCGGCGATCAGTTTCTTCATTGTTTTGGGCGGGCGAAATGTGCAGCAGTACTTCGTCCATACCAATATCGTTGCTGTATACTTCTGCTACATAATCCAGCACCTCGTCCATTTCGTTCAGCAAATCAAACAAGGCTGGCGGATACAGGGTGGTGCCCTTGTATTTGATCATCTGCTTCTTTCTGCCCAGCACAGGCGACAGGCGTATCGTATTGCGGCCGCAACTGCAGCTGTCATCCATGTACATGCAGATATCACCCGTTTTATACCGCAATAACGGCATGGCTTCCACCCCGAGTGTGGTGATGGCTACTTCACCCGCTTCACCCGGCCCCACGGCTTCATTGCGCTCATTTAGTAATTCCACAATCAGTAAATCCGGATTATGGTGACCGCCCCTGCCGGCACCGCATTCGGTAAAAGCAGTTTGCATTTCTGTACTGGCGTAGGTTGAATACAGCTGGATATTCCAGGCTTCCGTTATTTTTTTACCGAGTATGTTGAATGAAAAATCAGTATTGCGGATATTTTCTCCAATACAGATGGCTTTTTTTACCGAACTGTTGTTAATGGCGATTCCGTGCTCACCCGCGTACTGGATCAATTTAAGTATGAACGATGGCACGCCTACGATGGCGGTTGGCTGAATGCGTTGGATGGTTTGCCATTGCAGCGAAGGCACACCCGGACCCACCCGTATAATACCTGCACCCATTTTCCGGATGCCGGCGTAGTAGGCCATACCCGCCATGAATTGCCGGTCAAGCGTCAGCATCAACTGGTAAATATCATCGGGTTTACCATCCGCGCATAAAAACGAACAGTACTCATTAAAAGCCAGTCGCTGCAAATCATGCTCGGTAAGGGCCACTGTTACCGGGCTGCCCAATGTGCCCGAGGTAGAAGTATATTCAATAATTTTATTTTTAGGCACGCATAAAAAATCATCGTTGTATTGTTGCAGGTCTTCCTTGGTGGTAACCGGTAGCTTTTGTAGATCCTTCGTATTTTTTATTGCGGCAATATCAACTGCATGCGCTGCAAACAATTTCCTGTAAAAAGGAGAATGCGCTTGCACGTAAGCAAGTTGTAGCTGCAGTTGATTGTCCTGCAGTTTTTGTATATCGTCTTTAGATTGCCAGGCGGTTTGTGTTGAATATTCCATGCGCTGTTTGTGTGCGTAAAAATAAAGATAGTTTGGCGGTCTGCCGGCATCACCCTGTAAACATTGCTGAGCAGATAGCTTTTACCTGGAAAATTTTAGCGAATAAATCGGTCTGTGAAATCAGGTGGCAATTACAGTTCTATCATTACCACTGCCGTTGCCATTGCTTTTGTATGTGCCAGTGAAACGAAAATACGCCCGATACTTTCTTTCAGCAGCGTTGTTGCTGTATTGCCGAGCAGGTTTAGCTGCGGTTGCCCTTTATCACCATGAACAATTTCAATTTCATTAAACGCGGTTCCATTTGCCCAGCCGGTACCAATGGCTTTAAAAAAGGCTTCTTTGGCAGCAAAACGCGCAGCATAGTGTTCATATTTATGGGTAGCGGCCTCGCAGTAAGCAATTTCATTAACCGAAAAAACCAATTCGCGGAAACCGTGTTCTTTCCCAATTTTTTCGGCAATCCGGCTTACTTCCACGATATCTGTACCAATACCAGTTATCATAATCAGGAACTTGTTTTTTTAATGCATTCCGCTATACGCGTTTTAATGTGATCTTCTTCATTCCTGGTGGCGATAACTTTCGTAAGTGCGGTCCGGTAATACGACAAAGCCCCGGCATATTTTTTTTGCTTAAACAGGTAATCGCCCGCAATTACATAGGTATGATAATATTGCGGGTTGCTCATCACCAGGCTATCGGTATTGATGGCGCCGCCTTCAGCAACGCGCTTTTTGTAGGAGCGGAACAGCGAGAAGTTTTTATACTGTTCGCTCAGAAGGAAACTATCCGCGGGAACGTTTAATGCTGTTTCGCTGATTTCCCTGTTTTCTTTCATGCCCTGCAATGCAAATACTTTGCGCAGGTCGTAGGCCACGTATTGGCCCAGTTGCCAGGGTGAAGCAGACACCCAAACCAACAATTTTTTGGGCTCAAACACGATGGAATGATGTGCAATTAACTGGTTAACGGCCTTTTCGTTGCCCATACCAATATCACTGTTGTGCAGGCCGCGCCGATCTCTCAGCAAAGCCACCGTTTTCTGTACGGTATTGGTGCCGGCAGTATCCAGCAACTCCATTACGCGTTTATACCGGTAGTCGGAAGCACTTTCATCAAGTTGTTCAAGATTGGCTTTGCTGCCCGCCAGGTCTTTGCCCTGGAAATGATTGGCACAAACAATGAATTTTTTTTGTGGATCATACACATCCAGTTGATCCGGCGTTTTTTCAATAATAATTGCTTTGTTATCTGCCGCCGAGCCAACTAAAAAAGATTCTGATACAAACATTTTTCTTTTGCGCGCAATGGCCAGCGCCTCCGCGGTATTTTTTGCATATTGCAATATCTCCCGCGCTACCAACGATACTGGTGTAGCCGATGCAGCAGGCAGGCTGGTCTTATCGGCATTGATGGTTACCGTTAGCCCCTGGTCATTCATCCCCGAAACCGCCCCTATAAAACCACCCCAGGTAACAATCATAAATTTATAGCCGGAGGATGGTTTAAAGAAAGCAACGATTTTATCCTCCGCAAATTTATCACCCACATAAAAATCAAAATTGCGGCCAATGATCATGTTGCTGTCTGCAGGCGCCCCCCAGGTGCCAAATGATGTACAGCCAACCAGTGCCATACTCTGCAATGCATGGCCAATGTCGTGTGCGGCATGGTAGTTCAAAATACGCTGGTAATTGGAACCGATATAATCATACTTATCCGAGGCAGCATTGGATACCCCGTAAATTTCTTCCTTGTATTCTTCTGTCACGTTCTCCGTTAAATGCCGGTTGAACCATCCTATAAAATATTTTAAAAAATGCCTGTAGAAACTGGATGGGATCATTTTATTGATCTGCTCATTGAAATGATCTTCCTGTCTTTGCACCAGTTCTTCGGTAAGTTTACCATTGATTACACCGCGTTCGTAAGGCGTTCCTTCTACATATAATTCATACAGTCCGCTGTTGCTTTTGCGAAACCAGTTGTTGTTTATGGTATAAAAGCCAGGAGAGGGCTCGCTTCGTTTTAATTGCAAGCTGCTGGTATCGGCAGGTTTTGGTGGATTTACGTGTGCTATCACCGCCAGCCATATAAACCCACCGAGCAGCAAGCCGGTAAGCACCAGCAGCGTGTTCAGCAAGCGTTTCCTTAATCTTCTTTTTTTAAGCATTTCTAATCTTTTCAATAATATTATCATTGCCCATGATGGCCATGCTGGTAATAACGCCGCTCATAGCTGCACCCAGCACACCGTGCAGATTTAAATTTTGCCCGGTAAAATACAGGTTGGGTACTTTGGTTCGGGGTGATATAAATGTTTTTAACGGATCTTTATAGTCTTTCATGATTCCATACATAGACCCGTCATCATTTCCAATATAATCCCGGAAAGAGAGCGGCGTAGAACTGTAATAAGAATAGATGCATTCCCTCAAACCCGGAAATTGTTTTGCTGCTTCATCCAGTAATTGTTCCGCTTTGCGTTGCTTAAACGCGTCGTAGGTTTCACCCCGCCGGTTTTCGGCCGACACCGTATTAAAGGTGTGCTCCCATTCTTTTACTTCTTCGTACCGCATATAAGTGAGCAGGGTCATCCCTTCTGCGAATTCGCCGGTTTTTGAAGTAGCAGGTATAAATACACAATACCCCAGTGGCCAGTTGTCCGGCGTATAATCTGTCATGCTCCAGATATGCCCTTCCTTATGACAATAATAGTTATGGCTGAAATATTTAAAAGTGTTTTTCTTAAAAACAATGTTTACCATAAAAGAGGAAACAGCGTTCTGCAGGCTTTTGATGCGTTTCCGGTAAATGTTTTTAATAAGCGCAGCATCCGTCATAGCAAGCGTTTGTACCGGGTGAACATTACTTACAAATATGCTGGCATAGACCCGCTTTCCATCGGCCAGTTCCACGCAGGTAATTTTATCGTGTTCATCCACAATTTTCTTTACTTCTGCGTGGCGCGTAATTACCCCACCGTTTGCGCGGATATTCTGCGCCATAATTTTAGCAATCTGGGAGCCGCCGTCCACACATTTCCAGGCGCTTTCAATGTAGTGGTTCAATATCAGCGCGTGTACGTAAAAAGGCGTTTTGTCGCCTTCGCCAGCGTATAAATAATTGTTACCCGCCAGGACGGCCTGCAACTTCTTATCCGTGGTAATGGATTCAATAAAAGTTTTTGTGTCAATATCCAGCACTCCTGTTTTTTCGCTGTCACTGCCGGAGCGTAAATTATACAAAGGGAAACAGGCGCAGACCTCCTTTATTTTGTTGCAATATGCATGAAGCGCCTTCTCTTCATCCGGAAAATCAGCGAGTAGTTTGCTGATAAAATTGTCGTATCCCTGTGCGTAGACATATTCTTTCGGATCGTTGTCAATCACAATTTTATCAAATACATCTTCGTCCATTTTTACCAGCTTCAGCTTGTCCATCAGGCCAAGGTATTTAAACACCTGGTAAAGGTTCTGCCCTTTATTCAATGCCCCGATGTAATGGACACCGGAATCAAATACTACTTTATCCCGCGCATAGGTCTGCAGTGAGCCGCCGATTTGCTTATTTTTTTCCAAAATGCATACCTTAAACCCTTCGCGGCTGAGTATATCGCCGCAAACCAGGCCTCCCATGCCGCTGCCGATTATTATAACATCAAATTGACCCATCCTCGCTGTTACGCACGTTTTAATACAAAAATTATATTTGAAGTATATTTTGTCACATCTATTTCACGATATTCCATATTGTTGGCCATGGCAATTTCCTTAATCATGCTGCCAGATAAAAAAAACAAGCCTGCCGTTGTTGTTTTATTAAACCCGGTTATGGCGGTGGAAAAAACTTCTGTCAGCCTGGTTCCTTTGTGCCTGCTGGCCAGGTCGGTGTTTCCATCGCGAATTACAATCAATCCACCGGGATTAATACTGCGAATGCTTTTCTCGATAACAATTTTTTGCTGTTCCGGTTGCAGGTAATGCAAAATATCCATCATTACAATGGCATCGTACTGTTTAAATGTATAGGTGGTCACGTCTTCGCATAAAAAATCAATGTTTTCATCCTTACTGAAACAATGATTGGCAGTAGCAATTTTCTGTGCGTCGTAATCTATCCCGGTAAGGGTACGTTCCGCACTTACAAAATGGAGCATATAAGACATAAAACCGTAGCCGCAGCCAATATCAAGGATGCTTCCCCGCCGGGGTAATAATTCATTAAAAACCTGGTAGTTTTTCTCCATTTTTACCTTTACGCGCATATACCATTCCAGCACGGGGCCTTTATAAATATAGTTATACAGCAGTTGTTCATTAAAATAGGCGGGTTGTTCTATTTCCTGTTTCAGGGTACTGAAGGATTCTTTAAAGTATCGGCTGATCGTTTTTGTACGTTCCGCATAGCCGGTGCCATAACTGGCATCGCCCGGTGAAATTCGCGGTAAAACCGAAACCGTGATGGTGCCATCCTTTAGTAAAAAATCGTCCTTGCTTAGGGCGTAGTGGGTGCCATGGATTAGCACCGGCAAAATATCGAGCTGTAATTGCGCTGCCACATAAAAGGCCCCCTTGTGAAAGCGTTTTAAATTGCCATCCAATGACCGCGTGGCTTCCGGAAAAATCACCACTGAATAGCCCTGCCGTACGCGTTCGGCTATCTTATCCAGTCCTTCTTCGGCATTCTCTGTGGTAGGAAAAAAATCGGCCGCGCGTACCACAAAACCCACAAAAGGCAGGTTCCAGACCCTTTTGTTTATGAACAGAATGATTTTAGGGTGCAGCATCATCGCCAGCAGTACGTCCAGTGATGATTGGTGGTTACAGATGATCACCGCAGGTTTTGAAAAATCTTCTTTCAACGGGTTAAGGATCCGTTTTTTTACATTGGGCATAATATAAAGCAGGCTCCGCGCAAACCTGGAGAGCAATGTATGATAAAGCAGTTTGCCTTTCTCTTTATTGAAAGGCGTATACTTTACAAAGAATAATGCCGCCAGCGCTATCACCACACTGCCTGCGGCAAAATAAAAAAATGCAAAGGCGGATTTCAACAGACCGAAAAAGGTCCACGGAAAACGGTTGTTCCTGATACGGTTGCGGATCAAAAAATTAAAAAGGAAAGGAATCAGCAGCTGGCCAATGATAACCACGCACAAAATACCAATAATGGCAATCAGCGCTATGGACCGCAGCGCAGGATGTTTTGCAAAAATCAACACGCCAAGACCGGCAATGGTGGTAATTGCAGAAAGCAAAATAGAAGATTTATAAGACGCCAGGTTCTTTTTGCCGGTTTTATATTCCTGCAGCAGCCCATCCATAATAAAAAGGCTGTAGTCATCGCCCAATCCAAAAATAAGTGCCGAGATAATTATGTTTACGATGTTAAACGTAATACCAAAAATGCCCATGATACCAAGTATCCAAATCCAGCTGATAAACATAGGAATGAATGATACCAGGGTAAGTTCAATACGGCCATAAGAAATCAGCAGTACAAAGAAGACAAGCAGGGAAGACATCAGTGCAATGCTCCCAAAATCTGCATTAATAATTTCTACAAATTTGCTGGTGAGGTACTGTTTGTCAATAACGGTAATACCACTGGCATGCTCAAACGCAGTGTAGAACGCCTGCCGGTGCTGTGGGGTAAGTTTTACAAGCGTAACCAGGGTGGTCTTGCCTGGTTTTTCCATTATGTAATCATCCAGGAAGTTTTTACGGATAGCTGAAACAGCTGCATCATTTGCTGGCTGGTAATCGCTGTTGAGCATACCGGCAAAAGCGGCAAATGCGTTTGCATTGTATTTCAAAGTCTTTCCTTCCGTTTGTAGCAGGCTTATCAGGCGCTGTTTTTTTTCAATGGTCCAGTAATCATTCCAGCGTTTGATTTTCTGCTGTTGCAACTGGTTTGACAATAAGAACGAGGCAACACCAGAAGATTTATTTACAATGCCTTTTTGTTTGAGTGCTTCCACAGTGCCCGCCGCCTGTTCGTTTTTTAAAAGCGCTTCATTGAGTGTAGTGCCGGTTGATAGCAGGTAAACCGATTGCAAGGAATAAGCATTGATCTTGTTGAGGCTGCTGTCTGCTTTTTTTAACCGGGCCGACATATAATTCATCCGCATCATATCAGGCTCAAACCGCACATAACGGGCGGCATAAGCAAAAACCAGCGTTAATAACAGAATGGCGACTACCATTGTTTTATTTTGCGCCGGCCGCCAGCCAGCCAGCTTATCAATCCAGGACACCTGCGGCTTCAGTTTGCTATTTTCGGATTTTGCGGATACTATCAGGTGGGGAAGAAAAATAAGTGAGCAAAGCGAAGCGCCGATTAAACTGAAGGCTGCAAACAAGCCGAGATCTTTCAGCATGGCTGATTTTACAAACTGCAGGCATAAAAATCCGCCCACCGTAGTAAGACTGCCCACGGTTAATGGCATACTGAGATCGGTAATCACCTGCCGGATATTGTGGGTATGCCGGTAATGATTGAAAACATGCAGCGAATAATTTACCGCAATGCCTAATATAACCGAACCGGTACCGAGTGCAATTACTGAAATTTTGCCTTTGATAAAATACAAAACCGCCAATGAAAATAATGCGCCAAATACCACCGGTAAAAGGATAAGAAAGGGTGCTCTTTTTTTCCGAAAATAAAAACCGATGAAAAGTACCAGGAAAACAATGGTAATTCCCTGCGTGAACAAGGTGTCTTTTCTGAGTTGTGCTGCATTGCTGGCCGAGACAGCGGTAGCGCCGAAATATTCCGCGCTTACCTGCCTGAATACCTGGCTGCTCAGGCTATCCACCAGCCGATCAATGCCTTGCAGCAACACCTGGTTTTTCCCGGTATTATTTGGCGGATAAGCGGGTGTAATAAACAGCATGAGGTGCTGCTGGTCTTTCGTAACGATATAGCTATCGTACAGCTCAAAGTTTTCATCATATTGTAGCTGCTGCAATTTTTTCAACCCCAGAAAAGAAATGCCCACCGGGTCTTTTACAATCATGCTTTTAAGGGCAATGCCTGCGGGTGACCCCAGGGTACGAATATTTTTTTGTAATGTTTCTTTTACAACAGCAGGCGTAATGAGGGTATCAATCGCTGCATAATCTTTTTCATCCAGGTACAGCGGGAGGTTATCACTAACGGAAGCAAACAGCTGCAGCAGGAGGCTGTCATCGGCCCGGTCTTGTATCCGCGTAACATAACTTCCGTAGTTTTCTTTTAGTGTGGTCACCAGCGCATCTGCATAGGCCACGAGGCTGTCTGGCTGCGCCGCCTTACCAGTATCTTTTAAGGAAACCGTTACCACCAGTTTATCCAGGAATTTTGAATTCTGAAAAACTTCGTTGAATTGTTCAATTTTTTTATCCCGGGGCAATATGCCGGCAATATCTTCTTCCAGTTGTATGCGGGATGCAAAAAAAGCGACAAGCAAAAAACATCCGGAAAGCGTAGCCCAAAAAAAGAGGCGGCGTTTTTCAAAAAAATGATAGAGGGAAATAAAAAATTTTTCCATGCAGGTATAACTTATGCTGCCGCCAACATCTTGCTTTTAAAAATTTTCATCAGTAAATAACTGCTAAGTCCCAGTACCAGGCCTGCTGTTATGGCCAGGGTAATACTGCCGTACAAGTATTGCTGCAGGTTCGCTTTTACATCATGCAAACTTATGTTTTTGCTGAACACGAGCTCCATCGAGCGATCGCCCATCCACCAGGCGCCCATTTTATAACTTAAAAAAATAATCAACGGAATCATGGGAGGTATGCTGATATTGGCTGCAATAATTACCAGGCCCTTATTTAGTTTTAGTACAAAAGCCAGCAATATGGCCAGTGCCAGCTGAAACCCCCACAATGGCACAATGCCCATAAACACTCCAAAAGCAACGGAGACGGCTTTTAACGCGTCGCTGTGCTGCGGGTTTAGTAAGTGCTGCTGAAGAAATTCCTGCCGGGCTTTTTTACTGAACAAACCGCGCAGGAAATTACGCGGAATGATATATATTAATGTAGCCAATACAAGGAACGTGTTTAAGATACTAATGCGGGTAAAATCTTTTACCGGCCTGAAATGTGATACCCGCGTTTCTTTGGGCGCATAGTAGACTGAGACGGGAACTGCCACCACCGCTACACCTTTCCACGCTGCACGTACCAGTACTTCAATTTCAAACTCAAAACGGCGTGTAAAAAAATGGATCTCCTGCAATGGCTGCAGGGGATAAAGCCGGAACCCCGACTGGGTGTCGGGCAGTACCAGTCCTGTTTCAATTTTAAACCAGAAATTAGAAAACCGGTTGCCGAAACTACTCTTGCCGGGTACGGATGCCTGGTTCATATTACGGGCGCCGATAATAATGGCGGCCGGATGCGTTTCCAGCTTATCCAGGAAGCGGTATAAATCTTTCGCAAAATGCTGTCCGTCCGAGTCTATGCAGATGGCATACCGGTACCCTTTTTTATAGGCATGGTCAAACCCCGTACGCAAGGCAAACCCCTTTCCTAGATTTTTAGGCTGTGTAATGGTGTGCAGCCCGGGAAAATTTTGCAGCAAGGCGGCGGTGTTGTCTGTGCTACCGTCGTTTACCACAATCACCTGGTCGGTATACTGTAATACATCACTGATTACAGCAGACAGCGTATGTCCGTTGTTGTAGGTAGGTATCAGTACACAGGCGCACAGTTCCTTAAATCTGGTATGAAGCGGTATGGTTTGATTCATCTTTTCTGCTCATTGCATGGAGCATTTTAGGGTAATGTATCGCCTGCTGATTTTTTGTAAAACAACGCAAAATTAAGTTTAAATGAACTGATGGCGAAAGCCGTGTTTTATATTCAAAAATGTTTTTCCTAAACAGGCGCCGATCCCGCCTGGCTTAGCTGCCCTAACCACAGGTTTTCGGGCATGGTTATCGTCAAACAACAAAGAATAATAATTTATGGGGAAGTTTACCTATTTACTGGCGGTTTTGGTGGTTTGCATACAGGCCGTTTATGCACAGTCGCCTGTGCTGGTAAAGGGAAAGGTTGCTGACAGTAGCGCCAGTACGCCCCTCCGCGCAGCCACAATTACCCTTACCGCTGTGAACGATTCCGGCAATCCTTACCATGTTATTGCCGACAGTACCGGCAGTTTTGAAATAAAAGGCGTTCCTCCTGGTACTTTTCTTATATCCATAGCCGTGCCCGGCTATTCAACCTTTACCCAAACGCGGGCAATTAGCGCCGTTGCATCAGATCTGGGCACTTTTTTTTTGTTACAAACAGCTACTACCCGCGCGGACAGCGCCGCAGCAACCATTCCTGCAACGGCTGGGGATAGTACCCGACAGCCTTCCATGATAACCTATAACCCGCCGCAGGTAAGCACATCCCCGGCTGCTGCAGAAAGTAGCGGCGCCAATACGCTTTCCGGCACCCTGCAGGATAAAACAGATAAAACGCCGCTAAAAGGTGCTACTATTAATCTCCGGCTTAAAAAGGATGAGACAGTAAAGCGAAATACTATTTCAGATAGCAAGGGCTATTTTTCTTTTACCGATTTGCCGGCAGATACGTTTATACTTTCATTCAGCTCCATAGGGTATGAGTTTGTAGA
This sequence comes from Chitinophagaceae bacterium, assembly GCA_039919885.1. GTDB lineage: Bacteria > Bacteroidota > Bacteroidia > Chitinophagales > Chitinophagaceae > JACMLD01. The sequence continues at coordinate 72,529 of JBDSEV010000088.1, forward strand.
CAAGCAGATAAATCCTGCTGCCACGGCCATCGATTTAGGGATGATAGGCATTTCAAAGACTTCTAAAGAACTCGAGGGCGTTACCGTTATTGCTAAAACGCCGCCTGCACAGCAGAAAGGAGACACTGTTCAGTTTAATGCCAGCGCGTTTAAGGTAAATCCGGATGCTACAACGGAAGACCTGATCAAAAAAATGCCGGGTATTACCGTGGATAAGGATGGCACTGTAACCGCCCAGGGCGACCAGGTAAAAAAAGTGACCATCGACGGCAAAGATTTTTTGGGCGATGACGCCACTGCTGCCCTGCGTAACCTGCCTTCAGAAGTGGTAGACAAAATACAAGTATTTGATCGGTTGAGCGACCAGGCTGCTTTTACAGGATTCGATGATGGTAATTCGGTCAAGTCAATAAATATCGTTACCAAATCGGGCATCAAGAATGGTCAGTTCGGACGGGTCTTTGCCGGGGCGGGTACAAACAGCCGGTATTCCGCGGGCGGCAACGTAAGTACATTTAAAGGAGATCGGCGCATATCGGTGGTCGGTAGTTTCAATAACATCAACCAGCAAAATTTTTCCTCGCAGGATTTGCTGGGCGTTACAAGTACCGGTGGTAGTGGAAATTTTGGGGGTGGCGGTAACCGTGGCGGGGGTGGCAACCGTGGCGGCGGCGGTAACCGTGGCGGCGGCGGAACTGATAATTTTACGGTAGGTCAGCAGGCGGGTATCAGTAAAACAAATGCGATAGGTATCAATTATACAGATAAATGGAGCCCGAAACTGGACATGCAGGCGAGCTATTTTTTTAACAACAGCAACAACAGCAATGATCGGGAGCTGCACGGTCAAACCTTGTTCAGTCCGGACACTACGCAGTTCACGGATCAGCGAAGCCTGAGCGAAAGCAAAAACTACAATCATCGTTTCAATATGCGGCTGGAATATAAATTTGATTCCAGTAATTCACTTATCATAAATCCGAGTCTCAATTTTCAGAATAACAACAGCATTTCCAGCAGTAATTTTCAATCTTACTACGGGGCGCTGGATACCGCCAACACCTCGGAAAGTGCCAGCTCCTCTAACAGGAAAGGGTATAACCTGAGAAATAATATGCTGTACCGGCACAACTTTGGCAAAAGACGGAGAACCCTTTCCGTAAACTTTAATACTGCGTTCAATAAAAACGATGGCGATCGTTACGTTAACCAGCACCTTCGTTTCTTTGAAAATAATATTGCCACTGACTCGCTGCAAAACCAGTACACAGACAACCCTACCAATGGATACAGTTTGTCCGGCAACATTGCCTACACGGAACCAATAGGTAGAAAAGGACAGTTGCAGTTTAACTATTCGCCTTCTTATACAAAAAGCAAGGCCGACCAACAGACATTTTTATATGACAGCACTGGTAAAGGTTACACAGAGTTCAGCACGTTGCTCTCCAATAAATTTGATAATACCGTTACCACTAACAATGGTGGCATCAGTTATCGCCTTGGCACTACGCGCGACAACCAGTTTTCGGTAGGCGTTAACCTGCAAAATTCCAGATTGGAAAGCATGCGTATTTTTCCAACGGTAGCCACCATTAACCAGTCTTTCACCAATGTTTTGCCCAACCTGATGTGGAGAAAAAAAGTCTCCGTACGCAGCAGTTTTAATATTTTTTACCGCGCCAGTACCAATTTCCCTTCTGTCACCCAACTGCAGGATGTAGTTAACCTCAGTAACCAGTTAAGGGTAACGAGCGGCAACCCCGACCTAAAGCAGTCTTATACACATTTTGTTTCCGGCCGCTATACTTTTACCAATACCCAAAAGGGGCAAAGCCTTTTTGCTAACGTATTCATGCAAACGCAGAACGATTATATTTCCAATGCTACTTATATTGCCAATGCAGATTCTATCATTCAGCAGGGTATTGTACTTAAAAAAGGCTCCCAGCTGGTAAAGCCGGTTAACCTGAACGGATACCGTAGCCTGCGTACTTTTTTAACGCTTAGCCAGCCGGTTGCGTTGATAAAATCAAATGTTAACCTCAGCGGCGGCTTTTCGTATTCGAGGTTGCCGGGTCTTATCAACTACAAGGAAACCGTCACTAATAACTATACGTACACAGCGGGTATCGTCATTGCCAGCAACATCAGCGAATATGTAGATTTTAATATTTCCTACAATGCCAATTTTAACAATGCAAAAAGTTCTGCGGCATTGCAGGCCAACCAGAAATATGTTAACCAGGTTGCAGGACTGCAGTTGAACCTGCTGTCAAAAAATGGCTGGTTTGTGCAGAATGACCTCAATAACCAGACGTACACGGGTTTGTCGGAAGGACTTAACCAAAGCTTCTGGCTTTGGAATGCCAGCATCGGTAAAAAGTTCCTGAAAAATAGGGTAGGCGAGCTTAAATTATCTGCTTTTGATTTACTGAAACAAAATCAGAGCATCGTACGCACGGTGCAGGAAAATTATATTGAAGACTCCCGGTCGAACGTATTACAGCAGTATTTTTTACTCACTTTCACCTACAGCCTTAAAAATTTTGGCGCGGCAAAGGCACCTGCTGCACGGGGCGGGCGGGGCGAACGGCGCAATCCACCTAATTTATAGGCCGTAAGCAGCGAACCTGTTCTTTTTTTGCGTAATATCGTTACCAGCAAAAACTACGGTGCTTTGGATGAGAGAACCTTGGTAGAGAATTTAAAACAGGGCGATGAGCATGCATTTAAAATAATTGTCACTACCTGGCAGGATATGGTATACAATACCGCGATGGGTATTTTACAATCTGCGGAAGACGCTGAAGATGTAGCGCAGGAAGTTTTTGTACAGGTCTATGAATCCATCCACACTTTTAAAGGAGAATCGAAACTTTCTACCTGGCTTTACCGGATAACCACCAGTAAGGCACTGGACCACATCAGGAGAAAGAAAAGAAAAAAAAGATTTGCTTTTGTACAAAATTTGTTTGGAGAAGACAACGAAATCATGATTCAGCCGCCCGACTTCCATCATCCGGGTGTGGTGCTGGACAACAAGGAAGATGCGGCGGCCCTTTTTAAAGCGATAGAAAAGCTGCCCGATAACCAGAAAATCGCCTTCGTACTCAATAAAATAGAGGGGTTAAACTACCAGGAAATCAGTGAAGTAATGAAGACCACGGTATCCGCTGTTGAATCCCTGCTGCATCGTGCCAAAAATAATTTAAGAAAGTGGTTGCAGACGGTTTACCGTAACAAAGAAATGTAGCGCAGGTTTTGTCATCATTTCCCGTCAAATTAAAGAGCAGTTTATATGGAAAAAAGAAACGAAATAGACCAGTTGCTGAACAGCCTGGACGGTATGCACCGGGCAAGTGCGGGTGATTTCTTTTTTACCCGGTTGCAGGCCAGGTTAGCACGGGAAGAACTAAACGGGTGGGCCCGGGTAACGGCTTTTATCACAAAACCCCGGGTGGCGCTGGTAACGCTGGGTCTTATTCTGCTGTTAAATGTTGCCGCTCTCTTGTACCAGCAAAAATCATCCATGTTCTCTACGGCTGAGCAGGTTGAACAGGCAACGGCCGATGACTATAATACCACGCTGGCGGCCAATTCTTATTACAATGAAAATTCTGAGTCACGCTAATGAACAATTCAAAAAACAGGGTACTGATTTTCCTGGTGGTCTTTCTACTAATCACCAATATTGCGATGTTGCTGTATTTCACGGCTTTCGATAGGCCATTTGGCAAATCAGGCCATACTGAAAAACGGGGTCCTGTTGCAAGTTTTTTACAAAATGAACTTGGTTTTAACAGTCAACAGATGGACCAGCTGGATACGCTTAAAACACAACACCGTGAAACGATAAAGCCATTGTTTGATGATTTAGGAAAAAGTAAGGATAATTTTTATCAGCTTATTGGAAAGCCGGGCGTTACTGATACTATATTGTCCCTCGCCGCCGAAACTATCGGAAAAAAACAGGCCGCCCTGGACCTGCAATTCTTTCACAATTTTATGACAATTCGAAAGTTGTGTACGGATCAGCAATTGCAAAAATTTGATTCCGCAATGCCTTCCCTGGCCAGCAGGATGATGCAACCCTGGCAAAAGAACAATGCAGCAAAAAGAAAAGACAGTACCGGGGTAAAAAATTAACCTAAAAATAAAGTCCCGCCCGCAGGGTTACAACTGTCAATAGCATCCAACAAAAACATCTTCTAACAAAAATTTTATACAATGAAAAAGAAAATGATTTTACTGGCAACAGCAGCCATGATAACTCTTTTTGCAGCAAATGCCCAGGGCGGGGGAATGCAACGTATGCCGGTACCAGAAAGGGTTAAAATGGTAATGGATAAGCTGACCGACTTTAAACTGGATAAAGATAAAACCGCCGCTACCGACAGCGCTTTTACCAATTATTTTACGAGCCAGGAAAAAGCGATGCAGGACATGCGGGCAGGGGGTGCACAGCCAGACAGGGAGAAAATGATGGAAACCCGGAAAAAACTATCTGGCGAACGCGACGAAAAATTAAAAAAGATTTTTACCGAAGAACAGTTTAAAAAGTGGAAAGATGAAATAGAGCCAACCACACGTCCGCAAAGGCCCGGTGGTGGAAGTAACACAAAATAATTTTTGATAAACCAAGGCACACACATTGTAAAAAAAGCCCTGTTTCTTTTCGAAACGGGGCTTTTTCTTTGCCGGTTTTACCCATGGGCTGCATTGCACCGCGGCTTTAGTGAATAACTTTTTCGCAGTTAATAACAATCGGCCAACCATCAAAAAGTCTGAGACCTCTGTTGGCAATGTTTATTCTCTCCTATTTATACCTTACGTTTAAAAATTATTTCCATCGACTTTGTTTCTTTGCCGTCTCTTGTATCATACATCTCCATTTTTTGGGTATTGTCATCAACGAAAATAAATTTCTCACGCACCATGATATCTTTACCGGAAACCGGGTCTGTCATCTTTCCGGAAAAATTAATTGTTTTCGTGGCAGCATCCAGTTTTCCTTCCATCTGCATAACACCCGTTCCCATATTGTCTACCCAGGATGACTGAAAAACTTTTCGCATATTATCATACCCCGTTAGATTTTGTCCTTCAAAAGGCATACCCATCATATTGCCTGAAAAATTCGCTGACTGGTAGCGGCCACCCAAGATCATTTTATACACAGCAGTGCCGGTACCTTTCTCGGGGGGTGCGGCAGGAGACATCCAGGTGCTGGATTCAAAAGTCCAGTTGCCATCCGATTTACTGAGCATTTTGTGAATATCGCCGGGGGTCATGTAAGCTTGCCAGGCCTTCATTTCGGCATCCGCTGTTTGCGCGTGCAACCGGAAGGCGACGGTGCACAACAAGATAAATACAATAAGATTTTTTTTCATAAAAAAGTTTTATTGAATGTACTTTAAAAAAAGCTGCCAGCAAGTAAAATTGACGCGATCTGCAATGGCCGGAATAAAGTCAACAACGGCTTGTATTGCGTCAATCCGGGAACGCGGTTTTGTCAATATGAGGAACAATGCGCAGGGCATTTTTATAATATACCTTTTTCAGTATGGAATCGGACAAGCCCATTCCGTACATACGCCAGAAAGCATGGTACTTTTTATGATAGGGAAAATATTCATCTTCCGTTTCCAGCACCCTGAAGTAGGTGGCATATTCTTCCGGCACCCAACTGTCTTTTCCAAACAATATTCTGTCCTGGTATTTTTCAAAAAACTTTTTGGCGGCCCTGGGCTGGCGACCAAGTTCTGCTATTACTGCGCCAAACTCAACGTTTACATTCGGCATATCGTCCAGCAACACGCCGAGCTTTGCGAGGTCGTTGGGGTACCAGCCAAAATGTGCTGCAATAAAAGTAGTGGAGGGATGCTTTTTAAACATACGGTGTTGCTCTTCAATGAGGGTCTCCCAGGGGGCCGGATCGTTGGCGCCTCTTTTTCGGCCGGGGTGGGTGGTTATTTCCAACCACCTTTCGTTCTTTTCATCCACCGGATCCCAAAAAGGTTTTGGATCGGCGGTATGAATTAAAACCGGGATTTGCAGCTCGCCTGCTTTCGTCCAGATGGCATCCAGCCTTGGATCGTCTACTGGAACGCGGTTGCCTTTATTATCTTTTACAGAAAACCCCAGGTCTTTAAAAATCTTGAGGCCGTTAGCACCATGCTGCACATCTGCTGCCAATTGTTGAACGGCTTTTTCCGTCCAGCCGGACTCACCAATACCGCCAAAACTAATATTCGCAAAAACTATAAAGCGCTTTGGATAATTGGACTTAATATTATCTGTCATTTTCTTCAGTCCGTCCCCGTTGCCGCCACTCAGGTTCACCATTACGGCCAGGTTCAGTTTATCCATGTCTTTTACCAGGCCTGCCAGGTCCTGGCCACCCATGTTCCACTGGTGATTGTGCACATCAATAAATGGAAACTTTGCTTTGCCGGGTTTGTGTTCCGGCACGACCAGGTTAGAAATGGGATCATATTTTTCGAAATCCATTTTACCGGAAGATTGTGCGCAGGAAGCTATTGTTATGAGAAGGGCGATAAAGGCGAAGCTGACAATTTTTTTCATGAAAAATAAATGAGTAAAAAAAGTTACGGGCGAATGCATAAGCCTCCGCGACCGTATCAACAAGGTAAGCATCTTATTGTCAGGCAGGCAATTCTTTCATCACATTTTCAATCCTTTCCCGTAAAGTAGTATAATCCGTATATCCTCTTGCGATCAGGTAAAATTTGGTTTCGCTCACCTGCAGTAACACGGCCGGAAAACCGGTTACCTCAAGTCTCTTTACCAGCGAAAATTCATAGTTTGCTTTCTGCTTGTATTCATCGCTGTGCAATTTTTCATAAAACGCTACGGGGTCCAAAGCATATTTTTCCAGCAAGTGCCGGTATGCCTCATCGTCACACAAATCCCGTCCTTCATAGTGCAGCGCATATTGCAGATCTGCTGCAAAGGCCACCTGGTCATCCGGAAAATATTCCTTAAAAATACACATGGCAACAGATGGCTTTTCTGAATCCGGAAACCAGTCGCTCTCCTCAGGGTGATTAATGTGCCACAGATAGTCGCTGCCAAATTGTATGCCCGTATGCTCTTCTACGGTTTTGTAGGCGTCGCGTATGTAAGCAGCGGTAGCAGCAATCGGTTTAGGCGTTTCGCTGATGATCATGCCGCCGGAAAGCACTTCAAAATTGAACTTCCCTTTGTAGGTAAGCGCAATTTCTTTTATAACCGGACTAAAACCATAACACCATCCGCAGTATGCGTCATAACAATAAAAAATAATTGGCTGGATCATATATAGTTTAAGAATTGATAGTGCCTAATTGCTGCAGGTAGCGATCGATATATTCCTGTTTCTTTTTCAATTTGTATTGCATGATGAACCGCGGGTGCGGCAGCGGCACAATGTTTTCAAAAAATTGCGTTTCCTTGTTTAGCGCAGAAAGGTATTTATAATTTTTACCGTCGCCCAGGCAAAATGCGGTCGTACGGTAAATGCCGAAGCAAAATTGCTTTTTTAAACAATCAATTACAAATGGTTTTATACGATCCTGTAATGTTTTATCATCATAATAATTAAGGTTTTTGCCCGCACTGGTAAACCCAAGCGGGCTAACGGCGGTAATATAAAACTGCTGGTAGAAGGCAGCTACGCCACCGAAAGCCCGGATCATTTCATAGATATACAAAGACGAAAGTTCCTGCTTTTTTGCCCAGTTGTTGTCAATGCCGCAATCGTTCTGCAGGCGTATTGGATCAGTAAATGGAATACCGGTAACCCCGCCGCCAAAACGCCCGGGATTGATGCCAATGATCATGCGACGCTGATGCGTATCGTTGTAAAATTTTTTGTAAAAAGAAGTACATGCCTCCATCGTGGCAGCGTTGTCGTAAGGAGTCATAACTTCAATCCCCTCAGGTAATTCAACCGGCAACCGGAGACTGCTGATAAAAGCCAGCATATTGTCTGCAAAATTCATCAGCAAAGGTAAGAAACAGCTGCTATCGCTTTTTTGATTTTACCGCTTCAAACTGCTTTTCATAATCATTTCGGATAGTCCCCATCAGACGATCCCAAAATGTAAAATACAGGCCGTAATTGCCTTTAAAATATTGGTGGTGCTGGTTATGGCTTACAGAAGTATTAACCCATTTGCCCAGCCAGTGCCTGCTAAAGCCTTTTGGATAGAGTTCATACCCCAGGTGGCCATACACATTGTATACGATCATGAAGAAAAAGAAAATATAAAAATGCAGGGGATGAACCGGAATAATAAAAAGAAAGACCGCAAATATACCGGCCTCCACCACCGCCTCCAGTGGATGAAACGAATAAGCCGCCCATGGCGAAGGATTGGTAGAATGATGGTGTACCAGGTGAAACAACCGAAACAATTTTTTATGGTGCATTAGCCGGTGCGTCCAGTAAAAATAGGTGTCATGAATAATGAACATAATGGAAAAGCGGCAAAGAAATAAAACCAGCCATAGTCGCTGATGTTTTTATAATAAAGCGTATGCGGCACCACCAACGGGTTTTTAATTAGCAGTAAGGGTACCAAACCAAAAATTGCAATCGTGCATATTGAATAGCTTATTTCCCGCGCATAGTCGTTTTTGCCGGGAAAACGGGCCTGTATTTTTTTATGGCCTATTGCTGTTTTCATTACCACGTAGAAAAGCACAAACGCAATGGCAGCCACTATAAAATAGCGGCTGCCAATTTTTTCAACAAAAAAGAAGTAGTCGTTCCAGTGCATGAAGCTTATTTAAAAAAAGTGTTTTGAAACGGCGTCAATTACAACAAACCGTTTTCAAAACACTGTATTGTAACCGTCCTGAATGTTTTATCAATTGCCTCTTCTTCCACCACCGCCGCGGTTACCGCCGCCGCCATTTCCGCCACGGTCGCCACCACCTCCAGATCTGCCTCCGCCACCATTACCGCCGCCATTATAGCTCGGCCGGCTGCCACCCCTGTCAATACTTTGCGAAGGGGCGCTGCGCTGGGGTCTTTCTACACTTTGTTGTTGTTGCGGCCTGCTGAAACTCCGGTTGTTGTCCATGTTGCGCTGCGGATTGACTTCACGCTGTCTTACCGGAGGCTGGGCATTGGCGCGATTGTTATCGTTGCCTGTTGCGCCCTGGGCTTCCCGCCTGCGCCCAAATCCGTTGTTATCATTGGTGCCCGGCGTCCTGTTGCTGTTGTTAAAACTGCGCGGGGTATTTTGCTGCGCCTGCGGTGTATAAGGTCTGCGACCCGGTGTTGCCGTTGATCCGTTATCGCTGCTGCCCGGCGTCCGGTTGCCCTGGTTGAATCTGTTGTTATTGGCGCCATTACTATTGCTGTTGTTGAACCGGTTGTTATCACGTCCGCGGTTGGCATTGTTGTAACCATTGGTATTGCCTGTGCGGTTATTGCCGTTGTTAAACCTGTTGCCGCTATTGCTATTATTGAAACGGTTGCCTTCTCTTCCACGGTTATTGAAAGCACCCCCACGGTTACTGTTGTTGTAGCGGTTGTTGTTTACAAAACTGCGGTTATTGTACGAATAAACATTCCTGCGATTGTTGTAAATATTATTATTATAACCACCGTTAAAGCGGACGCTGCTCCGGTAGGCATAACCGCGGTTGTATCCGTAATAGCCATAATTGCGGTGATAGCCTCCGCCAAATGAATAACAGGGACGGTAAACAGAAGGTCCCCACCATCCACCATACCGGTAACCACCTCCCCACCATGAATTAAATCCGAAACCAATATCAAACCAGTTATAACCATATCCATATCCAAAGCCCCATCCATACCATGGTGTGTAATTCATACTGAAACCCCAGGTATAAGGCCTGGCATAATAACGATTGTGAAACCATGGACGATAATAATAACCCGTACCATATACCATTGTAGAACCGTACACATACGCATTCAGGTAACCGGGCGTATAACCCGTGTATACATAATCAGGCGTTGCATCATACACGTACACATATTTAGAATTGTATACGGGGTAGCTCGGTGGTATATTGTCTACTTCTGCAGGGCGCGTAGTACTAACTTCCCAGGGACCGCCAGCACTGTTCGACTGAAACCAAACGCCATTGTCAATGGCATAATACCGGCCGTCCATTTTCAACACTGTTGCAGATGCATTTACAGCATACTGCAGTCTTGTACCGGTTATATTGTCAAACTGCGGATCGCCGTCATACGTAACGGTGGCAGTAGCGGTTCTGCGGTCTACTTTTGCAGTTTGTGGAATGGCGGAATTCATCACCGCTTCGTCGGCCTCGTCTGTACCGGCTACACTTGCCAACACGTTGTCTTTTGGAGAACCTGCCGGAATCTTTGCGAAATCATTTGGCAACTTATCTGCAGCAATGTATTGCCACTCACTTTTCATGGAACCCGATCTGTACCAGCGGCCGCTCAGCAATACATAATACTGCTGGGAATTCACATCCATAAAAATATCATTGGAAGAATTTTTTACATAGAGCAAGCCGGTATTTTCAACCGGAGCAAAATTGGGTTCGCCGTCCGACTGGATTAATTCCGCAGGCTCCGTACTAACAATTATTTCCGGCACCACATTGCTGTTGGCAGCAGCAGCGTTATCATCGGTTGACGCGGTGCTGTTTGTATTTGCCTGGTTGTTTTTTACGGCTGTTTCAATCTGGCGCAGGTTATCAGGAATGTTCGCTGCTTCATTGTAGGGACCAGTTGCCGCAGCGGCGCTGTACCATTGTTTGCCACCGTATAAATAAAAACGGCCATCGTTGTTTTTGACGATCGTAAAAGGCGAGTTAACCACCGCATCCACCCCATAAGTAGTGTTGCGTTGTAATTTTGGCTGGCCATCAATCAGTACCAGCATGGATGGCCTGGTAGTATAAATTACTTTGGGTGCCGCATTGTTGAATGTGGAAGAAAGTTTAGCCTGTTGCTGGCTGGTATTCAATGAATTTTCAAGTTCTTCTTTTGGAATGCTGATGGCCATGTCCGGGATGGCGGATTCCAGTTTGTTTTTGATATCGGCGGTAGCTGCTTCATCAATTCCATCGGGGAACTTGATATTGCTGACATCAATTGATTGCACGTCAACAGCGCGGCCATTGTCCGCCACACTCGCTTGCCACCAGAACGCGCCAAATACCGGATCTGTTTTACCTTGCTGAATAACTGATATGGCTGATCGTGCGCTCAGTTTTCCGTTGGAGTAGGACTCCACCTGGGGCTGGTATATTTTGATGAGATCGCCATTATTGCCGGTAATGCTTTTAGGCCAGCTTTGTTGTGCAAAGGTTGCTCCGCCAAAAACAACGGTGCAGAAAATCAACACAAACGTTTTGTAAAAGATGTTCATGACGAAAATTTTATTTTGAATAATAAATAGCGTTTAAAAGGTTCAACTACCTGTAATAAGACGTGTTTCCCTCCTTAAAGTTTGTTCTTCTTAATAAAAGATTTTGTTAATGTAAAACATTTTAACCCCCCTTTCATAAAACCGGGGTAGCTTCTGATCTTTTTAACCTAATAAACGCATTTACAAGGCTTTATTTTACCGGTAGCTGGCGCGTTCTTACTGAAGCGGGTATGTTTTCCCGTAGGGGGAATTTTTAGGCTTCAACCCCGATTGCCGACGGTTATGGCAGGCGCTGTAACGGGCTGGCAGGGGTGTTTTTCCTAAGCGGGAAAGGATGGCCCTAGAATTCGTAAACAGTTTCCCCGGTTGCAATAGCTTTCTTAATGATGGCCTTATCCCCCAAAAAGCTAGCAATAACGTTCGGGCTAAAGCGAATTATTACTTTCAATTGAAAGCAATAGTTTTCTTTCGCCTTTTTCATTTTGCGAATAATGTAAGGAAACCAGGTCGCCGGTTGCTATTTTGAGGTGGGTGTTTGCGTAAGTGATATTAAATGATTCCGTTCCCAGGTATAAGATGGTATCAGTGCTGTCCCCGGATGGCACATGCTCCATCTTGGTTACCCGGCCGGTAAAAATAATTTTGGCAAGCTCACTGTTTTTTTGAGCAGTTGTCTGATGTTTTATTGCGTAGAGATTCCAAACCAAGACCAATGTTCCGAATATAAGGGCATAGATCCATCCCCAGAAAAAGATCAGGATCAACAGCGGAATTAATAAAATATTTAGCTTAAAATAAATGGTGATGTCTTTTTCAATTTTCTCTTTGTCCACACTGGTCAGCGGCAGTTCTGTAACGGTATAATATTCTGATGCATATCGGTTCATTTTTGTCTGCTATTGTGCCGGTTTAACTATAGCGTTGGCAAACACCGGCAGGCTTTGCAGCAAAACATACACGAAGAGAAGAAGAACTTGCCTTTTCATTGCTCAAAACTGCAAACCTTAGTGTGCCACCAGCCAATTTTCACCGCTTCCTATTTCAGCGTTGGCAGGTACATCGTTTGGTAGAAGCAGCGCCGACTGCATACACTCAATGATGATAGGTTTGATAATCTCGAGTTCCTCAATATGCGCATCAAATACCAATTCATCATGTACCTGCAGCAACATCCTGGATCGGAATTTATTTTTGTTAAACGCCGCATGTATTTTAATCATGGCCAGTTTAATCATATCTGCTGCGGTACCCTGTATGGGAGAATTGATCGCATTTCTCTCCGCAAATCCCCGTACGGTGAAGTTGGCAGAGTTAATATCCTTCAGCCAGCGCTTGCGGCCCATGAGCGTTTCCACATAACCATTTTCCTTGGCAAAGTTGATGGTGTCATCCATGTATTTTTGGATATTCGGAAACTGCTTTTTGTAGTTATCAATAATCTCTTTTGCTTCACCGCGTGATATGCCCAGGTTATCTGCGAGCCCGAATGCGCCCTGTCCGTAAATAATACCAAAATTGACGCTCTTGGCTTTGTAGCGCATTTCCTTGGTTACGTCTTTTTCTTCTACATTAAATACTTTGGCAGCCGTGGCGGTATGAATGTCTTTACCGGTTTTAAACGCCGCGCACATATTCTCGTCTGCGCTGATGGCAGCCACAATGCGCAATTCTATCTGCGAGTAGTCGGCCGATACCAATACGTGATTTGCATCCCGCGGAATAAATGCTTTCCTTATTTCCCGTCCGCGTTCTGTTCTTACCGGTATGTTCTGCAGGTTTGGATTGTTGCTGGATAACCTGCCCGTTACCGCCACTGCCTGCGCATAGGAGGTGTGTACACGACCGGTTTTATCGTTAATCATCAACGGCAGCGCATCCACATAGGTTGATTTGAGTTTGGTCAGCTCGCGGAAAGCCAGGATGTCTCCTACAATCTGGCTGGAATGCGCCAGTTTTAACAGCACATCTTCGCCGGTAGCATACTGCCCGGTTTTTGTTTTTTTTGCCTTGGGATCCAATTTTAGTTTATCAAACAAAACTTCTCCCAACTGTTTGGGGGAAGCCAGGTTGAATTTTACGCCGGCCTGACTGTATACATTTTCTTCCGCCTGTTTCGCTTCTTTCTCCAGCTGTTTGGAATATTCATTCAGAAAAGCCATGTCAACTTTTATACCTTCAAACTCCATGGCAGTTAGCACTTTTACCAGTGGATTTTCTACTTCGCGGAACACCTTTTCTACTTCTTTATCTCTCAGTAAGGGCGTAAAAATATGTTTTAGCTGCAGGGTGATGTCTGCATCTTCGGAGGCATATTCTTTAATTTTTTGCAGTTCCACATCGCGCATATTGCCCTGGCCTTTTCCTTTCTTTCCTATCAATTCTTCAATGTGCACGGGTTCATAACCCAGGTATTGCGCGCTTAATAAATCCATGCTGCGTTTGCCGTCGGGTTCAATGACGTAGTGCGCCAACATCGTATCAAATATTTCTCCCTGTAGCTCCAACCCATACCATTTCAGAATCAGCATGTCGTACTTGAGGTTCTGTCCTATCCATGTAATCGCTTTATTGCTGAAGAGGGGTTCAAACTGTTGCAACATTTTTTTTGCCTGGTCCTGGTCTGGCGGGCAAGGAACATAAAATGCCTTTCCGGCCTCGTATGCAAAACTCATCCCTACTATTTCTACATTGTTGGCGTCGATACCCGTTGTTTCTGTATCAAAACAAATTTCCTTTTGTTGCATTAAGGTATCTACAAACGCGGCAATGGCTGCATCGCCTTCTATTGCTTCGTATACGTGTTCGGTATTGTGAATATTTTTTTCTGCCACTGCGCCAACGGTAACGCCGGGTGGTGGTACCGTGCTCTCGGTGTCCTGTTTTATCTTTATACCAGGACCGGGTTCATCAACTATATTTCCAAAAAGATCCGTCTGCACGGAAACCAGCTGGGCCGGAATGGGATTGCCGTAAGCAGTAAACGGATTGAATTCATCGCCAAAAATTCTTTTACCAATTGCCTTAAACTCCAGTTCACCGAACACTTCCTGCAATTCTCCTTTGTCAATTTCCTTTATCCTGAAATCTTCTTCGTGAAATTCGCAGGGCACATTCATGATAATCGTGGCCAGTTTTTTACTCAATATGGCCAGTTCCTTACCGCTCCTTATTTTCTCTCCCAATGCGCCTTTGATATTTGGTGCATTTTCCAGCACGTTTTCCAGGGTTTCATATTCTGCCAGCAGTTTGGCGGCGGTTTTTTCACCTACGCCCGCAATACCAGGAATATTGTCTACTGCATCGCCCATCAAACCCAGGATATCAATTACCTGCGAAACATTTTTGATATTCCATTTCTCCGTTACTTCTTTCGGGCCCATTATTTCCACATCGCCACCCTGGTAACCGGGTTTATAAATTTTTACTTTTTCACTTACCAGCTGTCCGTAATCTTTATCCGGCGTCACCATAAAAACATCGTACCCTGCATCGGCTGCCTTTTTGCTAAGCGTCCCTATTATATCGTCTGCTTCGTACCCATCAATTTCAATGACCGGAATATTAAAACCCCGGATGATTCTTTTGATATCCGGTATGGCATTCATTAAATCTTCCGGCGCCTCCTGTCGGTTGGCCTTGTAGTCGGCAAAATCTGTATGCCGCTCGGTTGGTGCATGCGTATCAAAGCACACGGCCATGTGGGATGGTTTCTGGTTATTGATCAGTTCTATCAGTGTATTGGTAAATCCAAACTGCGCATTGGTATTTTTGCCTTTGCTGGTTACACGCGGGTTTCTGATAAGCGCATAATAGGCCCGGAAAATAAGCGCCAACGCATCCAGCAGGAATAATTTTTTTTGCATAAACGGTGATTGAAACAAGCGGCGAACCTTTCGATTCGCCGTAATAAAATGAACGCGCTAAGTTAGGGTTAAGCGCGCTAAGAATACGGGCATCCAAAGAGAAAAAAAGCCAGGTGCGCAAGGGGCAGAAGCAATCAACAATGTGCGCGGGAATGACACCGCTGCTAAAGGTGGTTATTTCTTCATTTCGCCCAGCTGTTTTTGCATACGAAACATTTCATCCCTCAACCGCGCAGCTTCCATAAAATCCAGGTCGCGGGCAGCTTTTTCCATATCCTTCTTTATGCGGCCAATGGCTTTTTCTATCTGTGGTATGGTTTGATAAACAGCCCCTTCTTCTGCGGCTACTGTTACCATATCCTGGTCGCCTGCAACTGCATATGGGTTGCTGGGGTCGAAGCCTTTAATGTCCAGTACCGAAGTTTGCTGAAAGACCTGTTCCTTGCTTTTTATAATGGTGGTAGGGGTAATGCCGTGTTCAATATTGTACGCCACCTGTTTTTCCCGTCTCCTGCTGGTTTCATCAATGGTACGCTGCATGCTTTCCGTCATTTTATCAGCATAAAAAATAACCAGCCCGTCTACGTTTCTCGCTGCACGGCCCGCAGTTTGCGTAAGACTCCTTTCATTGCGCAAGAAACCTTCTTTATCCGCATCCAGGATGGCTACCAATGATACCTCCGGCAGGTCGAGGCCTTCGCGCAGCAGGTTTACACCTACCAGTACATCTATTTCACCAAGCCGCAATTGCCTTAAGATTTCTACGCGTTCCAGCGTGTCTACTTCGCTGTGGATGTATTTCGATTTGATGTTGATCCGGTGCAGGTATTTGTCCATTTCCTCGGCCATGCGTTTGGTGAGCGTTGTTACCAGTACGCGATCTCCCTTCTTAATCCGCTGGTCAATAGCATCCAGCAAATCATCAATCTGGTTAACAGACGGACGGATTTCAATTGGTGGATCCAGCAAACCGGTTGGCCGCACCACCTGCTCCACTACAATGCCGCCAGTTTTTTCCAGTTCGTAATCTCCCGGTGTGGCAGAAACGTAAATGGTCTGGCTGAGCATGCTTTCAAATTCATGAAAATTCAGCGGGCGGTTGTCCAGCGCAGAAGGCAACCGGAAACCATAATCTACGAGGATCAGTTTACGGCTTCTGTCGCCGCCATACATACCACTCACCTGCGGAATGGTCTGGTGGCTCTCATCAATGATGCAGAGAAAATCTTTTGGAAAATAATCCAGTAAACAAAACGGCCTTGCGCCAGGATAACGCCGGTCAAAAAACCGCGAATAATTTTCTACGCCATTGCAATAACCCAGCTCGCGGATCATCTCCACATCATAATTAACGCGTTCGCTCAAACGCTGCGCTTCAATAAACTTGCCGCTGCTTTTAAAATATTCTACCTGCGATGCCATTTCATCCTGTATCTCCATTAGTATCTGCTGCATCCTGTCTTTGGGCGCAATGTAAAGGTTGGCAGGAAAAATGGCGGCGTTCTCCATCTTTGCGATGCGTTTACCAGTTTTTACATCGAAGCTTTCAATCTCTTCAATGTCATCACCAAAAAAACTAATGCGGTAGCCAAAATCCACATAAGGAAGGTTGATATCGATGGTATCACCTTTTACCCGGAAAGTGCCGCGGGTAAAATCCAGTTGTGTCCGGTTGTAGAGCGAGTTAACCAGTGAATGAAGAAAACCCTGCCTGGAAATGGTTTGTCCCCGGTGTATTCTTATGATACCATTTTCATAATCTGTTGGGTTGCCCATACCGTAGATACAACTAACCGATGCGACCACAATAATATCTCTTCTGCCGCTCAACAGTTCCGTAGTGGCGTGCAACCGGAGTTTATCCAGTTCTTCATTAATGGAAAGGTCTTTTTCAATATAGGTATTGCTTACCGGCATATAGGCTTCCGGCTGGTAGTAATCGTAGTAAGAAACAAAATAGCCCACAGCATTCTCCGGGAAAAATTGTTTAAACTCGCCGTATAGTTGTGCTACCAATGTTTTATTATGGGTAAGCACCAATGTGGGTTTTTGCACATTCTGGATAAGATTGGCCGCGGTAAATGTTTTACCGCTACCGGTAACCCCCAGCAGGGTCTGGTATCGCTCGCCGTTCAGCACGCCTTCTGTCAGCTGGCGGATGGCTTCCGGCTGATCGCCCGCTGGTCCGTATGGTGCGTGTAATTTAAATGACATAGTAAAAATTATGGGATAGTAAATTTAAATAAAAAATGCTGATAGGGTTGATTAAGATTAACACCTGGCATGCGGGTTTGTTGTACCGCGCAACTGGGAACGGCGCGGAGGCGTTGCTTGCGTCGGGTAAAAACAATCTGCGATTTTTTTTACCCCGTTAAAGGAAACAGCGAAACAAGTACAAAAGCGAAATAAGTACAAATGAGTTGCAGTATTATTTGGACGGTTACTGAAGAAGCAGGCTATGCGCTGAATTAAAAATAAATAAGGACCATGCGCAACCTGGCAATATGTTCCTGGAGTGTATGATCTAAAAGCGAGGGGAACTGGCCCCTCGCTTTCGACGTCATAAATAATTTATTTTATTGGCCGTTCACCGCTATCCCATCGAGGTAAGCTGCAAAGTTTTTAATCACTGTTGCATCTATCTCCGCATTTTCCTGCGCTTCCTTCCAATTACGCTGTTCAAGTGCCTCCCGGATACCGGGCAGGGTTTTAACCCCGTAGCCAGTATAAAAACCAGGTGCATAAATAGTGTGCCGGTACCATCCGCGGCGGGGCAGCCCTTTTTCGGTTAATAATTTTTGTTCTGCCTGGTATAATTTTTTATTGATGGCATTTTTTTGCGCTGCTGTTAACTTGCCGGAGGATAATACCTCATCCAGGTGTTTGGTTGCTTTTTCCAGGTCGGTCATAGCATTCTGCAAACTGGCAAAACTCATAAAAGGCACTTCCGCTTTTACCGCAGGCGCCGCTTCTTTTTCTTTTGGATCGGCCGCGTAGAAATATCTTTTTTCGTTTATCAGCTGGTTTTCTATTGTGGTGGTTTCGCGCAGCTGATCTGCCAGTGCCGATACTTCAGCAACATAGCCATTGATGGTTTTGTACAGGGAGGTAAAATCGAACTGCAGTAATTCAGCGTCGGCCATGCGGAGCGTGGTTCGCCCTGCTACTTTGGCAAGCGCTACGCCGTATTCAAAAGTGGGATCTTTGAAGGTGGCATAGTCATGATAAGAATCATAAATAGAGTGGTATTCGCCGCCGGCGTCTTCGCCACCAAAACCCATATTAAATGAATTGATGCCCAGGTGCTGAATAAAAGGACTGTAATCAGATCCTGAACCCAATGCGCCGAGGCTTACAATTTTTTTGGCCAGTAATTCTTTTTTTGCTTTAGTAGTAGGTGCATTAACGATATCAAAATTTCTTTTCCGTTCCAGCACGGTGATACCGGTTTGCGGATCAGTTACATCTCCAGCTACTTCGTTAATAAAAGGCTCTAGCGCATGTGTACCCTGCGCTTCAAAAAAGCCGCGGCCGTTGCCGTCTGTATTAATATAGACTACTAATTTTTGTTGTAATTCAGCCGCATGTTGTTCTACCCATTCCGTAGAACCTAGCAATCCCGGTTCTTCGCCATCCCATGCAGCAAATACCAACGTGCGTTTTGGTTTCCAACCGCTTTTTACCAGCTCGCCGATCGACCTGGCTTCTTCCATCATGGCGGCCTGGCCGCTCAATGGATCGCCGGCCCCGTTCACCCATCCGTCATGGTGGTTGCCGCGCATAACCCATTCGTCCGGAAATTCAGACCCTTTGATTTTTGCAATAACATCATACGCAGGTTTGAGATCCCAGCTAAAAGAGAGTTTTAAATGAACTTTTGTTTTACCCGGACCGATATGATATGTAAATGGCAGCGCGCCGCGCCAACTTTCCGGTGCCACCGGACCTTCCAGAGATTTAAGCAATGGCTGCGCGTCATGGTAACTGATGGGCAATACGGGAATTTTTAAAAGATTGGTAGCGTCAGCGCGCTCCAGCCTTTTGGCGTCCTTGGTTGCACCAATATTGGGTGTCAGCGGATCGCCGGGATACACCGGCATATCCATTACAGATCCGCGCTGGGCGCCATATTCATTTTTGAACGCGCCTTTCGGATAAACGTCTCCCTGGTAATAGCCGTCATCTTTGGGGTCTGAATAAATGATGCAGCCAATAGCGCCATGCTCCTGCGCTAGTTTTGGTTTGATGCCGCGCCAGGAACGGCCATATTTAGCGATTACTATTTTTCCTTTCACGTCAATGCCTAAGCGCTCCAGCTGCTCATAGTCCGCCGGTATGCCATAATTTACAAAAACCAGTTCGCCGGTAACATCGCCATCGGCACTCCATGCGTTATAAACAGGCAATTGTTCTGCTGTCTGGTTAGAGGTAGGATCTTCTTTGAGGGCCGGTTCAGCAAGCAGGGCTTTGAATTTAAATGGTTCCGTCATTTCCAGTACGCGTTCTTTTGGCGTTGGAAATAAAACCATGAAGGTTTCTATCTCTGCCTCGTATCCCCAGCTTTTGAAGTGATTTAAAATATATTCCGCAACTGCTTTGCCCCCTGGAGAACCAATGTGGTGGGGCCTGGCCGACATTTCCTTAATGTACAGATCCACATTTTTGGCACTCAGGGCTGCATCAAATTGCTTTTCCGTGCTCACCTGTTGTTTTGACGAAGCATCGGTAAAACCCATCAAGGGTTTGGTTTGTGCAATTGCATTGCCGGCAATTAAATAAACTGCACTGATAAGAAGAAGTTTTCTCATGTTGGTTGGTAAATTAGTTTGGTTGGTAAAAAAGGAAGGCAGGCCCCTTAAAGATAAATACAATCATATACCGGCGACAACTTTCAAGAAAATTTTTATGCTTATTAATTTGTCTTCCTTCAAAATGTAGCAGTACAGATATTCCGCTCAGGCCGCCGGTACCTTGTCATTGCAAGAAGTCCTGTTTTATATTGATCCGGTAATTGGATTTTAATTTCATTTCCTGCGCGGTTCGGCTCGGGCCGCCGGGGCCTCGCCGCTGCAACGGCGCTGCACCCGCTTCTTTGCTCCGCAATCCGGCTGGCGCCGGAACCGAA
>JBDSEV010000048.1:0-24749 GCA_039919885.1 Chitinophagaceae bacterium
TACAAAGATCTCTCGGAAGCTGTTGCCTGAAATGACTAAAACAATAAAATGATAACGGCCATAATAGTAGACGATGAACCGGATTGTTGTGAATCACTGGTGATGCTGCTGGAGCGGTACTGCCCGGAAGTAAAGGTGCTTGATATTTGTTATGGCGCAGACACAGCCCTGCAATCTATCAAAGAGCGCGCGCCTGAGCTGCTTTTCCTGGACATCGAAATGCCCTTTTTGAATGGATTTCAATTGCTGGAGAAACTCGGTGATATTAATTTTGAACTGATTTTTACTACCAGTTATGATCAGTACGCTATCAAGGCCATTCGGTTTAGCGCCCTGGATTATTTACTTAAACCGGTTGACCGGGAAGAACTACAAAAAGCAGTACAAAAAGCTGCGCATCGTAATAAGCACCCGCTGCCCCAACAACTGGATTTGTTGTTGCAAAAATTAAGAAACCCCAGTATCCCAATAAATAAAATAGCGATTCCCACGATGGAAGGATTTCAGCTGCTTGCTGCTGAGTCCATCATCAGTTGTGAGTCGGACAGCAACTATACACACCTTAGTTTAAAAGACAAACGAAAGATCACCGCCTCACGTAACCTAAAAGAAATTGAAGAAATGTTGGAAGATTACCCATTTATAAGGATACACAATTCGCACATAGTCAACATCAATGAAATAGAAAAATATATTAAGGGCGAAGGTGGTTACCTGGTTATGAGCAATGGTGCAACTATCAATGTATCAAGAAGCCGGAAAGAACTATTGCTGAAAAAACTTTCCTTAAGATAGTTCAATGTATATCCTACTGAATTATCCGCGTTACTGCAGCGTTGCACAAAGAACGGTAAACACGTACATTGAAAAACAAAGTTCGGTCATAGCTAAGAAATAAACGGAACGCATTCAAAAACACACGCACCCTTTACTGCCGGGTATTTGCTCAATAAAATTAGAAAATAAAGGGTTTTAGCCTGCACGGAATGCACGGTCATTTAGCGCTATGCACCCCCGTGGTGCATGGCAATGAAATCCCGTTGTGAATGTTTAAACCGGCACGCACACAAATTGCAATCGCAATATTTTTTATCACCATTAAACCATTTTTTATGTATTCACTTAGTAACACCAAACGGCTTGGCTTTTTTTTGTTTCTTCCACTGTTTGTCTGCAGCAGCGCTGGTGCCATGGCGCAGGACAATGACCAGGATGGAATACCCGACGCGCTGGAACGTCAATTGCTTGAAAGGTTCCGTCCATTTTTTAAATTTTCGAATGATGGCGGCGACGACAATTTTCGTCCCGCAGATATCTGGTGGTACCTGACCAAGTCAGAAATGCTTACCAACGGAGATGAGAATTCATCGGCCTGTATCAGCAACCGGTCATTAGCAAGTAACCCTTTGGTGCTTTTATTCGACAAGAATGCGCCTTGCGCAAAGTTTAAGTCGGATGATATTACTCAAAACCCAACGCAAACCGGTTACCATATCAACCCGGTCAACAACGTGAACGGTGAAGGAAATGACCCTGGCAGGCATGGCAACGATTGGAACACCGTTAAGGCAAGCAAGCGAACAGGACTCTACGGTCACGTGACATCGATCCGGCTTAGCAGTCGGTTTGTTTTCAGTTTTGATCAAATTAACAACGGATCACTTACCGGCAATCGTTTTTATAAAATTGAATATTGGCAGTTCTTTGGATACAACAGTGCCAACAAGACTGGTGACATTGGTGATCACGAAGGCGACTGGGCTTCTGTCCAGTTGATTTATGATCCAACTGCAAACTTGGTGAGAAGTATTTTTCATTTTGCCCATGGCTTACTTTTTCGTTTCGATTTAACGCCAGCCAATACAGCCCGTATACAGCTGGCACGCACGCCAGCCGGAATGGTAAAAGAATTTGATGGTGTTAATTTTACCGGGCAGGATCTTGAACTTTCCCATTTGGTCCTTGGGGGAATACCGCCTAAAATTGTCGTAGATCAAAACCAGGTTGCCCGCGCCCAAAATAATATGGTCCGGGTACTGCAGGATGGTAGCACAAAGGAATTTTCTCACCCGGTTGTTTATATCGAAAATGGGACACACGAATTCTTTCCAACAGAAAAATGGAAATATTATGGAGCGCCTAACCACAACGGCGAAAGTTTTAATTACCTCACCAATACACCTCCCAATCTCGGTGAAGCTGAATTTCCATTGAATGAAGATCGGGCGGCGCAAGTCATTCTGAAATTTAATGGCTTTTGGGGAACGTATGGAAAGTACAACGATCCGCCGCTTGGACCAATACTGCACAAAAATTGGCTGTGGCCAGCGACCAGTTCTGTCCGTTGGTTAATTACAAAACAACTTGGATTTTAATACACACACGCTTTTTCTTGATTGTACTTAAAAACCAGCTGTACTTTAGCACCCAATAAAGCTTAGTTTAACGGTTAAAATTGCGTCAGGATCTACTTATCCGGACGCAATTTAATTTTTGAAGTGCCAAAAATAAGATCACCTACCTTAATCTCCACAACCACGAGGTTATAAACTGACGGCAATGAAAGCCCTCAATTTAAAAACACCATCCATTAAAACAACCGACCGATCAACAACCAAAACCACACTTGAAGAAGCGCTCAGGACTAAGCCTGGCCCTTTTATGTAACGCCGGTGCTGACTTTTTTAGTAATAATTTGATAGTGAGTAGTTGTCCTTTGACCACTTTATCAAATTACCGCTTCCTTATTGTATTTGCCCCTATATTCCAAAGGAGAAATTCCAGTAATCCTCCTGAACACTTCCCTAAACGCTTTTACATCATTGTATCCTACTTCATACATCACTTCATTTACTGTCTTACGGGTACTTTCAAGAGCCTTTTTTGCAGATTCAATTTTTACGCGCTGTGCATATTCAAGTGGCGTGTTGCCCGTGGCTTTAATAAATCGCCTGTCAAAACTTCTCCGGCCAATGGCAAACTTTGAAGACATTGCTTCAATCGATATCTTTTCGTCAATACTGCTCTCGATAAATTTTTGGGCTTGTTGAACCATTTCATCGCCGTGCTGTTTTTGCCCCGTAAAAATACTGAACGCGGATTGACTATTCCTGTCCAATTCAATCTGCAAAACTTTAGAGCAATAAATTGCCGTTTGCCTGTCATAGTATTTTTCAATCAGGTAAATCACCAGGTTTAGAAAGGAATAAGCACCCCCATTGGTGTAAACACCTCTCTCATCCGTAATCAATTTGTCCGTAGATAAATTAATTTTCGGATACATCTCTCTGAAACTGTCGCTAAGTGACCAATGGGTTGAACAACTTTTGCCATCTAATATACCAGTGGCAGCTAAAATGAATGCACCTGAACACATGCTCGCAACTTCTGCGCCCGCCTTATACTGTTTCTTTATCCACTCAAGCATAGCTGCATTTTCGCTATTATTTTTTACAGGCGTAGCGGATGGGATAATAACAAGGCTGGCTTTTTCAACCTCGGCAATATGTGCATCCGGCCTAACCGATACAAAGCCTTTCACAAGTTCTTCTTTTAACGCAGTGCCTGCAATCAGCAACTCATATTTTTGCTTGTTCCCCTGTTTTTTCCAATAATCATTGGCTTTACTAAAAACTTCTACAGTACCCACGATACAAGCCACGGTGCTTAAGTTACACTGTTGTTGAGGAAACAAAATCGCTATCCGTTTCATGGTATCACTTTTTACAAAGATAGGTATAGCCATTGTCCAAAACAACCCACTACAAAGTCCATTTTACACCCCTGTTTACATTTTATTGGACAGTACTTTTGTTTTACTAAAATAAAATCACGATGAAAGACTACCACAAAAGCTATTTGGTAAACCAATCTGCGCCAGCAATATTCGACGCTATTTTAAATGTCCGTGAATGGTGGTCTGGGTTATACGCCGAAGAAATTAAAGGCAGTTCGAAGAGGCTCAATGATGAATTTACATTTCGTGCAGGTGGCGGAGCGCACTATTCCAAACAAAAATTAGTTGAAATAATTCCAGACAAAAAAATAGTTTGGCTCGTTACGGAAAGTCAACTTTCTTTTATTGAACAGAAAGATGAATGGACTGGAACAAAGTTATGTTTTGAGTTTACTGCAAAAGGAGATAAAACCGTGGTTCATTTTACACATATCGGCCTGGTGCCTGCAATAGCATGTTATACCGATTGTTCTGGTGCATGGAGCGGCTACCTGGATAAGTTTCTATCTCCCCTGCACAAGAAAGTGGTAGAGAAAACCCCTGAAAAATAAATTCAATTTACCAAACCATCATTTAATACAAATGAAAAGATTAGACAATAAAGTTGCCGTTGTATTCGGAAACGGTACCGTTGGAGGTGCCGTAGCGAAAAAATTTGCGCAGGAAGGTGCACTGGTTTTTTTAACCGGCCGTACAACGCAAAAACTGGCTGCCATAGCCGATGAAATCAAACGCATGGGAGGAAAGGTGGAGACCGCAGTACTGGACGCACTTGATGAACCTGCTGTAGAAAAACACATGGAGGAAGTAATCAAAAAGGCAGGACGGGTAGATATCTCTTTCAATGCGATTGGCATTCCGCAAAAAGGGATCCAGGGAATTCCGCTGACGGAACTCTCTGTAGAAAGTTTTTTTCTGCCGGTTAACACGTATGTAAAGGCCCATTTTATCACCGCCAGAAGCGCAGCGCGGCAAATGATAAAACGTGGCGGCGGCGTTATCTCAATGCACACGCCCAATGCAAGTCATATAAGTCCACCGTTTGTAGGAGGAATGGTGCCTGCCTGGTCGGCTATAGAGGGCCTTAGTCGTTCCCTTTCTGTTGAGTATGGTGAAAAAGGTATCCGTTCAGTTTGTTTACTTACCACGGGCATTCCTGAAACACCACTCATTGACGAAGTTTGGGAAATTCACGGTAAAGCGCACGGTATAACTTTCGGGCAATTTCATGGAATGATGGAAGGCGCTACACACCGCAAACGATTAACCACGCTGGCAGAATTGTGCAATGCCGCTTTGTTTGCTGTGTCAGATGAAGGGACCGCCATTTCCGGAACCACTTTTAATTTGACAGCCGGGATGGTTGTTTGAAAATAGTTCCTAAACAAACGAAAATTGAATCAAGTGATGCCCTGTGTCGCTGGTAAAAAATTATAAACCATGACTAATTATGAAAAGTTTCACCAATTACACCATCAGGTAAAGCCACTGATCCTTGCCAATGCATGGAATGTAAAAAGTGCACAGCTGATAGAGAAGGCAGGCTTTGCAGCGATCGGTACATCAAGCGGGGCTATTGCTGAGTCATTGGGTTACCCGGATGGCGAAAAAATCCCGTTTGAGGAATTACTATACCTTGTTCAAAGAATAAGAGTATCAACCACTATTCCCCTATCGGTGGATATAGAAAGGGGTTATACCGATGATCTGGACAAACTCATTGAAAACATTCAAAGGCTTATTGACTGCGGGGTTGCCGGCATCAATATAGAGGATGCCCAGGGTGAAGCGATCTATTTAAGAAAGCTAGGCAGCATTAAAAACTATTTGAATAAGACCAATCAGCAACTTTTTATCAATGCAAGAACAGATGCTTTTTTGCAGCAATTGGTTTCGCCGCTGGAAACAACATTGAAAAGGGCAAGGCTATACGAGCAGGCAGGTGCTGATGGACTTTTTGTGACCGCGGTGCAGGATAATGAAATAATTAAGGCGATTACTTCCGCCACAAGCTTGCCTGTAAATGTGGTAGGTGTGCAAAAACGATCATCCATTCAAACGCTGCAAGCGTGTGGCATCCGGCGAATAAGCATGGCTGTGTTTTTATACAAAGCCACCTACAATCAGATGGAAAAAATAACTAAAAATATTATAAGCGAAAACTCATTTGACTCATTATATTAAAAATTCGTGTTAGGTGAATAAACAACTACACAAACTGGCAAAGTTGAGGGGCCATGTTCTTAACGAATTGAACTGCCTTTCTACAGCGCAACTAAATGTAACCCCCAAGGGCTTTAACAACAATATTATTTGGAATTTGGGCCACCTTGTTGCTGCCTCCCAGTTAATTTTTTACAAAAGGGCCGCATTGCTGCTAACCATCGATGAGCAATACATAGTGCCATTTCTGCCGGGAACAAAGCCCAATCGTTTAGCAGAACCAGGCGAAATTAAAATTATAAAGGAATTAGCTGTTAAGACGCTTGCCGATATGCAAACAGACTACGAAACAAAAACGTTTACGAACTATACAAAATCTGAGAATATAGAACGCGTTTATGGTATTGAGGTGCTTACAATAGAGGACGCTATACATTTTTTGCTCTAGCACGAAGGCTATCATGCAGGTAAAATTATGGCAATAAAGCAATTACTATATAAGACATGACACAGATAAAATGATAAAAAACAAAAAAAGAAACCCGGTAAAATGGTGCTGTGCCTGGGAATTAAAAGTAGACCGAAAAAAAAGTACTGCCTACACAGACACAGGCCCTGTCCCGTAGCATTTCATTTCAAAAATAAATAACTGCAACTTCGATTTCACACGCGGGAATGGAGAAAGTAAGGAGTTAAATTCAAAAACTAATAGAATGAAAACAATAGCAGTAGTAGTAGCAGGGGTCCTGTTGTCAGCCTTCTGGAACCATTCAAGTCAACACGCAGCAATCAATTATTCATTTGATATTAATTTGCAAAACAATAAGACAATGATTACAAAAGAAAATTTTACATCAACTATTCTGGTTAACAAAACACCTGCAGAAGCATTCAATGCCATTAAAAATTTCAGGGCCTGGTGGAGCGAAGATATTGAGGGGGAAACCGACAAAATTGGCACAACTTTTTTTTATCATTACAAAGATGTTCACTTGTGTAAAATTAAACTGGTTGAAATGACCCCGTCAACGAAACTGGTATACCAGGTAGTGGCAAACGAATTTAGTTTTACAAAAGACAAAGAAGAATGGGTAAATACTAAACTTGTTTTTAATATTTCTAAAGAGGGCAATCACACAAAAGTTATATTCACCCACGAAGGGCTGGTACCTGCGTATGAGTGTTACAATGTATGCCATGATGCCTGGACTGGTTTTATTCAAAAGAGCCTGAAAAATTTAATTGATACCGGCAAGGGCGAACCCAACCCAAAAGACGGTACCAACGAGATTAATGCGGAAAATATCAGGAAGTGGAATATTAAACACTAGCGATTCATACAAATGCCAAAGTCACCAAATGACAAAACATTTGAGACATCATTGAAGACTGCCGATGCTAAAAAAGCTGAAACCCGCCAAAAGTGCGGGTTTCAATCGTTTAAAGTCGGGACGACTGGATTCGAACCAGCGGCCTCTTGCACCCCATGCAAACGCGCTACCGGGCTGCGCTACGTCCCGCACTGAAAAAACCGGGCAACCACTGCCCTCCGGGGCTGCAAATGTAAGTGATTCTTTCAAATTCAGAAATTCAAAAACAACCATTATCTTCGCACAACTCATTTACAATGAAGTTTCTACTAAAACAGGTTTTCATTACAGACCCGCATTCGCCGCATCACCTTTCCCGTAAAGATATTTTTATTATTGACGGTATTATTTCCGCCATTGCTGATTCCATTCAGGAGACTGCAGATGCAGTAATTGACCTGGAAGATTTGAGCGTATCGCCCGGATGGGCCGATGTGTTCGCCCATTTCTGTGACCCCGGTTACGAATACAAAGAAACCCTGCAAACAGGAGCAGCCGCAGCAGCAGCGGGCGGTTTTACCACCGTCTTTGTAGTGCCGAATACAAAACCGGTCATTGATGCCAAATCCCAGGTGGAGTACGTGGTGCAACAATCAAAATCGCTGCCCGTACAGATTATACCTATCGGCGCCATTACCAAAAATGCCGATGGCAAAGAACTGGCTGAAATGTACGACATGAATAACAGCGGCGCGGTTGCCTTCAGCGATGGACTGCATCCGCTGCAAACCGCTGGCATCCTGCTAAAAGCATTGCAGTATGTTAAATCATTCAGCGGCGTGCTTATACAAATACCGGACGATACAACCATTGCCCCGCACGGACTCATCAACGAAGGCCTGGTTTCTACCCGACTGGGCCTGCCAGGCAAACCAATGATGGCCGAAGAACTGATGGTGGCAAGAGATATAAAACTGGCCCGGTACGCAGATTCAAAACTGCATTTTACCGGGGTCAGTTCGCCTAAATCGCTGGAATATATCAAACGCGGCAAAGCATCCGGTATACAGGTTACCTGCTCTGTAACCCCCTACCACCTTGCTTTCTGCGACGAAAATCTGTACACCTACGATACGAACCTGAAAGTAAACCCACCCCTGCGCACCCGGGCCGATATGATGGCTTTGCGCGAGGCCGTTGCGGATGGTACGGTAGATTGCATCGCCACGCACCATATACCGCAGGACTGGGACAATAAAACCTGCGAATTTGAATATGCCAAAAACGGGATGATTGGCCTCCAAACGTGTTATGCCGTGTTAAAGACCACGCTGCCAGCCGTGAGCGAAGAGCGATGGGTGAACCTGCTCAGCATCAACCCCCGCACTATTTTCGGATTGCCTGTACCAGTGGTGAAAGAAAACGAAAGGGCCAACCTTAGTTTGTTTCAGCCGGGGGCGAAACATGTATTTACAAAAGAAGACATACAATCCAGATCACATAACTCGCCTTTTATCGGCGCAGCATTTACCGGCAAAGTGGCCGGCATTATTAACGGAGACAAGCTGGTGTTGAACCAGCGCTAGTATGGAAAAAAAAATTACATCGCGCGTAACCAAAGGCGTTATCATTACCGCTATATTGATTGCCCTGGATCTTATCCTTCAGCAACGCTATCACCCTGTTCCTGAAGCCGTACGCTACATGCCCCGGCTGCTGGTTGTTTTCCTGGGTGTGCTGGTTTCCTGCCTGGTATTTATCCGGCAGTCGCCGCAGCAATCAGGCTTTGGAGAAGTATTTGCACACGGTTTTAAAACAACGGCCGTGATTGCTTTTTTGATGGCGGCGTACACATTTATCGCGGTGCAGTTTATTTATCCTGCCCCCGGTCCGGAAGAAATGGCAGCGGCGGTAAAAGCAATCGAACAGCAGGGTAATGCCCTCCAAGGGGAAGCAACGCAGCAGGCAGCACAGGCGGCAAAAAACAGGTGGATTATTTATGTTTCGATTTCTATCTTCGCCTCTCTGATTCCAGGTCTTTTTGGCGCGCTGATGGGAGCTGCCGCAGGCAGAAAAAAAGCGGTCATTTAATTATCATAAAGCAGCATACGGATGGACCTTTCGATAGTAATACCCCTGATTGATGAAGCGGAATCTTTGCCGGAACTAACGGCATGGATTGAACGCGTAATGAAAGAACACCGATACAGTTATGAAATTATTTTTGTGGATGATGGCAGCCGCGACAATTCGTGGCAAATCATCCAGCAATTGCGACTGGCCAACCCAAATGTAAAGGGCATTAAATTTCAACGCAACTACGGCAAGGCCGCCGGTTTAAATGAAGGATTCAGGGCTGCAAAAGGCGATGTAATTATTACGATGGACGCCGATATGCAGGACTCGCCCGATGAAATACCCGAGCTGCGCCGGATGATCGTCGAGGATAAATTCGACCTGGTCAGCGGCTGGAAAAAAGTGCGCCACGACAATACAATCACCAAAAATATTCCGTCGAAGTTTTATAATGGCATGACCAGAAAACTGTCCGGAATAAAATTGCACGACTTTAACTGTGGATTGAAAGCCTACCGTAAAAACGTAGTGAAAAGCATAGAAATCTACGGCGACATGCACCGTTACATACCTGTATTGGCAAAATGGTCCGGATTCAAAAAAATTGGAGAAAAAGTAGTAGAACACCGCGCCCGGAAGTATGGCACCACTAAATTTGGTTTAAGCCGTTTTATTAATGGTCCGCTCGATCTGGCTTCTATTATGTTTGTTGGCAAATATGGAAAGCGACCCATGCACTTTTTTGGTCGCTGGGGCTCTATCTGCTTTGGCATTGCCTTCGTAGTGCTGGTCTACCTGGTGGTGTCGCGGCTCATGCATCCTGAGATTGGCCTGAGCAACCGCCCGCCTTTCTATATTGTTTTAACGGCCATGGTCATCGGTTCACAGTTGTTCCTGTCTGGTTTCATCGGGGAAATGATCTCCCGCAATTCTTCTAACAGGAATTTCTACCTGATAGAAGAAAAAGAAGGTCTCGACTAACGGCTGGTGAAGCGCGCCACCAATGTTGCAATGTGTCTTTTTCACCCTGGAGCAAACACTAATTAAATAAAATGGTAAATGCACATTCATGCGGTCTATAGTAATTTTGGGACCCGCTCATCCTTTCCGTGGCGGTGGCATCACTACCTTCAACGAAAGGCTGGCTACTGAATTTCAAAACCAGGGGTACCTGGTAACCATTTATAATTTTTCGCTGCAATATCCTGCCTTTCTTTTTCCCGGTAAATCACAATATTCAACAGAACCTGCACCCGCACATTTAACCATCCTGCGAAGGGTAAATTCCATTAACCCTTTTAACTGGTTTAAAGTAGGCAGGGAATTAAGAAAGCTGCAACCCGATTTAATTGTTGTGCGCTACTGGTTGCCTTTGATGGGACCGGCACTGGGCACCATTTTAAGAAGTGTAAAAAAGAACAGGCATACAAAGGTGATAGCGGTTACGGACAATATAATTCCGCATGAAAAACGGCCCGGCGACAAACCCTTTACGCACTATTTTCTGCAACCCTGCGATGCGTTTGTTACCATGAGTGAAAAAGTACTGAACGATTTACGTACAATGGAACCCCGTAAACCCGCCATATTGGTCGCACATCCGTTGTATGATAATTTCGGCGCCGCCATTTCCAAAGCAGCCGCCAGGAAAGCGTTGAACATCGAAAGCACTGCGCCGGTGCTCCTGTTTTTTGGTTTCATCAGGAAATACAAAGGACTTGATATTTTATTCAACGCAATGAAATTGCTGAAAAACCAGGCTTCCGATGCGCTATTAGCAGATACTGCAGCAAACAGGAGCGGCAGTACGCCCAAATTGCTGGTGGCGGGCGAATTTTATGAAGATGAAAACAACTACCAGCAACAAATTGACGCGCTCGGGATCAGGGATATGCTGATACTGCGTACCCATTTTATACCCGATAGCGAAGTGAAGAATTATTTTTGCGCAGCAGATGCGGTGATTCAACCCTACCGCAATGCCACCCAAAGCGGGGTGACGCCACTTGCCTACCATTTTGAAAAACCGATGATTGTCACCAACGTGGGGGCGTTGCCCGATTACGTGTTGCATAACAGCACGGGATTGGTTGCAGATCCGGACGCTGCCGCGCTCGCAGCAGCCATAAAACAGTACTTTGAATTAGGCGAGGCGTATTTTTTACCGCAACTTCGCGAAGAAAAAAAGAAATACTCCTGGCAGGTCTTCGCAAAAGAAATAATTGCACTGGCGGAGCACAAACTTTAACTTTTATCTGTCAGTATGGTTAAAGGAAATACGCAGCAATTTTTTACCAGGCAGTGGAAAACGATTGAACATCCTTGCGTCGCACACTTGTACAAAATACCTTTACTGAACAGTGGCCCTATAAAATAATTATTAAAACGAATGGCTAACGGCTTAAACCCGATGGCTTAATACTCCAGAAATTTTTGTATGATATACCGAAGTAAAGCGCCATTGCGCATAGGCCTGGCCGGGGGAGGCACCGATGTGAGTCCTTACAGCGATCTTTATGGTGGCGCTATTTTAAATGCTACCGTCAGCCTCTACGCCTATGCCAATATAGAGCCCCTCCAGGAAAATGCTATCGTTCTCCAGGCCCTTGACCGCCGGGAAGAGCGCAGATACGAATGGGCCAGCGAACTGCCCATTGACGGTACGCTGGACTTGCTGAAAGGTGTATACAACAATATTCAAAAGGAATACGGTATGCCCCTGACCGGCTTCCGCCTTAGTACTTATGTGGATGCGCCGGCGGGCAGTGGCCTCGGCACTTCTTCTACCCTTGTAGTAGCGGTAATTGGAGCATTTTCAGAGATGTTCCGTCTTCCACTTGGTGAATATGACATGGCGCACCTTGCTTACAACATTGAACGAAATGATTTGAAGATGGCGGGCGGCCGCCAGGATCAATATGCAGCTACCTTTGGCGGCGTTAATTTTATGGAATTTTATGGTGACGACAAAGTAATCGTAAACCCATTGCGCATCAAACAGCAATATTTGTTTGAACTGGAAAACAACCTCCTGCTGTACTATACGTCCACCACCCGCGAGAGTGCTAAAATAATTGAAAAACAAAGTCAGAACGTAGTAAACAAACAGGCCAAATCAATTGACGCCATGCACCACCTGAAAGAACAGGCCCAGCGGATGAAAGAGGCGCTGCTGAAAGGACGTCTCCACGAGATTGGCGAAATACTTGATTTTGGTTTTGAACAAAAAAAACAAATGGCCGATGGCATCAGCAACAGCCTCATGGAAGAAATATACGAAACTGCAAAAAAAGCAGGTGCTACGGGTGGGAAAATTTCGGGTGCCGGCGGCGGTGGTTTCATGATATTTTACTGCCCGGATATTAGTAAATACAAAGTGCAGGATGCGCTGAAACAGTTCGGCGGCTATTGCCAGCCTTATCATTTTACCAAGCACGGCCTTACCACCTGGACGATTTAATCGCTCAGAACCGCTGGCGTGGCACGCTGTTTCCGAAGACCTATGGCCAAGTGCCTGTAAACCAACTGCATGAATAGGATTGCTGGCGAAATTCCAATTTCCTTATTCCTAATTGCTTCATAACTATATTTGCAACTTATTGCACAAAAAAAAAATGGATCAAATTAAAAGTATCATAGCTGAATCGGTAACAGTAAAAAACAAAATACTGGCCGACGAACACATGCTCAGCAATATCAATACATTGACGGATGTTGCCGTAACAGCACTTAAAAACGGGCACCGGATTTATTTTTGTGGCAATGGCGGAAGCGCAGCAGATGCGCAGCACCTGGCGGCGGAATTCAGCGGCCGTTTCTACCTCGACCGGGATGCGTTACCGGCCGAAGCTTTACACTGCAATACCTCTTACCTCACCGCGGTGGCCAACGATTATAGTTTTGATGTTATCTACGCACGCCTGGTAAAAGGACTCGCCCACAAAGGCGATGTACTGATTGGCCTTTCAACTTCCGGCAATTCAGTAAACATCGTTAAAGCGTTTGAGACTGCCCGTGAGAAGGGTGTGATTACTGCCGGCTTCACCGGTGAAAACGGTGGCCAGCTCAAAGCGCTGAGCGATTATTTGTTCAATGTTCCGTCCACCAATACCCCGCGTATCCAGGAAAGTCACATTATGATTGGTCACATCATTTGCCAGTTGGCCGAAGAAAGATATTTCAATACAACGCCCCGCAAATAATAACCGGGCAGCCCTTAACAGGCACACAACTTATGGAAATTAAAGAGGCAATTATTCTCGCAGGCGGCCTGGGAACCAGGTTAAAATCCGTTCTGCCCGAACTCCCAAAATGTATGGCACCGGTAAACGGAAAGCCTTTTCTTGCGTACATCATCGACTATTACCAGCAGCAGGGCATCGAAAAATTTATTTTTTCCCTCGGTTACAAGCATGAAGTGATCAGCAGCTGGGTAAAAGAAAAATACCCCGCACTCAAAGCAGAATTTGTAATCGAAAACGATCCCCTTGGTACTGGCGGCGCTATCCAGCTGGCGGTGGAAAAAGCAAAGGGCAAAGACGCTTTTATAATCAATGGCGATACCCTTTTTAAAGTAAACCTGGAAGCATTGGCGGCTTTTCATAAACGCAATGCCTCCGCCTGCACACTTTCGCTGAAAAGCATGAAGGATTTTGATCGTTACGGTGTGGTAGAAACCGAAGCAGACGGCCGGATCAAAAGTTTCAGCGAGAAAAAACACTACGCAGAAGGGCTTATCAACGGCGGTGTTTATATACTTAATACGGGGCGTTTCCGCCAACAAAAACGGCCTGCCAAATTCTCGTTTGAAAAAGATTACCTGGAAGTATTTTTTTCCGCGATGCCCATGTACGGCTGCGTGCAGGACGGTTATTTTATCGATATTGGGATACCCGCAGATTTTGAACGCGCACAGGAGGAATTGAAAGCCCCATAATTGGTGGCCGTAAACCAGACTGGCATGTTGCCAGCTTCCCTGGTTGCGCTGCCGCAACAAGGCATCACTCCCCAATAGAAACCAGCTTTATACCATCACTAACCAAACCCCCTATCATGCTCGACTTACGAAACATAGACAACACCTGGACATTATTCCTGGACAGGGATGGCGTGCTGAACCACGATAAAGTTGGCAGCTACATTTTTAACGTATCAGAATTCAGGTTCTATGACGGCGTACTGGATGCACTTAAAATCTGCAATCGTGTTTTCGGAAATATTGTAATAGTAACCAACCAGCGCGGTGTTGGCCGGGGCCTGATGAGTGAACTGGACTTGATGGATATCCACAACGCGATGCTGCAACAGGTAGAAGCCGCCGGCGGACGCATCGATGCAATTTATTATGCAACATCGCTGGATAATGACCACCCTGAAAGAAAACCGCACCGGGGAATGGCGTTAAAAGCACAGGCTGATTTTGCGGAAATCGATTTTTCCAAATCCATCATGGTGGGCAACAATATCAGCGATATGGAATTTGGCCGCAATGCGGGCATGCATACTGTTTTTATGCTCACCACCCAGCCAGATCTGCCGCTGCCCCACCCGGCAATTGACCTTGCTTACAAGAGCTTGTTAAAATTTGCGGCTGCACTGCCGGTAACGTAAAATTTATCGTCTGTATTTACGTTGAGTGACCGTACAAACCGAAGTTAGCGCCACGCCAGCTTTGGCGTATGGGCTCCCGGGTTTATTGTAACTTCGTTATTCATCGCTATACTATGGTAAGACAGTTTTTTTTGTTATTATTTGTTGTAAGCTTTTCTCTTGTAACCGCAAATGCCCAGCAGATCAGCACGGCTGACCAAAAGTTCCTGATAAAGAAAGAAGATTCGCTTAAAGTATACGCAGACAGCATGATTAATGCGGGCACAGCCGGTAAACGTTTTTTTTCCGACAGCCAATTTGTAAAGACGTTTGTGCGCGCACTAAAAATAAACCATTCGTTTGGTTATACATTTGATTCATTGCCCACCGTATCTAAATTATACCCGCCGGATAGTTCCTTCCGAATTTTTACCTGGCAGCTAAAAAAGGATGAATACATGTATTACCAGAAAGGCGCGATACAGGTAAAAACGCCTGATGGGAACCTAAAACTATTCCCGCTTTTTGATGCGTCCATGTTCACCGCCAAGCCACAGGATTCTCTGCGGACCAGGAAGAACTGGATCGGCGCAATTTATTACCGGCTGGTGCAGAAAGAATTTAACGGAAAAAAATTTTACACGCTGCTGGGCTTCGACGACTATACGGTGAGCAGCAACCGCAAATGGATGGAAGTACTGAGCTTCGACGATAATGGCGAACCAGTATTTGGTGGACAGGTTATTACATTTAAAGACGACACCAGTAAAATAAAACCCATCTTGAACCGGTTTGATATTGAATACAAAAAGGAAGCCCGCACCATGTTTAACTATAACCCGGAAATGGACATGATTATTTATGACCACCTGGTATCGGAAACTGACGAGCCGGGGAAAAAGGACACGTATATCCCGGATGGCGACTTTGAGGGTTTCCGCTGGCAGAACGGGCAGTGGGTACACGTAGACAAAGTGTTCAATTTTAAATTGAAAGAAGGGGAAGTGCCGCAGGAAGCCACCATTAAAGATGATGCCGGAAATATCAATGAAAAGCAACTGATGGAACAATCAGAAAAAAACATTCAGAACGCCAGGAAAAAAGAAGAAGCGGAAAAGAAACCGGCACCAAAGAAAAAAACGGGGAACAATTAACCAATAAGCGCAAATCCCTTTGGCTGGCGAATTCCGTTGCTGCCCGGATGCCCGCCACGGTGCGTGGCACAAGCGCCACATAAACATAACTCAACCAATCAGCTTATTTTTAGCCCGCACATATTCTTCTTCGCTCAACACGCCTTTTTGTTTCAACTCAAATAATTTTTCCAGTTCATTGGCAAGCGACGGCCGTCCGGCTGTATGCAGGCTCATTGCAGAAGCCATTTGCGTAGCCTGGTTGCCCACCTGCAAATGTTGAAAATCCGATTGGGCCAGGGTAATGGTATCTTTTAATTTTTTGGGATGGGCCACATTAAAATAATCGGTTGCACCGATCTCTGCAGCAGTCTGTATTTCTACATGGCCATAGTTGAACAGTCGTCCCCACAATGTTTGATCATAAGAAACATTGTTGATTTTATCGAGTGGGCTTTCTTTGGCGTAGTGGCTTAACAAGCCTGCTTCATCAATTACCCGTAAATTGGTAACCACCCAAACACTACTTTTCCACTGCAGGTAGCGAACAATGAATACAACAATGCCCAGCAAAGCAACCGCCCATCCATAATGATCGATAAAACCCATATACACCGAGCCAATGATAGCGGCTATGGCAAACAATGCCGGCCAAATCATCGATATCCAGCTGGTATAAGTAACCAGCAATACGTTTTCATTTTTTTGCAAAGGCGTGTGCATGCAGTAAAATTTAGTTTAAGTTATTGTAGTTGCCGCAAAAAGAAAAATGCAGACGGCGAGCCTGCATTTTATTAAGAATATATTGTATCGCCCTCGCGCGTTGTAAAGGCGTGGTTCAATCATCAATCATCTAATCGCAGTACGGCTAAAAACGCTTCCTGCGGCACTTCTACATTACCAATCTGTCGCATCCGCTTCTTCCCTTCTTTCTGTTTTTCCAGCAGCTTGCGCTTACGGCTGATATCACCACCATAACACTTTGCGGTAACATCCTTCCGCATGGCACTGATGGTCTCCCTGGCAACAATTTTTGCGCCAATGCCTGCCTGTATCGCTATCTGGAACTGCTGGCGTGGTACCAGTTCTTTTAATTTTTCACAAAGCTTTCGGCCAAATTCGGCTGAGCGTGCCCGGTGAATCAGTGCGCTGAGCGCGTCTACCTTATCGCCGTTTAAGAGAATATCCATTTTCACAATATCACTGTCGCGGTTACCAATCGGGTGATAATCGAAAGACGCATAACCCCGGGTCTGACTTTTTAATTTGTCATAAAAATCAAAAACAATTTCGGTCAACGGCATTTCAAAACTTAGCTCTACCCTTGTAGGCGTGAGGTAACTTTGATTGAGTAAAATGCCTCTTTTGCCCAGGCAAAGCGTAATGATATTGCCGATATAATCTGGTTTCGTAATTATCTGTGCCCGTATAAACGGTTCTTCAATCCGCTCGATGCGCACGGGGTCGGGCATTTCTGTAGGATTGTTCACCGTTATTTTTTCGCCGCTGGTGGTATAGGCAATAAAACTAACGTTGGGAACGGTAGTAATTACCGTCTGGTTGAATTCCCGCTCCAGCCGCTCTTGTATAATTTCCATGTGCAGCATCCCCAGGAATCCGCAACGGAACCCAAAACCAAGCGCCTGGCTGGTTTCAAGCTCAAACGTAAGGGACGCGTCATTCAACTGGAGTTTATCCATGCAATCACGCAACTCTTCAAACTCATCTGTGTTCACGGGGAAGATGCCCGCAAACACCATTGGTTTTACTTCCTGGAAACCACGTATGCCCTCGGTACAAGGGTTGGCCACCTTGGTAATGGTATCACCCACTTTTACTTCTTTGGCATTTTTAATACCGGTAATAATGTACCCCACATCGCCGCATAGTACTTCGGGCTTTTCCGTCATCTTCAATTTTAAGATGCCTACTTCATCGGCTTCATATTCCTGGTCGGTAGAAACAAATTTAATCTTGTCGCCTTTACGCAGGCTGCCCTGCAAAATGCGGTAATAAACAATGATTCCCCTGAAAGAATTGAATACACTGTCAAACACCAGCGCCTGCAACGGTGCTTTGGGATCGCCTTTGGGTGATGGTATCCGCTCAACAATCGCATCCAGTACTTTATCAACGCCCAGGCCGGTGCGGCCGCTGGCATGCAGAATATCCTCGCGCTTACAGCCAATCAGTTCCACAATCTGGTCTTCCACCTCTTCAATCATCGCCCCATCCATATCTATTTTGTTGATCACCGGAATGATCTCCAGGTTATTGTCGATGGCCAGGTATAAATTGGAAATCGTTTGCGCCTGTATACCCTGGGTGGCGTCCACCAGCAACAACGCGCCCTCGCAGGCGGCGAGTGCGCGGCTCACTTCATAGCTAAAATCCACATGACCGGGTGTATCGATCAGGTTCAGAATATACTCCTGTTTGTCAGTATGCTTATAATTGATCTGTATGGCGTGGCTCTTAATGGTAATGCCTTTTTCGCGCTCCAGGTCCATATCATCCAGCACCTGGTCCATCATGTCGCGGTCGCTAATGGTGCCGGTGCTTTGCAACAGCCGGTCTGCCAGCGTGCTTTTACCATGGTCAATGTGAGCGATGATACAGAAATTGCGTATGTTCTTCATTTTCCTGGTCCCCGGAAGGAGGATGATTTTTTTATGTTTAAAGAGGTGCAAAAGTAACTCATTTAGGCTGTATAAACTAGTGGCCATTTTACGGTTGAGAAGGGTGCCTTCAATAGCGGACACCCCTTTTTTTACTTCGGCAAATTGGCTTAAATCTTAGGTGTTCCCCGTCATTTTTTGCGATATATGCCTCAGTGCGTAGTCATCAGATTATCCCAGGATTTGATGCGGGTGAGCAAGTTGATAGTTTACCGGGCCAGGATGGCTGCCCGCAGGCATTAAATTTTGCTTTACGCGGGGCGAATGTTTGCAGGTAGACCGAATTCAATTATTTTTATAAGGTTGCCCATGCCTTTTAGTTTCATGTCACAAACAAAATTTAACAACCAAAATTCTAATTATGAAAAAAGTGAACGCTTTAATGGCCCTCTGTCTAATTGCCGCCTGTACATTTCTTGCTGCTTCCTGTTCTAAAGAAGGACCCACCGGCCCGGCAGGTGCAACCGGTCCTGCGGGACCAACAGGCGCAGCAGGCACGCCAGGTGCCACCGGTGCTAAAGGCGATACCGGCGTAGCCAATGTGATATATTCTGCATGGCTGGATGTTCCATTTACACAAGATGCCACCACGACAAACTGGATTGGCACCATTGCGGCGCCAAAAATCGATGCCAACATGCTCAACAAGGGAGAGATAAAAGTTTACATCAATTTTAATTATGCAGCCACACCAACAGTAGTCCCGCTTCCTTATTATGATGGAAATGACATTATCAATGTTGCGTTTGAACTGCAAAAAATTACCCTCATTTCCACCTATGATTTTTCAAGCGGTAGCGATGCTACCGGTAAGTACTACCAGTACCGTTATATATTAATACCGGGCGCAAAAGGCGCCAGGTCGGCCATCGACTGGAACAATTATGCGGAGGTAAAAAAATATTTGAACCTGCAGGATTAATTTCAATACATTCATTTACTTAAAATGGCGCGGCAAATTACCGCGTCATTTTTTTTAATCGACACGGGCCTTTATTTTATCCTGATGGCGATACCCACCTGCAGGTGCCGCGAACGCCATTTGTACCGATCGTCAATAGCGTTAATATTAGAAAGTCCCAGGTTATACCGGCCATATAACGACACGTTGCCCACTGTAAATTGCAATCCTGCGTTGGCACTTACTTCATACCGCTTAAAAGCGACCCCTTTGCTGTCTTGCACCAGGCTTTCGGCATCAAATAAAAGCTGGCTGTACTGCGGTCCGGCCATCACGGCGATAAATTTATTTACGTTGTACTTCATCATAAGCGGAACGCTGATATACCCAAGTTTTATATTGTCTGATGCAAAAACGTTGCCCTCCGTATTATAGTAAGTCGTAAAATCATTCGCCTTTTTTGTGTTTGACTGTGTAAACAATACTTCCGGTTGAAATGTCCACTGCCTGCTAAGCCGCTTCTCCGCGAATCCTCCAAACTGTGCACCGGTTGTATAACCATCCGCCATCCCTTTTCCTTTAATGGTTGAAAAATTCAGATCTGTCTTTATACCAAAATGCCAGCCGGGTTCAGTACCCTGCGCATGGATTAAAATGGTTACAAACAATGCGCAGCAGGTGATTCTAAACTTCATAGAAAAAAATTTGATGGTGATTGAATGTAAGTGCCTGACACAAACCCAATGACTGTTTAAATAATGACCGCATTTCAAAACTATCCCATCAGTTATACATGCAAATCATAAAATCTACCAACAGCGTATGGCAACCGGTAAAAAACCAGGATTACCAGCCGGCAGTGTTAAAACGTTTGTGGAAATGCCGCTTTTAACGGAATTTATTACGTGCAGCAGGTTGTAGTTTTTTTATCAAATTACACTTGCCGGCATGAACTTGCACCGGTTCGCCCGGGAGGCGAACTTAAAAAAAAACTGCCTCAAGGTAAGCGTTGCTTACCTACGAGACAGCCTGATCATTTTGCCGCTTACCGTTGTACCGGAATAAGACGGGCTTAGTACTTGTAGTAATTTCTTTTGGCGTCCGTAACAGCCTGATCTCGTTCACTCCTTAGCTCGTGCACGGTTTTCCTCCGTTCTTTACGGTTGAGGTTATCGTCATGTTGTGCAGACCAGATCTTGTCCTTGTAATCATTCTTTATATCCTCTATCTGCAAGTCAAGTTTTGTGGGCCTGCTAGCATGACCGTACCCGTTATAACCATAATACGGGCTGTATCCAAAAGGCGAATAAAATGGAGAATAGAAAGAAGAATATCCAAAACCAAGCGAGACGCGTGGTGGAGCAATAAATACATGACCATGTCCGCCACGTCCTCCGCCACCACGGCTGCCAAAATGTTGCGCATCGGCACCCAATGCAAGTCCAACTGCAAGTGCTATTACCATTAACTTTTTCATAATTGTGTAATTTTAATACCTGATAGACTCAAAAATTATACAAAAGAAAAACGATGGTTGGCTTTATAACGAACCCATAACAATTGCGCCTTTCAGGCAGTCCGGCTGGCGCCGTTTGCATTTTCATTAACAATGTTGAACGATAAAATGGCAGGCC
The DNA here is from genome assembly GCA_039919885.1 of Chitinophagaceae bacterium. GTDB lineage: Bacteria > Bacteroidota > Bacteroidia > Chitinophagales > Chitinophagaceae > JACMLD01. The sequence goes on from JBDSEV010000048.1 coordinate 21,221, forward strand.
CCGCAGGAATGTCACCTGCGCTAAATAAAAAAGCGCTCCGGAAAGCGCTTTCTTAAATAACGTAAAAACGAAAATTTATTTTTCTGCCAGGCCCTGATCTTTCCACTGCTGGAAAACAGTGATGGTATCGCTGCCGAGCTTTGGATGTTTCATCGGCATAAACCCTCTTTCACCTGGATTAAGTTGTATGCGGTGCAGAATGTCATCGATGTCCTTCTTTACATTGGCGTAACTGTCGTAGGCTTCTTTGTTGCCACCCTTTGCCGGAATATGACAGGGTGCACAGGAGGCGACAATGATGGGCTGAATGCTGGCTTCGTAAGTGAGTTTTGCTACGGGTGCCGCTGCCGTCTTTTTGGCAGTATGGCAATAAGAAAAGAAAACCGCCATCATAATAATTACCGAAGAGACATAGATTTTTTTCATTCTTTGCTATTTGTGTCAAATATATATTGTTTGTGACAAACAGGTGACAAATCAACATAAAAAAAATTACCGGATGTTTTACCGGCGCACCAACGAATTGAGAGGCAGATTTGCTGCTATTTTTGCTATTTTTAATCCTTTCCAACCAATGCTCCTTACACGATGACGGATTTACCTCGGGAACCGGTATTGTCTGCCCCGCATCTTTCGCGCACGCTCGGCCCATTGATGTTATGGGGACTGGGGGTGGGCTATGTTATTTCAGGTATGTATTTTGGCTGGAACCTTGGGCTGGCAGCAGGTGGCACTTACGGTATGGCCATTGCAACTTTTTTTACGATTATCCTGTACATTACTTTTACTTTTTCATATTCGGAACTCGCCTGCGCGATACCCGGGGCAGGCGGCGTTTTTGACTACGCTACCCGTGCACTCGGCAAAAAGATTGGTTTTATTGCAGGCGTTGCCCAGATTATAGAATTTGTATTTGCACCGCCAGCGATTGCTGCTGCTATCGGCGCCTACTTCGCTTATTTTTTCCCGCAATTTTCCGTCTCCAGCATCGCCATAACCGTGTATATTATTTTTACTGCGCTCAATATCTACGGCGTAAAGGCGGCGGCCATCTTTGAACTGTTTATTACCATATTGGCTGTATTAGAGCTCCTGTTGTTTGCGGGTATTACGCTCCCCCATTTTCAAGTCAGCAACCTTCAATTGAATCCTTTTCCGAATGGCTGGGTGGGCGTTTGGGCTGCTATTCCTTTTGCCATCTGGTTTTTCCTTGGGCTGGAAGGTGTAGCCAATGTAGCCGAGGAAGCCATCAACCCGCAGCGGAATGTTTTGCTTGGTTTTGGATCTGCCTTGTTTACGCTGGTGGTGCTGTGCGTGCTGGTTTTTATCAGTGCGGTGGGCGTTGGCGGCTGGGAGGCAATCGTGTATCCATCACCGGGAGCTGCGGCCTCCGACTCTCCGCTACCGCTGGCCCTGTTGCAAATAACCGGCAAGAACGGCTTGTTGTATCATTTATTGATCACCATCGGGCTAATGGGACTGGTAGCCTCGTTTCATGGCATCATCCTGGCATCCGGCAGGGCCAGTTATGAGTTTGGGAAAGCAGGATTTATACCGCCGGTTTTTGGGCGCATTCATACCCGTTTTAAAACACCGTCCAACGCCTTGCTGATGAACATGGTGCTCGGCATTATTGCGCTGCTGACGGGAAAGACGTCCGAAATCATCACCATCAGTGTTTTTGGAGCATTGTCGCTCTATTTTATTTCAATGATTAGCGTGTTGAAATTGCGCAAAAAAGAGCCCGCGCTGGTGCGTCCCTTCCGGGTACCTTTGTTTCCCTATTTTCCCATGATTGCTTTGGTTATATCAGGTATTTTCCTGGTAGCAATGACCACGTTGAATATCGGGCTGGCGATTATCTATTTTGCCTTGTTGGCCCTTGCGTATTTATGGTTTCATTTTTTTGTAAAACATACTTCTCATGCAGCATAATCAGCTTACGGCCCGCGTACTTAAACAGCTGGCAGATAAAAACACCAGCAAAGTTAAACTGGCGGTGACAGATATAGACGGTGTACTCAGGGGAAAAATGATCAGCTTTGATAAATTTAAATCGGTAGCGGAGAAAGGTATTGGCTTTTGTGATGTTGTCTTTGGTTGGGATGCCAATGATGCAGCCTATGATAACGCCACCTACACGGGTTGGCATACCGGTTACCCCGATGCGCAGGCCACCGTGGACCTGCAAACGTTCCGTGAAATTCCCTGGGAGCAGGACCTTGCTTTTTTTCTGGCCGATTTCAATGATGCCAGCGGAAACAGCCTTCCCATTTGCCCGAGAGGTCTCTTAAAAAAAATAGCGCAGCAGGCAGCAGACGCGGGGTGGCTTCCCTACTTCTCGCAGGAATTTGAATGGTTCAATTTTATAAAGGATGTCAACAATGATACCACCACTAAAAGATTGCATGCGCCGGAACACCTGAGCAGCGGCATGTTTGGTTATTCAATGTTGCGTGCTTCGCAGCAAGGCCCGTTTTTCCAGGACTTGTTTGATCTGCTCACCAAATTCAACGTGCCGGTAGAAGGCATCCATACCGAGACCGGACCGGGCGTATACGAAGCCGCCATCGCTTACGGAAAAATAGTAGAAGCAGCAGACCGTGCCGTTTGTTTTAAAACAGGTGTAAAGGAAATTGCTTCCCGGCACGGCATTGTTGCCAGCTTTATGGCCAAATACAATGAGCAGCTGCCCGGTTGCAGCGGCCATGTACACCAGAGTCTCTGGACGGCTGACGGCAAAGAAAATCTGTTCTACGACAGCAAAAGCAAAACTGGTATCAGCGCTGCAATGGAAAGCTATATTGCCGGCCAGCTGCATTGTCTGCCGTATATATTGCCGATGCTTGCACCTACGGTTAACAGTTATAAACGGCTGACAGAAGGCGCGTGGGCGCCAACCACTGTTACATGGGCGATTGATAACCGCACTACGGCGCTGCGGGCATTGCCGGCCGGTGCCACCGCTACCCGGCTGGAAACAAGGGTGGTGGGTTCCGACGCTAACCCCTACCTGGCAATGGCTGCTTGTCTGGCAGCAGGGTTGTACGGCATCAAAAATAAAATGCTGTTGGCAACACCGGCTACTACCGGTAACGGATATGCGGATATTGCCAACGGCGTATTACCAAAAAATTTGTGGGATGCCACGCAGGCCATGAAAACATCGGCGCTGGCCAACGAATTATTCGGGGATGAGTTTGTGCAGCATTTTACCGGCACGCGGGAATGGGAATGGCGGCAATTTTCCAAAGCGGTCACCGATTGGGAATTAAAAAGATATTTCGAAATCATCTAGTAGAGACGCGATGCATCGCGTCTGACACAGCGTTTCATTTTCGCAACGCGGATGAATTTCAAAATACAGAGCCGCGATGCATCGCGGCTGAATTATCGCCACACCACGCGGAGACACCAGTGCATGCTGCCGCTTCAGGTTAGCGGCGGCGGTTGATCTTGGAGGCGTGAATAAATTTCGACAATGGTAGAGACGCGATGCATCGCGTCTGATTGTCGCATTGCGACGTAG
>JBDSEV010000091.1:0-72868 GCA_039919885.1 Chitinophagaceae bacterium
ATTGCGGGAAAGCCGCACCAGTCAGTTGTAAATTGCCGCAGCGAAATAACTAAATCGTTTTCATGAACACTGTATTTATTGTACGGCCATTTGGCGACAAAAGGCCGGTCATTAAAAAAAACAAAGCTGGTACACCTGAAATCTTTTTTTTTGATTTCGACAAAGTTGAGCGCGACCTGATTTTGCCGGCGATGCTTGCAGCTGACCTGCAAGGCGGAACCACCCAAAGGATTTTTGAACCGGGCGAAATTAAAGAAGACATGTTTTCCGGTTTATTATTGTCTGATATTGTGATTGCAGATATCACCATTCACAATGCAAATGTATTTTACGAGCTGGGTATACGCCACGCACTCAGGAAAAAAACGACCATTCTCATCAAATGCGATGGATTTGATGATACTCCTTTTGATATCATCGGGTACAAATACCTTAGTTATGATAAAGACAATCCGGCGGCGCTATTGCCCGACCTGGTAAAATTTATTAAAGGCGGCCGGGAAGCGGAACGAAAAGACAGTCCGGTATTTAATATGTTGCCGAAACTGAAGGAACAGGAAACCGAATCGCTGCTGGCAGTACCGGTGGATTTTACCGAAGAAGTAACACTTGCCGCAGCCGGCAAACGACTTGGAAAATTATTGCTGCTGGCAAGTGAAGCACAGTCGTTTTCCTGGCGGCTACCGGCATTAAGACTGATTGGGGAAGAATTGTTTGCGTTGCAGGCAACAGATGCCGGCCGCGTGATATGGGAAACAATCAAATCCAAACACGCCGGCGATGTACAGGCAAATGAAATGCTGGCAACTGTTTACCACCGGCTTGCCGAAGCACACATGGAGGTGGACCGGCTGGAAGGATTGGAATTACTGGAAAGATCGAACCTGGCAATTGCTGTGCTGCTGGATAATAATGCCCGCACGGACAGCACCAAAAGAGCTGAGGCCTTTGCGTTAAAAGGAAGGAACTTAAAAACAAAATGGATCCATTCCTGGAAAAACGCGCCCCCGGACCAGCAGGGTATCATTGCACTGCAATCCTTGTCGCTGGAAGCGGCCTACAAAAATTATGAACGTGGTTATTATGAGAACCTGAACCACCTTTATTCTGGCATCAACGCGCTGGGCCTGCTCATCATCATCACATCACTGGCAGCGCAATACCCGGAAGCATGGGCTGCGCCTTTCGCCAGCGACCAGGACGCGGACCAGCGACTAAATGAACTCAAAGTCAAACAGCAAAAACTTACCATATCACTGGAATTTTCCATCACCGCTGAAAAAAGAAAGCTGGAAGACCAGGGCATTGCAGATACGTGGACGGACATTACAGAAGCAGATTTTATTTGTCTCACCAGCACACGCTCTATGCGCGTTACCGCCATCTATAAACGCGCGCTGGAAAACGCCGCGGATTTCTACCGCGAGGCAGCAGCCAAACAATTGAAAATCTATGAAATGCTGAATATTCTTCCAGCCAACATACAGGCGGCATTAAAGGAAATGGCGCTTGTAGACCCGGTTGTAAAACCCAAACAACATTTTCTTTTATTCAGCGGCCACATGATTGATGCACCCACCAGGAAAAATAAACGTTTTCCTTTATCCAAAGAAGCAACCGTACGCCAGGCGATAAAAGAAAGAATGATTGCCGAAAAAAACAGGCTTGAAAAAGACGACACGCTGGTGGGCATCGCAGGGGGCGCATGTGGCGGCGATACCTTATTCCTGGAATTGTGCATTGAGCTGGGTATAGCAGCACGCATGTACCTTGCGCTGCCGGCCGACCAGTTTATTAATTATTCTGTGGCCTTTGCCGGCAATGAATGGGTGGAAAGGTTTAATAAATTGTATAATACACTGCAACATCCTGTTTTGTCTGAAGTGAAAGATTTGCCCAAATGGCTGCACGAAAAAGAAAATTATGATATCTGGCGCCGCAATAACATGTGGATGCTGAATGCAGCGTTGGTGAACGGTGAAAGAAATATCATTTTGCTGGCCTTGTGGGATGGCAAAGCCGGAGATGGCGAGGGCGGAACAGAACACATGATAGCTGCGGCGAAAGCAAACAATGCGCGCGTAATACAAATTGACATGAATAATCTATAGCAATCATTTCTTCGCGGGCGCTCACTGAAGCTTGAGCAACTGCAGTTCAGTTTACTGTTGTCCGGCCACGTGGACAAGCGAGCCGCCACTGGCTCCTCACCCACCCATTACCGGAGATACCAACCCAAACTCAGCGAACCGACCCTGGATTTGATATTCGGCCCGTTCGGATCGTTGTTGATATTGCCCAGTCCGTAAGCATAAGCGGCCTCTGTAAAAAACTTTTTTGTAAAACTAAAACCCAATACACCGTTCAGCGATGCATCAAACAAGCCGAAGTAATTCCCGGTCAAACTTAACTTCGCTTTTTTCCGGATTTCCACGCCATTGGGCCCTGAATAGATTTCTTTGCCATGCAGGCCAATACTAATGGAAGGCCCTATTTTACAATAAAATCCGTTGTTTTTTTCTTTAGATAAATCGATGTGTAATAAAAGCGGGATATCCAGGTAGTTTAAGCGGTAAGTCCGCGCTGTATCGCCGGGCAAGGTTTTCACCGTAAATCCCCGGGCGTTGTACTGGAGGCCGGTTGAAAAAGCAACCTTATCGTCAAAATATACCCGCGCAAGCAACCCGGCATTGAAACCTGCAACAGCGCTGGTAGCAACTTTAGCACCGTCTCTTTTATAACTGGCGGAACCCAGTTGGGCGCCCGCTTTAATTGCCCATTGAATTTGGGCATCGGAATACAGTGACAGGCACAGGAGTGCAAACAAAACAATCAATTTCATATATACTTTTTAGGGGGGGTGCCATAGAAAAGGCCATGCAAAGGAGGTTGGACGGGATTGAAAGAGCCGGTAAGATAGTCGCTTAGCCCGGTGTTTGCAAGACCCGGACCAGAATTCTTATTTGTGCTTCATTTCCTGGTTGTAAAGCGCAGATTGGCCTTTACTGATGGAAAGGCTTTGCCATTCTTTGTCCGTGGCTATTCTTGCGAGGTAAACGATTTGACCTACATGATAGGCGTAGTGCGCCAGTTGCCTTTGTATTGCGTCAATAACGGATTGTCCTTCCGAACGTATGTAAATTATCTTTAACAAATCCTCTTCCTTTAGTGCATTCAGCGCTTCAAACAGGCAGTTCCAGCCCAGCACCCATTGATCCAGTAATCGTTCGCGCGTAGCGGTAATGTTGGCGAACTCCGCGTCGCGGTTTCGCCAATCCTTCTCGCCGTCTTCGGTAAGAAAGTTTGTCCATCGGCTCAGCATGTTGCCGCTCATATGCCGGATGATCACAGCAATACTATTGTTCGCTTCATTCGGCAGAAAATAAAAATCAGCGTCCTGCAGTTGAGCAAAACTTTTATCCCCCAATTCTTTGTATACGGTAAATCTTTTGATGGCAGTTTGCAGCAATATGGTGGCGATGGATTGCATGGTTTATTAAAGCAGCATTTCAATTATTTAAAAACCGCAATGTGGCGATGTTAGAATCCGGCGGCTGCATCCTCCCCGCGGTTGTCCGCTACTGCTTCAAATCTTTTATCGGGCAGCACTTTTATTACCTCCGTTCGTCCGATATGTCCGCGCACGGTAACCTGGTAACCCATCGCTTTCAGCCCTTCCACAATTGCTTCCGGAAAACCTTCTTCTGCATAAATTTCGTCAGGCTTCCACTGGTGATGAAATTTTGGTTTGTACACTGCATCCTGGGTGCTTAAATTAAATTCAAGCATGTTTACCAGTGTCTGGAAAACGGAAGTAGGAATGGTGGTGCCACCGGGCGTACCCATGACGATGTAGGGTTTATTATTTTTTAAGACGATGGCCGGCGTCATACTGCTAAGCATGCGTTTACCGGGCGCAATGGCATTGGCTTCTGCACCTATTGCGCCATACATGTTAGGGACACCGGGCTTCACGCTGAAATCATCCATTTCATCGTTCAATAAAAACCCTGCGCCGCCCACAACCGTTTTACTGCCGTAATGATTGTTGAGGGTAGTGGTTATGGAAACAGCATTTCCATCTCTGTCAATAATACTGAGGTGGGTGGTTTCTTCGCTTTCCTTCTTAATGCTGCCTGCTTTGGTAAGCGCACTGCTGCCTGCTTTTTTAGGATCAAAATCGCTCATGCGGCCGCGGATATAGGCATCACTCGTTAACGTTTTCACCGGCACTTTTACAAAATCAACATCGCCCATAAACTCAGCCCGGTCTGCATACGCCCTTCTCTCCGCTTCAACCATCAGTTGCACGGCGGCAAGCGAATGAAACCCCATTTTAGCGATGTTACGCTGCTCGATCATTTTCATGGCCTGGTTAACAATGATACCGCCACTGCTGGGCAGGGGCATGGTAAGAATGGTATACCCTTTATAAGGAAATGTGAGGGGGATTCTCTGCTTTGCCTGGTAATTTTTCAGATCATCATAAGTGACCAGCCCTTTGCCGCGCTGCATTTCTTCTACAATCAGTTGTGCAGTCTTGCCTTCGTAAAACCCTTGCTGCCCCTTATCCCGGATACGCTTCAACGTATTAGCCAGGTCTAACTGGATGAGGGTATCGCCGGCTTTCCAGCCTGTTTCTTTTACGAATACGGGCGTTACGGTATTATATTTCTGAAATTCTTTTTTATCCTCATTCAGCGAAGCAGCCTCGCTCTCAGAAATGGCAAACCCATTTTCTGCGAGGCGAATGGCAGGCGCAATCAACATTTTAAAAGGCAGCCGGGCGTATTTCATCGAAGCAAATAAACCCGCCACGGTGCCGGGCACACCAGACGACAAGTGACCGTTCTGACTTGCATCCATCAACGGGTTGCCCACGGAGTCCAGGTACATATCGCGACTGGCACCTGCGGGCGCTTTCTCGCGGTAGTCGATGGCAATGTTTTTTCCGTTTTGTAATTTTGCAACCATAAATCCGCCGCCGCCAATATTGCCGGCACCAGGGTATACAACTGCCAATGCGAGTTGCGTTGCAATAGCGGCGTCAATGGCGTTACCGCCCTGTTGCAACACCGCTAACCCAGCCTGGCTTGCCAGCGCATGTGCGGATACCACCGCGCCGTTGCTGCACGTAATTGTTTTCTGAATGGAATATTTATAGCCGTCAATAACAGGCGGGGCAATGGTTTTCTGCGCATGTCCGCCGAGACAAAACAAAACAAAAAATCCAACCAGGGAAGGTGTGTAACGATTCATAATTTTTATAGTTGACGCAGCCGGAAATTACATAACTTATGAAAGTCCGTGTTTTTTTTGTTCACCCCAAATTCGCTACTTTTGAAAATAACGTGGTAAAGAAAAAAATCCTTTTCTCCCTGGCCTTTTTCTGGTATTGCTTGCTTGTATTAATTACCCAAATAAACTGAAACTACGCATGAGAAAAAATCTCCGCCCGGCATTCATGGTGATTACGCTTTTACTATCTTTTCATTGGCTTTCTGCACAAACAGGAACCGTTAAAGGTGTTATTAAAGATGCCAATGGAACACCGCTCACCGGTGCGTCCGTAACAGTGCAGGGAAAAAGAACCGGCACAACCACCGATGCCAACGGAAACTACACCCTTAAACTTCCCCCTGGCGCATATACCATCGTGGTAAGTTTTGTAGGACAGACGCCGCAAACCAGTCCGGTTACTGTGACCGACGGTGGTACAATTGAACAAAATTTTAATACTGCAGAAATTTCGGATTTGAGTAATGTAGTGGTTATCGGATCGCGGTCGAGAGATGCCCGGAGCAAAATTTCCACACCCGTGCCGGTGGATATCATCAATACAAAAGACATCAAACCATTTGCCCAGGCAGATCTCGCGCAAATGCTTTCTTATACAGCGCCGTCCTTTCAGAGTGCCCGCCAGACCATATCCGATGGAACCGATCACATAGACCCCGCCGGACTGCGCGGCCTTGGGCCAGACCAGACGCTGGTTCTGTTAAATGGCAAGCGCCGGCACAATACTGCGTTGGTAAATATTAATGGTTCTGTGGGAAGAGGATCAGTAGGCACTGATTTAAATGCGATACCCGTTGCGGCCATTGAGCGCATTGAAGTATTGCGCGATGGTGCAGCCGCCCAATACGGTTCGGATGCCATAGCGGGTGTAATCAACATTGTGCTCAAAAAAAATTACAACGGTTTTAATATCTCTGCCACCGCGGGTGAAAATTTTACCAGCATGCCTTATAATGGCGGAACAAAAATTAACGACGGACTTAACAAACAAATTGATTTCAGCGGTGGTTTTGCCAAAAAAAATGGCAGCTACCTCAACATAAGCGGGCAGTGGTTAAAAAGAGATGCCACCAACCGCAGTGGCAATGATAATATTCCACTTGCTTACCTGGGCAATGCAGGAAATTTTCCCACAACTCAGACAGGGGTTACCAGTACGGTAGATTACCGCAGGTGGCTAATTGACCAGGATGCGGCGATAGCAGCTCAAAGGGGCTACGACCGGCACAATATTGTTGCTGGTAATTCGGCTTCAGAAAATTTTTCTGGTTTTTTAAATACGGGTGCGCGGCTATCTAAAAATATTGATGTTTACCTCACGGCCGGGCTTGGTCAGCGCAAAGGGGAAGCCTCCGGGTTTAGCCGTAACCCCAATTCAATGAGCCAGCAACCGGTGACTAGCAACGGGCAGCGTTTTTATTACGACGGATTTCTGCCAATTATTGCGCCTACCATTAAAGACTACTCTGTGCTGGGCGGTATTACCGGTAAATGGGGTGACTGGACAGTGGATTTGAGCAATACGAGCGGCCAGAATACCATTGACTACACCATTAAAAATACCGGCAATGCTTCGCTTCCGGCTAACGACAATCCACAAACGGAATTTAATGCAGGCAGGCTTAGTTTTTTCCAGAATACTACTAACCTGGACTTCAGCAGGAAATTCAATTTAAAAAACCGCGACTATTTCAATTTTGCTTTTGGTGGTGAGTACCGGTTTGAACGGTTTAAAATTGACTCCGGCGAACTGAATTCTTTTGTAAACGGCGGCAGGATCTACAGCGTAGAACCAATTGCGCCCTATCCCGGCACGGTTAATTACAACCCGATTGCCAACACCGCGGTAGCAGGCTCCGGATCGCAGGTTTTTCCAGGATTCCAGGGAAGGGATGCGCTGAACGCACACCGAAGCGTGTACGCCGGCTATCTTGATCTTGAACTGAGCCTTGGTAAATTGTTGCTGGGCGCTGCTGGCCGTTTTGAAAGTTATAAAGAACGCGATGAAACGTATAAAAACCTGAGCGGCAAACTTACTGCACGGTATGAAATAACACCAGCATTATCAATACGCGGTTCAGCCAGCAATGGTTTCCGTGCCCCTTCGCTCCACCAGCGTTATTTCCAGAATACCTCTACACAGTTTGTAGGCGGATTACCACAAAATACTTTTACCATCAACAATTACAATTCCATCGTTCGCAATGCATTTGGCGTACAGGATTTGAAACCTGAAAAATCTACCAGTGCCACCGCCGGTGTAGTGGGTAAGATAGGCAGGGCCATCACCTATACCGTGGATGCCTATTACATTTATATTAAAGACCGGATAGTATTATCGTCTGCTTTCAACAGGTCTAATCCATTGCTCACCACCACTGTCTTTAATAACCCTGCTTATAATATTGACCCCTCTGTATCGTCAGTAACGTTCTGGTCGAATGCAGTCAATACAGAAACAAAGGGAATAGATGCGGTTATCACCGATCGCTTTCGGATGGGTACTGCCAACGCCACGTTTTCATTGTCTGCTAATTTCACAAAGACCAGCGTGGTGGGTGCCATCAAAACAAATTCTATCATTGACAAACCAGAGAACAATCCTTACCTGAACGGAGATGCGAATTCAAATCCTGCCAATGATTTAAAAACAGCTTTGTTCGACAGGCAACAGCGCGGCAGGATAGAAACTGCACAACCGGCGAGCAAGATTAATGCAACGTTTGTTTATACCCTGAAAAATTTCACCGCCATGGTGAGAGCGGTAAGATGGGGTAAAAGCGAATTTTTAAATGTTACTGATCCTTATTCCACTAAAACAGATAAAACCTACTGGAACGACGTTGGCTTTGGTACCGACCAGGTATTCAGCGCAAAGATTACCACAGACCTGGTATTTACGTACCGGTTTTGCCCTGGTATAAGTTTATCATTAGGTGGCAACAATATATTTGATGTATATCCGGACAGGGTGTTCATTGATCCAAGAAATGATCCGCAGGCGGTGTACGCCAATCCGGTGGTGTCGCCGGTAAATAAAACTTCAGGTGGCTATGTTTCCGGAAGGGATAACTCTAACCGCGGGCGTTTTCTTTATGGAGCCAACCAGTTTGGTTACAACGGCCGTTACCTTTTTACGCGTTTAAATATCGAATTCGGCCAGCTGAAAGCGTGCAAAGCACCAGCAAAACCAAAAGCGTTGCCACCGCCGCCACCCGCCATGGTTGAACCGCCAAAAGATACTGATGGAGATGGCGTACTGGATACAGAAGATGCTTGTCCTGCTATTGCGGGTCTTCGGCTCTTTCAAGGCTGCCCGGATACAGACGGTGACGGCGTGCCGGACAAGGACGATGCCTGCCCTACCATTGCAGGACCAAAAATTTTCAATGGCTGTCCCGATACCGATGGCGATGGCATTGCCGACCGCGAAGACAAGTGCCCGGCAGTGGTAGGTACAGCTAAATACCAGGGCTGCCCGATGCCGGATGCAGACAAAGACGGTATAGCAGACGATGAGGACAAGTGCCCAACGGTAGCCGGCGTTGCTGCAAATGGCGGATGCCCGGTTATACGAGAAGAGATCATTAAAAAAGTTACCGTCGCAGCTTCAAACATTTTATTTATCACTGGCAAAGCCGGGTTATTAAAGTCGTCATTTAAGTCGCTGGATGGTGTTACCGATGTATTGAACCAATACCCGGATTTGAAACTTGATATTGACGGCCATACAGACAACACTGGTACCGAAGAAAAAAATATGGTACTGAGCCAGGATCGTGCAAACGCCGTAAAAGCGTTTTTTACTGGCAAAGGAATTTCCGAAAACAGGATCACTGCCACCGGTTATGGACAGGCATCACCCATTGCCGACAACAAAACAGCCAAAGGAAAAGCAAAAAACCGGAGAGTTGAGTTGAAAGTAAAATACTAGATTGGCGGACTGATTGCGGGCGGGCTTCAACATGATGCCGCTGACCGCTTTTTTTAATTTCCCATTTTTTGAGTTCGACCTCCATTCATTTTTATTGCAACCGGCAGATGAAGCAATCGCTTCGTCTGCCGGTTTTTATTTGGTTTAAACGAAAAAAATCATAGCTGGATACAACAGCAAATTATTTGCTTGCCGCCGCATTCCACCCCTATAATGTCGTATTTGCCCATGCACGGTTTTGCTTGCAATAAATACATTTGTATTCACTAAAAAATAATACGATGGCAAAACTCAATCCTTATCTAAACTTCAACAAGAACTGCAGTGAAGCAATGCGTTTTTACCAGGAATGCCTGGGCGGCGAGCTGGTACTGCAAAAAGTGAGCGAAATGCCGGAAATGGCCAAACAAATGCCGCCGGAACTAAAAGACAATATTTTACACGCTACACTAACCAGTGGGGATATGGTCATCATGGCTTCGGATATGAACCGTTCCACGCCGATAGAAGGCAATACTTTTGGCATCTGCATCAATTGTACCAGCGAAGCAGAATTAAACAAGTTTTTTTCTACATTATCGGCCGGTGGAAAGGTCAGCCAGCCACCAGGTGATATGCCCTGGGGAGCTAAATTTGCAGACCTTACGGATAAGTTTGGAAAAAACTGGATGCTCAATTATTATAAAAACACCTGAAACGTTTTCCGCAAAATGATTATTTCCGCACAATTTAGACGTTAAAGACAGTCGGGTGACTTTATGGGTTGCGACTGTCAAGAATTTTTTGTTTAGATTGGTAAAAAAGAAACCGTAACAAATATCGAGCGGACCATTGGTGGTTTAACCGGACGATTCTATAAAAGAGATTGCGTAGTATGCACCTATGAAAAAAAGCGCCGGCATATTGATGTACCGAACAGTGGACAAAGACCTGGAAGTGCTGCTGGTGCACCCCGGCGGTCCTTTCTGGAAAAATAAAGACGAAGGTGCATGGTCTCTTCCCAAGGGGGAGTTTAGCGATGACGAGGATCCACTCGATGCGGCAAAAAGAGAATTTGAGGAGGAGACCGGGTTCCGGCCGAGCGGGCAATTTATCCCGTTGCCGCATGTAAAACTGCGTTCCGGAAAAACCGTTTATGCGTGGGCGTTGGAGAATGACATAGCTGCGGATAAAATAAAAAGCAATGAATTTGAAATGGAGTGGCCGCCGAAATCAGGCAAAAAAAAACACTTTCCCGAAGTAGACAAAGCCGGCTGGTTTAAGCCGGCTGTTGCACGAAAAAAAATAAATACAGCCCAGGTGGCTTTTATAGATGCGCTTATTGCGTTGTTAAAAATGTAATTGAAAAAAGGCCGGTTGTAATTTTTTTTGGGAACAACATTGAAAGGCTGTAATGGATCAGCTGGCAGGCAACTGTGCCTGCAGCAATCGCATACGGTATGCATTCATGGCAGTAACACCCAGTTTTCTTACCAGGCGGTAATTAACATATACACCCACGGGTGCGCCGATTACCGGTACCAGCTGGGCCATTTTGGCCAGGTCAATATAATCGCGGTATTCCTGTTGAAAGCTGCGCCAGTTGAACTCGTTAATATCATTAGGGAGGGCATTGCTTTTTTGATCCCAATCTTCCATTTTTAAATAAATACTTTTCCGGTGTTCATGGCTGGAGAACGCCAGCTCAAATATATGGAGGAGGTAAACCCTTTCTTTGTAATCGTCTATATTGAATCCGTACATGGAAGCGATGTCGAATAACAATTTTATTTTTAGTCCCAGCAAAATGGGAAAATCTGCCAGACCCAATAGAATACCACCAGCACCGGTTATGCCACCTTCTACCGCAGCGGTGTTTTTATAAAAATTTATTCTTTCCTGCACCCTTACCTCGCGGGCCTGTAGTGGTTCATCTACTGCCAGTTTACCGGTGGTGTACCCGGCGCCAAACAGTACCCCTTTTATCATTTGTTTGATGGTTGCGGTAATGGCCACGTGAACTTTCTCGGGAATCCAGGTATTGATTTTTGTCTGAACTTTTTTTGAGAGCTTGTTTAAAAAAGACGGCCGCCGCCTCATTTGCTTTTGCCAAATGAGCAGTACTGCCAACGCCTTGTCCTGGTATTCATCCATTACAAAAACTTTAATACAGTTCAAAATTAACCAACGCGCGCCTTCAGGCGGCGCTTAGGCGTTCGCTGCGGTGGACGATTGCCTAAGCGCTGTTTCGTCCACCATCCGGATGATACAGCGGCCGCTACTATTTTTTTCCCCAACCCCATTTCAGGAATTCGGGCATTGCTTTCGCCCAGGTAGCAATATCGTGCCTGCCCTCCTGCAGTTCCAGGTAATGAATATCAGTTTGCGCATTGTATCCTTTGCTGATGAGGTCATCAATAAGGCCAAGCGTATCGTCAATAGCATCTATAATGCCGTTGTGGTTGCGATCCATGGTTTCGTCCAGCGCGCCGGCTTCAAAAAAGAATTTCAGCCATGGATAAAAGCCGCCTTCTTTCACCTGCATGTGCATGATGCGGTCGGTTGCTTCATTGTAGCCATCCTCCAGCCCGCGCGTACGCCACCAGAATGAACCGGAGAAAACACCGGCGCGTGTAAATTCCTGCGGATGGTTCCATACAATGTCCATTGCGCTCAGGCCACCCAGTGAGAAGCCCGCAAAAGATTTTTCTTTAAAAGAATCAATTTTATAGGTAGTATGCAGCAAGGGCAGCAATTCTTCAAAAATAAAACGGGTATACAAGCTGGCCTTGGCACCACGTCCCATATAGTCGGCACTGCGGGCGGTTCCGTATTCCGCTATGCGCTCCTTACCGGTGTGGATAGCAACACATAACAGTGGCTCAATGGCACCAGTGGAAAATAATTCTTCCAACATGGGCGCCAGGCCAAGTTCTTCCATGTTCTGACCATCGTTGATTAGCAACAGGCCCATCTGCTCCGGGTAAGCTACATGCCCCGGTAAAAAACAACTGATAACCACATGGTGCTCTAAAACCGTGGAGTTGATAGACAAGTCTTCCGTAAATAAAGCAAGGGTTTTTTCTTCACGCATGGGTTCAAAAATAAGTAAATCAGTTGAACCATGGCCGCCCGGTATTGTGCTGCCGTGCATCGATTCTATGAACAATTTCCCGCCCGGGTATTTAAAAAAATTGTTGCGGGACAATGCTTGCCGGCGCAAAACAAAACGAAACGCGTGTAAATATTCTTTTGTTTTTCTGATTTGATAAAAATATATTTGGCTAAGCGGAAACAGGCATTAAAATGTACTCGTTAAGTGGTAACTTCAGTCGCCTGCCAGGTGAGCTTTAACATACATCTTAAAACGATAAGCATGAAAAAGATTGGAATTTTATTTGGGCAGGAGCGCAGTTTTCCAACGGCATTTATTGAGCGGGTAAACAGTAAAAATATTAATGGCATTACCGCTGAAGCGGTGCGCATTGATAAAGTGATGCAGGGTGAGCCAACCGAATACGCGGTTATCATTGATCGCATCAGCCAGGATATTCCATTTTACCGGGCCTATCTTAAAAACGCCGCGTTAACTGGCACCGCCGTTATTAACAACCCTTTTTGGTGGAGTGCTGATGAAAAATTTTTCAACAATTGCCTGGCTACCAAAATAGATGTACCGGTTCCAAAAACCGTGATCATTCCTTCCAAAGACCATCCGGATGATACTTCAGACAATTCTTTTTCCAACCTGGCTTATCCGATGGACTGGGAGCAGATATTTAGTTATACCGGCTTCCCCGCATACATGAAGCCCTTCGCCGGCGGCGGCTGGAAACATGTTTATAAGGTTACCGACAAAGAAGATTTTTTTCAGAAGCATGGCGAAACCGGCCAGCTGGTGATGCTGCTGCAGGAAGAAATTATATTTGATGAATATTACCGTTGCTATTGTATTGGTGGCAAGCATGTACGCATCATGCCGTATGAGCCACGCAACCCGCATCACCTGCGTTATGTAGCAGATTTTAAACCCAGCCCAGAGCGGTTGAAACTCATGGAAGAAATTGTGCTCCGCATTAATGATTACCTGGGTTATGATTTTAATACCGTAGAATTGGCGCTGCGCGATGGCGTGCCTTACGCAATTGACTTCTGCAATCCTGCACCGGACGCAGATATTGCCAGTGTGGGACAAGACAATTTTGACTGGGTAGTGGAGACTGCGGCCAATTTTGCCATTGAAAAAGCGCAGGCATACAAACAGGATGCAGACAACCTGACCTGGGGTGAGTATGTAAAACGGGGAAGCAACAAAAAAGCATTGGTATAAGAAGAGAAATCATTTTTAATAACCGCACAGGCTGTTTCAAACCGGTGGCGCATTGCGCCGGCGTTTATCGCCTGTTTAATAATCAGCTGCGGCTGTTTCGTTTACAACTTATCAAAATAACCTACAACGATCCATGGCAAATATCAGCTACAAACATTTTACGCTGGGCATAGAAGAAGAATACATGGTGATGGACCCGCACACTAAAGAACTGAAAAGCCATGAACAGAAGATAGTGCATGAAGGGCAGAAGATGATCAAAGACAAAGTAAAAGCCGAAATGCACCAGGCTGTGGTGGAAGTGGGTACAGATATCTGCCAGAATATAGATGAAGCCTACCAGGATGTAACCTTTCTCCGGAAAACGATCTCCGGCATTGCCGAGTCGCTCGGTTTATGGGTAGGCGCATCCGGCACCCATCCTTTCAGCCATTGGGAAAGCCAGCTCATTACAGATCATATCCGCTATAGTCAAATAGTAAATGAGTTGCAGGAAGCCGCCCGCAGTAATCTTATTTTTGGGCTACACGTACACGTTGGTATGGAGAACCGCGATATGGCCATGCATATTGCCAATTCGGCCAGGTATTTTTTGCCGCACATCTATGCGCTGAGTACCAATTCCCCTTTCTGGGAAGGCAGAAAAACCGGTTACAAATCCTTTCGAACCAAAGTATTTGATAAATTTCCCCGCACTGGTATACCCGATTATTTTGAAAGCATCGAAGCATATGACCGGTATATCAACCTGCTCATCAAAACCAATTGTATCGACAATGCTAAAAAAATATGGTGGGACCTCCGGGTGCACCCATTCTTTAACACCGTGGAGTTCCGCATCTGCGACGTACCCATGACGGTTAAAGAAACCATTATCATTGCAGCCTTATTCCAGGGCATTTGCGCAAAGTTGTTCCAGTTGCGTTCTAAAAACATGAACTACATGATTTACCAGCGTGCCCTGATCAATGAAAACAAGTGGCGGGCTGGCCGCTACGGCATTGATGGCTATCTCATTGATTTTGGAAAAGAAGAGGAAGTGAACACACGCGTGCTGATTTACGAGTTGCTTGATTTTATTGACGACGTAATAGATCCCCTTGGCAGCCGTCATGTTATTAACCTGCTTCCTTCGATGCTGGAAAATGGTACAGGGGCCGACCGGCAGCTAAAGGTCTTTGAGCAAAGCAACAGCCTCGTAAGTGTGGTAGACTATATCCATGACCAGTTCCTGCACGAGTTGTAAAGTATTTCATTCTCTGGTTAAGCATAAACACTTAATTTGATTAAACAACCCGCATTTATTTTTTCGAAGCGGTATTCTTCATTATTTTAGCATTACGATTATCACTAATGTATTGTTATACCGTGTGATGTTCCACCCGTAGCATGTTCGGCTTCTGATTAGCACCAACCTATTTTTATTTACCTTTTTGCTGTGCCCGCAAAGCATAGGCGCTGTTGTATTGTTTGTTAAAGGAAATATTACAAGGAAGGCTATGTTCAGACGGCCAGCCACGGTGCATAACCAGGCTGGCTGTCGCTTTTTTAACGGGTCTGCCGGCAATTTTGTTTTCGCTGCGCGAACTTACGATTCCTGCCCCACCTGCACGACGGCTTTTACGCATACCGCATCTTCAGCGGGTACAACCCCGCAGCTTGCTAAGGACACTGGGTATTTTTTAAAAATTTAATGTGTGTAACAGGCAGCGAAATGCAACACGGCGCTGCCCGCAAAATGCATTTGCAGCAATACTGAGCAGCATAAAAAGACCTGTTGAAAATTCATTTTACTTAGCAAAAAATCTTTACTTTAGCATATTAGCCAAATGCTTTTATGAGGATACACTATCGCAAGAGAAAATTCCCAAACACCATCGAATATATTCCGTTTTCCATCATTCTTCAAAATGATAAAGCAGTAGCCATGCGCTTTCTTTTGCGCGATTCTTCAGCAAACCGTTGGCAAATAAAAAACAGTGATTGGAATAGTGTCAGGCATTTCAGCAGCACCTGCTAATGTGCCCGCGCAATGCTATTCCGTTTACTTGATGACGATAGCCGCAAATGACATTTTCAACTATTTTGAATACGCAGGGCAACCAAACAGCAAATAAGGTTGTATTGAAAACCGGAACAGATTTTTATAGAGAACTGAGACCTTGATGACGTCTTTTAAACCAAAGCAAGTTTTATGAGAAATTTTACCCAGCGTTGTTTACTAATGACCGCTGTATTGCTGCTGACTACCTTATTAACTACTGCGCAGAAAATATTGGCTCCCACCAGGAGATGCGAGACAATGGAAGAGCTGGACAGGATTATAAAAAATAATCCAGGCATTGTTGCACAATGGAGAGCGGAAGGTCAGCGCCAGTACAATGCAGCACTTACACGCCAGCAGCAGACGCGGGGAGAAAGAATTGAAGCCGGTGAAATTATCATACCCATCGTTTTTCATATTGTAGATTCCGCCCAGCGGCAGTCATGGGTAACCGACCGCGATGTTTACGAGCAGGTAGAACTGCTGAACATCGCTTATTCCGGTAGAAAAGCGGATACCTATAAGAGCGTTATCCCCCAGGAGATCACCAATCGTGTAGGCAGGATCCCGGTAAAATTTGTATTGGCCAGGCGCAAGCCGGATGGCACACTAACCTCCGGCATTGAGCGCCGCGTGGCGGCAAGCCCGGATCATGTAAACATAAAAGCGACTGCCACCGGCGGACTGGACGCATGGGATGTAACTAAATACGTGAACGTATGGTGTGGCACTTTCAGCGGCAGCGAGTTGGGTTTACTGGGCATCGCTACTTTTCCATTTACAACCGGCAATGGCGCGCAAGGTGTGGTTATTGGCACTGCTACGCTTCCTTACACAAGTAATGTAAGTCGCAGCTACTACCCTACGTACACCGAAGGCGCTACCCTGGCCCATGAAATTGGTCATTATTTTTACCTATGGCATACATTCGGCGATAACGCCGCTTGCAATAATCTTGATTTCAGGATACAGGATGGCTGGCCACTGGCAGCAGGTGCAGGGCCGGAAGGCGATGATACACCCGACCAGAAAGGCAATCCCAGTACGGACGGATTTGTATATGGCAACCCCAGCCAGAATTACAATGTTGGCTGCTCTCCTGTTCCCTACGGAATTGTATACGGCAGCTTTATGAATTATTTTGATGACCGCGCCTTGTTCATGTTTACAGACGGTCACCGCAAAAGAGTTGAAAGTTGTATTGATTTATACAGGGCCGGATTAAAAACGTCCAATGGTGCTACACCGCCCGTAGCTGTAACCGACGCCTTTATGGTGAATGTAAATATGCGCGGCACGCCGGAAAGAAGGGTAACGGTAATAAACAACGCGCCGCTTACCGCAATCGTAAGAAACACGGGCACTACTGCGCTGACCACAGTTACCGTAAACCTGCAGCTTGATGCGGGCACACCGGTTGCAACTGTGTTTCCATTGTCGCTTGCGCCTGGTATTGATACCACGCTTGCGCTGGGCAATGTAGATTTTTTAACTACTGGTGGTCATACGCTTACGGTGTATACTTCATCTCCCAACGGTGCTGCAGACAGCTTTACCAATAACGATACGTTGCAGTCGTTTGCTATCGTTCAGCCAAATGTGCGCGCGGCACCATTTACTGAAACCTTTACCTCGGCAACTTTTCCGCCGGCACAATGGTTATTGTTTAATCCAAATGGTAGTACGTGGACAAGAAGCATTACATCTGGTTTTACTGCAGCAGGCTCCGCTGCGTTTAATAATTACAATATACAACAGGTTGGAACGCTGGATGAATTGATAACACCCGCCATTAGTTTCGCGGCATCGGATTCATCGCTCCTGACTTTCCGGGTGGCATACGGCGTTTATGATAATGTGGATGTATCTACCTGGGACGGACTGGAAGTATATGTTTCTGCAGATGGGGGGATTACCTATTCAAGGGCGTATAAAAAAACCGGGATTTTTCTGAAGACCATCGATGCACCGCAGACCGGATCTTTCGCCGCTACGCCGGCGCAGCCCGAGCGGTGGAGACTGGAGTCTGTAAACCTCACCCCGTATCTTGTTCCCGGAAAGAATATAATCGTTCGTTTCCGCAATACCAATGCGTACGGCAACAATACGTATATAGATGATATAAGCGTCTCGGCTGCTACGCTTCCCACGAGAGATGCTGCAGCGGTTTCACTGCTAAATGTGCCACCCGTGCTTTGTGGTGGCTCCAGCATTACTCCTACTTTTGTTTTTGGAAACAAGGGAAAAGATACCATTACAACACTTAAAATAAATGTCCGCCTGGACAATGGTACGGTTACAACGGTACCATGGACGGGCGTACTGGCCAGGTTGCAAACTGCACAGGTGGTGCTACCAATCATTACCAATATTCCTGCAGGGAATCATACGCTCACGGTGTATACTTCTGAGCCCAATGGCCTCGCAGATCAAAACACCGCCAATGATACCCTGAAGATAGACCTGCTGGTACTGGCACCAGTGCAGCCTCCAATCAAAGAAAGTTTCGAAGGCACAACATTTCCGCCTGCCAACTGGATACTGCTTAAATCAACCAATGCCTATACCTGGGAACGTACAACGAGGGCTTCTACAGATGGCGTAGCATCGGCATGGATACGCAATTATGCGCAAAAACCGAACGGCGGATCGAAAGATGATTTATACGCGCCGCTGGTACAATTGTCTTCACCCGATTCTGTATTCCTGAAATTTGATGTGGCGCATGTTACTGCTAAATTTCCGGGCAGCACGGCCGTTCAGTTAGATACCCTGGAAGTATTACTTACCAAAGACTGCGGTACAAGTTTTACCAGCATCTATAAGAAATGGGGTGAAGATTTGCAAACCGTAGGTGGACCTAATTTCCCGGCAGTTTACCCTGCGGCAGATACTACTGGATTTTTTCCTGGTATACGCAGCCAGTGGAGAACCGACAGCGTGGATCTTACGCCGCAGCTCGCTGGCAGCACAGGCGCATTCCAGCTGGTATTCCGCAACATCACCAACAACGGCAACAATACATACATTGACAACGTGAACATAACACCGCTTACGTTACCGGCTAAGCTGAAATCGCAGGGATACCTGATTGCACCAAATCCAAGTAACGGCCTCACCACTATCCGTCATTACCTGAAACCGGTTAACCTGAAGGGTATCCAGGTCATCAATTCATCCGGACAGGTAATTATGCAACAGCAATACAATGGAAATGCCATTTCCACCATCCCGCTGGACCTGACCAGGTATGCCAATGGCATTTATACCATCAGGATGGTATACGACAATAAAGTAGTACTGGAGCGGATTATAAAAGTGCGTTAGCAGCTAACGAATATTATTATTAAAATAGACCGCCCCGTGATGAACGGGGCGGTTTACTTTACCGGCAATAAAGAGAACGGTGCTGCTTTATTTACGGCTTGTTTGCCGTTGGAGGCACGGCAGCCGTTGCACCGGTTATCTGCGTTGAAAAAAGATAGCGCCAGCCAAGCTTTCCGGCTTTTGGCGGGTTAATTAAGAAGCAAACAATAAATGAGGATCATGCTTTGAGCAAGCACCATAAAAATTTAATATGAAATACCTATTATCCGGAATGGTTTTATTGGCGATGCTTTCGTCGTGCACACAAAAGACAGCGGTGGATTTAATTGTATCTAATGCCAATATTTATACCATCGACAGCGCTTTCACAATGGCGGAAGCCATGGCAATCAAAGATGGAAAAATAGTAGCGAGCGGTAGCAGCGCCGACATTGCAAAAAAATACGCCGCCAGCCAGGCAATTGATGCAGGCGGCAAATTTATATATCCCGGTTTTATAGATGCGCACGCGCATTTTTTGGGTTATGGATTGGGACTGCAAACGGTTAACCTGGTAGGCACAGAAAGTTGGGAAGCCATCCTTCAAGTGCTAAGCAACGCAGCAAAAAACATGGATAGCAGCAGTTGGCTTATCGGCAGTGGTTGGGACCAGAACGACTGGCAGGTAAAAGAATTTCCATCCAAAGAAAAACTGGATGCCCTGTACCCCAACCGCCCCGTCTTCCTCACACGGGTTGATGGCCATGCGGCCATTGCCAACCAAAAGGCATTGAACCTTGCAGGCGTGCAGGCGGGAAAAAAATTAGCAGGCGGGGAAGTAGAAACAAACAACGGAAAACTAACCGGCATATTAATAGACAACGCACAAGACCTGGTAAGCGCAAAGATTCCAGCTGCGGATGCTGCTACTGCTACAAAAGCAATATTGGCTGCCCAGCGAAATTGTTTTGCCGTTGGTCTTACAACAGTAGATGATTGTGGGCTGGATTATGAAGCCATCCTTTTAATAGACAGCCTGCAGCAATCCGGTGTTTTAAAAATGCGGATATATGCAATGCTGAGCGACAGCAAAAAAAACTTCGATTTTATAGCGGGCAAAGGCAAGATAAAAACGCCCTTCCTGAACGTGCGTTCCTTTAAAGTGTATGCAGATGGCGCATTGGGATCACGGGGCGCCTGCCTGTTGCAACCTTATACTGATAAGCCCACCTGGACGGGCTTCCTCTTAAGTCCTGTTTCCCATTTTGATTCAGTGGCCGCACTCATCCATGCAATGGGCTTCCAGATGTGCACGCATGCCATTGGCGATAGCGGCAACCGCTTAATATTGCATACCTACGCCAAATACCTGAAAGGAAAAAATGATCTGCGCTGGCGCATTGAGCATGCACAAATAGTGAACGAACAGGATTTCAGGTTATTTGGCGAAAACAATATAATTCCATCTGTACAGCCTACCCATGCCACTTCAGATATGTACTGGGCGGCAGACCGGCTGGGACCAGCCAGGATGAAAGGAGCCTACGCCTATAAGAACCTTTTACAACAAAACGGATGGCTGCCACTTGGAACAGATTTCCCCGTAGAAGATATTTCCCCACTGAAAACATTTTATGCAGCCGTTATCAGGAAAGATGCAAAGGGATATCCCGCCACAGGTTATCTACCCGAAAATGCCCTCAGCAGGCAGGATGCGCTGAAGGGTATGACAATATGGGCTGCCCGCGCAAACTTTGAAGACAATGAAAAAGGAAGCATTGAAAAAGGGAAACTCGCGGATTTTATTATGCTTGACCAGGATTTATTAACCGCAGCACCTGAAAAAATCTTACAAACGCAGGTTATCAGTACTTTTATCAACGGGAAGAATGTATTCACCCGGCAATAACGTTGGTCCGGCAAAACAAACCATTGCTACCCATCACGCTAAAACGGAACAATTATCGCCATACCATTAATAAAAAAAATATGAAAAAAATATTTTTTGCAGCTGCGGCATTTTGCCTGTTATCAGCCTTTAACAGCGTTCAGAAAAAACAACGTATTTTATTTTTTGGTGATTCCATTACCGAAGCAGGCGTGAAACCGGGTGGTTTTATTACGAAGCTGGGTGATATGCTCAGGCAAAAAGGACTCGATAAAAACTATGAACTGCTGGGAGCAGGTGTGGGTGGCAATAAAGTCTATGATCTCTATTTACGCATGGAAGATGACGTACTTGCAAAAAATCCGGATGTGGTAATTGTTTGGGTAGGCGTAAACGATGTATGGCATAAAAGAAGTTTTGGCACCGGTACGGATGCCGACAAATTTGAAAAATTCTACAATGCGATTATCAAAAAACTGCAGGCAAAAAATATTAAAGTATTGATTTGTACGCCTGCGGCTATTGGAGAAAAAACAGATTTCAGCAATGAACTGGATGGCGACTTAAATAAATATTCTTCCATTATTCGTACGATTGCTAAAAACAATAATTGCCCGCTGATAGATTTGCGCAAGCTGACGCTGGATTATAATCTTGCCAATAACAAAGACAATAAGGAGTCCGGCATCCTCACAGCCGACCGCGTTCACCTCAACGAAACAGGCAATACTGTTGTTGCAGACGCCATGTACAAAGCACTGATACCTTAATCACTTACACTTACCAGACAGACAAATAGTTCCGTAAAGTAATTTGTATAACCGCTGGGTTTTTATAACAATTGGCGGCTGTGCCTGGCAAACCATTATACCCGTCAGCTACGTTTGCGATCTCTTCACTCCCCGCGCAATTCGGCCACGAAAAATTCGTTATTTTCGCAAAGTATGGCTCCTGACAAACAAATTATAAAATGTGCTATTCTCGACATGAATGAAGGGATGCCCAACCAGGGCATGCGCTGCATCCGGGAGATCTTGACACAGTACGGTACTGTTAAGGGGATTAGCCTTAGCTGGGATGAATTTGAGGTGCGGGTAAAAAACCAGGTTCCTGACCTCAGTTATGATATCTATATTTCCAGTGGCGGCCCCGGCTCACCGTTAGACAGCATCGATAGTGAATGGGAAAAAATCTATTTCAACTGGCTGCAAAAAGTAGAAGACTGGAATAAAAATGAAGCCAACCGGCAAAAGAAATTTGTATTTTTTATTTGTCATTCTTACCAGCTCGCCTGCAGGCATTACAATATTGCAAATGTTATCAAAAGGAATTCTACTGCTTTTGGAGTCTTTCCTGTACATGTTTTACCGGATGCAAAACAGGAACCGGTATTTGCAGGACTGCATGATCCATTTTTTTCTGTTGATAGCCGGGATTTTCAGGTGGTACAACCGAACCACCATCGTTTCCGCCAACTGGGCGCCAGTATTCTCTGTATTGAAAAAGAAAGGCCACACGTTCCTTATGAAAGAGCATTGATGGCAGTTCGTTTTAACAAATACATGATCGGCACGCAATTTCACCCGGAAGCCGATGCTACCGGCATGACCATGTACCTGCAAAGGGAAGATAAAAAACAAACCGTTATCGCCAATCATGGGTTTGCAAAATGGCAGAGTATGATAGAGCAACTCAACGACCCTGATAAAATACGGTCCACCTACACGCATGTACTGCCCAATTTTTTAAATGATGTAATTGCCCATATCAACAGCACCAGGAACTGACGCGGTGTGCCAGCGCCTGCGAATAGTATTGCAATAGCATTCACGGCAGGTCATGTGCTGTTTATATGCCAGTGCTCCGCTGTCGCGCAATCGCCGATTTCTGTCTCCGCAAGAAGCTGTAACTTCCAGCCATTAAATTTCCGCCATGGTACCAGCACTCCGAAAGAAATTCAACGAAGCATTTACAAAAGAAAAATACGCCCTTTTCCTGGAAGACCTGAATAGTAAACACCCGGGCGCTATCGAGTTCCGTATTGCGGAAACGCCGGAATTTATAGACAAAGCTTTTACACAAAAATTACTGGATGCTTGTGAAAGTATCGTTGATGTAATTGTTGACCCAGGCTTTAAAGCATTAACCGATCGCAGTATACCGGCAGGAGAAAACGTACCCAATGAAAACGATATCAGCCACATGATTGCGTTTGATTTTGGCATTTGTATTAATGATGCCCAGGAACTTGAACCGCAACTAATAGAGATGCAGGGGTTTCCGACGCTGTTTGGCTTCCAGGTGTATTACCCGGATGTGGTGAAAAAACATTTTGACATTCCAGTTAACTACACCCAATACCTCGGTAATTACAACCGGGAGACCTATATCAATGATTTAAAGGAGGTCATTCTTGGAAATGTACCATCGGAAAATGTAATCCTGCTTGAAATAAAACCCCATGAACAAAAAACCAGGATTGATTTTTACTGCACACAGGATTATATCGGCATTCAGCCGGTTTGCATTACCGAACTAATTCAGGAAGGGAAAAAATTATTTTACATTAATGAAAAAACAAAACAGAAAACAGCCGTAAAGCGCATTTACAACCGAATTATTTTTGATGACCTGAACGCGCAAAAAGAAACCATCGGTAGTTTTGTTGACATCACCCAGGACCTGGATGTAGAATGGGTACCGCATCCCAACTGGTTTTACCGCATCAGTAAATTTACCCTCCCCTTCATCAGACATCCTTTTGTACCGGCAACCTATTTTCTTAATGAAATAAAACAGCTCCCGTCCGACCTGGAAAATTATGTACTAAAACCACTTTTTTCTTTTGCAGGCCAGGGTGTGGTAATAGATGTTACCAAAAAAGATATTGACGAAGTAAAAGAACCGGCGAACTGGATACTGCAACGCAAGGTAAAATACGCTGATGTTATTGAAACGCCCGACATGCCCGCCAAATGCGAAATACGCATGATGTATATCTGGAAAGACGGTGACGCCCGACCGAAAGCGGCCGTTAATTTAACGCGGTTAAGCAAGGGCAAAATGATTGGGGTACGCTATAACAAAGACAAAGACTGGGTTGGCGGCAGTGTAGCATTTTTTGAACATTGATCAGCTGCGGAAAGAACCGAACCTGCGCGTGCCAGCTTGTATCCAAACAATTTTTACACTATTCGCAAAACATTTAAACATGCAGCACCTTAGTGATATTCCGGTACGTGAATTGCGCCCCGGTTTTTTTGGCAAGTTTATTCATGGAGATAAAGGAACGGTCACTTTCTGGGAAATAAAAAAAGGGAGTGTGTTGGAAACGCACCAGCACGTGCACGAACAAATTACCTATATACAGGAAGGAATAATAGAAATGATGATAGGGGACACTGCCTACGTATTAACACCCGGAATGACGCATGTAATTCCATCTGGCATGCCACATTCAGGGGTTGCAGTAACCGATGTTACCGTCATCGATTTTTTTAGTCCTGCCCGGGACGACTACCGCTAACGTTTAAACCGCGTCTACTGGTATCAACACCTCGCCGTCATACTTTACCATCGCCTGCCCAATACAATTTATTTCAAAAGGGGCTATTTTGGTTTCGGGATTAACCGACGTATTCAGCGCCTTGCTCATGATGGCATTGCCCAATGGCTGCCAGCCTTCAAGGATATGGGTATTAACGAGGCTGTTTAGTCCTGCAGGTGTGATGCCCAATAGGAACTTATACTGCGTAATTTTATTCATATGCGGGATTGATAAAGTAAATGTAACCGCATTTCAGCAACCGCGTCAACTTTTTTGAGGTTGTCGCCCAAGTTTACCCTGGTATTTAATCCATAAACCGCACTGCGCTGCGGCTTGCAGCCACTCCGTTCGATCGCATTCCGCCAGGTCATTAGCGGCGTAGCAACCCGGCCCAGGGTTTGCCAGTCGCTGGCTCAAAACCCAATGTCAAAAAATATTTCGTGATATCTATAAACTTATTTTTAGATTTGTCTAAATTTAAAGTTTTGTATGTTTAAAAATATTCTTGTTTTTCTGCTTGCAGCCAGCTTACCGGCGGTTCCGTTGTTTGCCCAGCAATTGGAAAGAATGGAAACGGACCGGCCCGACCAGACGGAATCTCCATTTATCGTTCCGGCAAAATGGGTACAGCTGGAGATCGGTTTTAATTTTGAAAAAAATGGTCCGGGCTTGCACACCCTGGTGTACCCTACCCTTCTGTCTAAATACGGCATCAGTAAAAGACTCGAGTTCAGATTAATAACCAACCTGCTGACCAACCGGGAATCCACTGGCAGCCGTTATGAAACCACCACCGGCATTGAACCGGTCCAGGTGGGTTTTAAAGTAGCACTCATGGAAGAAAAAGGACTGCTACCAAAAATCTCCCTGATCGCGCATGTAGCGATTGCGGAGGCAGCAACCGCCAAAATGCAGGCGGAAAGTGCAGCGCCCAATTTTGTATTTACCATGCAGCACAGCATTACAAAATCAATGGCCTTGGGTTACAACCTGGGGGCGGAATGGGATGGTTTCAGCAATTCACCTGCGTGGATATACCGCATTTCACCCGGGTTCAATATTGGTAAAAAATGGTATGCTTATGCGGAAGCGTTCGGTTTTATTAAGAAACAGGAAACCGCCGATCACAATATTGATGGTGGCATCGCGTATTTTCTAAATGACAATGTAAAGTTTGATCTATCGGCAGGCAAAGGCTTGTCGGCAATTTCAATTAATTATTATTTTGCGCTGGGTGCTTCCATCCGTTTTCCATTATGATGTTTTCTTTTTATGACGCAAAGCCCCCAGGAAAGTTCTTTCCAGTCCTATAAAATAATTGTACTCCCCTATCCGTTGCATATCGCTGGCTACCTGTAAGCGGGCGCCCAGGTTCACTTTAAAATTGCTGTTGAAAATAAGCTGGAGTGCAGGCGCGAGGTCAACCATATAGCCGCCCATTTCGAAACCTTTCATACCGATTGCTTCCACATACAAGTTGACATTGGTTTGTTTGTAATCACTGTAATTAACAGGAAATAGCAGGTAGCCTGCCGACAAACTGTAAGACAGCGCGGTTAAAGAATGCTGTAGTTGGTGAACGTGCACGGTACGGTCACCAAAAACGCGTATCACACTGGCCGTGCCGGACAAGGCCAGTTTGTTAACCAGTTGTGTAGCAATCATACCAGCCTGCAAGCCGCTGTTGTCTCCGTCGAGGTTAATATCACCATACAAAAAAGGGCTGCGCGAATAGGCGGCCTCAGCAAATGCAGCTAACCTGAAATGGCTGTGTACTTCGTCATGCGAGAAAAACCGGTATTTGGCATACGTTTTTACGGATTCCCACCTGAGCTGTGCAGTATAAAAATCCGAAAAAGCAGTGCTGACGTGCAGCATCCATTTTTTGCTTAGTCCAAGCATAATTTCTGGTGTAACCCTTTGCCGGTAACGGTTGGTTAAATGGCCTACCGGTGTGCGGTAAGTAAGTTTCGTTGCCAGGGAATGTGCTGGCATATTAGAAGCCGGTTCTGAAAAAACGTAGAGTTCCTGAGCGCAAACGATGGTTGACCACAAAAGAAATGCAGTAACGTATAGCAGTAATTTTTGCATGATTTGAATGTTTGAAGTAATGCCTACTACGCCACGGACGATCTGGATTGCCGCAATGTCAAATGATCGAACATTACGCCAGTTCCTGAGTGCGTAGATCTGCAAGCATCGACGATTAGTGACTACCCCCCGGTGACGTGGTGCCAGTCGATTTGCGCCACCGCTATGATCGCGCTATTTTTTTAATAGCTGATTGATTGTTTTCTCCAGCTGCCGCCCATCCGGGTCGCGGGCTACAATTTTTCCTCCCTGGTCAACCAAATAGCTGGTCGGTATCTGGTCGATCTTCCAGGCGCCAGCAACGGGTGCATTCCAGCCACCGCTTTCATTTACCTGCAGCCAGGTGATCTTATCGGCCTTAACGGCCTGTTTCCAATCTGCCAGGTCATCGTCGATACTGATACTATAGATTTCAAATCCTTTTGCTTTCAAAGAAGGATAGATGCGCGCTAAATATTTATTTGCCTTTCTGCACGGGCCACACCAGCTTGCCCAAAAATCAATCAATACTACTTTTCCCTTTAGCGACGACAGGCTAACTGCATTGCCATTTAAATCTTTTAGTGTTATTTCCGGCGCCTGCTCGCCTACTTTCGGCTGTGCGGCTGCCGCCAGGGAAAAGCATATTACAAGTAGAAACAATAATTTTTTCATTCGTTAATTTTTACGGCGATCCTGATTGATTGTGATTTCGTAAACGCGACCTTAGATTAAAGAATACCACGACCGGTAGTGCAACATAGTAATATTCCTTCCGCGCTAACCGCGTCAGATAGTAACATGATAAATTCTGGTTCCGGCGGCCAGCCCGGCTTTTTCACAACATACACCGGCCTTTCCGGTTTTAATACATTGCATGTCCGTCGCAGCGCTGAATTTTTTAAATGCATTCGGCGTCAGGAAATTTTTATCAACAATCGTCACCTTTTGCTCACCATTCAGCACCTGATCTTTGATGTTCAGAAAATGATATTGCCGTCCGGCAATTTCTACATGCTCATCATTCCGCACGTCAATATTATTGAAAACGCCGGTAATTGTAAATTTCGCAACAAAAAAGCCTGCATCTTCCACCGCCTTTTTAAGTTCGTCGATGTTGGCTTCCTGTCCTTGTTTGAAAACAATATTGAATGATGAATTTTTTATATCTGGTTGAACTGTTGCAACGAAAGGCAATTCCTTCAGCGCATTGTCAATTGCTTTGGAGCACATGGCGCACGTGAGTCCGCTGGCCTGTATGTTTGCTTTTGTAAATTGTGCATTGCTAGTGGCAGCGGTAATGATTACCACCCAAAAAAATATTATTTTTTTCATTGTATTTATTTAAAAGGTTCAGTATGATAATAAAGGACAGTTGCTACGCGCGGGTAACAGCATAGAGAATCAAGTCACCGTGTGACTCACATTCTTACTTACAATATCATATTCTGAAAATACAATGAAAGAGAAAAATAGCGGGCTGATGAAGATCATCGTCGGGTGGAGAATTGTTGCAGACTGCACTGCTTTCATTTTGAAAAGTTGCGGGTGGCGCAATCAGGTTGCAGGGCTGCAGTGTAATAACGGGCGCTGTAAATTCGTAATCGGCCGTCACCTGCTTATGAACATCCTGCAATTTCAGGAATTTTACCTCATCGTGACAGCACTTGGATTTACCGTTCTGCATGCCGCAGTTGCTACAGGTATGTCCTTCGGCCGATGCGTCCGCAAACTTAACGCTGGACCCCACCTGTTCGCCCATGCAATAATGTATCTGCAGCACCAGTCCGCTGGTGATGCCAAGATACATGCAGGCGACAACGATGGCCAGAATCTTTTTCATACTTCCCGCAAAAGTAAAAACTAAAAACGACACCTGCAATAAGGGATTGTTAAAGCCTGTTTAACATTTTAGTTTACAAAACTCCAGAATATACCTACACGTATCTGCATGCCCGGGTAGGGATACCCGCTGATGGAAAGATTGTTATTGGTGAATCCAAACCCGTCTTTGCTGCGCGCGGTATTAAGGTTTTCCACACGTATATAGGTGGTAAAACTTTTCACCCTGAAATGAAAGTAGGCATTTATAACAGGTACTTTGAGGCTAACCGTACCCGAATCCTGATAATAAAACTGGCCCAGCAGCGGCGAATAGCCGTCTGCTTTGTAGGGGGTATTGTATTTTATTTCCAGCCCGGTGGCCAGTTGCAGGTTTTTAAAACCGAGGCTGCCAATATACCCTATCCTGCTGCGGGTAAATACCAGTGGAACATTTACGGGGCCATCACCTGCCCGCTGCTGTACCGTCATCTCCAGTATCCACTGCAAATGTTTGCGCAGGCGAAATTCTTTCTCAGCACTTATCTGCAACAAAGTAAAAGCAGCGGCTGCTTGTTTTGCATGATAATAATCACTGAAGTAACTGAAATTGGTAACAAGAAAATAACTGCCCGACAGCTTTAGTTTGCGTTGTGGCTGATCAATGGATGCAAAAATTCGGGTTGTGTTTTCTTTTTTGAAGCCGGGCTCCGTAGAAAAATTAAAACTGCTGGCATTGTTATAAATAAAGGAGGGTGTACGATTTACGTTTTGAAAACCCAGCTGCAAAAAACCGACTTGCCTGTTCACATATCGCCTGAGACTGCCAAAGGCGCCGTAATCACCTGCGTTGAGACCGGTGAGGTACAATTCTCCGTGTGCTTCTGCATCCCATTTCTGATTGCGGGTTTTGTTCCTGTACTCAGCGTGCAGCCAGGTATTGTGATAGGTTGCTGAAGCACCATCAAACTGCCCTTTCAGGTTTTGAAGGCTGGCACCGAGTTTAAAAAATTGCTGCGAATTTTTTGTATCGGGAAATTGGTAAAGGGAAAAATCATTGATTATTTCATTCCATTTATCCTGCAGCTGATAGGTAGCCGGCATGGAAAGAAAATTATAAAAAGGCCTGTAGAAATTGGTATCGTTGTATGCACCCACGGCGGCGTCGCTGAATTGATATGCATAGCTGTTCACTTGTATACTGTGCTCCATTCTGAATTTCGGGTAGAATAAATGTATTGTCACCGAATCTGTTTGTATAGAATCTGTTTTGCCCAAATCATATTGCTGGCGCAGGAAAATATTGCTGAATTTATATTTTGTGCCCGTGTTCACGGTCGTGCTGAACGGGCTAACCGACACAGGATTCACAGAACCTAAAAAAACCGGGATTGTTTTCCTGTCTTTGTTGTCGGGCAAAATATCCAGGTCATTGTCGCTTCGCAACCCGCCGTTTTCAGCTGCCTGAATTTTATTGCTGATCATAATAAAGAACAGGTGATAACGGCGGTTAGGGGACTGGTAATAAGAGCTGAGGCGAAGGCCAGATTGACTGGTATTTTGGTTTTTAAAGGTGCCGGGAGAATTCAGCAGCCGGTACTGGAAAGAAAAATTCCAATTCGGGTTAATATTTTGCGTGTGCAGTACACTTACCAGTTGTTCCTGTTTGCTGGCTATCATATAACCCAGTTCCGTATAAGGGCGCGTAGTACTGAAGAAACGCGTGTCTTCCTGTTTAATCCTGTAGATATCATACGCATGAAATCCCGCATCCCAACCGGGTTTCATTAATGGCGAAAAAAGAAATGACCTGGCTGCACTGCCGGTATTACCGAGAAAAAGATAGTCAGCAGGGATAAGAAATTTTTTGCTGAAATCATTGATCGAAGAATCAAATTTCAGGTAGCGGCTGCTGTCGAGGTATCTGAAATTAATAGTAATAGAATCTTCCAGTCCGGTGCGATGCCGGAGGCTATCTTTATTACCGCCGCCGCCGGCGGAAGCGCTGCCCGGCCGCGGAATACGGTTCATTAAACTTTGCTGCGCTATACCGGTTGTGCCGGCAACGAACAGTATAAGAAATAGTATGTAAAAATGTTTAATCAAAAGAATATACCGGCAAATTACTTATCAAAAACAATACTGCAATGTAGCAGAAAGTTAATCTTACAGGGCCATTACCATTTCCTTAAAGATGGCGCTGAATTTTGGTTCTGCATCTTTTGCTGCCTGCAGTACTTCTTCATGGGTAATGGTGTTTTCTTCTTCCCGTATACCGATATCTGTTATAACACTCATGGCAAAAACGGGCAGGCCGGCGTGAACAGCCGTAATTACTTCCTGTACGGTACTCATGCCCACCGCATCGCCACCCATCAGGTGAATTAGTCTATACTCAGCCCTTGTTTCAAACGTGGGACCCGTTACACCGCAGTACACGCCTTTCTTCACTACAATTTGCAGTTTTTTTGCGATGCTTTCCGCTTTGCTGATCAAGTCTTTTTTGTATGGTTCGCTCATGTCTGGAAATCGTGGACCCAGCGCTGTGTCGTTGTGCCCCAGCAACGGATTTACCGCAAACAAACTGATATGATCTTCAATAATCATCAGGTCACCTACTTTAAAACCAGGGTTAACCCCACCGGCGGCATTGCTTATTAACAGATTTGTGATACCCAGTTCCTTCATTACCCGTATGGGATAAGCCACTTCCGCTGCGGAATAGCCTTCGTAATAATGAAAGCGACCGGCCATACAAACAACCTTTTTGTTGCCGAGTGTACCAAAAATCAGTTTACCATGGTGTCCTTCTACGGTAGATACGGGAAAATGCGGAATAGCATCATAAGAAATTTCCTTTTCGATCTGTATCTCATGCACCAGGTTACCAAGCCCACTGCCCAGCACAATACCTGTTTGTGGTTTTTCCGGGTATAATTGCTGGATAAAAGCGGCGGTTTCTTTTATTTTTCCGGCTGTTACTGACATAGTTAAACGTTGTTGCCTGCAAATATAGAGAAATGCATCACCCGCGAAAGTTTTAACTAAAGCGGCCCTGATTAGTTGCAAAAGGAATTGTTTACCGGTATATTTGGCCTTTACCATCCAACATTGCAAAGCTGTAGAAAACATACCTGGTTTATCGTGATTGTGTTGTTGCTTACAAGAACAGCCGATGCACAACTTTGTACCGGCAGCCTGGGCGATCCGGTGGTGAACATCGACTTTGGCAGCGGGAGTACGGTTACCGGCCCGCCACTCGGTTCGCTGGTAACCAACTACAACTTTATTACACAACTATGCCCACCGGATGGATCTTACACCATCGTAAACAGCACCAGTGGCTGTTTTAACAGTACCTGGCATACCCTTGCTGCAGATCATACACCCGGAGATATAAATGGCTATATGATGCTGATAAATGCCTCTTACAATCCTGGCGTATTTTACGCGGATACGGTTAGGAATTTATGTGGGGGCACCACCTACGAATTTTCTGCCTGGCTTACCAGCGTACTCCGCTCTTCCTCCTGCATGCAAGCCGGCGGAACGCCCAATATTACTTTTAACATTGAGACCATTGCAGGAACAGTCATACAAACAATGAATACCGGCAATATTCCGAATACTGCATTTCCGCAATGGACCCAGTACGGCTTTTATTTTACGCTTCCGGCCAATTACAGTGAATTAGTACTGCGGCTGGTAAACAATGCCCCCGGTGGTTGCGGCAACGACCTCGCGCTGGATGATATTACGTTCCGGCCCTGCGGACCGAAAGTAAATGCGGGATTTGCTAATGTAAACGCCGTTGATGACAGCGTATATTATTGCATATCCGACAACGAAAACATTACTGTAAATGGTAATATAGATGCCGGTTATAATAATCCGTCTATTCAATGGCAGCAAAGTACCGACAGCGGTAAGACATGGCTGGATTTACCTGGCGCCAACGCACTTGCTTACAACAAAACTTATTCAGTGGCGGGCAAATACCAATACCGTATGTCAGTGGCCGAGGCAGGTAACATTGGCATACCACGGTGCCGGGTAGCCTCCAATATATTAACCGTTATTATTGATGGCATCCCCGTGCCGAAGGCTGGAAGCAATTCGCCCGCATGTTTCAATTCACCCCTCACACTCACAGCAAAAGACGGAGATTTTTACCAATGGACCGGTCCGAATGGATTTACAGCTGCTGTTGCTGCACCCGTTATTGCGAATGCAAGTTTTGCCATGGCTGGAAAATATTATGTACTTGTAACAACAAAAGGAGGTTGCAGTAAAACGGATTCTACCGCGGTAATTGTAAGTCCCATTCCCGTGGCAGACGCCGGAAGCGACACAAGCATATGCGAAGGAAAAAACACGATGCTGCAGGCAAGCGGTGGCGTAGCATATCGTTGGCAATATGCGGGCAGCCTTTCAGACACCACGGTCGCCAATCCAATTGCTGCGCCCCTTGTTACGACCACTTATATTGTTTCAGCCATCAACGCCGCTTTTTGCCGCGCGCGCGACAGCGTTACCATCACCGTTTTAAAAAGCCCTGCTGCTGATGCTGGTGCCGATAAAAAAATAATTGAAGGCGAAACCGTACAGCTTTCCGGCATCGCCGGTGGGGATACCGTTTCTTATTTCTGGACACCTCCGCAGTTCATCATTAACAGTACTGGGCTTACGCCGGTTGTTCAACCGTTCGGTGATATTACTTATACGTTACATGTGATGGCGACCAACGGATGCGGCACGGCAACGGATGAGGTGTTTGTGCGCGTGCTTAAAAAAATAAAGATCCCAAATGCTTTTTCACCCAATGGCGATGGCATCAACGATGTATGGAATATTGAGGCGCTGGCCTCCTATCCTGAGTCAGAAACCAATGTTTTTAACCGTTATGGTCAGCTGGTATTTCATTCGCAGGGGTATGGCAAGCCATGGGATGGCCGGTTGAACAGTCGTCCTGTACCAGTGGGCACCTATTATTACACCATTGACCGGAAAAATAATTTTGCCACCAGCAGTGGATGGGTAATGGTAATACGTTAATTAAAGTAGTAGTAATAATGCGCACAGCCAGCTACAGCAATTGCATAACTTGTGTGCGTGATACAAACCCAGTTCTCTGGCATTAATCTTGAACCATACTCCCTTCACATAAAAAGAATCGTTTTTTTAACCCTTAGGTGCTATTTTGTCACTGAATATATTTTTAATGAGAGAATCAAGTTTGTTTTTTAACGCTGAAGATGAGATGGATTTCATGCCTATTATACCCCTGAATGAAAACGACAGCGAAGATGGCCAGGACATAGTGATACCAACAGAATTACCGCTTTTGCCACTTAGGAATACCGTGTTGTTTCCGGGTGTGGTGTTGCCCATCACTGTAGGAAGGGACAAGAGCATAAAAGCAGTAAACGAGGCATACAAGGCTGACAAATTGGTAGGCGTTATAGCGCAAAAAGACAGTACCATTGAAGATCCGTCCGTTACTGATCTCGAAGACATTGGTACGGTTGCTAAAATTGTTAAACTCATCAAAATGCCCGACGGCGGCACCACGGTTATCATCCAGGGAAAACGCCGGTTTAAAGTAGATGCGATCACGCTGGAAGATCCTTTCTTCAAAGCTAAGATCGTCCTGCTTACAGAGGAGGAGGCACCCAAAGACCAGGACTTTGAAGCCTATGTTTCCAATATAAAAGAACTGGCGGCTCAGATCATCCAACTCTCACCCAATATACCTTCCGAGGCTTCCATTATCTTAAAGAATATTGAGAATCCTGCATTCCTGATTCATTTTGTGAGCAGTAACCTGAATACTGGTCTTGCAGAAAAACAACAGATTCTGGAAATTAACCATATTAAAAGCCGTGCAGATATCCTGATGCAGTTGTTGCAACGCGAACTCCAGTTTGCAGAATTAAAAAACAAGGTTACTAATAAAACCAGGACGGAACTGGACAAACAGCAACGGGAATATTTTCTGCAACAGCAGATGAAAAGCATCAAGGATGAATTGGGGGGCGATAGCAATGACCGGGAATTAAAGGAGATGCAGAAAAAAGCCGAAAATAAAAAATGGCCAAAAGCTGCAAAAGAAATGTTCCAGAAAGGAATTGAAAAACTGGAAAGGATGCATCCAAGCACGCCGGATTATTCAGTGGTGTACAACCACATTGATCTGCTGCTGGAATTACCCTGGGAAGATTACACACCGGATCTTTATGATCTCAAGAAAGCTAAAAAAGTACTGGATCATGATCATTATGGGATGGATAAAATAAAAGAAAGGATTTTAGAATACCTGGCTGTGCTGAAACTCAAAGGTGATATGAAAAGTCCTATCCTTTGTTTTGTTGGCCCTCCAGGAATTGGTAAAACCTCATTGGGACGAAGTATTGCCAATGCCATTGGAAGAAAATATGTGCGGCTTAGTTTGGGCGGATTGCATGATGAAAGTGAAGTACGCGGCCATCGTAAAACCTATATTGGCGCAATGCCCGGGCGCATTGTGCAGTCGATCAGAAAAATAAAATCGAGCAACCCTGTAATGATTCTCGATGAAATTGACAAGGTAGGTAATGACCACAGGGGCGACCCTTCTTCTGCGCTGCTTGAAGTGCTGGATCCAGAACAGAATCATACCTTTTACGACAATTACCTGGAACTTGAATACGACCTGAGCAAAGTATTATTTATTGCCACTGCAAATAACGTCGCGAATATTCAGCCGGCGTTGCGCGACCGTCTTGAGATAATAGATTTAAGCGGTTATGCAGTAGAGGAAAAAGTAGAGATCGCCAAAAGGCACCTGGTACCCCGCCAGAAAGATTTGCACGGACTCGCCAAAATGAATTTTAAGATAAGCGACAAGGTGCTCGAAAAAATCATTGAAGACTACACAAGGGAGAGCGGTGTACGTGAACTGGACAGGCAACTGGCTTCCATGATGCGGAACCAGGCAAAAGAATATGCCATCAAGGGCAAACTAAAACCAACGCTTGCCAATGGTGATGTTGAACGGATATTGGGCCGGCCACGGTACAGCAATGAATTGTATAAAACCGCTAACATGGCAGGTGTTGCTGTGGGGCTTGCCTGGACTTATGTAGGTGGCGATATTCTTTTTATAGAAACCAGTTTGAGCGAAGGGAAGGGCGATGTAAAGCTGACCGGTAATCTCGGCAACGTAATGAAAGAAAGCGCTTCCACGGCCCTCACTTATTTGCAGGCCAATGCCAAAAAACTGAACATTGACCCGCAGTTATTTATGAAGAACAATATTCATATTCACGTTCCGGAAGGCGCCGTACCAAAGGATGGCCCTAGTGCGGGCGTAACAATGATGACCGCAGTTGCCTCAGCGCTTACGGGCAAAAAAGTAAAACCTTATCTTGCCATGACCGGTGAGATTACACTGCGCGGGCAAGTGTTGCCCGTTGGCGGTATCAAAGAAAAAGTGCTTGCGGCAAAGCGTGCGGGCCTGAAAGAAATCATCCTCTGCTGGCAAAATGAAAAAGATGTACAGGAAATAGAAGCTGCATTTATAAAAGGGGTAAAATTCCACTATGTAAAGACAATGCAGCAAGTGCTGGACATGGCACTGGTCAATTAATTTTAGTGCAAGGCATGACTGGTTCAATGAGCTTCGTGACCAGGTTATTGTATGATGTTGCAGAAAAAAAAAGTTGGGGTGGCGTCATACTTTTGACCTGGTAAAAGGATTTCATGCAGGCACAGCTTCCGGTTTATCCTGTTTAAATGCTGCCCTGGGCTGAAGACCCAACAGATCAAACATGGCCATGTCTTCATCAAAAGAAGGATTGGGGGTGGTCAGCAATTTATCGCCGGCAAAAATAGAATTGGCTCCGGCCATGAAACACATTGCTTGTTCTGCAATACTCATTTCTGTTCTTCCGGCACTTAGGCGCACCATGGTTTGCGGCATCAGTATTCGCGCGGTTGCAATCATGCGAACCATATCCCAAATGTCAACTTTCTTGTTGTCCTGCAGCGGAGTTCCTTTCACACGCACCAGTGCGTTGATGGGAACGCTTTCGGGATGCCTGGGCAGGTTACACAGGGTAAACAACATGCCTACCCGATCTTCGTGGGTTTCGCCCAGACCAATGATACCGCCACTGCAAACGCTGATGCCGGCATTCCGGACATTGTCAAGGGTTTGGAGGCGATCAGTATACGTCCGGGTCGTAATCACATCCGAATAATGTTCTTCAGAAGTATCAATATTATGATTGTACGCATACAATCCTGCATCGTGCAATTTTTTTGCCTGTCCTTCGGTAAGCATTCCCATTGTACAACATACCTCCATTCCTAATGTATTCACGCCCTTTACCATTTCAATAACCCGGTCAAAGTCGCGGTTATCGCGCACCTCACGCCAAGCCGCACCCATACAAAACCTGGTAGAGCCGGCTGCTTTTGCTTTAGCGGCGTAGTCCATCACATCTGCAACCTGCATCAGTGCCTGCACATTTACGCCCGTATTGTACCTGGCGGCCTGTGGGCAATAAGCGCAATCCTCGCTACAGCCGCCTGTTTTAATGGACAACAGAGTACAAACTTGTACCTCGGCCGTATTGTGGTGTTTACGGTGTACAGTGGCAGCCTGGTAGATGAGTTCCAGTAAGGGCGTGTTATAGATAATGGTTATTTGTTGTTTGGTCCAGCCGTTTTGCTTATTCATTAACCGGTATTTAAAGGCGAATGTATAAATTAATGCTTAAAAACGCTCATTTTAAGGTACTGATGCTTGACCGAAGTAAAAGATTGACAGCAAGTCTATTTTTTGTCCTTTAAATAAATCATGCTATCCTGCAGCAGTGGCAGGTGTTGTTTGAACAGATCATTTAAAACTATTCTAAATTGATTTACCCCGCTCACATTACTGTAGAATAAAGTGTTTTTTTTTCCGGGATAATATACCGCATTCAGGTTCTGAAAATAGAAAACAGGAAAAGCAAGATCAGTCGGCGGCCTGAATCCGTGATCGCCCATCAAAATTATCACCGCCTGATCATTTGTGACAGTGCGGATGGTTTCAATAATATCGATTATAACCAGGTTCGTATAATAAAGGTAGTTGACATAAGCTTTGGTAGAAGATGTTTCAGCATCACCCATCATTTTCTGGACATTGACCTGCCGCTTCTGTTTATCCATATAAAAAGGTGCATGCGGCATAAGCAGGTGTCCATATACAAATCTCGGCGTATTCGATTTTTTATGTGCCGATTTTTTAATAAGATCTATACCCAGTTGTATATTGTCAAAACGTTCATTGTATTTGCCGGTCATAAGGCCCCAGTTTATCTTTTTCTGCAGAAATCTCCAGCCAATATCATTCAAAACTACATTTACAAATGTTCTTTGTGTAATAAGGCGGCTGCGCGGACTTGCCAAATTATCTTCCAGGACCGCTTTGTTATCCCCCTCAAAATCAAAAATTGAAATTCCTTCCACCTGGTAGCCCTCGCTTTTAAAAAAAGCAACCACTTTGTTATTACGGATAAGTCTTTCAGCATGCAGGTAATCCTGAAAAACCAGTGCATTAGGATCCGAAATGCTGAGGTAAGACATGTTCAGAATGGACGCCATTGAAAACTGTGTCCAGTTATAATTGGAAACACTTTGTTGCTGGATATTAAATCCTTTCCCGGTAAGAAACGTATCGAGTTGGCTGTTATCATATCCATACTCCTTCTTTAATGATGCACTGCTGCCGTATTCATCAAAAACCAAAAAATAAACATCTGGTTTTGCACAACTATCGCAGGGTTGCACTGCTGCGCCATTAAGAAGAACCACCCTGTTTGGAGACTTTTCAAATGCCCGATAGAGCAGGACAATTATATCTGAAATTATAAAAAACACTATTATTAAATTCAGGTATGCCGTTAATTTTATAAATGGGTATTTCTTTCTGAAGACCACTATTAAACATGCTCCTGCTGTTATCATAAGGAATGGAAGAACAAAGACATAGCGTGTGAAGAAACTTTCCGGTATAATTTTCTTCATAAGCCCATGAAGAGCTGGAAAAAAAAAGTTAATGGCCAATAGCAAAAACACTGACGCGGCTGCCCTGTTTGTATTTCTATAAATGACTACAAAAATAAAAAACAACACAATCGCAAATGTTAAATATTTTGCTGCCTGCAGCAGTATGACATCTATACCAATGAAAGAAAAATTACCATCGCAGGCATGTATTACAAAAAAAAGAGGCAATAAAAAAATATGATATGGATACTTTTTAAACCTCATGCTACAGTAATAGTTTTAGAAAAAATATTATCCAGACTGCTCCCTTATCCGCCGGTCTCATTTCTCCATCAACAGGATTAATAGGCAAAACCGAAATGCAGGGAAGCTGCTCCACTTCGTTAATATAGGGAATTGAAATGGCTGGCTTTGCCGTGGGCATAATTAGTTTTAAATGTCATTTGTGCAAAATAAAACTGAAATTAACTGCAAACTAAAATTTTGTTAACTTCCTACAACAATGCCTCCCTGGGTTTCATTAAAAAAAGCACCCTGTTTGTTCCCGGCACCACAGTTTGTTTTTGAATTTCAAATTTATTTTTAAACGCTTTTATAAAACACTGTTCGCTGTAATTGCTGAATAC
This sequence comes from Chitinophagaceae bacterium, assembly GCA_039919885.1. Classification (GTDB taxonomy): domain Bacteria; phylum Bacteroidota; class Bacteroidia; order Chitinophagales; family Chitinophagaceae; genus JACMLD01. The sequence goes on from JBDSEV010000091.1 coordinate 38,882, forward strand.
ATCTACCCTGTCACGCAACAATAACTGCACCCTTGGATCCTCTTTCGGAATAAATTCTACAATAAACGTATCGGCAAGCCTACTAAACAGTGCTGCAATCTGCTGCAAAGGAATATTTTTTCCAATGGCAAGGTGATGCACAAGTGCGAGTGCCATGCCAATATGAGCATGGGCCCGCCCCATGAAAGCAGATCTTTCTCCATTATTCCATCCGATAGATGGCGAAGGATTGGTAATATCGACAACGAGTGGCAAGAGATTCCGTATATTTTTTCCTTTGCACGCTTTATATAAAGTATCAACACAAGCCTCATCCGCATCCACTGCAATGGTTGATTTACCCATAGCAGCGGCTACTATTGAAAACAAACCCGTGTTGGTGCCAATATCCAGCACTGTTTTTCCGGGCAAATCTTTTAACCAGCTTTCAACTATCTTCATTTTCGCCGAAGCATATTCGTTACTGAGTATCGTTTCATCATAATAATTGTTCCATTTTGTAAGCGCTGAACGAAGCGACAAAGAACTTACAAATGCGTAAAGGTTGCTGATAATATTCAATAATTTCTGCTGCGAAAAAGGAGCGGTTTTTTTTTGCATGCCCTGTCCCGGCGCGCCCAGCAAGCCCGGGAGCATGATATGCATGAAAACATTTACATTAAATGCACTTTTAAAAGGAAGCAGTTTTGAAATTAGCTGCAGGGGAACACCATCCGGATAAACCTGGAAAGTTTTCAGCAAATCCGCCCCTTTGTACCTGGCTATCAGTAACGGCCCGAGAAAACATTCCACAAACTGGCGATACGCTACCCAAGGTTTGGTTGCATCGTATTTTTCAAATGACAAAGTATCTATAAAAATGGGGGCGCCGTCAATAAATTGTATATTAAAAGGAGTGGCATCCTTGAGAATCATACCATGCGCAATGGATGTTTTTACGAGTTCAAGGGTAAGCAAGGCCGCATCCTTCCATTGAGAAAAGCACCATTCATACGGATAAGAAATAAAAGACAATTGTTGGGGAAGGAGGGTATTATACCATTGCGGCATTCCCGTAATGTTACTGCCGAATTCTGTATGGGACAGCATTTTTTTTTCTCGTGCAAGCAACCCGTAGAGTCCGCTGCTTTTCAATAATTCATAATCAGCAGCGTAGACCTGGTTTACCTGCCGGTAGAATTTTCCTTCGTGGTCAAAAATAAACCCTGATGGATCCCGGAAAGAAGCCGGATGTTGCTGGTTACTTATCATTCCCTTCCTGGTTACCGGGCTGCTGCTCTTTTTTCTTCCCTCCAAAAAACATTTTTATCCTCAGCCAGATGGTTTTAAAATAAAACGCAACCCCCAGTATAGCAGCAATGATAACCTGCACCAGGTAACTGCCACTGCCTGGATCAATATATAGAAGAAAGCTAGTCATCAGAAATAACTGAGGTTGGTTGATGGGGTTAAAGTTAGCAAAGTTTCGTACATCAGCTGAATGGTTGTTTCGATATCTGATTTATGCAGCATTTCTACCGTTGTATGCATATACCTGAGCGGTATGGAAATCAATACCGACGGGCAACCGTCATTTGCATAGGCAAAAGAATCAGTATCGGTTCCGGTGCTTCTGCTGAGCGCCCGGAGTTGAAAGGGAATTTTTGATTTTGCAGCTACCCCCTGTACAATGTCCAGTAACTTATTGTGTATGGCAGGCGCATAGGCCAATGAAGGGCCCTTGCCACAGGCTATATCGCCTTCAACTACTTTATTAATCATGGGCGTTGTAGTATCATGGGTTACGTCCGTAACAATAGCAATGTTCGGCTTAATGCGCCTTGCAATCATTTCCGCACCGCGCAGGCCTACTTCCTCCTGCACCGCATTTACGATATATAAGCCATAGGGCAGTTTCTTTTTATTTTCTTTCAGCAGCCTGGCCACTTCTGCAATCATAAAACCACCCACGCGGTTATCGAATGCCCTTCCTATATAGAAATCATTGGCGAGCTCAGCAAATCCATCCTGGTAGGTAACAACCGCACCGATATGAATACCCAGGTCTTCGATTTCCTTTTTATTTCTTGCGCCGGTATCTAAAAACAGGTTATCTACTTTAGGAATTTGTTCTTTCTCAGCGCCGCCCAGCCGGGTATGTATTGCGGGCCATCCAAATACAGCGGGTACGATGCCCTTTTTTCCGTGAATAAACACACGCTGTGCAGGCGCCACCTGGTGATCTACGCCCCCGTTACGCTTAAGGTAAAGCAGTCCTTCATTGTTTATATAGTTTACAAACCAGCTAATCTCATCCGCATGGGCTTCAATAACTACTTTAAAAGGAGCTTCCGGGTTGATGATGCCCACGGCCGTTCCATAGGGGTCTGTGTATTGCGCATCAACATACGGCTTCAAATAGTTCAGCCACAGCTTTTGGCCACTGCTTTCAAAGCCAACCGGGGAAGCATTGTTGATGTAATTTTTTAAAAAAGCCAGCGAAGTGTCGGTGATAACAGGTTTTCCTTTTTTAATTGCCTTGGCCATAATGTAATTACGTTAATGAATGTGTAGTCTCAAAAATACTAAATATATACTATGATCATAATAAGCGCGGATAGCATCATCAGTCCGTCAAGGACAAAATAATACAGGTAATCTGAAAAATTGCGCTTCGCATACGGGTACAAGCCGGCCACCGCAAACCCCGGCAACAACAATATAAAAACCCGCAATGCCGAAATGCCCGCGGTATAGGATAACAGGGTAGCGACTACAAACAAAAGCAGCGACCCCGCAAAAAGATTATTGATGCCCCGGGTATTGAAGCTGGTTATCATACTCCTGATACCATCTGCTTTATCGTCTTCCCGGTCGCGATAGTCAAATAAAATACAAATTGCATAAATGAGAAAAAAGCGGCTGCAGGCCAGCCAGGTAAATCCTGCATTCCACTCAGTGCCGGCAACCAGCAATGGCAATACCGTGGTTACATACATCCATACAAAAGATAGAAAGATTGTTTTGCCGACCGCAATCTTTCGAAGTGCAATAAAGATACGCTGCGGAATTTTTGGAGCAGAATAAAGAAACGTAACAAATGCGCCAAAGGCTATCGGCAACCAGTGCCTCCGAATCAGGAAAAAAGCAATACCCGCACCAATTAGTCCGCCAAGGTACAAGGCAAAATGCAGCCATTTATACCTCCGTGCCCATTTCAATCTTTCAGAGTGAGTTGCAGAATGCACCGTCAGCCACCAGTGGAAATTATAACTGCATACCGTAGAAAAGAAAACAAAATAATAAAAGGCTTTTGTAATGACCACCTGCGGGAACAGCAGCTGCACCTGGTACACCATGATAACCGCACAGCACGCGATGTAACAACTGCTGAATAGAAAAAAATTGAAAACACTTTTCAGTAGGTTCACACACAGGATTACTACAAGTGAAAGAATATTTAATCCCGGAGAACAATCACCTGGCCAGTGGAAACGGTATCACTCACATTTCCCGCCTTATCGTGTATCCATATTTGGATATCGAGCGTGTCTGGCTGAAATCTTTGCGGAACCGAGCCCGGTATAGCAGGCGGATTGATGGCAGATTTTAAATGATCTTCATACCTTAATGCAAGGCCAATTTCACCCTTGTCATAATTGGGAAATTCAGGTATCCGGTATTTTATGGAGTCGCGCAGTGTGGCAGTCGTTTGTTTATTGAGCCTTATTTTCCTGAAGTAAAGCGTGTCGCTAATGTCACCCTCTTTATCAGTATAAGAAAGATTTATTTCGAGATCACCGCCCACAGGAATAGTGGCTCCACTCATCGATTTTAATTTAATCTGCGGCTTTGTTTGGAACTTATCTTTGCTGCATGCCAGCAGCACAGTAACCACAAAACCAACAATTAATAGTTTTTTCATACTCAAATGTTATCAACAAATTTAGACGATGCCCACTGAATTACCTAACATATCAGGTGAAGGGAATGATAAAATTTTCACAGTCCAACCAGGCAGTTTTAACGACCTGGCGCTCCAAACATACGCTTATCAGTACCAGCACAATACCATATACGCACAATACGCCAATGCAGTTGGCAGGCAACCGGAAAAAGTGATGTCGGCATCAGATATCCCCTTTCTTCCCATCCGCTTTTTTAAAACCCATACGGTAGTAACGGGCAGCTTTAAACCTGAAGCAATTTTTGAAAGTAGTGGCACCAGCCAAACGGTTAACAGCCGGCATTTGGTGAAAAGCCTTGACTTGTATACGCAGAGCTTCCTGCAGGCATTTCACCAGTTTTACGGATCTGTGGCCGACTGGTGTATTATTGCGCTGCTGCCGTCTTACCTGGAACGAAGCAATTCCTCGCTGGTAGTAATGGCGGATGATCTGATAAAACGAAGCAATCATCCTGACAGCGGCTTTTACCTGTATGAACATGATAAGCTGGCCGCGACTTTGCGGATGCTGGAAGCAAACAAACAAAAGACATTGTTGATAGGCGTTACGTTTGCCCTGCTGGATTTTGCGGACACACATCACTTAAAGTTACAGCATACCGTGGTAATGGAAACCGGTGGCATGAAAGGCAGGCGCGAAGAGTGGACAAGGCAGCAAGTACACGATTTCCTAACCGCGAGACTAGGCGTTTCGGCAATACATTCTGAATACGGAATGACTGAATTGTTATCGCAGGCTTATTCCAAAGACAACGGTGTTTTTTATTGCCCGCCCTGGATGCGGGTAACGCTCAGGGCCGATGATGACCCGCTGCAACCATCCGCATCAGACAACGGAATTATTAATGTAACAGACCTGGCCAATGTGTTTTCCTGCGCTTTTATTGCAACCGATGACGCCGGTAAAATTCACCCCGATGGTGGATTTGAGGTGATTGGCCGGACAGACAATTCGGACCTGCGGGGTTGCAGCCTGATGGTATTGTAACGCACAACAACCCCGGTTCGGCGCCGTTTGCTAAATGTGGTTTCCGAAAGCTCGACTACTTCTGACGAAAGCTATCTCCAATAAACTGCAGCGCATCTGTAATACCGGTGCGCCAGTATGTCCAGTTGTGTGCCCCGTCGCGTACGCGGTATTCATGCGGCACCATTTTTTCAGTAAGTGCTATGTGCAGCAGGCAATTGCCTTTGGTAAGAAAATCATCATCCCCGCAGTCGATCCAGTATTTGACTTTTTTCAGATCATCGACCGATTTGGTTTCCACCAATTTTAGAATGGCATTGTCGTACCAGGCCTTGTTCAGCCGATCCTTTCCCTTCAATCCGCGGCCGAACAACTGACCAAAAACAGCCGCGTAGTTGTTATCGGGCATCTTAATCATTTCATCATCATCAAAAACAGCCGCACTGAGGGGCGCCGCGGCCACAAACAAATCGGGGTATTTGAGCGCATATATCAATGTACCGTAACCACCCATGGAAAGGCCCGCTACGCCGCGGTAATTTTTCTGGGCCTTTATCCGGTAGGTCTTTTCAATAGCCGGGATAAATTCTTTCACAAAAAAATCTTCGTACTTCTCTTTGCCGTCATAAGAATTAATGTACCAGGTAGAATCCGCGTCTGGCATTACAATGATCATCGGGGGAATAGTGCCTGCAGCAATAGCCTGGTCTGCATACCGGTTCACCTCTCCAAACTGCAGCCAGCCTGTATTGTCATCCGTGTAACCATGGAGCAGGTACACCACGGGGTAATTCCTTTCAGATTTATCATAATCTGCCGGCAGGTAAACTGTGTACTTTACCGGTTTATTCAGCAACAGGCTCTTAACCGTTTTTTCTTCCATCACTTTACCGGCCGGTTGGGCAACTGACAGCTGGCAAAAGAAAAGGACAAAAATAATTAGTAGGCAGTTCCGGCAAATGATGGGCATAGCAATTAAATTTTGGTAAATGTAAGTTCCCGCGACGTTTTACTGCAATTTATTTTTAACTTGAAGCAACACAATTTTTATGCAGTGAGTGATCAACTGGTTAGCCGGCAACGCATCGCCTCCATTGACGTGCTGAGGGGCATTGTTATGGTCATCATGGCCCTTGATCATACCCGTGATTTTTTTCATATTGCCGGGGCAACCGACCAGCCAACAAATATGGCTACCACCACACTGCCATTATTTTTCACCCGGTGGATCACTCATTTCTGCGCACCAGTTTTTCTGTTTCTTTCCGGTATAGCGGCTTTTCTGAACGGCAGAAAAAAAACCCGTTCCGCATTGAGCGGGTTTTTACTCAAGCGCGGCTTATGGCTCGTGCTGGTGGAAATAACCGTGGTGTCGCTGGTGCTCACGTTGAATCCTTATTATAATCTAATTTTCCTGATCGTTTTCTGGGCCATCGGCGTGAGCATGATTTTGCTGAGCGTCTTGATATGGCTACCTTACCGTGTGTTACTGGCATTGGGCCTTGTGCTGTTTTTTGGGCATAACCTGCTCGATTTTCCAGAGGCTGCACTTAAGGGCAGTCTTCCTTTGTTTTGGGCCATTGTGCATGGAAGAGCGGCGGTGATTCCTTTAAACGCCACCCACACGATCTTGATAGGGTATTCTTTTCTTCCCTGGACCGGGCTGATGATACTTGGCTACTGCTGCGGAAGATTATTTACCAATAACCGTGACCCGATACTTCGGAAACGTGTATTGTTATATACCGGTGGGGGATTGTTCCTGCTCTTTATTTTGCTTCGGATCATAAATGTGTACGGCGACCCTGTGCCGTGGTCAGAACAAAAAAGCCAGGTTATTACTTTTCTCTCTTTTATGAATGCGAATAAATACCCGCCTTCACTTATTTTTTGTTGTATGACTATTGGACCCGCCCTGGTTATGCTAGCTTTAATTGAAAATACCAACAGCAGGCTTACCCGTTTTTTTTCAGTATATGGTGCAGTGCCCATGTTCTATTTTGTATTGCACCTGTTGCTGATACGAATAATTTGTGTGGCTTTATTTTTTGCGGAAGGCTATCCCGTAACCATGGCGTTTAGTACAACGGCCCCTCTTGGTTTCCGGCCGGCGGCATTTGGTTACCAGTTATGGATAGTATATTTAATCTGGCTAATGGTTGTACTGGCGATGTATCCGCTTTGTAAAAAATACGGCAGGTTTAAAGAAACAAAGCAGTATTGGTGGCTAAGTTATTTGTAAAATGCACACACGCCCATGTGCATAAGACAATGCAGCAAGTAATCAGTAAACTATTTCCTGGCTAAATCTGCCACCGTTCTTTTTTCCAGCACCTTCAGCGTTACATCCCGCACGTTTACCATCATATCATGCAGGCCACAACTTTTCTCATCACAATTTTTACAGCGCTCGTAAAAATGAAGGCTCACACAGGGTAACAGTGCAATAGGGCCATCCAATAACCGAATCACTTTTGCAACCGGTACCTGCGACGGCGAAACAGCAAAATAATAGCCGCCGCCTTTTCCTTTCTTGCTTTCCAGTACCCCGGCTTTTTTTAATTCCAGCAGGATGTTTTCAAGAAATTTTAAGGGGATCTTTTTCTTTTTCGCAATCTCAGCAATCAGTACAGGGCCTTTATCGGTATGCTGGGCCAGGTACATCAGCGCTTTAAATGCATATTGACTTTTTTTAGAAAGCATTCGTTTTATTTTTTACTATACCCGGTGATGCAGTATTGTTACTGCTTGTTCCTGCGCGATTACAAACCCAATACATCTTTCATACTAAAAATACCTTTTTTCCCCTTCACAAACGCAGCTGCCAGCACCGCCCCGGTGGCAAACCCCGTCCGGTTGTGTGCAGTATGAATAATTTTAATCGTATCTATCGCGGATTCATAACTAACGGAGTGCGTTCCAGGCGCAGGATCTATCCGTTTACTGACGATAGCCAGTTCATGCGGATCGCCGCTTTCATTGTTCACCCATTTGCTTTTACGATCGATATTCTCCAGCACTTGTTCCGCCAGCGTAACAGCCGTACCGCTGGGTGCATCCTTCTTCTGCGTATGATGAATTTCCTCCATGCGCACATTGTAATCAGTGTGCGGTTGCATCAACGCAGCCAGCCGTTTATTTATTTCAAAAAAAATATTGACACCCACGCTGAAATTGCTTGCATACAAAAAGCACCCATTTTGTTGTTTACAAAAGGCCTCAACCTCCCCCAGCCTGCTTAACCAACCGGTGCTGCCACAAACCAGCGGCACGCCATATTCAAGACACTTCATGACGTTATCAAATGCGCTATGGGGGCCGGTAAATTCTATTGCCGCATCTGCTTTGCGGAGATTGGCTGCAGTTAAATCGGCAGCATTGTCCATATCAATTTTCAGCACAATTTCATGGCCGTGTTCCAAGGCGACCGCTTCAATGGCTTTCCCCATTTTACCATAGCCTATCAGCGCAATTTTTAAACCGGATGCAGTACCCATCGTACAATACTATTTTTTTGCAAAGTTAGCCACCCGGAATGGTTTAATAACAATAGTCCAGTAAGATAGTTGACTTTTAAGTAAGGGAACTGAAGTAAAGGCCACATTCGAAAACAGGGAGCAAACACCACAGGGCTTAAACGGATCGCGAATTTGCCCGTTCAGGTTCGGTTGTACGTGCAGAACAAATCACCGCTTCCTTATTTCATCAATTTTTTTGCTTCGCCGCTAATGGTTTCCTGCACCAGCGTATGCATCGACCCCTGTGGCTGGTTAAGCACAAAATCCAGGATTTTTTTACAAAGGTCGAGCCCGTTTGCTTCGGCAGGCAGTACCGATGCAACCTGGTTAATAAGGTGAATATTCTGATCTTTCAGGTTGCGTACGGCTTCCCAGGCATCCGCGCTTACGTATATCTGTTGGGAAAGGTTATGATCGTATTCCTGTTTGATGGTTTGGGTGAGTACTTGTTGCATCTGTGCTTTGCTGAGACCGGGTTCACTGGCGCGGCTGATAAGGTTGGGAATGGCGATGCGATCTGACAGAATAACCAACCGCTCGTAAGCGGCCAGCTGCATGGGCTGCGTGCTGGTGGGTATCGATGCCGGGGTGGGAATCACTTTAATCTCCGGGGGCAATGCCTTTTTATCTTTCTGGTAAAAATAATAATAGACGATGAGCAGGGCTATCAATACACCGATACTGATGAAAATAGTGCTGGTTTCCATGTTTATAATATTAGCTGCAAATGTAAGTCCATGCCCAAAAATGGCATATTTATCTTTTCGCAGAACCTATAAACTATATTATGCATCATTTGTTGTTATTTTTGGGTAATTCATTGCTGAATATTTGCCCTTTGGCGCACAGCAGCGGTTACCCAATTTAAAATATTTTGTATGGAAACAACAGCAGTTACACCCATTGCCCTCACCGGCAGGGCAGTTACCGAAATTAAAAGATTGATGGCCGAGGCCACTTTTGATACCACTAAATTCCTTCGTATAGGGGTAAAAGGTGGCGGTTGCTCGGGTATGTCCTATATATTGGGGTTCGACGAAAAACAGCCGAAAGATGAAACTTTTGAGATTGAGGGCTTGTCTTATATAATGAATCCGGGGCACGGCATTTACCTGATGGGTATGGAAGTAGATTGGCAGGATGGCCTCAATTCGCGTGGCTTTACGTTTACCAATCCCAATGCCAGCAAAACCTGTGGCTGTGGTACCAGCTTTGCGGTTTAATGAATCAAATTTTAAAGGCAAAAATTGCAGGTGGTAGGCAGTAGTTGTACCGAGGGCAGACCGCTGTTTCATTTTTTTTTCTTGACCTCTACTTTTCCTCAGACATCAACCCAACCTGGTCTTCTCCATCTTTTTCTTTCCAGAAAACGCGTACTTTTTGGGTGATAATGGAATCGATTGATTTTCCAATATAATCGGCCTGTATCGGCAGCTGGCGGCTGAACCGACGGTCGATCAACACACAGAGTTCTACTTTGGCCGGCCTGCCAAAATCCAGTAATGCATCCAGCGCAGCCCTGATGGTACGGCCGGTATACAATACGTCGTCGATAATAATTACCTGTTGATTTTCAATGCTGAACGGGATATCTGTTTTATTGGCTACGTGCAATTGTTTGCGTACGTCATCGCGGTAAAAAGTGATGTCCAGTTTGCCGTACAACACTTTTTCTGCACCTTGTTCTTTTTGTAACTGCGCTACAATTCTGTCCGACAGGTAAATACCCCTCGGCTGAATGCCTATCAAAACAGTGTTTTGCAGGTTGAGGTGATTTTCCAGGATCTGGTGGCTCAACCTTTGAATGGTAATTGCCAGCTGCTGCTCGGTAAGTACTGTTTTCAAATAAATAAAAATTTGCCATAAAAATAGTGTAAGCGGTTTAAATGGTTCCATTTTCCTTTACGGCGGTGGTATAGCTACTGCCAGTATGATTTTACAAAGCACCCACGGCCGGTAAAACAATTGCAGTTCCAGAAAGGTAGCCGGTTCCGTTTAGTTCTTTGATTTAAAGGAAAACAGCCATTCCGCCGCGGCGCACAGCGATTGCCTTGGGTCAATTTTATTTAGGTTGGCATTGTGTAAAATAGATTTTATTTTCGCAGCACTTAATACCAACCCAAAACAGGCCCTATATGAACATGGTAGACTCTTTAGAAAAAATTCCGGTATCCATCTTCCCTTCTTTAAAAGAGGGTTCCGCTTTTATAGCACGAGAAATAGCAGCTACCATCCGTGCAAAACAGTCGAAAGGAGAAAAATGTGTGCTGGGGCTGGCCACCGGATCGTCACCAAAAACGGTGTATACTGAGCTGATTCGACTGCATCAAGAAGAAGGCCTCAGCTTTAAAAATGTGGTTACTTTCAACCTGGACGAATACTATCCGATTGACCAGGATGCCCTGCAGAGTTATAACCTCTACATGAAGGAGCACTTGTTTGACCATGTGGATATTGACATTGCCAATTGCCATGTGCCCAATGGCGAGATAAAAAAAGATCAAATAAAAAAATTCTGTGCCGACTATGATGCGCAGATTGAAGCAGCGGGAGGCCTGGATCTGCAGATCCTGGGCATCGGCAACAACGGGCACATTGGTTTTAACGAACCCGGTTCCAGCCTTTTTTCAAAAACCAGGCTGGTGCCGCTGGAAAATTCTACCCGGGTGGCCAATGCGCAGGAATTCCAGAATATTTCCAGTGTACCGCGCCTGGCTATTACAATGGGCATCAGCGTAATTATGAAGGCAAAGAAAATTTTCCTGATGGCCTGGGGCCAGATGAAAGCGCCCGTGATTAAAAAAGCCGTTGAGGGTGTGGTAACGGAACAAATACCGGCTTCGCTGCTGCAACAGCACAATGAGACCACGTTTGTACTGGACGAAATAGCAGCCTCTGAACTAACGCGTTTTAAATTTCCATGGCTTACAGGAGAATATGACTGGTCTAACGTGATGATCAAAAAAGCAGTCGTAAACATGGCGCTGCAACTCAACAAACCGGTGCTCAGTCTTACCAGTAAAGATTACAACGACTACGGGCTGAGCGACCTGCTGGTAGAAAAGGGCGATGCCTATGAAATCAATATGCAGGTTTTTTATATGCTGCGCGACAGTATAACGGGATGGCCCGGTGGCAAAAGTACGCCGTTGCCCAATCCGCCTGAAAGAATGAATCCTTATCCAAAAAGGTGCCTGATATTCTCGCCGCATCCTGATGATGATATCATCAGCATGGGTGGCACTTTTATGCGCTTGCACGACCAGGGACACGACGTGCATGTTGCCTACCAGACCAGCGGTAATATTGCGGTAACAGACGAGTTTGTTACCCGCTTTCTTGATTTTGCGGTGGGGTTTGAGAATATGTTTGGAATAGACAGCAAGCAATCGCAGGCCATTCTGCAGGAAGCGGGAAATTTCCTGCAATCGAAAAAATCAAACCAGATGGACACCAAAGAAATACGTGCCATTAAGGGTTTGATAAGAAGGTGCGAAGCGGCTGCTACCTGCCGTTATGTTGGTATAAAGGCTGAAAATATTCATTTTCAGAATTTGCCTTTTTATGAAACCGGTCGCATAGAAAAAAAACCAATGGGTGAGGAAGATGTACAGATAACTGTTGATTTACTCAGGAAGCTACAGCCCCAGCAAATCTATTGTGCCGGTGATTTGGCCGATCCGCATGGTACCCACAAAGTCTGCCTTGACACTGTATTTGAGAGTATGCGCCGCCTTAAGGAAAGCGGGGAAGAATGGGTGAAAGACTGTTGGGTTTGGCTGTACAAAGGTGCCTGGCAGGAATGGGACATCAGCGAGATAGAAATGGCAATACCCATGAGCCCCGATCAGGTATTAAAAAAACGCTTCGGTATTTTTATTCACCAGTCGCAAAAAGATTCGGTGCCTTTCCAGGGAAGCGATGCGCGTGAATTCTGGCAGCGTGCCGAAGAACGCAACCGCAATACGGCGAAATTATATGAGCAACTCGGTCTTACGCAATATGCAGCTATGGAAGCCTTTGTAAGATGGCATTACTAACTGCGCGGAAAAAATAAGTCGTTGTACTGCATCAGCATATCAGCTGTGATATGAAGACAACACCGGTTTAACGGCCGGCAGTTCGCGTATACGGCATGCTGTAATGCGTTAACACAAATTAAATTCAGCCCCTTTATATTGACTTATGCAAACAGCGCCATCCAGGCCTTTACAACCACAGTCCTATTCCTGGTCATATGCCTGGTCACAACGGCTATTCAGAATTAAATTTATTGCGGTTTGGCTGCTTATATTTCCGCTGCTGGCAGTATTCCCGGTATTTTTTTCCTATATAGAAAAAAGAGCGGCTGGCGTGGTGCTATATGATTGGCTACTGGAAAAAATTCCGGCGCACAATGTGTCGCTGCCGGTGTTTATTTTTATATGGGGGGTTACACTGCTGGCCATCATACGCTGTCTTAAAAACCCGCAAATCTTACTGTTGTTGCTCTGGACTTACCTGCTGGTATCACTAAGCAGGATACTTTGCATATGGCTGGTTCCGCTCTATCCTCCACCCCATCTTATTCCGCTGGTAGATCCGCTAACCAATTTTTTTTATGGCAAGCACTATATTACCAAAGATCTTTTCTTTTCGGGTCACACTTCCAGCGTTTTTATTATTTTTTTGGGATTGGAAAAAAAGCGCGATAAGATTTTCACGCTATTATCTGTGCTGTGCATTGGCGTGCTGTTAATGGTACAACACGTTCACTACACGATTGATATCCTGGCGGCGCCGGTGGCGGCCTATCTCTGTTACCGGGGTGCGCTGTTTATTGTACACAGCGGGCATCAAAACGCTTCCCCCAGCTGAAAATAAAATCCGCTCGATTTCCCGTTCCTGCTAACCCCATAGTCTAACCGCAGGTTGAGTTTCTCTGATTTGGTGAGGGCGATCCGTACGCCGCCGCCGTAAGAATATTTCAAAGCCTTGGTGGCCAGGTAATCGCAGTTGTTGCTCACGTTGCCCATTCCGCCAAAGGCCACAGCGCCAATCCGCTTGTACACCCGCACCCGGTATTCTGCCTGCAGCACTACCTGGTCTTTATCGCGGTAGCGGCCATCATAATATCCGCGCATACTGTTGGCGCCGCCTAAAGAGGCGAGGCTGCGCAACGGCACATCTCCGTTGTTTAAGCCGGCGTACAACTGCAGTGCCAGCACCTGGTGTTGATGTGTTTTTATAAAACTGCGCAGGTCAATTACGTAATTGGTATAGTTAAAATCGCTTCCCAGTACCCCGGCAAAATGATTGAAATAACCCTGCAGGAAAACGCCTTTATCGGGCGCAAAAGCATCATTCCTGGTATCATAAGTAAGACTTGTGCCTAAACCGGACACCTGGTAGCCGTGTCTGCCGGGTATCGCGTCTTTGTCGAACAGCCCGCCCGGTATATATTCTATCTTTATCAGGCGCTGGTATTCATATAAAACGCCTATATACAAGTGTTTGGCCAGCGCACGCTGCCCGTGCAGGTACAGGTAGAATTGCCTGAAATTATAAGCTTCTGCGTTGCTTTCGGGTGTTACGGGGCCAAGTCCCCAGAATTTGTCCGGGAAAAAGCTGTAAGATAGTTGGTGACTGAGAATATATTTTTCGCCCGGGAAATAAGTCGTTCCGTTGATAGCGGCTATAAACTGTTTTTTTAGCGAATACAATACCAGTGCCTGCAGATTGGAAGTACGGATAGCGCTGTCCTTTTTACTAACGTGGTAGGTGCTGGAGACTACGGTACCAAACGACCAGCTGGTTTCTATTGACCGCGCGATCACCGGTAATACCAGCAGGTGATTTTTTTTGACAGCGTTGCTGTCCTTTTGCGCACAGGAAACGGCAGGCAGCAGCGATAAAACAGGTAAAAAAAGTGCAATAAAAAAGTAAATCCGGCGCAAGCTCATTAGGGTGTTAAGTTATTACAATTCAAAACGGGGTATAAACATAACAAAAAGAACCATACAGCTGCACGATGCGGAACAAAAAAAGTAAATCAGCTTTATTTTATTTCAAAATTGAGGCTGGCGTCATTTAACGGCTATTGGTGAAGGTTAGCCTCGCCGGAAGATTTGGCTGACGCATTACTAGGGTAATTGTTTCAAAGCCTGGCCAGCAGCCCGGTGATGACGGCCAGGCCAATGCTCAGCAAAGTGCCTACTACCAGGTATTCTGTTTTTATCTCCTGCCGGTCTTTTTCGTTAAAACGTATAATTCCTTTGGCGGCTACCAGTAGGCCGATGGCCGAAAACTGGCTGTACAACACGAATATGAATATAATGATTCGTTCTGCTATTCCAATCCATTTGCCGGCATTGGCCAGGCTTTCTGCACCGTCAATCTTATCGCGCCATTGTTTGGTTAGTTGTCCGATTAAAATACCTGCAGGCGTGGTTAAAAAAACAAATGCGGTAATGAGCTTCCAGGTTGCCGGTTGGGTATTAAGATGGTGCCAGCCGCTTTGCACATTCGTCCACTTAATAAAGAGAATGCACCAGCAGGCAATAATCACCAGCAGGTGCAATAGTTGATCGACAAGAAAATAAACCACGGTATTCTTCCGGTAAGATTTCCAGCCATCAATAACGGTGTGCGATATAAGAATAACCAACGCAGGTATCCAGTATTCTGTGCCCATCAGCAGCCATGCCAGCAGCCCGGTGATACCACCGTGCAGGTATAATTTTAGGGAGGCAAAATGTTTTGCGTTGCGGTCATCCACCCAGCTTTTTGGCTGCAATATAAAATCAGTCAGCAGGTGCGACAACAGTAGTTTAATCAACCAGACAGCAGCAGTGGTCATAGTAGTTGGTTAATAATGTTTTTGTAGTGTTGTACAAGTTTTTCAATTTCCGTCCACCGCCCTGCAGTAACATGCTGGTGAATAGTACTTTTCGACTTTTTCAATTTTACCGCCACTTCCTGCTGGCTCTCCCCTTTCAGCAACTCAAAAATAACACCTGCCTGCTTACCAGTCATAACTTTAAAAATGGCGCCGAGGTAGGCTGCGATCACCTCCAGGCCTTCATTGGCCAGCTGGTTGGCGGTGCTGATGGCAAGCCGGTTGTCCGTTCCCGCCAGGGTATCAAATGCGCGGCCCGACAAAACAAATGCGTCCCCTTTGCCTGTGCCCAGCGTTTTTACAGGTTGCACCACTTTGCCCAGCCCGATGCTGATTCTTATATCTGACAACACGCCGGCACGGCCCCCTATGCTAATGGCAGCTGCCCGGCACATTAAAGCGACCGGCAGTGCATTGCCTGCATCTTTTATGTAGACCTGAAAACTATCGCCCCTGTAAAATTCAAAACTATGGTCCGCCAGCAACTGCTGTAAACTTTTTAACAGTCTTTTCTCAGCAGCTGCACCCATCCCGGTAGAATTTACTATATCTCCTGTAAGAACAGCCTGTACGGTCATACAAAATAAATTAATGGTATTCAAATATACTACTCTTATTGAAGATAGTTCGTATAATTGAACGAATTTTTATTAAGTTCGTATAAATAAACGAATTTATTAAATATTCGTATTAATGAACGAACTATAAAACTACCAGGAAACCAGGCTGAAGCATGGGCGCAGCCAGTAAAGCCGGCGCAAAGACGAAACAGCTACCCACTAAAAAACGCCCCGGTAAACAGGACGTTTTTTGCTCCGCCTGGCAACCGACGGGTAATGTGCCGCCGCTTTGCCAGCATTCGTTTCCACGCAGCCAGGTGAAACCTCTGCGATATCGGTATTATTGTTTTACAATTTTTTGCTGCTGCATTTTACCCTGCTGTAAATACGTGAGTATATAAATGCCGCCGGGCAATTTCCCCAGGTCTATTACAAGCGTATGAGTAGTGGTATTTGACTGGTATACCTGCCTTCCATCTATCGTGCGTATACAGACGCTACCATTTGCTTCCAGTCCCTTCACCGTTACAAAGCGCTGTGCCGGATTCGGAAAGACCTGCAATGTTGTTCCTTGCGTCAAACGCACCATCCTTATACCGGAATAGGTAAACTGGCCATCCCTGTCTATCATCCTCAGCCGGTAATAATGCACGCCGTCGCCAACATGCGCATGTATAAAAGAATATGCGTTCTCTCCAATCCTGTTTACGGCCGCTACCTGGCCAATTTCTTTAAACTGAATCCCATCGGCACTGTACTGCACCGAGAAATAGCTTGTATTGACTTCATCTGTTGTCTGCCATTTTAATAAAGCGCTATTTTCTTTTGCAACCGCCGTAAACTGTATCAAATGAAGGGGTAGTGCTGCGTTGAGACTGGTAACCGAAAACGGTGAGAAACTATTATAGCCGGCCTGTGATTTACTGAACCGTCCATTGCCAAGCGCTTGCGCGTTGCCTATATCACCCAGTTGCCAGTTACCGGCATAATGTGCGGTGCGTGATTGCGCCCTGTCAAAACCGGCCTGTTCGTCGGCAGCATTCCAGGAAAATGTAACCGTTGCGTCGCTGCCCCCTGCTGTCTCCTCATCAATCAGCCAGGTACGGTTTACATAACCGGATTTTACGGTATCGCCATTGCTTCCGTTTTGCAGTACATACGGCATCACCCGAACTGTATAATTATCCGGTGTACCGGTGTTGTTGATTTGTACAAAACTGGCATTGTCTGCAGAAACGCCTACCGGGAAGGTATTATCCGCGTTGCTGTTTATTAATTTTAGCCGGCCAGCACCATTGGTAACAATGAAATGCGCTGTATCGAAATTGGTGATTGTTCCATGTATTACCAAATCATACGCGCCGAGTACCAATTTACCTCCAATCCATCCGGGCAACATATCCGGCAGCGCAGCTTTCATGTCCAGGTTACTGTTCACCACAGTTGCTGCCTTTAACACCACAATTGTACTGAATGCGAGGGTATCATTATTGTTGAGCAAATCAAATTCTACCGGTGTACAACGTACTATCTGCGTAATTACCGTGCCGTTGCTAATATTAAACAACATTTTTTTGCTGATGACAGCACTATCTCCCGCAGCGAGCGTGAATTGCACGCTGTCGATTCCTTTTAACGTATTGAGCGAATCATACACCAGGAACCTGGCCCAGGCCGTACCCTGCTGTACACCATTATTCCTGATCCGGTAAGTAACCGTTACACTATCCCCCGCACTGAACCCGGCAGGGCTAAACCGAATTGCCCTGTTATTGCCCCGGCTCATATCGGGGGCATCGCCCACGATCAGTGTTCGGGTGGCCTCGTTGTTGTCTTCTCTTTCCTCTGCAACGGTATTGGCCAAATCAATTGCTATCTTCATCACTTTCACCCCGGCAATGATGGAAGCATACGTAGCCGTGGCCGCCACAGTAGTGTCTGTCCCGGGTTGCAATGCATTCACGGCCACATCAGCACCCAACTGTATATCATCTACCATAAACCTTAGTACACTTGCCGTTGAAATTTTGCCGCCAACATTTTTTACAGTGCCCACAATAGAAATGGATTGGCCTGCATTGGGATTGAGGCTACTGGGCGATATATACTGCGACAGTACTTCCAAATCGGGCTTACTGTCTACCACGCGTATATAAAAATTACCTGTATTATTGCCTTCATCGTTTTCGCAAATACTGTTTGCTGTGTCCGCCACCACTTGCACGGTGTAATCTCCGGGCATGGTGAAAATGTGCGCAAAGGAACCATGTGCAGCAAATAACTCACCGGCACTGATAGAAGCAATACTGTCCGTACCAACGGGATTCCCATTCACCAGATATTTTACAGAAACATTGTTTACATCGCGTTCGCCAATATTCCTGATGGCGGGATAGAACTGCTGGCTGCTGTTCACCCTTACTATTACCGGCCGGCCGGCTGAACCATATTCTGTTGGCAGTTGGTAGGGCGAGAGGTCGGATGAAATGGCAATTGATTTATCGTTGTTCCCTTCCAACGCCTCGTCTACCATGCCGGTAAAATCTGCATGGGCATTCACCGTAACACCGCAGGTATTGTCTGCGTTGTTAATGGTGTAGAAGTCAGAACTGACCTGTACCGTCGATTTCTCTCCAATAAAAGCGACTTTTTTGAGCGCTCCCAGCTGCACGTTGTTTACGGTGAAGCGCACATAAAAACTATCTGCCTGTTTGCCGGTATTTTTTACGGTGGCGGTAAACTGAATATTGGTGCCAACAGGCATTGCTGTGGGTGAAGCATTGAGCGCCTGTATGATTAAATCCGGTTTGGGTACAAGCACGCTAGCAATAAATACATTGTTAGCTTCGTCCTGTTCAGGCACTTCAGCATCCGCATCGGTAACTATTTTTATAAAATGCGTCCCGGGCGTCATGCCGGGTTCGCTGAGCGTGATGCGTGCCGACTGGCTACCGCCTAATGCAGATACCCTGGTTGTTTTGAGTAATGTAACTGCGCCGCCAGGCAGCGAATCAAATACCAGTACGCTATGCGCACCTGCCGGACCGCATTTCACATTTGCGTCATCAAAATGAAATGCCGTGAAGCCTGTTTGTGTAAAGGTCTGTATCGCCAGGTCGGCCAAGTTTTGTTCAGGCTCTATACTGCCCCCGCCGGTGGCCACCATCTTTGTAAAATTACCATGGTAAATAGAAGTGGGTATTTGTAGGTATTCAATATATGTGTAGCTAAGTTCACCTGTTATTGTTACCGGGTCTGTTGTAGTGAGTGGCAGGCTCACGGGTATTACGCGCTCTTCTCCCGGCCCGTGTGTATAATCCGCACTCGGTAAGGTTTGCACCAGTACCCCATTTGCAAATACCTTGAGCGTATCTTTTATTATCTCATCAAACGGACACCACATATTGCTGATGTTCCTGGAGCGGTATTTCAACGTAAAAGTGAGATTTGCAGAACCGCCCACCAGGTTACTGCATTGCGCACTGCTAACGCCCACAAGCATTCCGCCCTGTGAAGGTGGCGGGCTGCAGGTGTTCAGGCCCGGGCAGGGCAAAGCGATACTTGCGGTAACGAGGGCACTGGTGAAAGTAAAATCAGTGATACTAACGGTATAGGTCAGGCTACCGCCGCAATTTGCAGGCGTGTACAATACACTATAATTACCATTGGCATCGGTACTGGTATTGAGTAGCTGCGTTCCGGTGTTGATGGTTACCGCTGCGCCCGCAACCAACGTGGCAGATCCGGTTCCAAAATAAACGGCGTTGCCGGATATAAGGACAGTCAGCCGCGGACATTGCTGCACGCTTGCAGTACTGGTAACCGTTATACCACCTGGCAAGGCCGGAGATCCCACCGTAACAGGTCTGATGGCATAATTATTCAGGATATTGCTTTCGCCCAGCGTATTACTGCTGTCTATCCAAACTTTAATCGGAAAAAATCCTTCGGCAGAAAAATTAAGCGCCCTGCTGATGCTGCTGGAAGAAAATGCATTTACAGCGGGCAGCACCGCACTGCCAATTAAGATGGTATCCCGGTAAAAATTAACCGGCACATTGGTAACCGGCACTGCGGTACTGTTACTGATGGTAGCCGTTACGGTAAAGGTTTCACCCGGAAGCGGGTTGTTGTTGCTGAAAGAAATATTATTGGCAAAAATTCTTAAGTCTGGTTGCTGGTTGGTTACTACCGGCCCATTTTTATACGTATTGGTCACGCTGGCCGCATTGCCATTGTCATCCACGGCAAAAAACTGGTAGCCCGCCATACTGCGTTCGTTGTTATGACTGAACGTATAACTGTATACCACACCCGTAATGTAGTCGGTACCGATGCCTTCTTTGATCATGTTAAACGTCCCTTCTTCCAAATCATCGAAATCATTGTCACCGTTCAAGTCAATACCTACTTTGGGATAGCCCGCCTGTGGTGCCCTGTTGGCAGCGGATGTATACAATATTTTATAGGTGAAAAGACCGGTTTGTCCAACCGCGGGGTTCACACCGCCGGCCGAATTATAAGGTACTGCCGGCAGGTATTGCAGCACAGGCGGCGTACCCGGCGCATAGCCGCTTCCTCGTACTACCGTGGTAACGGTGTCTACGCCGGCAGTGGCCGATATTATTTTTACCTGGCTGCTGTACTGGTTTATCGCGGTTGGGGCAAATAATACCGGAACAGCAACCGTTCCATTTACCGGCACGATGGTGCCCGGCGTAACGCTGGCTGTAAATGCGGGATCACTGGCGCTGAAGCTGGATAAATCAATTGGTATGTTGCCGGTATTCCGGATAGTGAAGCTGGTACTGGCGGTTGCGCCGATGGCTATATTTCCATAGTCATAACCAACTGCCGGATCAATGGTCCATGAAGCTGTTTGATGGATGCCTGTGCCATTTAACACAACCCTGAATACGCCCGCTGATGTTTGTACAATCAACGAATCAGAGAAGACATGGGCAGCGGCCGGTGCAAAGCTTACCGGTACGGTGGCTGTCTGACCTGCGGCCACTGTAATAACCCCACTAAAATTGGTGCTGAACGGTGATTGGGTACTGATGTTTTCAATGGTCTGGCTACTGTTGCTCGCATTGGTGACCACAAGGTTTTTTATTATTGTACTTCCTGCCGGCACATTACCAAACAGCAGCGTGTCAGCAGAAAGCTGTATAAAACCAGTCGCAAAACTATCGTTGGCAACCAGGCTCCAATTTCCTTCCTGGTTTTTTGTACGGATGCAAAAATGATGTATGCCGCTGGTGAGACCGGCAGTACTAACGGAAACGGACAGGTTGCTTATATCGGCTCCCGGTGTAACGGATATTGGGTTAGCCTTGCCAAAACCCGGGTCGGCATCTATAAAATATTCGGCAGCACTAATTTGCTGCGCGCCGGCAGGTGCTACCGGATAGGAGAAATCACTATTGACGATAAAGTCTTTAACCAGCGTGATTGACCAGCGTCCTTCCTGGCTCCTGGATCGGACATATACACGATGGGTGCCAATACCCAGGCCGGCAGTATTGATGCTTGCAACAACCCCGCTCACATCTGTGCCGGGTGTAAAGTTGAAAGCGGTTCCGCCGCCAAAGCCCGGATCGGTATCAATAAAATATTCTGCTGCAGTAACCTGCTGCGCAACGTCCGGCACTGCCGGATAAGAGAAATCACTGTCTACTATAAAATCTTTCACCAATGTAATGGCCCAGCTGTTTTCCCGGTTTTTGGACCTGATGTACAACCGGTGGGTACCGATGGAGAGACCGGTTGGGTTGATATTGGCGGTCACGGCCGTAAGATCTGTACCAGCTGCAACAGCGATGGCATTGCCCTGGCCAAAACCGGGATCATTATCAAAAAAATATTCTGCGGAAATAATGTTTTGCGCAGCGGCCGGAACCGCCGGATAGGCAAAATTAAAATCAACAATAAATTCTTTTATTTGAGTAATACTCCAGCGGCCTTCTAAGTTTTTGCTGCGTACGTAAAGACGATGTGTACCGTTTAACAAGCCGGTAGTGCTTACCGATACGGATACATTATTAATATTAACGCCTGGCGCTAGCGCAATTGGTGTGCCGCTACCAAAACCAGGGTCGGTATCGATATAAAATTCTGCAGCAATAATGTTTTGTGCGGCAACCGGGGCGGAATAAACCGGGTTTGCATCGTACAAAAATTCTTTAACATTGGTAATGCTCCATCGGCCTTCATTGTTTCTTGTACGAATATACAGACGATGAACGCCGTTGGCCAGTCCGTTTACATTAATGACTGCAATGGCATTATTGATATTGACGGCTTGCACAATACTGATTGGCGCACCACTTCCCACGCCCGGATCGGTATCTATGAAGGATTCCGCTGCGGTAATGTTTGCAA
Organism: Chitinophagaceae bacterium; assembly: GCA_039919885.1. Lineage (GTDB taxonomy): Bacteria > Bacteroidota > Bacteroidia > Chitinophagales > Chitinophagaceae > JACMLD01. The sequence goes on from JBDSEV010000091.1 coordinate 61,134, forward strand.
CACCGGGCGGAATGGACGGATACGCTGGATCCTGTGCATAAGAAAAGATAGCGCTGGCTAATATTATAACAAGCAGTAAATATTTTTTCATTTCATTGTTTTTTTGAAACGACCATAGGCTGCTCCTGCACGCAGGTAAACACACAGCAAATGTGTACCTGCGCCGTCGCATGCGATGGCAGGATTGCGCACTCGTGCGGCAACCGACAGCCCGCGATCGTATTTTCTTAATTATTGTTCCGGGTGCTGAAACCAATGCTCATGGAGGTACTGCCGGACGGAATAGAAGTGGGAACACTTAAACTATAAATACTGGGCGTATTGGGTATCCCTGATAATTTGTATGGATCCGTAGCGCCAAACGCCCCGCAATCCGGCGTTGTAACAGCGCCAACAGTAAGCCCGCCGGCAATGGCGGGTGAACCTGCTTTTAACGCAGCCCTGGAATCCAGGCTGCCGGTAGTACCGCCCTGGTAAACGGTTGTCATGTCAACGTTTACGAGGTTGGCTGTGGCTGTACCAGGGAGCACCTGGTTGCTCTGGAAGAGATTGTTTTTAATCGTGCTGTTTGTGAAAACACATGCCGATGTTGTTCCGAAAATATTATTGGCGATATAGGTATTGGACATCGCAAATGCGTTGCCACCTATAATGGTATTATTTCTAAAAATATTTCCGGAACCCGACAATGCGGCCAGTGATGTAAAGGCCCCGTTGTAAAAGATATTATTTTCAGCTACAAAATTAGTAACGACTGCCGTTCCCGACATACTAATACTCACGCCATTATTAAAAAAGCATTTCCGGAAACTATACGCGTCATTGGTGCCATTTTCAAAATAGCAACCGGACGAAAAATATACTTTTTCAAAAGAAATATTTGCACCCCCAACAAAATATGCTCCGCCTGCAATGTTAATGCCGATAAACCTGCTGCCGTCTGCGCCGGCACCGATGCGAAAGAAATCAAGGCGACCATCTTTTGTTGCGGCCTGTAGCCCGGTATTGGCAGGTTCTGCTGTACTGGATGGATCTAAAAAGTAACCGAGTCCTATTACGGTGATGCGTTTGGCCAGTGTTATACTGTTGGTACCGTAATTGCTGACGCTGGGTTCAAGGTGAATAGTATCACCGGCCGTTGCAGCAGCTACTGCGTCCGCGAAATTGGTAAAGTCCGCGACTACGCCCGGGTTATTGTTGACGCGCCAGATTTTAGCCTGTGATGACAAAGCGCTGAGGGCAAACAAAAAAGAAAAGAAAAAATATTTCATGGTGGTTGATTTTAGGGGATAAAAGTATTTTCATTTATCCTGCTGCCTATCCCCGAAAAACAGGATATTTATTGAAAATCAAAAAATCATGGAAAAAGGGGAGAAAGCCGCGCACGGGCATTTGCTTTATTTGTACAGTGGCCACAAAGCTCATACATTAGTAAAAGGATTTCTTATTTATTAGTACGGTTGGTTTTCTGCCCGTCGTTTTCCCATGCTCAGTCCGAACAAAGAAAAAACCGCTTGCTGCGGAAACTTATACAACCAAAGGAAGAGAAGACCGCAGGCGCAGTCGAAAGCAATGGGCCGAACAGTATCCGCAACGCAGTGGATCGGCTTAGCGGGAAAGTGGACATTTAATCATAAACAGAAAAAGCCACCGCTGTGCTGAAGCGTTAATAGCATGAAAAAATATGTTTTTACTTTTTTACTGATTGGCTGTATCATGCCCCTGTTTGCACAGCCGGGTGCGAACCGGGATAGCCTCTTGAATTTGCTGGGTAAAGCAAAGCCCGACACCAATAAGGTGCAGTTGCTTTACAAGCTCGCATTCTACTATGAAATGAACAACCTGGATTCCTGCAGCTTTTATTTACAAAAAACGAAAGCACTGTCGGATTCCCTGCACTATACAAAAGGGGAATATTTATACCATGAAAGAAGTTCAGTATTTTCCTATACAAAAGGAAATTATACTGCGGCCATGGAACATGCCAATGTCGGACTGGCGCTGGCAAGGCAATTGAAAGATTCTGTGCTGGTGGCTATTATGCTAAATAACATCGCCATTAGTTACAGCTTCCTGGAAAAATACCATGAACAGCTTGACTATACATTACAAGTAAAAAGAGTTATAGAAGCGCTGAAAGATTCGGCCAAACTTTCACCCCTCTACCACAACCTGGCCAACTGCTACCTCAATATAGCGCAGTACCGAAAGAGTGCCGACTGCGCGCTGTATTCAATTAAACTGTACAGCGTATACAAGAAACGAAATGACTACATCAACCGGGTCTACGGTACGCTGGCCGGGGCCTATGAAAACCTTGCCAAGCGCGACAGTGCATTGTATTTTATTGAAAGGGCCGAAGCCGCTTCGCTCAAAAACAACGACAAGTACGCACTGGTTGTATTGTACATGCAACACTGTAACTTGTTTGCAAATCTTGGGCAATTTGATAAGATGATGGTATTGGCGCAGCAATCTGCTGTGCTGGCAGAAGCGCTGCAAAGTACCCAGGTAATGGCTTCTGCCAAATACGCGATTGCTGCTGCGAACTTTTACACTGGCAATAATGCAGCAGCAGGAAAATACATCCGGGAGGCGATTGCCATGGCAAAGAAAGACAGCCTCACAGACGATTTACAAAACAGTTTTGCCCTGCTTTCCTATATTGCCGCAAGAGAGGGTAATTTCAAATCACTGATTGATGCCAGGAAAAGCTGGGATTCTATCAGGGAAACTGCATTGAACGAACAGATAGTAAAGAGTACTGCGGAGATGGAGAGTAAATATGAGGCAGGAAAAAAAGACAACCAGATTACGCTGCAGCATGCACAGTTGGAAAAAAGACAACTATTTATTTACCTGCTGGTTGGCTCTGGCGTGCTGCTGCTAACCATCTTTTTGCTTTCTTACCGGGCGTACCGCAATAAGCAGAAATTACAGCAGCAACGTATCAACGAACTTGAGATTTCGCAGCAGTTAACCGCCACCGAAGCCGTGCTTAAAGGAGAAGAACAGGAAAGAACCCGCCTGGCAAAAGATCTGCACGACAGCCTGGGTGGTATGCTCAGCGGCATTAAATATTCTATGAATACGATGAAGGGCAACCTGGTAATGACGCCAGAAAATGCGCAGGCATTTGACCGAAGCGTGGATATGCTGGACAGTTCCATAAAAGAGATGCGGCGCGTAGCACACAATATGATGCCGGAAGCGCTCATTAAGTTTGGGCTTGATACAGCTTTGAAAGATTTTTGTAACGATATCTACCAAAGTGGCGCTTTAAAAGTAAATTACTTATCAATAGGTATGGAAAACACGGCCGTTGATCAAACAACCGCAATCACCATTTACCGGATAGTTCAGGAACTGGTTAATAACAGTATCAAACATGCCTCGGCAAAAAATGCCATTGTGCAACTTACTAAAACGAACGGCCAACTCGCCATTACGGTAGAAGATGACGGGAAAGATTTTGACACTGGTATTTTGAAAAATTCACGGGGAATTGGCTGGAGTAATATCCAGCACCGCGTTGAATTTTTGAAAGGGAAACTGGATATCCATTCCACACCCGACAGCGGCACCTCGGTACTGATTGAAATAAACGTATAATGAAAACAAAAGTCTTTATAACAGATGATCATTACATGGTGGTGGAAGGCATCCGCTCATTGTTACAGCACGAGCAGGACATTGAGTGGATGGGCCATGCCATGACCGCCGCTTCCTGCCTTGCGTTTCTGCAGCAGCAGGTGCCGGATATTATACTGATGGACATAAACTTGCCGGATAAAAGTGGTATTGTACTATGCAAAGAAGTAATTGAAAAATATCCCGGTGTGCACGTTATCGGGCTGAGTACGTTTAACCAGCAAAGCTTTATCCAAAAGATGATGGAAAACGGCGCGTCCGGCTATGTGCTCAAAAACGCTACCCAGCAGGAACTGATGGAAGGCATACATACGGTCCTACGCGGCAAGCAGTACCTGAGTCATGAAGCTGCGCAATCATTAAGAAAGAATATTAATGGCGAAAACCCGGTGCTTACCCGTCGCGAAAAAGAGGTGTTGGAACTGATTGCAGAAGGCATGACCAACAATGAAATAGCGCAAAAACTATTTATAAGCAGTACTACAGTAGATACGCACAGAAAAAACCTGCTTTCCAAATTTGAAGCAAAAAATGTGGCCTCGCTGATAAAAATGGCCGTGCAGATGCAATTTATCTAAGCACTGAATTGCGCGGTATAGAATTTTAAAAAACAATCCGGAGATTGTTGCAGGGTTAAAAAAAGTCTTTTACATCTGCATTTAGGGCATGCATGATTTTATAGAGGGTAAGAATGGTGATATTTGTTTTACCAGATTCAATCCTGGACATACTTGCCTTTTCGAAATTACATTCCATGGCCAAATCTTTCTGAGAAATGTTTTTTTGAAGCCGCAACTCTTTTATTTTTAGCCCCAAACCGGCAAGGAATTCTTTTTCTGTCATAATGGTTTTTGAGAAAAATAAATATCACTTAAAATGAATTGATATTGGTTGCCATACATGACAACTATCACTAATGCAACAGTTTAACGTAAAAAAAATTGAAAAAATGGTGGAAAAAACTTTAACTGGTCCCTAGAAATGAAAAAAATAAAAAAAGTTCGTGCTGTTGCTATAGAAAACAATGATGAGGAGCAAGGATTAAATATACCCTTTATTAAGTTAGCACGCCGATAATTAAACCGTACCATCAAGCACCCTTATAAAATGGCGGAAAAAAATAAGGTGTACACTAGCATCTATGCTATTTGTCCGCTTTGTACAAGTTGATTGGTCAGCGGATTACCGATATGGCCGAGCGACCCTGCTAATCTAATTTTAATTGTTCTTGTTATGGCAAAATTCCTGTACAAAAGTGAAATTGCGTAAGCCAAACCTGCGCTATGGTATATCCGACAATAGCGGTAAACGACGGACAGGCAACAGCAATAATGCTACTTTGCAAACAGGTTCAAAAAGAAAAAATCGTACTGTCGATACTGCCTGCTATACAGCCAGCACATTTAACCATCAAACTCTTATCTATGAATACAAAACAGTTTTTCGTGTTAATGGTATTTCCGATTTTCATTGCTAGTTGTCATGGACAGGGGGGCAAGTCGGGCACTACTACAGGCATATCACCCGCCGGGAAGCTCGTAGGCGGTGGCTGCGATGGTTGCGAATTGATGTTTGTCGGTATGTCGGCAACCATTAAACCCGTAGATACCAGTGCAGGCTGGAAAGAAAACGGCCAAAAACTATTGGTGTCCGGCGTAACTTATCACCGCGACGGAAAGACGGCTGCACCAAATACCGTCATCTATTACTGGCAAACAGACAACAACGGATATTATTCTCCACCGGTGAACACACAAAAGGAGGCAACGAAACATGGCCATATTCGTGGCTGGGTAAAAACGGGTGATCAGGGGCAATACGCCATTTACACCATCCGTCCTGCACCCTACCCGGACCACAGCATGCCTGCGCATATTCATATCGCCATTAAAGAACCAGGAATAAAAGATGAGTATTACATCGATGAATTTGTTTTTGACGATGACCCATTACTCACACCCGCCAAAAGACAAGCGCTGGAAAACCGCGGCGGCAGCGGCATTCTAAAGTTGGGCAAAAAAGATGATTTGCAAACTGCAGCACACAATATTATCCTTGGACTTAATATCCCCAACTACCCACGACAAGAAAAATGAAACTGCATGTTTTTCTGTGATGATTTGTGAAAGAATTATGAATTTTTCCCTTGTTTAAACCCCCGTCTACAGGAAACTTCGCTTATTGGAAGATTGTGCACATTAACCTGATTATCATCTAAAAACTTTACTTTTATACACTAAGAAATACTGCATGCGCATCATAATATTATTTATACTTTGTTTCACGTCTTTTTTAGCAGCGCGGGCGCAATCAACGTTGCCTTTCAACGGAACGAATGATTTGCAGACCGGTGTTTTTAATCGTCACCAGTTGTTAAACGACAGCGTTCGGTTACAGCAAAAATGGTCTGTCAGCGGTTATGCCGGCATAGGCACAGGTATCGGATTTTTTAACGGGGGCAATACAAGTTTTTTACCGGTACAACTTGGGTTGCAGCTAAACCACCGCTTAAATAACAACCTCTATGCTTTCGCGGGCGTTGGTGTTACACCTGTCTATTTCAACGTTAACCGTTCCTTCAACAGCATCGGCCCGTCTAAAAATTATATGTTGAATAACGGGTTCAACAACCACGGCTGGGGTATTAGTCCGGGTTTACAGGCTGGCTTAATGTATGTAAACGATGCAAGAACATTTTCCATATCGGGAAGCATTGGTGTGAGTAGCAGCAACTATTCTTTTTATCCCACGCCACGGGTAAGTTCGCAAAAACCGGCTCCTGTTGCTGGCGCCAGGCAATAGGCATTCATCAAATACTATTGGGATTTTTTGTTTCGCTGCGTTAAGGCGTTTCTTCAAATTAAAATAAGCAGTTAAGCCTTGAAAGTTTGCCCATTGCTGGCATTTTTTATTCCATCCATTTGCGTTTGAGATGTACCGTTACCTGCCTCAATCCAGTCCACATCTTTTCATAAAGTCATTTGTAAATACCGCTTGTGATGCGTCTGTCATTAAACGCTTCCGACAATCTTTCCACTTGTCAACTGACACACCATACATTTTGCGTAATAAAGCGGGCGTAAATTCACTCATTTGTCCCCAGTGCAGGGTAAAATCAATATTATTATCCTGGAGTGCCTGCCATAGCCGCCGGTAAAAATCAATCGTCCGGCTGTTGTGTGCGGCGTTAAATTCTATGGTTGCCGTAATGGGGAATTTAGTCCAGCCGAGTAGTTCCGGCCCACTTTTTACCCAGCGATAAGAGATAACGCCTGCGTATACATCCACTTCGGGATGGAGGCTCTGTATCAGGTCCAATACTTTTGTGGAGTCTTCCAATGCAATGCCCAGTTCCATGCTCATTGCCTTGCCGCGAAGAAAAGTTGTGGTAAAGACTTCACTGCACGCGCCGGTAAAGGGCTTTTGATCGGGTCCGTCTACCGGCAGGTTACTTTTCACCAGCAAGCCGACTATCTTTCCCACGGCTGCAGCATCGCCTATACCTGCTATTCCGCTAATCACGGACAATAAACCTTCACCCGGCCCAATGGACCCGTTGGGTTTTGGCGGGTTTGCGGGCCGGTTTTCGTCAAAAATGCTTTTGTACATGGTTCTAACATAACCACCGCAGTCCAGGTCGTGCGGATTGAATGTAACCTCAAAATGCCAGGGCATTTTTCCTGGATGGGGCAAGGCAATATTTTCCAATGTAAGGGTGTCCATTACTTCCCGAAGTCCATCCTTCAATAAAATGCGCTGACGCTTGCATTCAAGTTCATACTTTGGTTCTGCGGCAATTAAAATACCAGCGATAATGCCAAATGAACCAAAGCTTACCAATGCCGCATTAAACATTTCATCGTCCTGCACCAGGCGGGCACCCAGTGCATCGGCGAATGCAGTTGTTACAACCGGACTTGTTGCTGGTTCAAGCCAGATGGTATTGCCTGGTCCCGCCACCAGGTGAATGCCTGCGATGTAGCGCGTCATCGATCCGTATTGAAACGCGGAACCATGCGTACCGGTAGACACCGCACCGGCAATGGTTTGGCCGTTACTGGCACCGCAGGTAGACAGTGAATTACCGTCCCGTTCCAACCGGGTGTTTACCTCGTCGATGCTATTGCCACACTGAAACAGGTAAAGTTTATCAAAATCTCCGGCGTACGCATTCAGTACATTTTCCCTTCTCATACGCCATTTGAGGTTGAGGCTAAAGGTATCCAGTAACCAGTCGCCGGGAAAGGCGACGTCCGATAAAGACCACGCGCCGCCGGCTGCCCGTAAGGTTACCCCTGCATCAATTGCTTCGCTGATAATTGCTTCGAGTGCTTGAGCCACCGCCCCCATATCTTCTATGTTTCTATCGGGGTCGCGCGGAAAAGGCGCACCAACCCTGTACTTCCTGGCACAATTAATTGTATGCGTGAGGTGTTTGTTCTCAAACGAAAACGCAGTTTCAAAACTGATAACGGGTGCCCTTGCCGGCATAGATTTGTAATTTAGTTATTCTAGTTTAGCGCATGTCCAGCTAACCTTAACCGGGCAGTAGATACCGAGCGTTAGTACGGTGACTGTTCCCTGCCAGAAAGTAGTTTTCACCTGCACGCCCTGTAATGCTTTGCTCTCGCAGTTATTTACGGCAAATTCACCATTATAGAGATACCCCCAAAACCATCGGTTTAAATTTCCCTCACAGGATTTACAGCCAAGCGCATCCCCCTGCGCGGCATTTGTGCGGAGACGAACCGTACTGCAACTGCTGCACTCCACTGTTAAAAGAAGGGCAATTGCGTAATATAATAGTTGTCTTTTCATAGCGCTTACATATAATCGCAGCTCAAACTATTTAAAAAAAACGACATACCAATACCACGAAGCGGGTATACCGGCGTCACGTGCCCATGTTCATTTGGCTGCCGCACCCACGTAAAAGATTCTGCGGGTACAAGTGACCGTTAGCACACTAGATTGCGGGACGAAGGTTAGTGTATATTTTAACGGTAGCAGCGCCGGCTTTCAAAATCCAGCGCTATATCCTGCTCGTATTCAATGATACATCAGCACGGTAAAATCATCCTCCCAATACCCATCTATAACCTGCACTTTGTTAGTGAGTCTGCGGCAAAACGTTGTTATGTCAGCGGGGTTGTAAGCAGCAATTGCATCATCGGGGTATTTAAGCCTGCTTAAAAGGTTAAATGCAAAACCCAGCCGGCAGTGATAAAATAATCGCTCAATCATGTTGTACACATATAAAGGATCACTGCTGCGGTAGTTGAACACGCCACTGGCCAGTATGTAATCTGCGGCGGGCAATTCGGCCTCAGAAAAATCACCTTCAATAAAACCTGTATCGGGCAAATGCGCATGGCGTTGCACAGCAATCTCCAGGATCTCTGGTATTTGCTCAATACCGGTGTAATTAAAAACGGCGCACGTGTTGCCAATATAACTCCGCAAATCGCCATGCCCGCACCCAATATCCAAAATGTTGTGTCCGTAAAAATTTGCCATCCGGCAAAGTGCTTCAAACCGCGCGCTTTGTGAGTCGGCGCTTATCCAACCCAGCGCATCTATAGTACCCGGGCCGTATTTGGCAATGGCGTTGTGATGGAAGCTGCGTATAGTGGCACTGTCTGAAAGATTCATAAAAGATGATTTAAAAGCCTGTTTCTAATAACCGCGGATAAGACTGATCCGGTTTTTAAATTTGGATAAATATACTATAAACGCAATGGTGAAAGAATGAGTGCCAGTTAAACTACCAGGAAACAAATTCAACCGGGCAAAGTGCGCAGCAGCACATCCGTCATAAACTGATCGAAAAAGCCAAAGAAAAATTATCCACTACCAGCTTATCCGTAAGCGCAGTTGCCTACGAGTTGGGCTTTGAACATGCTCAGTCTTTCAGTAAATTATTCAAAACAAAAACAAAACTGTCGCTTTGGAATTCCGGCGTTTTTTTAATTAGCAACCATACGGCAGTAATACCCGAAGGACGGTATTTTAAAATCAACTCCAATTTTTCGGGTGCCTCCTAACTTGCCGACGAAGCGCGGGAATCTTGCCCCGCGTTTCATTTTAAAACTTATATTGCCATGCAATCAACTGGAAGCTCAGATAGATATTGCTAATTCAATCCACCAAGATGTATTCAAATAAAAAGCTGGCAAGAATTGCGGGGGCGCTATACCTGGTGGTAATCGCAACCGGCCTTTTTGCAGAAGTATTTGTGCGGCAGCGGCTCAGCGTGCCCGGTGATGCCGTTGCAACGGCTCATAATATCCGAAATGCAGATTTCCTTTTCCGGGCCGGACTCGTGGCAGATCTTGTTAATTTGGTATGCGGACTTCCTATTGTGTTAATAGTCTATATTTTGTTTAAACCGGTCAATAAATACCTTGCAATATTGGCGGTGTTCTTTGTGGTTGTGCAAACGGCGGCGATAGCAGCCAATTTAAATAACCAGGTATCTACCCTGCTTTACCTGGGGGGTGAAACCTACCTGTCGGCATTTCAGCCTGGGCAACTCGCCGTTCTGGCGAAACATGGCCTCAGCGTGCAATCTCACGGTTACGGTATTGCCCTTATTTTCTTTGCGTTTTACTGTATGATTGCAGGTTATTTGATATACAGATCAGCGATCGTTCCCAGGGTGCTGGGCATACTGTATGCCATTGCAGGATTGGCCTATTTAATAAATACCCTGACCTTATTCCTTTTACCAAAGGCAGACCTGTTCATATATTTTGCCATACCGGCTTTCCTTGGTGAGCTATCCCTTTGCATGTGGTGGCTGGTGATGGGCGTAAAGGAACAAGCGCAGGAACAAACCATTCAGCGTCGTTAGCGAATTGAAACAGTCCTCAAGAAAATCTCCGGCCTTCCCAATTTTTTTCGCCATACCAGCTGCCGTTGGCGTACCTGAACATTTAATGGTACACGCAAAGCTACGATGCCAATCATCTTCGCATGCGTTTCAATAACCTTCGAGCTGAAGTATACCACGTTTAGGGTATTGCCATCAAATAAAAAGGGATTTACTTCGTACTCCGGTTTACCCTTCTTGAATCCAAACGCTGTAAAACTTACCTCACTACAAAGCGAGCACCTCCGCAAAGGCGAGGTTCTTTATCCTCATTATTTTAAAAAATACAATACTGACATGCAAAAGAAATTTCTATTCCCGCTATTAGTATGCGCTGGAATTTTTACAGCTGGTAATGCCCAGGTGGGTGTAGGTACGCTCACCCCTCATTCTACGCTGGATGTACGCGGTTCGGTTTCTGCCGCCTACCGCGGTTTTACTACTAGCACTGCCGCATCTTTGGCAGACAATCTGCTCGTTTTTACCGGCACAGCAGCCGCCACACTAACGCTTCCGGATGCGACGACCTGTGCGGGAAGAACGTATTGGATTAAAAGCACCAGTACCTCTCCGTTGACCGTTGCAACTATTGCCGCGCAGACAATAGACGGCCAGGCAAACTGGATTTTAGCCACCACCAACCAGACGATTAAACTGGTGAGTAATGGCGCAGGCTGGCTGGTGGCCGCTGAGACTTCCCCTGGTAACCCTACAGCATGGGTGCCCGGTGGAAACAACCTGGGCAGCCCCCAGAATTTAGGCACAACCAGCAACACCGACCTTCCTTTTATAACCAATAACACGGAGAAGATGCGCTTGCTTGCCAGCGGCAGGCTGGAAGTCGGCAATACCACAACCGGAATTGGCACGGCAATCGTTACCCGCGCCGATCAGTCCCCGAACACCGTCTTTGACCCTGCCACTTATGCAAATTATAACGGCGGCGTTATACAGTCTACCTACCCCGGATCAACAACCGGTCAAAACCTGAATATTGCGGCTACTGGTGCCAACAGCGGCAACTGGCCTTCCAATATTGTTTTCTTTACAAGAAACAATGGCGGTACGAACTCCACAGAAAAAATGCGGTTGTTTAACAGCGGCCGGCTGGAAGTAGGTACCAATACTACTTCCGCCGGCCCGGCAATTCTCACACGTTCGGCAACCTCACCCAATAATTCTTTCAATCCTGCAAACTACAGCGATTATAACG
>JBDSEV010000092.1:0-69131 GCA_039919885.1 Chitinophagaceae bacterium
TGTTAGCAAAGCGTTTTATGATGTGTTGCTTACCCAAAAACAAATTGATCTGGATAATGAAACACTGGTGCGGCTGGAAAGAAGCCTGAAAGATGCTTATAACCAGTACCAGGGTGGCATCGTTGATAAAATTGACTATAAACGGGCTACCATCGCACTCAATAATGCCAAAGCCCAGAAAAAACAAAATGAAGAAAACCTGGTTGCAAAATATGCCAACCTGCGCAACCAGATGGGATACCCGGCCCAGGCCATCCTTGACCTAACCTACGACAGTGCGCAGCTGGAACGCGATGCTTTTGTAGATACCAGCCAGGGCGTCAGTTACGAAACCAGGATCGAGTACCAGTTGTTACAAACCCAAAAACGCCTGCAGGCCAGCAACCTTGCCTATTATAAATGGGGTTATTTGCCGTCCGTGGCCGGCTTTGGTAACTACAACCTGAACTTTTTAAATGATGATTTCGGCAAACTATACAACCAGAACTATCCCAATTCATTTGCGGGCATATCCCTTGCTTTTCCCATTTTCCAGGGTGGAAAAAGAGTACAGCAGATACGGCAGGCGACGCTGCAGCTGAAACGGGTGGACTATGACATCCTTGCATTGCAAAACAACATCAGCGCTTCGTATACACAGGCCATTTCCGCTTACAAAGGATATTTTACTTATTATTTTATATTAAAAGATAACCTCGCCATTGCAACCGAGGTCTACAACACCATACAATTACAATATAAGGCTGGTATAAAAACTTATCTGGACGTCATCTTTGCCGAGACTGATTTGCGTTCTGCACAAGTAAACTATACCAATGCCCTGTACCAGGTAATCAGCAGCAAGCTGGATGTGCAAAGAGAACTGGGGACCATTCAATATTAAACCAAGTATGTATAAATCACTGTTATATATGAAACCGAATTTTATAAACCTGTTGGCTGTATGTGTAAGCGTTGTGCTGATTTCTTCCTGTGGCTCTTCCGGTAAACCCGCAGCAGCACCCAAAGCGCCGCCACCGGTACCCATTACATTTATTACCGTGCAGAAAGGCAACGCCGTATATTTTGATGAATACCCCGCTACCGTAGTAGCATTGAATGAAGTGGAGCTGCGGCCCCAGGTAACCGGTTATATTACGGGTGTGTTTTTTAAAGATGGTCAGCATGTAAGTAAAGGCCAAAAATTGTATTCCATCGATCAGCAACAATCCGATGCCAGCTATAACCAGGCCGTAGCCAACCTCAACGTTGCTAAGGCAAACCTCGGGAAGGCACAGCAGGATGCCGATCGCTATGCAGAACTGCAAAAAAGTGATGCCATTGCCCGCCAGACCGTTGACCATGCGCAAGCAGACTTACAGGCATCTAAAATGCAACTGGAAGCCGCAAAAGCCAATGTTTCCAGCGTGCAAACCGCTGTACGTTATTCTACAATCTATGCTCCTTTTGAAGGTACCATCGGTATCTCGCAGGTTAAACTGGGTACCGCGGTATCGCCAGGCCAAACCATTTTAAATACGGTTTCGTCAGATAACCCCATTGCAGTTGATGTAGCAGTAGACCAGAAAGAGATTGCCCGGTTTTTAGCGCTGCAGCAACAAACAAATGGCGCCAAAGATTCTACGTTTTCGCTTGCGCTTCCGGATCAGTCAGTGTATGCATCTCCCGGGCATATCAGTTTCATTGACCGTGCCGTGGATCCGCAGACAGGGACCATTAAAACCAGGATTATTTTCCCTAACAAAGACAAATTGCTAAAAGCAGGCATGAGCTGCAATATACGCGTCAGGAATAACGGTAACAGCCAGTCGCTTTTAATTCCGGCCAAAGCCGTAATGGAACAGATGGGCGAATACTTTGTATACGTGGTGGGTGATAGCAATAAGGTGTCACAGCATAAGATAATAACGGGGCAGGTGATCAACGATAAGATTATGATAAAGAGTGGACTGGAAGAGAATGATAAAGTGGTGACAGAAGGCGTGCAAAAACTACGCGATGGCGTGGTGGTTCAGCCGGCAAGCGCAGCCGGCAGCGCAGCAAAACCCGACAGCAGCGCAAAACCTAAGCAGTAATGCTTCCTCATTACGAAACATGTAACGAAATAAATTAGATGATTGCAGATACTTTTATACGCAGACCAGTAACCGCTATAGTTATATCCATTGTAATTGTATTATTGGGCGTACTCGCTATCTTAAACCTGCCCATCAGCCAGTATCCGGATATTACACCGCCGATTGTACAGATCACCGGCAGTTTTACCGGTGCGGATGCACAGACCGTAGAGCAAACAGTTACTACACCCGTTGAAACACAGGTAAACGGTACCCCGGGTATGGCCTACCTGCAAAGCAACAGTACGAGCGACGGCCGTACCACTATTAATGTTAACCTGAAAGTAGGTACCAACCCAGACATAGCCGCATTGGATATTCAAAACAGGGTAGGCATTGCCACGCCGCAATTGCCGGATGATGTAAAACGGCTTGGCTTAACCACCCGCAAACGCAACCCCAGTATTCTGATGCTGGTTGCAATGTTTTCGCCGGAGGGTAGCCATAACGTAACATTTGTAGATAACTACACCAATATATTTGTAAAGGATGCCCTGCTGCGCGTGGCGGGGGTGGGTGATATATTTACCAGGGCAGATGATTTTAGTATGCGGGTTTGGTTACAACCTGATAAAATGGCACAGCTGGGTTTAACCCCCAATGATGTAATCGCCGCGTTAACCGAACAGAATCTTCAGATAGCTGCGGGCTCGGTGGGTTCTGCGCCGCAGTCAAAAGCGCAAGCCTTCGAGTATACCGTTTTTACCAATAGCCGGCTCAACAGTACGGAACAGTTTAATGATGTCATCGTGCGTACCAAGCCGCAGGACGGATCAATTGTTTACCTCAAAGACGTAGCGCGCGTGGAGCTTGGAAAGTTCAGTTATTCCAGCAATTCATTTGTAGATGGTAAAAGAGCGTCTTACCTGCTGGTGTACCAGGCGCCCGGCAGTAATGCGCTTGACGTGGCAAAGGGTATCACAGAGGCTATGAATAACCTGAAACTTTCTTTTCCAAAAGATATTGATTACGTAGTTCCATTCGAAAGCGTATCGGTAGTACAAGTTTCTATTCACGAGGTAATCATCACATTGCTGGAAGCACTTGGACTGGTAATACTGGTGGTATTTCTTTTCCTGCAAAGCTGGCGGGCTACGCTGATACCGGTATTGGCTATCCCGGTTTCCATTATTGGTACTTTTGCATTTTTTATTCCGCTGGGTTTTACTATTAACACCCTTACCATGTTTGGTTTTGTACTGGCCATCGGTATTGTTGTGGATGACGCCATTGTTGTGGTAGAAGCGGTGCAGCATTATATTGATTCCGAAGGATTATCGCCGAAGGAGGCCACCTCCAAGGCAATGAAAGACATATCGGGTCCGGTAGTGGCCATTGCATTAATTCTGGCGGCAGTGTTTGTGCCGGTAGCTTTTATACCGGGCATTGTGGGAAGATTGTACCAGCAGTTTGCGATTACCATTGCCATCTCTGTATTGATATCTGCATTCGTGGCATTATCGCTTACGCCCGCCCTTTGTTCGATGTTTTTACGGCCCATGCATTTGGACAAACAATCAAAAGGGTTGAACCAGTTTTTTTATCGGTTTAACAAGTGGTTTAAAAGAACAACAGATCATTACAACGCCGGCGTTAAAAGAACCATCAAAGCAACCCCATATGCCATCATTGTACTGATATGTATTTTTGTGGGTACCGGGCTTTTGTTTAAAAACAAGCCGACGGGTTTTATTCCTTCAGAAGACGAAGGGCGTTTGTTTGTAACCTATGAACTACCAGAAGCATCTTCCACAACCCGTAGCCTTGAGGTACTGGACAGTATCATGAAGATTCTTCAAAAAACACCGGGCGTGGCGCATTATGCAGGCTTGGGCGGCTTGAACGTAGTAACATTTGCCTCCAAATCAAACAGTGGTACCGTATTTACGCAGTTAAAGCCCTGGAGCGAACGCGGCGATAAATCACTGCAGCTAAGCAGCCTGATTGCATCATTGCAACAAAAGTTTACGTCAATAAAAGGTGCCAATATTATCGTTATATCCCCGCCTGCCATACCGGGGCTGGGGCAAACGGGTGGTTTTACTTTTGAGCTGGAACAAAAAGAAAGTACCGACGATATCAAGCAGTTTGAAAAAGTAGTACAGAATTTTGTTGCAGAAGCCAATAAGCGCCCGGAGATCAGCCGCGCCTTTTCATTTTTTACGGCCCGGACGCCAGGGTACCAGGTAGATGTAGACAGGGAGAAATGTAAAAAGCTGGGCGTTTCTATTTCAGAAGTATACGGCACTATGCAAACATTTTTAGGCAGCCGGTATATAAATGATTTTACGATTTACGGAAGAAATTTCCGCGTGGTAGCACAGGCAGACACCGGTTTCAGGGCCGGTATCGGCAACCTCGATAAATATTATGTTCGTAACGGGGCGGGCACGCTGCTTCCGCTGAGTACACTGGTCACTTATAAAGTAACGGAAAGCGCGCCGCTGGTATCGCACTATAATCTTTTTCGCACGGCAGAAATCAACGGTGGTTCCAGCCCCGGTTACAGCAGTGGGCAGGCAATTGAGGCCCTTCGGGAAACCGCCGCCAAGGTGTTACCAGCTGGTTATGGTTATGAATTCTCCGGATTGAGCCGCGAAGAAATCAATTCCGGCAGCAGTACCATTATCATATTTTCTTTGTCCATAGTATTTGTATTCCTCTTTTTGGCGGCACTGTACGAAAGCTGGTCGGTTCCTTTTTCCGTATTGCTGGCAGTGCCACTGGGGGCATTTGGTGCCATCCTTACGCTTACATTAATACCCCGCCTCACCAACAGCGTATATGCACAAATTGGATTGATAACGCTGATAGGGCTTGCGGCCAAAAACGCCATTCTTATAGTAGAATTTGCGAAAGAAAGGGTAGACCGCGGTACGCCGTTGCTTCAGGCCACCCTGGAGGCGGTTGATTTGCGCTTACGCCCCATCGTTATGACGTCTCTTGCGTTTATCCTTGGTGTATTACCGCTGGCATTTGCTGAGGGGGCCGGTGCGGTTGCCCGTTCTACTATTGGCTGGACGGTATTGGGCGGTATGATTGCGGCTACGCTGCTTGCAATTTTTATTGTACCGGTGTTGTTTGTACTGATAACACGGCTGGCATATGGTAAAAAGAAGCTCGCTGAAATGGAGTTAAAAGCAAAAGAAGAAGGCAATGAAAGACATGAATCCGTAGGGGCATAGTCAGGCACAAGCATTCATTACATAGTTAGTTGTAAAACAGGCGTGGTTAATCACGCCTGTTTTTTTATAAGATACTGATACTCCGGTTGTCCTATTTTTACCTGCTATTTTTACATGGGCTTACAGGTATTTCTCCTATGTGGATAAGGCCGGTTTGGCACAACTAATGCAATACTGCAATTGTAAAAAATCCGGCTTATGAGAAAAACCATCGTATTGAACCTGGCGGTTATATTGCTGTATTATTTTCTGCTGCGTGCCTTCCTGCCTTGCTGAGGCAAACCAATTAAAGGTTCAGCCAGTAGTTCATTTTAAAAACAAGGGCCCGGTTCTTATTAGTAAAGAAAGGGGTGGTAAAATAATTATCGGTGTATACCAGGAAAATATCGCTCATTGGTTTATACCTCCACTGAAACCGGCTGTTGATATTAAAATTATTTGCCTGTGTGTTGTACTGCACAAACGTTGTCCAGAACAAATTGGTAGAAAAATTTAGCTCTATCCTGGGGGCAATTAAAAACAATGCAGCTTTGCCATATTGCCCTGGAAAAACAAGTTTATTGTATTCTGCCTGCACGGTAATATTGAGGTGTGGTTGCTTCCTTAGAGAAACCGAACCTGTCAGTTGCCGGAAACTACCATTATAAAAACTACCCGTTCTTGCGCCAATCGTATATACAAACATGCGGCGGATATCCGAGCCGTAAAATAATCCTGCCTGGGCATATTGGTATTTCGCAGCCGGTAAGGGTTTGCCTTCTGTAAAAGACACCGGGAACAATAATGTTACGGCATTCCGCTCACTTGAAAAGTTCAGGCCCGAAGAATTTTTAAACGCCATATTGTAAGAAAGCTGCTGGTTAAATTCATTAAACGAATTGTCGGCGTTAAGTACATAGAAATGATTGTATTCAATTTCATGCCTGATAACGAAGCCTTTTTTTGGAAGTACCCGGTAAGCCAGTTCGTTATAAAAACTTTTAAACCCCACACGTATGCTCGTGTCGCGCGCTGCGTCGTAATTGAGTATGCGTTCTACAAAACCCATGTCTGTGTAATAATTAGTGCCCACCTGGTTGGCATCAAAAACTATCGTAAACGATCGGCTGGAATAAGTTCCTCCAAAGTCGGAGTAATGATGTTGCGTTGTAATACCTGGTTTAAAGGAATCATGGTAGGCGGCCCACCCGCCCCAGGTGCCGGCAAGATTGCTGTAATTGAAATCTGCACCTGCATTTCTGCTGTATTGTTTTAATGGGTCCTGGGCTTTCTCCGTTGCAGATAAAAAACCCTGTTGGTTGAGGAAGTAACCCCTTACCAGCGATCTTTTGAATACACTCTGGCTAACGCTTACAGCCGCATAGTTTTGCGGTGCGAAATCTCCTTTTCTGCCGGTTTGCATATTCATAACGCCGATGCGTGTTCGCTTGGTGATATTGCCACTCAGCCGCGCGCCAAATAGTATCGGAATGCGGCGGGCATTGTTGTCCAGGCCGATCCGCCTGCTGTAAAACGGGCGTATTGGCCCGATACCGAAGTCGGCGAATAGATCAGCATTCTCCAGGAAAAATGTTCGTCTTTCCGGAAAAAAAATGCTGTAGCGGGTAAGGTTGGTTACCTGGCGGTCTACTTCTACCTGCGAAAAATCGGGGTTAACGGTGAGGTCCAGGTTTAAAGAAGATGACAGCGCCACCTTAGCATCAAAGCCGGCGTTGCCGCTGGCGCTTGTGCCGGCACTGTCTTCTTTGTTTCCGTGCGTTTCGCCCGTTATGTAAGGAATGAATGCAATATTGCCTGTGGTTGCAGGTGGCGTTTTATCCCAGATGAGGGCACCGGTATAGCCAAGATCAAACGCCCTGAAATTGAGGGGCATTTCGGTCCACGTAGAATATTCGTTGCTGGTAAGATCGGAACGCAAAAAGTTAATACCCCAGGTTAGCCGATCCTGTGTATACCGGAGTGTTTTAAATGGTATGGCAATTTCTGCTGTCCACCGGTCGGCGTAGCGCCTCGTAGCGGAGTACCATTTATTATCCCAGCTAAGGGTAAGTTCGCCGGACCCGCCATTTAACTGGTCATCGGATTGCGCATTGAACGGGTTTACCACAAAATAGAAACCGCTGGTACGCTGGTTGATGGGATCCAGCATAATACCCACGGCATCGTTTTCATCGTGACCGCCGTCTCTTTTTAAACTTTGTATTACGCGAACGCCACTGTCGTATGCGGTGAAAGCAAAATAGATAAACGTATCGTCATAACTGACTTTTACCTCCGTTTGTTTTTTTGGCAATACGTGATCGCTGGGAAATTTTCGCCAGAACGGTGATGTTTTTTCTGCCTGCTGCCAGGTAGCCTCGTCCAGTTCGCCATCTATTTTGATAGCACCTATTGTTTTGTTGATGTGCAACTGAAATTGTTGCTGGTAATTAATGGCACGTTTTTCCTGCGCGGTCAGAAAATAAGAAGATAGCAATGCAGTAACAAGAAAATTGCTTTTGTAAAATCTCATAAATTCAGATTCGGGGCGGCGCTGCTGGTTTGGTTGACGAAAGGCAAATTAATTAAAAAAACATTGCTGCTTGGCAAAAGTCCGGACCGTACAAATTATTGATCAGTCATCCAGTAAATCAGGCCGCCTGTCGCGGGTACGCTGCAGCGACTGTTCATACCGCCAATCCGCTATTTTTTTTGGGTCGCCACTCAACAGGATGTCGGGAACTTTTACACCGCGGAAATCAGCCGGTCTCGTATAAACCGGTGGCGCGAGCAGGTTATCCTGGAAAGAATCGAACAGCGCAGAGGTCTCATCGTTTAATACACCTGGCAACAATCTTCCGATGGCGTCTACTACGATTGCGGCCGCCAGTTCTCCTCCACTAAGTACATAATCGCCAATAGAAATTTCTTTTGTAACATATTGCTGCCGTATGCGGTCATCGATGCCTTTATAGTGTCCACAAATGATCAGAAGGTTTTGTTTCAGCGAAAACTGGTTGGCAGTTTGCTGGTTGAATGTATCGCCGTCCGGCGTCATATAAATAATCTCATCATAGGTGGTGGTGGCTGTCAAAGATTCGATTGCATTTGCCAGTGGTTCCGGCATCATTACCATGCCTGCGCCACCACCGTACTGATAATCGTCTACCTGGCCGTATTCATTAACCGCCCATTGACGGAGTTGATGCAACCGTACTTCCAGCAGACCCTTTGCCTGCGCCCGTTTCATGATGCTGTGCTGCAGCGGGCTTTCAAGCAATTCCGGTACTACCGAGATGATGTCGATCTTCATGCGGCAAACTTAGGATTATTTTAAATTGTATATTTTGAATTGTGCAACCGCCCCGTGTAATTCAAAATGCAGAACAGGAAGGGGTTAGTCTGCAGTGAAATCATCCAAATCACGGCGTTCTTTTTTGGTGGGCCGGCCAATTTTGCTTTGCCTTTTGCCGGTGTTGAAACTGGAGCTCTGAAACTGCAGCCGGTCAAGTTCTTCCACCGGGGTAATGTCAATATAATATTTAATGGCTTCTGCATATTGCACGCGTTTCTCCAGCAGGCCGTTTACTTTAATGCGCCATCGTTTGGCTTCCGTCTTTACTTCATATTCATCTCCTATGTTTACTCCTCTTGCGGCTTTTACATTGTCCCCGTTTAGTTTCACCTTCCCTTTGTCGCAGGCATCACCGGCCTGGCTGCGCGTTTTAAAAAGGCGGATGGCCCAGAGGTATTTATCAAGACGGAGTTTCTCTTTTTCGGGCATAGTTCAACAGTAAAAATGCTGATCAAAAACGGGTTGTGTCCATCAGGCTTTACAAAACCATGCAAAAAATTAAAGCCATATACCGGTAACCTGGCTGCCGGCATTTGCGAAGCGGGATACCCGTCTTACTTCATTTCTGCAAAAAATTTGTGAAAATAAGGGATGGTCTCAATGCCTTTATAATAATTGGCAAGGTCATATTTTTCATTGGGGCTATGGAGGTTATCGCTGTCGAGGCCAAAACCCATAAACACAATTTTAACGCCCAATTCTTTTTCAAACAAAGCGCAAATAGGAATACTGCCGCCACCACGTACAGGGATTGGGTCCATACCAAAAGTGGCTTTGATTGCTTGTGCAGCAGCCTTGTAAGCGTTGGAATCAATGGGTGTCATGTAGGGTTCGCCGCCATGATGTTCGCTTACTTTAATGGTAACGCCTGCGGGTGCGATGCCGGTAAAATAGTTCAGTAGTTTTTCTGTAATCTTTTCGGCGGACTGATTGGGTACCAGTCTCGCAGAAATTTTCGCAAATGCTTTTGAAGGCAGTACTGTTTTTGCTCCTTCGCCGGTATAGCCACCCCAAATGCCATTTAATTCAAGTGTTGGCCGGATGCCGGTTCTTTCGTTGGTAGTATATGATTTTTCGCCCCACAATTCTTTTACACCCAGGTCATCCTTGTAAGCCTGTTCGTCATACGGCGCTGCTGCCATCAGCTTTCGTTCCGACGCAGTAGCAACAATTACATCGTCGTAAAATCCGGGAATAGTAATATGGTTATTTGCATCATGGCAACTGGCAATCATCTTTGCCAGTATCGTAATTGGATTGGCTACTGCGCCTCCATATACACCACTGTGCAAATCCCGGTTTGGGCCAGTCACTTCTACTTCAATATAACTCAGGCCGCGCACGCCGATGTCTATTGACGGGGTGTCCAGGCTGAGCATGGCCGTATCACTGATCAATATCACATCCGCCTTTAATAAGTCAGCATGCGTTTTCACAAACTTAGCCAGGTTAGGAGAGCCTACTTCTTCTTCTCCTTCAATACAAAATTTTATATTGGTTACCAGCGAATTTGTTTTCACCATTGTTTCCAGCGCTTTTACATGCATGTATACCTGTCCTTTATCATCGCAGGCGCCCCGGGCGAAAATTTTTCCGTCTTTTATTACAGGTTCGAAGGGTCCGCTGTGCCAAAGTTCAAGGGGGTCTGCGGGCTGCACGTCATAGTGCCCATAAACCAATACCGTTGGTTTTGCGGGGTCAATTATTTTTTCTGCATATAAAAGTGGATGTCCTTCTGTTGTATAAATTTCGGCTTTGTCTGCACCGGCTTCCAGCAGGCGCACCTTCAGTGCTTCTGCACATCTCACCATGTCCTCTTTATTTTCGTTCCGGGCGCTTACACTGGGTATACGCAGCAATTCCAGGAGCTCATCTAAAAAACGATCTTTATTGGCTAATTCATAATCTTTCCAGGCTTGCATAATACAAATTTAAAGATGGACAAATTTCTACGGCAAAGATAGCAGCTTTTAAAAATATTGCGTCCGTTGGTTGGCGCCGGGCACAATGCCTATGAGATGTACAGGTGGGTCCCTTTTGCTAAGCTGCTTTTTATTCAATTTGCCATTTACGCTGCCAGGTTCTTGTTATCTCTTTTAACAATTTTTTCCTTAGAAAAATTAACGATAATAACACCGGTAATAATAATAACCAATGCAGCTACCTGTCGGCCGCCAATGGGCTCATGGGCTATCAACCAGCCCAGGAAAACCGCTACTACCGGGTTCACATATGCGTAGGTACCTACCAGCGATGGAGGCCGCACACTCAACAGCCAGATATAAGAAATATAGCCTATCAATGAGCCAAACGTTACCAGGTACAACAGCGCGCCCACTACCTGCGGTGAAAGATGAGCAGCAGAAAAATGATGCTGTTCGCCCGTGGCAAAAGCAGGTATCAATGCAATAAAGCCGGCAGCCATCATCTGGATGGCTGCCTTCATGCCGGTGGTGCCTTCTGCGGGGGTATACTTTGCATACAGTGACCCTGCTGCCCACATAAAACTGCCCAGCAACATAACAATAAAGCTGATGGATACCATCCTGTTGCCGGTAAAGCTTAAATTATTACCAGCAAAAAGCGTAAGCACACCTACAAAGCCAATCAACAGCCCGGCCAGGATGTATTTGTTATTGAAATGAAATTTCCACTGGCGCTTGTCGAGCAGCACAAACCACAATGGCGTAGTGGCTATAATAATGGCCGCCACACCAGAGGCAATGTATTGTTCTACCCAAACAAGGCTGCCGGTGCCAAAAAATAAAATGAGCACACCACTCAGGCCAATGGTGCCAAGTGATTTCAGCGGGGGAGTACGTTGTCCTTTTATTCTGCACCACGTATAAAGCATTACGCCCGCAATAATAAAACGAATGGCCGCCAGTAAAAAAGGTGGAATGTCTTTCAATGCAATGAGGATGGCCAGGTAGGTAGAACCCCAGATGATATACAACGATGCAAATGCTGCAATCACCAGCGTCTGTGGTGCATTGGTTTTGTTATTGGTGTTGCTCATGCGGTTGAATTTGGTAACGGCAGGTAATTATCTTCCTTGGAAGTATCAAGTACTATTGTTGTCTTGGTAGAAGTGATATTGGGTATTTTCCCAAACTGGTTGCGCATCAGTTCCAGCAATGATTTTGCATCCTGTGTGCGCACTTTTACTAAAAAACAATCTTCGCCGGCAATATGATGAACCTCCAGTACTTCCGGAATTTTGACCAGCAATTTGGCAATGGAAGTATCACCGGGACGCTTATTACTTTTGATAAAAATAAAAGCAAGTAGTTTGAGATCAACGGCGGATGGATCGATGCGGGTAGCATATCCTTTGATAATACCTTTCTGCTCCAATTTTTTTACTCTTTCCAAAACAGCAGAGGGGGCCATTCCCACCTGCCTGGCCAACTCATTGTTTTGCAGGCGCGCATCTGTCTGTAGCAGCGTAAGAATCCTGAGATCTATTTTATCTGGCGTAAGCGACATGCACTTTACATTTTATTCTGCTAATTTAATAAAATGTAGAATTAAAATCCAAAAATTTGTTTGAAACAGAATTTAATTCGGCGCTATGCAACGCTACTTTTTGCTTAGGTAGTTGGCGCACACGCGGCATCCTGGCCGGCGGGCAAACCATGCTTTTTATTGGAAATAATATTAGAGAGGGTCCATTCAACCCGGCCTTCAAATGGATGCCGCCGCACCGGGCAATCAGCCTTATTGCAGATATGGCAGGAGAAATCAAGACAGCCATCTGTATGTACAAAAAATTCTATGCTGTCGCCAAACTCTTTTTTGATCAGACTGGTGAGCGCATCAATTTCAACATGCGCTTCATGCACATTCAGGTACCAGGGAACAGTCATGTGGCAATCAATATGCAATTGCCCGCCGTATTTTATTACCCGCAGGTTATGCAGGTCTATCCAGTTTACCCGCCTGTTTTTGTTCAGCAGCACAACCAGTTTACTAAGCAATTCTTTGTCAATTTCATCCATAATACCCGCCAGGGAACTGCGGAGAATGCCGTAACCGGTATAAATAATAATAAAGGCAAAAATGATAGCCACTACACCATCCAGCCACTTATAGCCGGTAAGCAGGATGAGGCCAAGGCCCACAATTATTCCAATGGTAGACCAGGTATATGTTTGCAGGTGTTTGCCACTAGCCATCAAAGCCAGTGAATTATTTTTACGCCCTTTCCGTTCACTGAAATAACCTACAAAGAAATTGATTGCAGCGGTTATGGCTACCAGTGCAATGCCATAATCCAGTTTTTGGATTTCATGAGGATGAATAAAGTTATTAATAGCTTCATAAATAATTACAAAACCGGCTACCAGTATAAGCGTTCCTTCCACTGCCGCAGAAACAAATTCGGCTTTGCCATGACCATAGGGGTGGTCTTCATCACTTGGTTTGGCCGCCACATACAAACTGTATAAACCAATAAATCCGGCAATTACATTTACAGTGCTTTCCAGTGCGTCAGTAAGTATGGCGACAGATCGGGTTATATACCAGGCAACAATTTTAACGACAAACAATACAACGGCCACAACTACAATGAGCTGCTGTATACGAAAATTCTGTTTTTCTTTTGTCAAAGCAAATAGTTAATGAATGATGTATTGTTGAACTAAAAAAGGCTAGTATCCATTTGCACAAAAATAAGTTTTACCCTGCCAGTGGGGACCGCTTGTTTTGCCGTGTATAAAAAACCCGGCGCAGGAAGGCCGGGTTTTTAAATTAAGTGTGCGCTCACATCTCCTATTATTACAAACCCTCAAAGCGTTTTTGTACAAAATCCCAGTTTACCACTTTCCACCAGTTTTCAATGTATTCTGGTCTGCGGTTTTGGTAATGCAGGTAATAAGCGTGTTCCCATACATCCAGTCCCAGCAGCGGAAACCCTTTTATATCAGCAAGGTCCATGAGGGGATTGTCCTGATTGGGCGTTGAGCCGGTAATTAATTTTTTATCTGCACCTACTACCAGCCATGCCCATCCGCTGCCAAACCTGTTTTTTCCGGCATCACTAAACTGAGCTTTGAAGGCATCAAAAGAATTAAAATCTTTTTCAATGGCAGTCATTAATTTACCGGAAGGTTTTCCTTCGCCACCCGCCTTGAATGTTTTCCAGAACAGCTCGTGGTTATAGTGGCCGCCCGCATTGTTCCGCATTTTTACAGAATATTTAGACACTTTTGCCAGCACATCTTCAATCGGCTTCGATATGTCGACACTTTCTGCCTGGGCGGCTTCTTTTACATTTTTAGCGTAACCAGCTGCATGTTTTGTATAATGGATTTCCATTGTCATTGCGTCAATCACTGGCTCCAACGCATTGTAGGCATAAGGAAGCGGCGACTGGTCAAAAGAAGTATAGGGCGCTGGTGCATGGTTTATAGCGGCAAATATATTACCTGAAACAAAACTAGCAGCTGTAATTGCAAGGCCGGTTTTTGCGGAAGCTGCAATGAATTTGCGGCGGTCT
Source organism: Chitinophagaceae bacterium (assembly GCA_039919885.1). Taxonomy (GTDB): domain Bacteria; phylum Bacteroidota; class Bacteroidia; order Chitinophagales; family Chitinophagaceae; genus JACMLD01. The sequence goes on from JBDSEV010000092.1 coordinate 14,140, forward strand.
AATTTATTCATAATGGAGACATTTTAATTAAAGTTACACAATGCCGGATTGAATGGCGCCAGGTTTTTCCTTCCGTAAGAAAACCTTCACGCGCCTGAAAAACCGGTAATAAAATTCCTGGTTAAACAATTCCGAATCGCGCATCGCCTTGAAAACAAGAAATATGCCTACCGGTAACAATATAAAAGTGGCCAGCCACATACCCACTAAAGGCTGCAATACATCCTGTTTTACAAATTTTTCACCGTAATTGTTGAGGAGGAAAAAGACCACAAAAAAGATAACAGCAAAGATCAGCGGTGTGCCGATACCTCCTTTCCGGATGATTGATCCGAGGGGGGCACCAATTAAAAACAGTACCAGGCAGGCAAAGGAAAGACTGAATTTTCTATGCCATTCAATCAGGTGCAACCGGAGATTCATTTTGCGGGCGGTGTACTCGGCCGCATATCTTTCCATGACCGATTTTACAGAACTGGCCTGCCCCACGGCCATATCCAGCACAGTGCTGCGCTGGCTGTCTGGAATGAGCTGGCTAAAAGCGGTTACCACAGGAATGTCTTTTTTTGCGGGAACTTTCCAGTTGCTGTCAAGATTACGCGCGAAAGGCAGGTAAAGGGCCGATTCTGAGGCGACGCTTTTGGCAACCAGATTTTTGTTTTTTTGCAGGGAGTCAATGGCTTTATCCAGCTGCCGTACGCTCAGCATGCGCCAGTTATCTTTAAAAACGCTGTCTTCTGTTTTCTGAATTTTGAACGAACTTAAATCAAATATTTTTTTGTAATCCTTAAAACCCATGCGGGTGAATTCTGTATTGCTGGTAATTCTTTCTCCTTTTTCTGAATATCGCCAGCCACTGTTCAGTAAAAATTCCAGGTAGCGTTTGTCATCCGAAACACGCATTAGTCCGCTGTCTGCAACGGTAATGTTGTCCTGCAGGTTATAATTTTTTTCATAGATAACAACATTGCGGATAGTGCCATCCTTTTCTTTTTTACCTATTTTAATTACATAGCCGTCTATCTTGTCATAGAAAATACCTTCCTTAATATCCAACGCAGGTTTGGTAACAATAATATCGTATTTGAGTGTATTGAGTTTAAGGGTAGCGCGGGGTATAAGGTAATTATTGAAAAGAAAGGCTATGCCACAGATCGCCAGGCTGGTGATGAGCAGGGGGCGCATAAAACGCAACAGGGGTATGCCGGCAGATTTGATGGCTACCAGCTCAAAGGTTTCACCAAGATTGCCAAAAGTCATAATAGAGGAGAGCAGAACAGCGAGTGGCAATGCCAGCGGCACCACAGATGCGGTAACATAAGACATTAAGCGGGCGATGGTGAAAAAATCGAGTCCTTTGCCTACAATGTCGTCTATGTATAACCAGAAAAATTGCAGTACCAGCACAAAAAGTGTGATAAAAAAAGTAGCGATAAAGGGGCCTATAAAAGCTTTGAGTATGAGGCGGTCAAGTTTTTTTATCACGCTGGTAGAACGCTAATTTTTAAAACGCTGGTGAATGCCAAATGCGAACTGGTACATGCTAACGGGCAGAATTATACGAATTTTAAACAGCGTTCATTTATTCGCGTAAATTCGTTTCATTTAGTAGTAACGAGTGTATGTCAAAAATACAGCTTTCAGCAGAAGAAATGCAACTGGTGCAAAACGGGGAATGGATTTTAACAAAGCACCGTATCATTGAAAAAGTCTACCAGCTTTTCGGTGCAGTTTCGGTTGAAATACAGGCCCACCTGGAAAATACAAAAGGATTGCTGCCACCCGAAGCCCTGCAGTTGCCGCCCAAAATTTCCAAAGGCGAGCAATACGAAGCGCTGCCTTACGTAGTGCTGGACTATCCCAGGTTTTTTTCAAAAGAAGATGTTTTTGCCGTGCGCAGTTTTTTCTGGTGGGGAAATTACTTTAGCATTACCCTTCACCTCAAGGGAAAGTTTCATCAGCAATTTTACCAGAAAATAATTGCCGCGCTTGCAGAAAAAAAATTAAACGGCTATTACTGTTCCTGCTCGGGAAACGAATTCAACTTTAACCTGGAGGGGAAAAACTACTTTCCGTTGCAGCATGCCAGTGCCAGGCTGCACGCCGGGATGGAGACCGGGCCCTTTCTGAAAATCAGTTGTAAAATTCCTTTTGCGCACTGGAATACTGCCGAACAAAAACTGCTGGAGGCTTTTCGCCATTTGGCTACAATTACAGGCTCCTAATTACCGATACGGTGAAAAAGATCTTTCACCTGGTAGTCCCAAAGCTGGCTCTGGTCTTTTATTTCTTTTTTCTCGGCGAAATCATTAATGATCAAAATCGTTTGGTTGGTAACTTCTGACTTTTCGATCCTGAATTCAAAATATTCTTCTTTGGGTGAAGTAACCCAGTGAAATTTCACATATTTCTCTTCCTCGCCTTCTACAATTTCCGCTTTTTCAACTGTACCATTCCAGGAAAAACTAAAAATATTATCGCGTTCGTCCACCTTATCAGCAAACCATTCCTGCAGTCCTGCGGGGGTACTCAAAAATTCATATAGGATAGCTGGAGAGCACCGGACGGGGTATTCTAACGTAAATAGCTGTTTTTTACTCATCTCGCAATCATTGGTCTAAAATTTCTAATGATGCAATAATAGAAAATTATTGAACGCAGCAAAATTTTAGTTTTAGATTATTTGTTAAGGTTTTACCAATTCGTGACAATAAGCGCTTTCAAAAGGCGTTGATAAATAGTCAATTACGCCGAAATATGGCCGAAAGTATGCGATTAATTGTTAAAACAAGACAATAAAGAATTATCCGGACCACGCATTCAGGAGATAAGAAAACCAGCTTATTATCGTTTAATGATAAGATGAGATAGCCCTTTCAATCAAATTCATCCAAAATAAAGTCCACCTATGAGTATGCGTCAACTAAAAATTACCAAGTCTATCACGAACCGGGAGTCTCAAAGTCTTGAGAAATACCTGCAGGAGATTGGTAAAGTAGAGCTTATTTCCTCGGAAGAAGAAGTAAGGCTGGCAGGTTTAATCAGGCAGGGCGACCAGGGTGCGCTCGACCGCCTCACAAAAGCCAACCTGCGTTTCGTAGTGTCCGTTGCCAAGCAATACCAGAACCAGGGTTTATCGCTGCCGGATTTGATCAACGAAGGCAACCTGGGTCTTATTAAAGCAGCGCAGCGTTTTGATGAAACCAGGGGTTTTAAATTTATTTCCTACGCGGTCTGGTGGATTCGCCAGAGCATTTTGCAATCGCTGGCCGAACAGGCGCGAATTGTGCGGCTTCCGCTAAACAAAGTAGGCCTTACCAACCGCATCCAAAAAGCGTTTTCACAACTGGAACAGGAATATGAGCGGGAACCGTCCGCCGACGAAATTGCTGATTTACTAAAACTAGATATTGATGAAGTAACCTCTACACTAAGTATTAATGCCCGTCATATAAGTATGGATACGCCCATTTCTGAGGGCGAAGACGGCACCCTGATTGATTTGATGGAAAATCCCAATGCCGTAAGAACGGAAAGGAATATTGAACATGATGAGTCGCTGAAAGTGGAAATTGAGCGTTCGCTAAAGGCGCTCACAGAAAGGCAAAAAGAAGTGATTTGCTATTTCTTCGGCATCGGCATAGACCATCCCATGAGCCTGGAAGACATCGGCGATCATTTCAGCCTCACGCGCGAAAGGGTTCGGCAGATCAAAGACAAAGCAATTACCAAACTAAAAACCACCAACCGCAGCAGAATTTTACGCAGTTATTTAGGTACCTGATAAAACAGGTGGCTGGCAATATATTTTGCCGCAGGTTCGCTGATTATCATAATCTGCGAATCCGCGGCATTTTTTTTACTGCAAAATGAGGGCGTAAACCTGCAATATGTTTTGCCGCAGATCTGCAGATGTCCTACCCTGCGCACCTGCGGCACTTTGTTTCATAGCGTGCGGCAGTGAATTCCTGCGGCTGATTTTTTACAATCGTTATATTTGCCATCTTATTTTTATGCAAAGCAAATAATGCCCTTATGTTTGAATCATTAAGTGATAAACTGGAATCTGCGTTTAAGCAACTGAAAGGTGAGGCAAGGATAACGGACCTCAATATTGCCGCCACCATAAAAGAAATACGCCGCGCCCTGATTGACGCGGATGTGAATTTTAAAATAGCCAAAGAATTTACTGATAGAATAAAGAACAAAGCAGCTGGTGAGAAAGTAATCAATGCTATCAGTCCCGGTCAGTTGATGACCAAGATTGTGAAGGATGAACTGGCCGAATTGATGGGCGGAACGGAAAGCGAGTTCAATGCCAAAGGCAATCCCGCTGTTATTCTGATTGCCGGCCTACAGGGATCCGGTAAAACAACTTTTAGCGGAAAACTGGCCAATTTTCTTAAAACGAAAAAAGGGCTGTCGCCGATGCTGGTGGCGGCGGATATCTACCGTCCCGCGGCCATCGAGCAGTTGCGGGTTCTGGGCGAGCAGATCGGCGTAGACGTGTACAGCGAGCCTGACAATAAGGATGCGGTGTCCATTGCACAGAATGCTATAAAAGATGCGCGGAGTAAAAATAAGAACGTACTCATCATTGATACAGCGGGCCGCCTGGCCATCGATGAAGTAATGATGAATGAGGTGGCCAGTATAAAGGCTGCGGTAAACCCCAACGAAATTTTATTTGTGGTGGATGCCATGACTGGGCAGGATGCGGTGAACACCGCCCGGGCGTTCAATGAGCGGCTGGATTTCACTGGGGTGGTGCTTACCAAACTGGATGGCGATACCAGGGGAGGAGCTGCGTTGTCCATTAAATACACCGTTAATAAGCCCATCAAATTTATCAGTAGCGGGGAGAAGATGGAAACGTTGGATGTGTTCTATCCCGAGCGTATGGCGCAACGTATCCTGGGCATGGGCGATATTACCTCCCTGGTAGAAAAGGCCCAGGAACAGTATGATGAAGTAGAGGCGCGCAAGTTGGAAAAGAAAATACGGAAGAACCAGTTTGATTTTGAAGATTTTAAGCAGCAACTGGCCCAGATAAAGAAAATGGGTAATATCAAGGATTTAATGGGTATGATTCCGGGTGTTGGAAAGGCCATTAAAGACGTAGACATCAGCGATGATTCTTTTAAGGGTATCGAAGCCATGATTAATTCTATGACCCCCCATGAACGCGCCAACCCTGATGTGATAGACCAGAGTCGCCGCAAACGCATCGCCAAAGGCAGTGGAAAAGAGATGGATGAGGTAAATGCATTTATGAAACAATTTGAGCAGATGAAGCAAATGATGAAAATGATGAATAAGATGCCCATGGGTGGAAAGATGCCCGGCCTTGGAAAGCGATAATTTTTAATGAATTTTTAAGAAAATTGGTTATTTGTAAAAATTTATTTAATTAACGGAAAGAAAGCATGACTATCATTTAATCTAGTATTATATTTGGATAATAAATGAGGATGGCTAATTTTGCAATCCTGCTTTTATAAGCAAACGAGACAATAACCCTATTAATTAACGCATTTAAATTTCTATTTAAAATGCCAGTAAAAATGAGACTCCAGCGCCATGGGTCTAAAAAAAGGCCTTTCTACTTTATAGTAGTGGCAGACGCCCGCGCTCCGAGAGATGGTAAATTCATCTCCAAAATTGGTACGTACAATCCATTAACGGTTCCATCCACCATTCAGTTAGATCGTCAGCGTGCTTTAGATTGGTTGCACAAGGGTGCACAACCTACAGATACCGTTCGCCGTATTCTTTCTTTTAAAGGCGTATTGTACCTGAAGCATTTGTTGCGTGGTGTATCACTTGGTTTGTTTGACGATGTAGCAGCAATGACTAAGTTTGAAGTTTGGCACAAAGAACATGAAGCACAGATTCTGAAACGCCAGGAAGAAAACCGTCGCTCTAATCCACGTGGCGGCAGAAGGCCACAGGGTGCAGGCAACCGCCGTCCGGCAGAAAGAAAACCGGCTGAAGGAGGCGCTTAATACAAATACTTTCGTTAGCAACGCATACTTATATCCCGGTAGACAACTACCGGGATATTTTTTGTCCCACCGCCTGGCCCCGCTGGGCGGATAACTACCTCATTGAAAAAAATGGAGGTTTACCAACTGAATTGTTTCAAGCTGTAGTATTTTACAAGTTCGATATAAACAAGCATTGATGTAAATACCTGTTACAGGGTACGCGCTGGCTTTGGCAAATAATAATATCATTTACACATAGAAATCCCCCTGTCGGGGAATGGGAACGGCTTATGAATTACAACAATATCGGGAAATTGGTGGCCAGTTTCGGTGTAAACGGAGACCTGATCCTGCTGCACCACCTCGGCAAAAAAACTTCACTTAAAGGACTGGAAGCAATTTTTGTTGAAGTGGTAAAAGACGAGATGCTGCCGTATTTCATTCAGTCTGCAAAAATTAAAAGCGAAGAAGAAATATACCTCAAACTGGAAGGAATAGACAACAAAGAGGCCGCTGCCCGGCTCAGGCAGAAAGAAGTCTGGCTGATGGAAGAAGATTTCCAGAAATACTCCGCCAAATCTACCGCCCTTTCATTGCTGGGTTTCCACCTCATAGACGAAGGCACGGACCGCGGTGCTATCCTGGAAATTATTGAACAGCCCCACCAGTTGCTGGCCCGCATTGATCTAAATGGCAAAGAGGCGCTGATACCGCTGCATGAAGACACGCTGCAGAAAATCGATAAAAAGAAAAAGCAGGTGCACGTGATTCTGCCGGATGGGTTGCTGGATGTGTACCGGTAATTTAAAATTCAAAAGTAAAAATTCAAAAATTAGACCCGTATAAAGGTGATCGACTGGTGAATTCATCATCGATGCGTAAATGGGACGACCTTTCTTACTTTTTAATTTTTACTTTTGCCTTCAATGGAACCTGCTCCAAAACGTGTTATAGCCCATTTTGATCTCGACTCCTTTTTTGTGAGTGTAGAGACGCTGAACAATCCTTCTTTAAAAGGTAAACCAGTAATGGTGGGTGGCCATAGCGGGCGCGGGGTTGTAGCAGCCTGTAATTACGAAGCCAGGAAGTTTGGCATACATTCCGCCATGCCCATGCAAACAGCCATGCGGCTCTGCCCGCACGCTACTGTTGTGGGCGGAACAAGAGGAGAATACAGCCGGTTCAGCCGGTGGGTAACCAATATTATAGCCGCAGCTGCTCCCCTGTTTGAAAAAGCCTCCATTGATGAGTTTTATATTGATCTAACGGGGATGGACAAGTATTATAATGCCCTGGAGTGGACCAAACAACTGCGTGAAAAAATAATGGCTACTACGCAATTGCCCATTTCATTCGGGCTCGCATCTAATAAAATGATTGCAAAAATAGCCACCGATGAGGCCAAGCCAAACGGGTTTCTGTGGGTACCCCATGGCAAAGAGACAGAATTTCTTGACCCGCTGAAAGTAAGCAAAATACCAGGCGTAGGCGCGCAGACATTCCGATCCCTGATGCAGGTAGGCATTGAAACCATCAAAGAACTGCGCGAGGCCAAAATAGAAATGCTGGAGCGCTATCTAGGCAACTATGGAATAGAACTCTGGCACAAGGCCAATGGCCGGCATGATGGATTGGTACACGAATACCACGAAGCCAAATCGGTTTCAACGGAAAATACTTTTGAAGAAAATAAAGCTGATGTTGATTTTTTGTTAAATGAACTGGTGCGCATGACGGAAAAGATAGCCTTTGAGCTGCGCCAGGAAAATAAAATGGCCGGCTGCATCGCTGTTAAAATCAGGTATCCCGATTTTGAGACCACCTCCCGGCAAGTAGCCATACCCTACACCTTTTATGACGATGAACTGATACCCATTGCCAAAGACCTGTTTCATAAACTGTATCGCAAAGGACAGGCCGTCAGGCTCCTGGGAGTAAGGCTGAACGAACTGACCGCGGAGGCCGTACAGACCAATTTATTCAGCGATACGGGCAAAAAAGCCGCCCTCTACAAGGCGATAGACGACGTAAAAAACCGCTTTGGCAAAACTTTTTTAACAAAGGCTACCGGTAAATAAAATTTAGTCTATCTGTTTGGTAGGGAATTAATATCTTTGTCATCCGATTCCCAACTTTTAAAATTTTATTTATGAGTTTACGTTTAGGTGACACAGTTCCCAACTTCCAGGCTAAGACCTCCAGTGGAGATATTGATTTATTTGAATACCTCGGCGATGGATGGGGCGTATTGTTTTCTCATCCTGCGGATTATACACCCGTTTGTACTACTGAACTGGGTAGGACAGCACTGCTGCAGGAAGAATTCAGAAAACGCAATGTAAAAGCACTTGCAGTGAGTGTAGACGGCCTTGAAAAACATTCAGGCTGGATTAAGGACATCAATGAAACCCAAAACTGTTCGGTTGATTTCCCCATCATTGCGGACGAAGACCGGAAGGTGGCAGAATTGTATGATATGATTCATCCCAATGCTTCGATGACAGCAACGGTGCGGTCGCTTTTTATTATCGGCCCCGACAAGAAGTTGAAACTCAGTATTACTTATCCTGCTTCCACCGGCAGAAATTTTAATGAAGTACTGCGGGTAATTGATTCTTTGCAGCTGACAGCCAATTACAGTGTGGCCACACCGGCTGACTGGAAAGCAGGTGAAGACGTAATCGTTGTTCCGTCAGTGTCTACGGAGGATGCTATTAAGAAATTTCCAAAAGGCGTTAAGGTAGTTAAACCTTACCTCCGTTATACACCGCAGCCAAATATAGATTAACGTACTTTTTATACAGATGATATATACAACAGGGCCTTTTGGCCCTGTTTTTTTTCAAGCTTTACCGGCTCAAAACAGCACTCCCGTGAATACCATCAACCGGGCTGGTTTTACCCGTTCGTTTTTTGTAATGGCTGCAGTTTGTCATTGCTTTATTCTTTATATTGCCGGAAACAACTGCACATGAGACAATTACTTACAACTGCTTTTTTACTTGCATTTTCTATGTTGCATGCGCAGCGCACCATTATTTACTGCGGCAAACTAATTGACGTGGTGAACAGTAAAGTGCTTACAAATTATTCGATTATTTCCAGTGGAAATAAGATAGTAGATGTAAAAGAAGGTTTCATAAAAGCGGAAGCAACCGACAAAGTGATTGATCTTAAAAATAAAACGGTTATGCCAGGCCTGATGGACATGCATGTGCACATTGAATCAGAGACAAAAAAGGGTGGGGGAGCCGACCGGTTTACCACGAACCCAGCCGATGTTGCTTTTGAATCAACCAAATATGCAAGGGTGACGCTGATGGCCGGTTTTACTACCGTGCGTGATTTGGGGGGCAGTGGTGTGAATGTTTCTTTACGCAATGCAATTAATAAAGGATTGATTACGGGTCCGCGGATTTTTACTGCCGGTAAATCAATTGCCACAACGGGCGGGCATGCGGATCCCACAAATGGTTACAGGAAAGATTTAATGGGCGATCCGGGTCCGCTGGAAGGTGTTATAAACGGGCCGGATGAAGCAAGGAAAGCGGTGCGGCAGCGTTATAAAGATGGGGCTGACGTCATAAAAATAACGGCTACAGGTGGCGTATTAAGCCAGGCAAAAGATGCATCCGGTGCCCAGTTTACCGAGGAAGAGCTAAAAGCCATCGTGGAAACAGCCAAAGATTATGGGCTTAAAGTGGCTGCGCACGCACACGGCGCTGAAGGAATGAAACGGGCCATCCGCGCCGGCGTAACCTCTATTGAGCATGGCACTTTTATGGACGACGAAGCCATCGAATTATTCAAGAAATACGGTACCTGGTTTGTACCTACCATTATCGCCGGCAAGTCTACAGCTGATTCTGCAAAAATTCCTAATTACTATTCTGAAATTGTTACGCCCAAGGCATTGGCAGTGGGTCCGCTCATACAAGCCACTTTTACCAGGGCCTACAAAGCCGGTGTAAAGATTGCATTTGGTACAGATGCCGCCGTGTACCAGCATGGAAAGAATTATATCGAATTTCAGTACATGGTGGAAGGTGGTATGCCCGCGTTGGAAACGATCCGGTGTGCAACCATCCGTGCCGCTGAATTGCTGGGTGTAACGGACCGGCTGGGTTCTATAGAGAAAGGTAAAATTGCGGACATCGTGGCGGTAGAGGGCGATCCCCTAACAGAAATACAGGCCATGGGCCGGGTGAAATTCGTAATGAAAGAAGGCATAGTGTATAAAAACGATTAAAGTGCGAGGCCTCGCCACATAAACGCTTCAGTCTGCGGCAAATATTTTTTCAAAAAAAGGCAGCCCTGAAAATGCTGCCTTTTTTTAATTTTTTATAGTGCTTCGCTGCAAACTTTTATCAGGCAGCATTCCATTTTCTGAGTTGCTGCAGCAATGCGCGCAGGTCTTTTGGCAGGGGCGCTTCAAATGTCTGCCGCTCATTGCTTATATTGGTAAAGGTCAACTCGGCCGCATGAAGCGCCAGGCGATTCAGTATGGGTCGTTCCTCATCAGCAGATTTTGCCAGGTTGAATTTTTTCTTAAAGGAAGAGAGTAAAATAGCCTTGCCATCGCCATACAATTCATCGCATGCCACAGGGTGTTCCAGGTGTTTCATGTGCACGCGGATCTGGTGGGTACGGCCGGTTAGGATGTGAAACTGCATCCAGCTGAATGACTTAAACTGTTCCAGCAAGGCATATTCAGTAATGGAGGCCTTTCCTTTTGCATTAACGGACATCACCCCTTTTTGCACATGATGCTCCGCAATGGGTTCGTCAATGATACCACCCGGACTGTCCAGTTTACCCGTTACCAGCCCATTGTATATTTTATTCGTACTCCTGTCTTCAAATTGCAACGATAAGTTTTTGTGCGTCGCCTCATTTTTCGCGAAAACAATAACGCCGCTGGTTCCCTTATCCAGGCGGTGCACCGTAAAAATGCTGCCCAGCTGTTGGATGAGCAAGTCTTTTAAAGAGGGTTGTGATTGCGTTCTGTCTGGTATAGACAACATACCCGATGGTTTATTGAGCACAATAAAGTCATCATTCTCAAACAGGGTGATGCTGCCAATGCCCTTAAACAAGTTTCGTTCTATGCCTTTTTGTTCTGCCTGCTGTTCCATAGTCTACTGCTTTGCAATTTTTTTTGCTACCGGCATATTGGCCTTCTTTACTTTATCGGTTTTTGTCTGCGGGTTAAAATGGCGCAGTATACGCACTTCTTTTTCAGTAAGCATCCGCCATTTTCCTCTTTGCACATTTTTTTTGGTGAGCCCTGCATACGTAACGCGATCGAGATTGCGTACATCATAGCCAAGCTGTTCAAAAATGCGGCGGACAATACGGTTGCGCCCACTGTGTATTTCTATGCCAATGATTGTTTTGTCTTTTGGATCTGTATACCCGAGCGCGTCAGGTGTAATAAGGCCATCTTCCAGCTGTATGCCGTTCAGCAGTTTTTCAAAATCGGCCTTGGTAAGGGGTTTGTCTAAACGGACTTCGTAAATCTTCTTTATTAAATTACTCGGATGGGAAAGTGTTTGCGCCAGGTCGCCATCATTGGTAATAAGTAAAACGCCCGAGGTGTTCCGATCCAGCCGGCCAACGGGATACACCCGTTCATCGGTTGCGCGCTTAATCAAATCCAACACTGTTTTCCTGCCTTCCGGATCGTCAAGCGTAGTGATGTAATCTTTGGGTTTGTTCAGCAGAATATAAACGAGGTTTTTAGAAGGCGTTATTTTTTTGCCTTTTATGCTGATGGTATCTTTTTGCGAAACTTTGGTACCGGGTTCCGTTACCACTACATCGTTTACCCGCACTTCACCTTTCCGTATCAAATCTGCCGCATCTCTTCTGGAGCAAACACCACTGTGTGCCACGTATTTGTTCAGCGGCATCAGTGCTGATTTCTGGGCAAGTGTTACCGGGGCTGCTGCCAGCTGACCTGGTTGCACGGGTGGCGTCACCGCAGCTGTTTTCCTGCCGTTTTCCGCCGGTGGTTTCACGGTCAGCTTTCCATCGGTTGCGGCCCGGCCCGCCAACAAGTTTTTTTCTTCCCGGCTTCCCGGTTTTGGCGGACGGACAGGCTTTCCGGTGGCTTTTTTGCCTGTAGCCGGCATTTGAACGGGTGCTGATTCCGCTTTTAGTTGTTTGTTTAGCCGCAATCCTTTAATCTCCGCCTTATTCATGCGCAGCTTTGGCTCAGGGTTATCGGACTTTGCATCCCGACCTTGTTCACTTGCTTTTGCCTGGCGTTTTTCGTCGAATCTTTTGTCGATCGCTTGCGCCCTTTCTTTTTTGACGGATCTTTTTTCCTGTTTAAACTCCTCTTTTTTTGCAGCGTTGCTTTTATAGGTAATAAACTTCTGGAACTGCTGATTTTTACTCATGGTGGGTGATTTGCTGTTTTACAACAGTAAGCTGAGCCGCGAATATACGAAAAAGGGCCCCGCTTTGCGCTGCGAAAAGCAGTCAAAGCCTGGGCCCCTTTTTATCCATCTGTCAACTACACTATTTTGTGAATTCTCTCCTGTGGTGCTGCTGCTTCATTGCTTCCAGTTGCTGTAACTGGGTGGGTGTTAAAATTGTTTTCAGCTGGTCTTTTTGCTGCACTGCCAGCGTTTTGATTGCTGCGTGCTTTTGCTCCCGGCTCAAAGAATTGTCTGCGTGCAAAGACTTTCTTTTTTCAACCATGGCAGTTCGTAACGTTTTTAACTGGCTGGCTTGGTCATCACTAAGCCCTAACGTAGCCTTCATCTTTGCTGCGCGGGCACTCGCAGTCGCTTTTCTTTTTTCCATGCGCTGCTGCTTCATCGAAGCCAGCTTATCTTTTTGTTCCGTTGTGAGCAATGCTTGTATTTGTGCCTTGTGCTCTTTTTGCAAACTGCTTATTTGTGCATTGGATTCCCGTACGGTGATGTCTTCATTCTTTTTAAGATCGCGCAGCTTTTTATGATAATCACCGTTAATGCTTTTTAACTGTTGTTGCTGTGCATCGGAAAAATCCAGGTTTTTAGCCATCATATCACGACCATGGTGCCTGCCGTGCTGCTGATGGCCCGGCTTTACAGGTTTATCTGATTGTGCATTTACAGAGAAAGCAGCGATGAGCAATACTGCAAGGCCTACTATTGTTGTTTTCATGATGTTGTATTTTTTAGTACAAGAGATAGACAGTGCACCAGGTGGGAAGTTTAATATTGCGAAGGCGTTTTAACGGAGTGGTAAAAAAACAGGACGAGTGGGTGGATGCTGTTGTACAACTGTTAAAAACGTTGGTGAAATGTTAACGCGGTGAAATTAAAGATCATCCGAAAGACAAAGGCAATCTCGTAGGTAGATCAACGGGTAAAAAGAAAAATTTGTAACAAAGCATCTAACCCATTGCGCCTAATTCTTATTCGCCAGCTGTCCGCACGCGGCATCAATGTCTTTACCACGACTAACGCGCAGCCGCGCATTCACGCGGTTTTTGGAAAGGTGGTTCATAAACTTTTCAACAACCGCTTGGTCTGGCTTACGATAAGTTGCCATATCAATTGGGTTGTATTCAATAATATTCACCAGATCGGCAGGTACCTGGCGGTAGATTTTTATCAGTTCATCCGCATCTTTAATAGAATCGTTGAAGTCCTTAAAAAGAATGTACTCAAAAGTGATTTCGTTGCCGGTTTGTTTATAAAAATAATTAAGTGCTTCTATTAAAGACTGGATGTCGTTGCTGTCGTTGATGGGCATTATTTCATGTCGCTTGGCATCATTGGCGGCATGCAGCGATAAAGCCAGTTTAAACTTCACCTTGTCATCGCCCAGTTGCCGGATCATTTTGGCAACGCCGGCAGTAGACACGGTAATGCGGCGCGGGCTCATACCCAATCCGTCTGGCGAAGTAATTTTTTCAATGGCCTTTAATACATTTTTATAGTTCAGCAAAGGTTCGCCCATACCCATGAAAACAATATTGCTGAGTTTTTTATTGTAGACTTTTTCGCATTGCTGGTTCAACAATACCACCTCGTCATAAATCTCATCAAAATCCAGGTTGCGTTTACGCTGCATATAGCCGGTTGCGCAAAATTTACAACTCAGCGAGCAACCGATCTGGGAGGATACGCAGGCTGTTTTCCGGTCGTCGGTAGGTATTAAAACACCTTCTACCAGGTGACCATCCACGGTTTTGAAGCGGCTTTTCACCGTGCCGTCATCAGAATATTGTGTGGCATCTGTATGCAGCGCCGGCAGGCTAAAATGCTCGTTTAATTTGGTTCTCAGTTCCTTACTCAGGTTGGTCATGGCCTCAAAATCATGAGCCTGCTTCAACCATAGCCATTCGTACACCTGTTTTGCCCTGAATTTTTTTTCACCCAGGATTTCAAAATAGGTTTCCAGCTCACTCAGCCCCAGGTGCCGTATATTCTTCTTTGCTGCTTCTGACATGGCGCAAAGATAGGCCAATTTGAGGCTTATATTTGTTGAGGATGCAGTTGGCAAAGCACCTGCCCGTATCATTCAACCGCCCAATAATAAGATTCAACAATAGAAATGGAAACCGCGTATATCATCGATGCAGTAAGAACACCAATTGGCAAATACGGTGGCGCGTTGAGCAGTATCCGGCCAGATGATTTGCTGGCCCATGTGCTGGCGGCACTGCTGCGCCGCAACCCGGGCGTGGATGTAAATGCTATAGAAGATGTGATCGCCGGTGATGCCAACCAGGCGGGCGAGGATAACCGCAACGTGGCGCGTATGGCGGCGCTGCTGGCGGGCCTTCCGGTTACTGTTGCGGGTAATACCGTTAACCGTTTGTGTGCCAGCGGGCTGCAGGCCGTTATGGATGCGGCGCGCGCTATCATGTGTAACGAAGGCGCATTTTACATGGCGGGCGGCGTGGAAAGCATGACCCGGGCACCTTTTGTAATTGCCAAACAGGGCGGTGCCTGGAACCGCAGCACCGAAATGTATGATACCACTATTGGATGGCGCTTTACCAATAAAAAACTGGCGGCCTTGTATTACCCGTACAATATGGGAGAAACCGCCGAGCACATAGCAAAGCAATGGCAGATTAGCAGGCAGGCCCAGGATGCATTTGCACTGGGTAGCCAGCAAAAATATTTTGCCGCTTTGGAAAACGATCTTTGGAAGGATGAAATAACCAGCGTGGAAATTTTTGGCGGAAAAGATGAGAAAATGCTCTTTTCCCAGGACGAACACCCGCGAAGAACATCTCTGGAGAAACTGGCTGCGTTGAAACCCGCATTTGATAAAGCAGGATCCGTTACTGCAGGCAATGCCAGTGGTCTTAATGATGGCGCTGCCGGCTTACTGCTTGCTTCAGAAACAGCACTGTCTGCTTACCGGTTAAAGCCAATGGCTAGAATTGTTTCCATGGCCGTGGCTGGCGTAGATCCGGCTATCATGGGCATTGGCCCCGTGGCTGCCACCAGGAAGGCCCTGGCGCGTGCAGGTCTGCGCGTAGAAGATATCAACCTGGTTGAACTGAACGAGGCGTTTGCGGTGCAATCCATAGCCTGTATAAAAGACCTGGGTTTGGATCCGGCGCTGGTTAATGTAAACGGGGGATCTATTGCAATTGGCAATCCGCTGGGTTGCGGCGGCGCGAGAATCTCCACTACTTTATTGCATGAAATGAAACGACGCAATGCCAGGTATGGCCTGGCAGCGATGTGTGTTGGAGTAGGACAGGGTGCGGCTGTTATCTATGAAAACATGCCATGATACAACAGGAGTAAAAAATAAATTAATTGTAAAACGATTTTTATGTGGCAGGATACCGGATTCTTAACAGGAACACCAGATGTGGCCGCTGCCATGCAGCAATTGCTGCGCTATCTTCAAACCATTCCGCAACAATACCGGGCAATGGATGATGCGCGCTTGTTGAATCATCCAGCGCCGGGAAAATGGAGCAAAAAGGAGGTGCTGGGGCATCTCGTGGATTCCGCAATCAACAACCTGAAGCGATTTACAGATATCCAATATTTCGCACAGCCATACACGATAGCACCTTACAAACAAAATGAACTGGTGCTTATTAATAATTACCAGCACCTGCCCCTGGAACATTTATTGCAGCTATGGCAATCAGTTAACCAACAGATAATTTTTGTAATTACCTATACACCGGCTGAAAAACTCCTGTACCGGGTTAATCCGCAGTATAAAAATAATGAGGAGCAGACGCTGGCATGGGTGGTGTGTGATTATGTTGCACACATGGAGCATCACTGGACGCAGGTTTTTTAATTTTTTTTGCAGACAGGTAGTGCAGTATCTTTCAAAAAATAATTCAGGCTATGAATAGAATGATTGGGTTGTTTGCAGTTTGTATTGGTATGTGTTGCGGTGCTATGTCACAAGACAGCACCGGAAAAGAACTGGTAGGCAAATATAAATTTCCTGCTGGCAGTGTAATAGAAGAAGCCACGGTAACCTGGGAAAATGGCGAAATAAAAATGAGTTCTTCCGCAGGTGTTTCTGTGCTGGAGCGAATGAAAGGCGACACATTCAGGGTTGTAAGTTTTAGCGGCACCGCGGTTTTTAAAAGAAGCGATGCAAAGAAAATCAGCGGCGTTTATGTAGACGCAAGTGGTTATGTACTGGAAGGCGTTAAAGAGGCCGAAATGACCAATGCTACGGGCCTCCGTGCAACCAAAAAAACAACCACAGGTGGTATTGATGATACCATTGAAATGACAATAGAAGAATTGCCCGTAACAGTGGGTTATCCAAAATAACTGGCTGCATCATTCCATAGCCTGTGGTTACAATTGAAAATAAAAAATTTCAAAAATGCCAAACACATTGCCGGAGTTTAAACACGTTGGTGGTTGATGGCGTTAGCAGATTTTACTAACCGGCTATAACACCCATTTTTGGTGAAAAGGACATAACGTTATTAATAAAAGCTGAAGGTGGATAATTTATCCTGCGGAATGGTTTCCTGCACGCCGCTTTGCAGGTCCTTGACCGTGCAGGTGCCGGCCTGCAGTTCATTACTACCGATAATGACAACATGCGGGATATGTTTCTTTTCAGCGTATTTGAATTGTTTGTCGAACTTGACAACATCGGGATACAACTCACAGCTTATTTCCCGGCTGCGCAGCTGCTGCATAAGGGTGAACGCATTTTTGCTTTCTGCTTCGCCCAGGTTAAAAAATAAAACCCTGGTACCGGTTTGAACCGCCGCAGGAAATAGTTTCAATTCTTCCATTACGTCATAGATGCGGTCTACGCCAAACGAAATGCCTACGCCGGGTACATTGGGTACACCAAAACTACCCGTCAGATCATCATAACGGCCGCCGCCGCCGATAGAACCCATCTGTACATTGCGGGCCTTCACTTCAAAAATTATCCCTGTATAATAATTAAGCCCGCGGGCGAGTGTAAAGTCGATGCTGAGTGGTAATTGCAGATCGGCCAACGGAGCATAACCAGTAATAAACTCGATTTCTTCGATGCCTTGTTTTCCAACCTCACTCGTATTTACAAGTTCTTTTACCTGTGCCAGTTTATTTTCATTGGTTCCCTCAATGGCCAGGTATTTTTCAATGATGCTGATTTGGTTATCCGTTAAACCCCGTGCAACCAATTCTTCCTTTACTTTTTCAATGCCAATCTTATCCAGTTTATCAATTGCAATGGTAATGTTAACCAGTTGGTCTGCGCCTCCGCAAATTTCTGCCAGTGCGGCTAATATTTTTCTGTTATTAATTTTGATTTCAACAGCTACACCGAGTTTTTTAAAAACGGTGGCATAGATGATGGCTAGTTCCACTTCATTAATCAATGAAGTACTGCCCACCACGTCCGCATCACATTGATAAAACTCGCGGTAGCGCCCTTTTTGCGGCCTGTCTGCCCGCCAGACTGGTTGCATCTGGTAGCGTTTAAATGGCATGGTTAGCTGGCCATAATTCATGGCTACATAACGCGCAAATGGAATGGTGAGATCGTAACGCAGCGCCCTTTCAGTGAGATCTTTATCATTTTTGCCTGCCAACACATTGTCAAAAGCTGCTTTTGCTTTTTCCTGGTTCTTCGGATCCTGCAACCCGTTGTTGAGGATCTTGAAAATCAATTTATCGCCTTCGTCACCATACTTCCCCATGAGCGTTTCCATGTTTTCCATGGCGGGTGTTTCCAGCGGCTGAAACGCGTATAACTCAAAAACGGTTTTGATGGTGTTGAAAATGTGATTGCGCTTGCGTACCGTTTCTGGTCCGAAGTCCCGGGTGCCCTGTGGTATGGATGCAGTTAGTTTTGCCATTTCAACAATGCGTATTTATAATTGCCTGTTTTGTTTTTCGGCAAGTGCGTTTTCTATTATTTTATCGCAGACCGCTTCAATCATATCGTATACTTCATGGTAACCCTTTTCCGGACCGTACCAGGGATCAGGCACGTCTTTATTTTTACCAGGATATAATTCATCCATCAACAGACTCACTTTGCCCGCGTCATATTTATTTTTTGCGATGTGTTTAATTTCATCCATTACATCGGCCGCCATGGCGTAAATTTTATCGAACCGTTCAACATCAGCCGCCACAAAGTTTCTTGAACGTTGCTGGCAGATATCGATGCCGCGCAGCCGGGCCACTTTTTGTGATAAATGATGGGGTGCTTCGCCGGTATGATAACCATTGGTACCGGCGCTTTCAACGCTCCACTGCAGCCCGGCTTTCCATGACTTATGCTGTAAGATGCCTTCCGCCAGCGGGCTCCTGCAAATATTGCCCAGGCAAACCATCAAAATCTTCATGGCGGCAAAGGTAGGGAAGAGAAATGTGTGATGGGTGATTTTTGACTAGTTGATTTACTACTGCGCCCGTTTAGCATACATGCAGGCTTACAGCTCGCGGCTTTTCTCTATATTTATTACATGAAAGCCATATTGATTTTGCTGTTGCAGGCAACGATTGCGCACACAGTACAATCGCAGGATACTTTGCCTGCGCGTGTTTACCACCTCGCTGCACTGCCTGCTGCACAAGATTCCAGCCGGGACAGGATACAGATTATGGATGGCAGCACCAGTGTACTTGCCAACCTGGAAGTGCACCTCACTGAACTGAAACCCGGCAAAGCAGCGCATCCACCACATACACATAGCAATACGGAGGAGTTGATTATTGTAAAAGAAGGTTTGCTGAAAGTAACCATCCGGGGAAAAACCAAATTACTGTCTGCGGGCGGACTGGCCTATTCATTACCGGGAGATGAACATGGTGCAGTAAATGCAGGCAAAACAAAAGCGGCTTATTACATCGTTAAATATACAACACGGCATGATGTTGATGCTGACAGGGGTGCACAGGCAGGTGGGTCCGTATTAATGGACTGGAAAGAAGCTAAAGTGAACAAAACAGACAGGGGTGAACGGCGCGTTTTTTTTGTAAAACCTACGGCCTTGTTTGAAAAGTTTGACATGCACGTCACCACGCTTCAAAAAGGAGCGGTTAGTCACCTGCCGCACACGCACCGTTCAGAAGAAATCATATTGGTTAAAAGCGGGCAGATATCTATGCAAATAGGCGATCAGCATTCTCCGGCTGGTGCAGGGGATTTGGTATTTCTGCCTACAGGCGTGTCACATGCGCTGGAGAATACCGGCACTGGAACAACTACGTATTTTGCTTTTCAATGGCAGTAAATTTATTATTACTGCGCGGTTTAATTACAATGCTATCTCATAATGACTTAGATTTCATGAAATATTAAATTTCAACCAATGGTGCAGGCGCGGTATGTGTACAGTATTATATTTTCTATTATCATTTCTCTCCCAGGTTTGTCTCAGAATAGTTTTAAGGTCGAGGGCCGGGTTATCGATTTCGATACCAAACAGCCGATAAAAAATGTGAGCGTTGTTTTGAAACAGACAAAGGCTGGTACGGTTACCAACGACAGTGGTTACTTCAGTTTGACGTTGTATTCAGCAGATCAGATACTGGTATTTTCGTTTGTCGGCTATATACACAATACGCGTGAAATTAACCTGGCCGAAGGGTACAAATCATTTACCGTAGAACTAAAGAAAAAGGCAAATGAACAATTGGACGAAGTAGTGGTGAACGCGTACAAACAAAACACCAGGTTGAAGTCGGTAGAAACGAATGTCATTAAAATTAATCCCGAACTCATTAAAAGAAGCCCGCTTCTTTTTGGGGAAGCAGACATTATAAAAGCGCTTGCCTTACAACCAGGTGTAACCACTGCAGGCGAAGGCGCCGGCGGCTTTAATGTGCGGGGTGGAAATGCGGATCAAAACCTGGTACTGGTAGACGGAGCGCCCTTGTTCAGCACAGCGCACCTGCTCGGTTTTTATACGTCTGTAAGTACCGATGCCGTACAGGATGTTACTTTATACAAAGGAGGTATGCCATCGGAATATGGCGGGCGTTTATCGTCTTTGCTAAACTTGAAAATAAAAGATGGCAACACCAGTGCCATGCAATACACCGGTGGTGTTGGCCCAATGAGTGCGCGTTTTTTTATGAATGGGCCGCTGGTAAAGAACAAGCTCACGTTCACCGCTGGCTTGCGTGCAGCCTATCCTGATTTTATCTTAAATCAGCTGGGTGATAAATTTGGATCCAGCCGCGCATTTTTTTATGACGGTATTGTAAAAGCAGCATATACCATCAATGAAAAAAATAAAATTTCTGTTACCGCTTACCGCAGTTATGATAAATTCCGCTTCGATACCATTACTTCGTACAACTGGCAAAGCACCCTGGTAACACTTAACTATACCGCTGATATTAGTTCAAAATTATCATTTAAATTAAACGCCAATTACAGTCAGTTTGTTTCAGACATTAATAACCTGGTGCCCAACTACCAGTTCATGGTGCGTTCCTCCATTCAGCAAAAGCAGGTAAAAGCTGCTTTTGGGTATTCGGTAAGCGATAAGAATAAAATACAATTTGGCCTTGACTATATCCTTTACCAGGCAGCACCTGGTTCACGGCAATCCGTGTCGGACAGCAGCAGCGTAAACCCGCTCCTTGTGCAAAGTGAAAAGGGAAGGGAAATGGCCGTATTTGTGAATGACGATATTGAAATTATTGATCGTATTTTATTGCAGCTTGGTCTCCGTTATACAAGCTACGATTACCTGGGGGCAAAAAACGTTTACAGTTACCAGGATGGTCTACCACGGTCTAAAGAATCCATCACAGACAGTACGACGTACCCCAGTAATAAAAGCATCAAAAATTACGACGGATTAGAACCGCGCATTGCATTGAAGATTGGATTGTCCGATGTCCTTTCTTTAAAACTGAGTTATAACCGCGGCCAGCAATTTCTTCATCTTATCTCAAATACCACTGCTATATCGCCGGTAGATTTCTGGAAGCTGAGCGATAATTTTGTCAACCGGCAGATTGGAGACCAATACGCCGCCGGGCTTTTTAAAAGTTTCAATGAGAGTAAATTTGAAGCGTCTTTTGAAACATATTATAAGACGGCCAAAAATACCGTACAGTACAAGGACGGTGCGCAGTTGTTGCTGAACCCATATATTGAAACTGCATTGCTAAACGGGCGGGCGCGCGGATATGGTTTTGAATTCAGCGTGGCAAAGAATACCGGGAGGGTAACCGGCCAGGTCAATTACACCTATTCCAAATCGCAGGTGCAGGTGCTTACCCCGTTCGCCGGTGAAGCAGTAAACAACGGCGCCTATTATCCTTCAGATTTTGACCGTCCGCATAACCTCGCCATTGTTGCTAAAATAAAATTAGGACGTGGCTGGAGTTTTAACAGCAATTTCATTTATACCTCTGGTAGGCCCGCCACGTATCCTGATGGAACGTATGTATTTAATGGAACGATTGTAACCAATTATTCGAAACGAAATATGGATCGGTTGCCTGCGTACCACCGCCTGGATGCGGGATTTGTCTATATCTCAAAAAGATATCCGGAACAAAGGAAATACAGCATCTGGAATATTTCATTTTATAATTTGTATGCGCACCAGAATGCGTATTCTATTTATTTCCAGCGCGATCAGGCGAGGCTGTTGTCTTACCGCCTGTCTGTATTGGGGAGTATCATTCCGTCTATTTCATGGAATTTTAATTTTTGAGTCATGCATTTGAAAAAGATAATAATACTGGTTCCTGTTATTTCTATCCTGTTGTTTTCCTGCATTAAGCGGGTTGACGTAGTTACAAGAGACGCACAATCGATATTGGTAGTAGAAGGCAATATTACAACCGATACAATACCGTATACAGTAAAGCTCACCTATTCAGGACAGGTAATGCATGCTGACAATATATTGGATCAATACCTCGAAAAAGACGCAACAGTAACCATCAGCGATGATCTTGGCAACAGTACCGCC
Source organism: Chitinophagaceae bacterium (assembly GCA_039919885.1). GTDB lineage: Bacteria > Bacteroidota > Bacteroidia > Chitinophagales > Chitinophagaceae > JACMLD01. The sequence continues at coordinate 36,532 of JBDSEV010000092.1, forward strand.
ATGGCATATACAAAACAGGGAATTTACACCAGCACCAATCCTGCGTATATTGGTAAAGTGGGCAGAAGCTATGCTGTAACAGTTTTATTGAAAGATGGTAGAAAATATGTTTCCACCCCGGAAAAGATGAAAGCGCCGGTTGCAATTGATAGCGTTACGGTACGGTACAATGGTTTGTTTGATATGACTCAGCCAAGCCGTATGGAGGTATTCGTAAACACAACAGATCCCGCTGCTGAAGAAAATTATTACCGCTGGACCTTCAGCAGTTGGGTGGGCCGTGAGACCTGGGGCGTAAGCTGCGGAATAGGATGCGTGATGATGCGGTTTTGTTATCAGTATTCTGTAGATCAGGAAGTGCGCATTTTGTCTGACGCTGCTATCAACGGCAATAGAATTACCAATCAGCAGGTGGGATATTGTTACATATTTACCTATTCCAATCCGTATGTTGAGATTGGGCAAATTTCGCTTACAAGAGAAGCCTACCAATTTTGGGAAGCTTACCAGGCGCAGCAAACACGCGCCGGCGGAATACTTGACCCCCTGCCCGCGGCAATTAAAGGAAATGTGCACAATGCCGCAGACGTTAATGATTTTGCCCTGGGCTATTTTTCTGCCGCTGCTGTTACACACAAGAAAGTGATTTTAGTACCATATAGCATTACAGATTATTTGCTAAAAATTTCTTCATCAGAATTCATACCTACCAAATCAGTTGCCTGCTTTGATTTTTTCCCCAATGCATTGGTGTATGCAGCACCGCCTGCCAAGCAGAATCCACCGCCGCCGGGATGGGAAAATGCACAACAGATCAAAGTGTTTTGGTGATAATTTTAATTGGTTGAAAGGACCGCCGGTTTATTTTTCGGATGGGAAATTGCAACTCACCGCCATCATTCAGCTGCGGCAAAGCAAGTTCAAACACTGGCAGAAAATTTATTGCTTCCTGGTCATTATTTAAGCGCAAAAGCAATGTACCACCCACCTGGCTTTTTACCCCTGGCGCCACCTACGGCAATTACGATGTATTGCTTGCCATTTACTTCATAACAGGCAGGTGTGGCAAAGCCGCCAGCGGGCAACTGGTATTCCCAAACCTGTTTACCAGTTTTTTTATCAAACGCCCGTATGCGCTCGTCGCGTGTACCAGCAATGAAGACCAGGCCACCGGCCGTTACAACAGGTCCACCGTAATTTTCGGTACCGGTAATGGGTACACCTTTTTCTGTAAGTTCTGGAAACTCACCCAGCGGCACCCGCCAAAGATATTCACCAGTGTTCAGGTCTATGGCATTTAATGTGCCCCAGGGTGGTTTAACGGCGTTATAACCTTCCTGGTCTGTAAATTTCCGCCATACTTTATTGGTGTAAAGTGGAACATAGGGGAAGGCCGTTTTTATAGCAATGGTATCTGCATTACTATGTTCATCAATTGCTTTAACAGATCCCTTTTTTTCATTATTCAGTAAAAATTGTGCAATTGACTGCTTGTCCCCGTCTGGCAGGTGCTGAAACGAAGGCATTCTTCCAATGCCCGTTTTCATAAGGTTTATGATATCGGTTGCCGATCTTTTGCCGCCAATGTGCGTGAGATCAGGAAATACGTCGCCGCTGCCTTTCCTGTCCATTCCATGGCAACTAGCGCAATTTTTTATATACAATCCATTGCCGGCCGATAACGAAGCAATTTCTTTATTGCGTGTTTCCATATCTATCATTTGCAGTTCCCAGGCATCTTCGTTGGCATTCTGGTACAGAATGCCTGCCGGATCAATTGCATTGCCACCCCATTCCGCGCCGCCGCTGTAACCAAAAAGCAGTGTGCCACTTGTATTGGGAGGCATAAATTTATTGGCCGGTTGCGGAAACGCCGCTAAGCGTGCTTTTACATAGGCATGGGCTGCCGGGGAGATGTCGGTGATATCATTTTCTGTAACAATGGTTTGCCTGGCAAAAGGGAGTGGTTTGGCCGGAAATTTTTGTGTGGGGAAGGGCTGTTCTCCCGGCAAGCCGTTAACGGGTACCGGTCTTTCCTCAACAGGAAACAAAGAAGTACCGCTGTCGCGATCAAGTACATACACCAGTCCGTCTTTGGTTGCCTGCACCACTACCTCTACTGTCTTACCGTCATGCGTAACCGAAGTAAGGTTTGGGGGGCACGGCAGATCCCTGTCCCACAAGTCGTGGTGAATGGTCTGGAAATACCATTTCATTTTTCCTGTCTCTGCATCCAGTGCCATCACACAATTGGCAAAAAGGTTGGCACCCGCCCGTTCACCTCCATAAAAATCGGAAGAAGGCGACCCCGTACCAAAATACACGGTGCCTCTTTTCTGATCCAGTACAAGCCCGCTCCAGTTATTGCCAGCGCCAATGATTTTGTAGGCATCTTTCGGCCAGGTCTCGTAACCATATTCGCCGGGTTGCGGAATGGTATGAAAAACCCATTTCAATTTTCCGGTTATTACATCAAAACCACGTACATGGCCTGGTGCTGCATCGCCGCCTTCCGCAACGCTTGAACCTATTACCAGCGTATTGTTATAAATAATGCCTGGCGTGGTAGCGGTCACAGAAAGGTTGCTTACATCATGACCCAAATTCGCGTCCAGCCCTTCATGTAAATCTACTTTTCCGTTTGAACCAAAATTGGTTATCAGCTGACCGGTCTCCGCATTTAATGCATACAGCAATGCGCCGGCAGAATACAGGATGCGTTTATCGTTCCCCTGCTGCCAGTACATGACCCCGCGGTTGGTGTTGAATTTTTGTTTATCCTTCACTGGCTGAAACGTCCAGCGTGGTTTGCCAGTGGCTGCGTCCAGTGCAAATACATCCAAAGAGGCGGTGGTGGCATATAAAATGCCATTTACAATGATCGGCTGGCATTGAATTTCACGCGGTCGCTGCGGTGTATGACTGCCTGTATCAGCCGGGTCACGCGTATCATATGTCCATGCAACCTGTAAATTTTTTATGTTACCGGCAGTAATTTGTGTAAGGGGAGAATACCGGTTGCCTTCCTTATTACCACCATACACGGGCCAGTCTTTACCTGCCTGCATGTTGTGTGTAGTAACCCGATCGTGATTGGTACAACCTGCCAACAGTAAAGACAGGGTTATAAAAGACAATATTGCGTTGTGTGTCATCAGGGCATTTTATTTATGGATGGCTTTTTCCCGTCTTCATAGCGGGCAAGCGCAGCATAGCAGCGGCATTATATTTTTAAAAAAGCAGTAACTAACGGCTTCTGCGGCAGCATGGTTAAGGTGTTTCAGCAAAAGGTATATCCGGCATTTTAACTTCCCCCGTTTTTGTACTGCCAGGTTTTGAGGAACTTTTTATTGCTACCATGGTTATTATGGCAGACAGAAAAAGTGAACCTGCCATAAAAATATAAGAGGCACTGAAATTACCAGTCGTGCCGTTTAAATAACCAACCAGGTAAGAGCCGGCAAAAGAACCCAACGCGCCAAAACTGTTGATCAATGCAATAGCACCACCGGAAACGTTTTTTGGTAAAATCTCTGTTATGATGGCAAAGAAGGGGCCATAGGGGGCGTACATGGCCCCGCCTGCAATAATCAGCAAAACAAAGGACAACCAGAAATTACTAGTGCCCACCATGTAAGAGCCGTAAAATGCAACGGCGCCAATTAAAAGAAATGGCCAGATGAAAATTTTTCTGTTGAGTGTTTTATCAGAAAAATAAGAGGTACTTATCATGGCAACAATTGACAGTATAAACGGCACGGAAGTCAGCCATCCTGTTTTTACAATATTTGAATTGGGCGCCGCATTAATTATTGAAGGTAACCAGATCACAAAACCATATACTCCAATACTCCACAACGCATATTGCAGACTTAATAAAATAACTGTTTTTGATTTGAATGCTTCGGCATAGTTTTTAACAGGCTTAATGCTTTGTTGCTCCAGGTGCAATGCATCTTCCAGGTCTTGTTTTTCTTTTTCAGTTAGCCATGTGGCATTTTTGGGTGCGTCCTCTACCAGCCGCCACCAGAAGAATGCCCAAATGATTGCAGGCACACCTTCATAAATAAACATCCAGCGCCAGCCAACAGATTTGATGAGATAGCCAGATAAAATGGACATCCATAATAGCGTTGCAGGATTGCCAAGGATTAAAAAAGTATTGGCGCGTGAACGTTCCGATTTGGTGAACCACCGGCTTAGAAAAATAATCATAGCAGGCATTACTGCACTTTCTACTACGCCGAGCATAAACCGTATGACGATTAGCAAATTGATATTACTGACCATGCCCGTTGCCATTGCCAGTGCACCCCACAAAATGAGCGACCAGAAAATTAATTTCTTTGCACTTTTATTGGCCGCGTACAGTGCCCCGGGAATCTGGAAGAAGAAGTAGCCGAGGAAGAACAGCGACCCCAGTAATGACGATATGGAAGCGGTGATGTTTAGATCTTTGGCCATGCCGCCAGCGGCTGCAAAACCAAAATTGGCGCGGTCGAGGTAGGCTAAACTATAGGTGATAAAAGCAATCGGTATCAGGCGGTACCAGCGTTGCCTGGCAAGGGCGTTTGCCATATTTTTATTTTATTTTATTGAAAGAAATGATTTTGCGCATTGTAAAATTCCGTTCCTTATTTTTTTTATTGAGGACAGCAACCGGCTGATAATTTTTTTGGCAAGTGTTTTCACCGACCAGCGGTATTGCCACATTTTTTATTAGCTGCTTACCATGTCCGCTTGCTCATAACTTTATCAAGTTCAGCACGCGTCATTTTACCCAGCGCAGGGTGTGTGTCTAGCCATTTGATGAACGCTGTTTTAATTTCATCCGTCCACTGACTGTCAATTTGCCCGGTAGAATATTTTCCTGTTTTCACCATTTCAAATCCAAATTTGTCTTTACGGATTACAAACTCCGCCGTAGCAATTACCTGTTCCGCCAGATGAGCAGGAATAAAAAGAATTCCTTCCCGAACGCCCAGCACCAGATCACCCGGCAACACCATTACATTGCCAATGCGTACAGGTGTGTTCAGTCCCATCAAAACCATTTCTTCCAGGAAAGAAGGATGAAAATCGCGGACAAATGCATTAAAACCTGGCATTTCCTGCATTTCTCCCAGGTCCCTGGCAGCGCCATTAAAAACCACTCCATTGCCTGATTTGCTGTAAATAGAAGTGGCGAGCGTGGAACCCATTAGCGTACCGCCACCAATTTTGCCAAAACCATCCGCTACATACACATCACCTTTGGTAAGCGTTTCTATGGGCCATGAATTAGTATTGCCTTTTCTTCCATCCCGGCTAGTGCCACGGGCCTTTATGTTTTTTTCAATATCCGGCCTGCTGGGCATAAACATAGCGGTAACGGCGCGGCCAATAACAGGTTCGTTGTTGACCGTTTTCCAATTGCCTTCAAACTGGTTAAGGTAGCCTTCATTTTTAAGTACGGTCCATGCGTCGTCAATATTAATTGACTTTGCCCTTTCCAGCAAGTCGTCGGGTATTTTCGGCCGGCCGTCTGCAAATCTTTCACCCTTCCATTCTGAGGTAAGAAAAACCATTTCTTCTTTTGAAATGGTTTGCGCATGCAGGGAATGCAGATTAAAACAGACCGATGCGATTAATAATAGTAGCACAGCAATACAGATTTTGATCATCCTCGTTGGTTTTGCATTTTCAAATTGAATTGAGTATTATTTTTATTACTGGTAAAAAACGCCGGCAATGTTTGAAAAAGGAAGCATAAAACGTTCCTCCGGAACGAAACCTATTATGCCATTTCAGTTCTACCCATAAATTGCTCCTACAGAGCAAAAATCCATTGGCGTATTGCTGTGGCGCAGGCAAAAAATAAAACCCAACATTAAAATCATAAAAATCCGCGTTCCATCAATGTCCTTCTTTTTCCAGGTATTCTTCAATTTCTTTTGGCGACACTGCCAGCTTCTTCGGATATTTTGCTACCCAGGCCCTGTATTCATTCTTAATAGCATCAGACCAGTCGCCATGCACCTGGCCCGAGGGGTACTTGCCCAATTGCAACATGTATCTTTCAAACTCATCGCGCAAGCCTACCAGTTCTGAGTTTTTAACCAGCTCATCTACCAGGTACGCGGGAATAAACACCACTCCATATTCATTTGCAAATACTACATCACCCGGAAAAACGGTTGCGTCGCCAATACGAACCGGTGCGTTGATGGAGGTAGGCGTCATATCTTTTATATAAGAAGGGTCGTGGCCTTTTACCCAGGCATTAAAACCTTTGGTGTCTTTCAGTTCCTGCATATCCCTGATGGAACCGTAAAAAATAACACCTTTTCCTGTTTTTCCGTAGATAGCATTGCCCAGGCTGGAGCCGATAAGCGTGCCATCTTTCTCCTTGCCAAAACCGTCTGCTACATAAATATCGCCTTTGGTTAAAACATCAATGGGCCATATATTGATACCACCTTTCTGTGAACGACCTTCCATCCTGCCTTGTTTTCTTATCATTGAATCCAGGTCTGGTCTCGATGGCATAAACTGTGCGGTAACTACGCGGCCTACCATGGTTTGACCGGGTTTCAGGATGATCCAGTTTTTTTCCACCTGGTTGCGAAATCCTTTCCTTCCGAGAAATCCCCATATTTGTTCAAGGGTTGCCTCCTGCAAATGATCCAGCATAATGTCGGCCACTTTAGGACGGCCATCGGGGAAGCGTTCTCCCTTCCATTCCGGTGTTAACGCTTTAATATATTCTGGTGAAGCGCCAATTGACTGCGCCTGTGAAAAGACTGCGCATACAATAAATGCTAACAGTAAAAATGATTGTTTAAGCATGGCAAGTGGTATAAATTTAGAAAAATGAATATAGTAAGATTTTATAACTGTTATGGGTGCAATTGCCAGGCACCGGCAATGACGGCGTAAATGGCCCACACCATTATGCCCGTTACTGCTGATGCTTGCAGCGGCAGCGTATCTTTTTAATTGCCCGATCGCTGTATGTACGGGCCAATGCCCGGCCGCAAATTACACCTGTTTACTACTGCTGATTGCTTGCATTAAACCCCGCATATAGCCAAAAGCATATAAAGAACCGATATTGCTGTAACCCGGATGTTCATTGCTGTCTCCCGCCATTGTTGGTACATGGTCTGGCCTGATAGGGCCTTTAAACCCGATATCATAATACGCCTTCATGGCTGCATACATATCAATCTGCCCTTCATCGTGAAAGGTTTCTTCAAATTTAATACTGGGCTTTTTGCCGCTCAGGTCGCGTACATTTCTGAAATGAACGAAATGGATATTGTCTTTTCCAAAATCTTTAACGGTAGCAGGTATATCTGCCCCCATCAGTGAAAAATTACCCTGGCACATCGTAATACCGTTGCTGGAACTTTTTACAATATTGAGCATTCGCTTAAAATTCGGCACGCTGGTCATGATGCGCGAAATGCCTTTGATACTATCTACCTGGGGATCATCCGGGTGCATGGCCAGCTTCATCCCTATTTTTTCTGCTTCCGGCACCACTGCCTTCAAAAAATATTCAAGGTTTTTCCAGAGCGCATCTTTGGATACCTGCCCATATTCGGTAACCGGCAGGTTTTTTACATCTTCGTAATCAAAAGCGGTTACCAATGCGCCGCCGCGGCCCGGTTTATCCATCTGCGTGCGGTACCAGCTAACCACCGGCATCCAGTTATAGCAAATAACATCAATGCCGCCATACTGTTTCAGGTTCTTCATGAACGTTATGAAGTTGGCTATTTCCTCATCTTTACCGGCAAGACCAAGCTTAGTTTTTGTGCCCAGCGATGCAGGGCCTTCAATCACGTTTAATTTTAGGCCAGCCTTTACCCATGCATCTTTATTGGCAGTTAATGCCCTGGGATCCCAGGCCGTGGTATCTGTTAATCCACTCAGCTTAGGGTTGATGCCACCCACTGCGCCAAATACATCCATTTGTTTCATGAAGGCGATGCGGCGCTCATCCATGCCAGCGAAGTATGCTTCGCTCATGATCATTCCTGCGTCTTTAACTGCCGTATAAACATTTTCTTTTGTGGTTCCTTTTGTATTGATATTAGGTACCGACGCAATAGCTGCGCCCAGGCCGCCAACGGACATGGCCGAGGCCAGGGTGGCGCTTTTTTTAATAAAATCCCTGCGGTTGTTTTTCATGTTTAGATGTTTTGATATTTAATAATGAGTTGCGGCTACCTGCTCAGTGCTGGAGACAAGGTAAAAAGAAAGTTCAGGCACCGCATCCTGCAACACCGTCCTTATCCCTTGGCAGCATTTTTTTGTATTGATTCCAGCAGGCCGCGCATATACCCCAGCGCAAACAGTGTTCCGATAGTGCTGTAGCCCGGCCGCTCGTTACTATCGCCCGCCATAGTAGGTACATGGTCTGGCCGGATGGCGCCTTTGTAGCCAATATCATAATACGCTTTCATAGCAGCATACATATCAATCTGACCTTCATCATGAAACGTCTCCGTAAATTTAATACTTGGCTTTTGCCCGCTTAGATCCTGTACATTCCTGAAATGCACATAGTTGATTTTGCCGGCTTTTCCCCAGCGCCTTACCAGCGAAGGAATGTCTGCACCCATCAGCGAAAAATTGCCCTGGCAAAGGGTTAACCCGCTGTATTTACTGGGTACAATGTTTAGCATACGATCAAAGTTCTCTACACTGGTCATGATGCGGGAGATGCCTTTAAGACTGTCTACCTGCGGATCATCCGGGTGGAGCGACAAATTTATCCCTATTTTTTCTGCTTCCGGTACAACGGCTTTCAGAAAGTAGGTAAGGTTTTTCCAAAGCGTTTCTTTTGAAACTTTTCCGTAGGCTGTATCGGGTAAATCTTTTACATCCGCATAATCAAAAGAAGTCATCAGCGCACCGCCGCGGCCGGGGTTATCCATTTTACTCCTGAACCAGCTAACTACCGGCATCCAGTTATAGCAAATGGTGTCTACTTTGCCATATTGTTTTAGGTTCTTCATAAACGTTATGAAGTTGCCGATTTCTTCATCGCGGCCTGCCAGGCCAAGTTTTGTTTGTTCACCCAGTGCCGGCGGTCCTTCTACTACGTTCCATTTCATGCCCAGTTTGTCCCATCCTTCTTTTACAGCCATGATGGCTTTCGGGTCCCAGGGTTTAAGATCGCCCGTATTGCGCGGACTGTTTACGGCGCCAAATACCGCCATCTGTTTAGCCAGCGCAATCCTCGGCGATTCAAAACCTGGAATAGAAAGCGAAAATTCCATACCACCATCTTTTGCCAGGCCGGCTGTAGTTGCAACCAATGCTGTATTGCTACGGGCTATTGCTGAACTGATACTTCCTATAGAAGCAGCCGCTGCCAGAGAAGCAGTTTTTTTTATAAAATCTCTCCGGTTATTTTCCATTTTTGATATTTTTTGGATGTTATCAGAAAAGGCATAAGGTTTATAGCGAAGGGTATGGGGTTTTGTGCCCTATACCCGCTGCGCCTGAATACTATTTATCCCACCAAACCGGTGTTGTATATAAATCCGGCCCCTGGCTGGCAACCGCTGCATCATAATTTTCTTTGTTCAATGCGGCTTCACTAACGGGGTACTTTAACCGTAGCAGCATTTTACCACCCGTAAAATTGCCCGGGTAATTGGGCGGTACCAATGCCGGGATACCGGTCCGGCGGATATTGGCAAAAGACTCAAAATTATCGTACAGCATGAACATCGCAAGGTAAAACTGCGTGTGTATCTGTTCCATTTGCTGGCTAAGGCCGGTGCCTACCGGGTTGGCTGCCACATACGCATCAATGCTGGTTTGCGGTATGGAGAAAGCCGCAGGTGATCCAAACAACACAGGTGTTGGAAAAATACTTGTCATCTTCATGGATGCATTAATGCCGTTTGCATAATGCGTGGCAGCAGAAGAAGCATCCCACCCACGGGCAGAAGCCTCTGCCAGCAGGAACTCAACCTCTGCATAACTTTGCAATACCGTAGGGGCAACGAGGCTGGCAATGGTACCGGTGTTTGGCTCAGAGTAATTAACCAGCTGATCAATGCTCCATCCCGGAATTACATTCTTAATGGTAGACGCATCGTAGCCATTGGGTAAGCCTTTTTGTAAAGCAGGGTTGGTAGACGCAGGCAGCTTTGCGTTTTGCTGGCTAAGGACATTTCCTTCCCATAAGGTGCAATAAAATGGAATTCTCGGATCATTCCTGGACTGCAGCATATCCACCAGTGTTTTGGCCAGTTTTACCAAACCCTTGCCCTGGTTGGATTCAGGAAAACTTTCGCGTTTCAATTCGGCTGCATCCCTGTTTTCTGAATTGGTAGAACCAGTTGTATGCTTTACATAGGCGATATCATCATTACTTTTCATAACGCCACCGGCAATTGCTTTCAGTACCCATTCTTTGGATTTCGCTGCATCTACATTGCTGAGGCGCATGCCCAGGCGCAACATCATTGAATAGCCAAAAGTTTTCCATTTGGTAGTACTGCCGCCGTACATAATATCGGCAGCGCCCATATTTGATTTGGAAGGATCCAGTTGTTTGATAGCGGTTTCCAGCTCGGTCAGCATTTTTGGATAAATGTCTGATTGCTTGTCATACCTGGGTTTAAAAAGGGCATCGGTGTAACCTTTGCCGGCATCGGTGTAAGGAACATCTCCATAGATATCCGTGGCCCGGTGCAATACAAATACGCGGAAGATACTGCCGATTGCATAATAATTAACCAGGTCTGGCTTGTCTTTGGTAAGACTAATCATCTGTGCCAGTTCTTTCAGGTGAATGGGATAAATGGTTTCAAACAGATCTCCAAATTGTCCGTTCTCAAAATTTTTGTCGCCAGACCAGTTGGTTCCCAATGCCGCCATGTACTGGTTGGTACCTGCAAAATATTTGATACTTACGCGGTTGCGGTCTGCAGTGCCTACGCCTGCCGTTCTTACCTGGCTCATGGTAAAAAGATTACCCAGCACCGGTTCGGTGTAGGCATTGGGGTTTGTATTCATGTCTTCAAAACCCTTGTCGCAGGAGCTGATGCCCACAGCCAGTGAAAACGCCATACCCAGCACCAGCACGCGGTTTAAATGTTGTTTTATATAATTCATATAATTTTATTTTAGCGATAATAATCTCAGTTCAATGTCATTTAGAATCTTACCAGCAGGTTAAGACCGTAGCTGCGGGCGGTAGGCAGACCAAAATTTTCCAGTCCCTGTGAATTGCCATTGCTGTAGCTTGATTCAGGGTCGATATTCCTGGCCGTGTTATAAAGCAACGCCAGGTTACGGGCTACAATCGAAATGCTTACGGATTGTATGGGTGTTTTGCCAAGTATAGATTTTGGCAGGGTATAGCCAATTATTACCTGGCGCAATTTGATGAAGTCAGCGTCTGTAATAAACTGGTCCGTAATAGTATTCCAAATGCCCTGGTAATACGTTTGTGCATTAACGGTAGCAGCATACGGATTGCCATTCTGGTCAACGCCCGAAACCTTCACGCCATTTTCGCGTACCCCGTTTTCCACGGTGCGCTTGTCAACACCAAACTGGGTGCCGTAAGCGTTGGTAGCAGAATAGACCTGGGCGCCAAATTTTCCATCTATTAAAAAACCAAAATTGAAACTCTTGTAGGAGAAATTATTGCTGATGCCTGCAGTCAATGGCGGTACGCCTTTGCCAAGGGGCACCAGGGCGCTCTGAAGCGGAATGCCATTGGCATTATTGTAAACAACATTGCCTTTATCATCCGTTTTCATGCGGTTGCCGGCAATCATACCAAATGGCATACCCTGGAAATGATAGATCCAGCCGTTTTCCGTGCGCGTTCTGTTGGTGTTTTCACTTTGCCCGAACGTGATGGATTTGATGCCGTCGCCAATAAATACTACTTCATTTTTGTTATAGGCCATATTGAAGCTTACATCCCAGTTAAGGCTTTTATTTTTTCCTTTAATGGGGCTTCCGGTGAGCAATAATTCAATACCCTTATTTTTAATTTTGCCCACGTTGAGCGCAACAGCGTTGTAGCCGGTTGACCATGGCACCGACGCATTTACAATATCGTTGGTAGTTGTTCTGTCGTACACCGTGAGGTCAATGCCGAGGCGGTTGTTCAGCACCCGCATTTCAATGCCTGCTTCACTGGTGGTGGAGGTATAGGGTTTCAACTTGTTGGGAATGGTAGTGCCTACTATATTCTGCAGGGTAGCACCGGTACCAGACGGCTGTGCCGAGTTCTGGTAAGTAAGATCAATAGCATAAGGATTGGGTGCGCCGCCACCAACCTGGGCCCAGGACGCGCGCAGTTTTCCGTAGTTTAACCAGGCCGGCCGGTTGCTCAGTGCGTTGGAAAATAAAAAGCTCAGTCCTACCGATGGATACAGCAGGCTGTTATCGGCTACATCAAGCGTAGAAAACCAGTCGCGCCGCGCAGTCATTGTCAGGTATACAAGATCGTTATAACCTATGTCTGCTGATGCAAAGACAGAGTTGATTGCAAACTGCCTGTAGGTCTGGGTGAATGCCTGCTGACTGCCATTGCCGATAAAATATTTAAATGGCACATTAAAAAAACCGCTTGTCAGGTTTACGCCATCATAGGTGTTTTTCATCTGGTTGCCGCCCACCAATGCACTCACTGTAAATTTATTGAAGGTTTTGTTGGCGCCGATAAGTCCTTCAACATTGTATTCCTGGCTCAGGTTCTGATCACTGGTCATGCTGCCGCGGTTGTTAAAGGCGAGTCCGGTAGGTTCAATATTTACGCCTTTGAGGTTAAACCTGTCAATACCGAAGCGAACCCTGGCGTACAACCAGTCGGTGATGTTGTACCGCGCACTGAAAGATCCGATAAAACGATTGCGGCTATCACTGTTGGTAATTTTGTTTACTGCGAAGTAGGGATTGGTAGCATAGATATAATCATTCCAGAGTACTTCATAACCGTTCGCATCATAACCAGGTTGAAGTGTCCGTACATCTATGTTGGTTCCAATAAGCTGGGCGCCGGTATTTGGATTTTTTTGAAAGTCGGCTACAAAGGTGCGGTTATCGGTATTCTCAATGTTGTATTGCATGTTGCCTTCGAACACCAACTTCTTTTTCAGGTTGGCCTTTACACTCAGGTTAAATGTTTTGCGGTTAAGTGTATTGTTGGGAACGATGCCTTTGTTGTCCAGGTTGGAGGCAGAAAAACGAAAGTTAACGGCATCGCTGCCACCGAAAAATGAAACGGTGTTGGAAAATGTCTTGCCGGTATTGTAAAAGTTTTTCAGGTTGTCTTTTTGGGCCGAATAGGGTCTTGCCACACCATCCGGTTGTATTACAGAAGCGCCATCCAGTTTGGCGCCCCACGACATTCTGCCGTTGGCGATGGCATCGGCTTTCGATACCGGCGCGAGGCCTCGTGACCCTGAACCATATTCATATTGCCAGTCGTACAGCTGCCTTGGTGTCTCCAACGTGTAGGTGCCATTGTATTCAACACCCAGGCCTTTCTGTGCGCGGCCGGATTTAGTTGTAATAAGGATAACGCCATTGGCTGCACGGGAGCCGTACAAGGCTGCAGCGGTGCCGCCTTTCAGAACGGACATGCTTTCAATATCATCGGGGTTGATGCTTATCAAACCATCACCGCGGTCGATACCGCCAAAGGTGCCAGCAGCCCCCTGGTTAGCGTTATTGATGGGTATACCATTAACAACGTAGAGTGGCTGGTTATCGCCATTCAGTGATCCGTTACCCCTGATGACAACACGGCTGGAGCCAGCGGGACCGGTGGCAGTGCTGGTGGCATTTACCCCGGCAACCCTGCCGGTAAGTGCATTGCCAAGGTTGATTTCTTTGGCTTTGTTAACTTCATCGCCACCTACCTGTGTTACTGCGTAGGTTAAAGCCTTCTGGTCTTTTTTTATACCCAGGGCCGTTACCACTACGGTGTTCAGCGAGAGTGTTTCCCTTACCAGTTTTACGCTAAGGGTTGTTTGATTACCGGCAACTATTTCCTGTGCTGTGTATCCCACAGAAGAAATAACGAGGGTGCTGCCTGCGGGTACATTCAGGGCAAACCGGCCGTCGGCATCTGTAGTGGTGCCTTGTTTGGTGCCTTTTATATTAACGCTCACACCCTGTATTGGCTGGTCGTCCGCATCTGTAATTCTGCCGGTGATTTCGGCGGGTACGGGAGCCGCAGGCGGTTGCTCCATTTTTTTTACAACTACTTTTTCTTTAAGTACAATTGTTTTATCTACCAGTGAATAATCAAATGGCTGGTTGCGGAAACATTCATTTAACGCTTCCTGCAATGATACCCTGTTTAAAGACACGGTTACATTGTTGGCCGTAGCCATCCATTCTTCCCGGTACACCATGTGGTAACCGCTCTGGTCTTTTATTTTTTTCAGCACCTGCTCCAGCGGCGTATTTTTAGCCGTAAGGGTTATCAGCTGTGCGTTGGTTCTGGCGCTTACATTCATGCAGGCGACCAATAAAATAATTGCTGTAAACTTCATAATCAACAGCGTTTTGGTTAGTTGCCCGGGTTTTAAGTTGAGCTTACCGGGTGGGTTACAAAGAGCTCTTAAATGCATAACTTTGTTTGTTTAGGTTTAACAATAAACAGTCCGTCGAACGATTGTATAATGAATTAACCTGACGTCCGCCGGTGTGCTCCAACACGCCGGCTTTTTTATGGTTAATTGATTTAATGATGGCTGCCCCTGGGGCACACCGGCAGGGTGTTAGCCCAGCCCTACGGTTTTACGATTACTTTTTTTTCATTCAAGGCGAAATGAACGCCGCTCAGCTCCATTACCTCCAGCACTTTCGATAAGTTCATAGTGCGCGGTATATCGCCTGAAATGCGTCCTGCAGGTATACCGTCGCTATACGATACTTGTACATCATACCACCGGGCTATCTGCCGCATGATACTGGCTATGCCTGCTTTTTTCATCACAAATAATCCGTCTTTCCACGCCACTGCTTCCTGTACGTCCGCATCATTCACCAACTTTATTTTTCCAGAATGGTTTAATTGCGCCTGCTGGCCGGGGGCAAGCAAAACAGTGGTATGCTGGTTAATAATTTTTACGCTTCCCTCCAGGAGCGTAGTGCTGGTATTATCTTCATCGTCGTAGGCATTCACATTAAAACTTGTTCCCAGCACCTGTATTTCTATTCCGTTGGTACTTACGGTAAATGGTTTTTTCGCATCGTGGGCTATTTCAAAATAGGCTTCCCCTGTAATGCTTATTTTTCGCTCGTTACCTGTAAAAGCGGTAGGAAAAGTAACAGATGAGGCGGCATTGAGCCATATTTTACTGCCATCTGATAATTGCAACTGGTATTGTTTTCCTTTGGTGGTGGTCATGGTGTTGTATACCGCTTCGGCTGCGCCTGCGCCGATGTTATAACTTAAACGGCCCTGGTGATTCAGCAGTTTGGTATTGCCCTGTGTGAGCTGCGTGCCCGCAGCTGAACTATCAAGCACAATCTGCCTGCCGTTGGAAAGGGTGAGTATTGCACCGGCGGTACCCGGCAATACATCTGTTTGTACTGAAGGAATAATTTGCAGCTGGCGAACTATAGCAGGAGGGGGAACTGGCTGTATCAAATAAAATGCGCTTATCCCCAGTAATAATATTATAAGGGCCGCGGCAAGCATGCGAAACCAGGGAAAGCGGCGCGGAGGTGCCGCAATGGATACTGGTTCGGGCAGGACAGTATCTGCAATAATGTTTTCGTTTATTCGCTGGTACAGTTGTTCCCAGTTTACCGCAGGAACGAGTTCCCTGCTGTTGAATTTTTCTACCAGTTGCTGAATATGCGCATGAACAGGCTGTTTGCTGAAATCATTCCCGCTGATAAGGGAAAATAGTTCCTGATCTTCTGCTTCCGTCGTTTTACGGTTGGAGTAGGTTTCCAGTAAAAAAATTAATCTTTCCCGGGAAAATGGCATAATCGTTTGTAATAATATTTATAGGCTGCTTGTGTGCAAGCGTGTCATCAGACAGAGTGCGGCACCTGGTAAAATGTACCAGTGGGTGAGCATGTTTTTTTTGTGCGAACTTAAAAGTGCTATTATTCCAGGGTTAGGGGAGGATGGTAACTAAACAGGCGATAATGGAGGAAATGGCCTTTTTATCTTTAAAATAATGCCGGATGGATTTAACAGCTTCCTGCAAATGATTTCTTACCGAATTAGGAGAGATGTGCAACTGGCCGGCAATTTCAATTCTGCTAAGGCCGTCCTGCTTGCTTAGTTTATATACCAATTGCTGTTGCGGGGGCAATTGTTCAATAATATCTTTCAGTAGCTGCTGGTTTTCCTTTTCCTGCAATATGTATTCCATTGGTTGCGCTTCCTGGCCGCTGCTGTTCTGCAGAAATGCAAGCTTCATATTTTTTTCGGCGGCTATCTTTTTGAAATGTGAGTAGATACTATTGTACAGGATGGTTAACAAATAAGCAGATGGTTTTTCAGCGGCCGCAACCTGTGTGCGTTTTGTCCAGAGTAAAATAAATACTTCCTGAACAATTTCTTCTGCCAGGTAAGCAGAACGGGTCATTTTAAATGCGGCTGAATAAAAGGGTGCTTTGCAGGTATCAAATACACTCCGGTAGGCGGTAAGATCGCCTGCGGCTATTTTTGCAAAAAGCATTTTATCATCAGGTGGCAAGGTTGACAGCATAATCGTTGATACATAAAAGTAAATTATTTTTTTATAATTACTGATTGTGTTTAAGGAGGCTGTCGTAAAAGATAATGTTTACCAGGCAGCGGGTTGCCGACATAAATAAAATGCTTCTTGCTGATGGCATAGTAGTAACCAGCCTGTTATTGAACGTGTTGCACACCTGTATGCAATAAATTCGACTATACGTTACCGTTATTAATTAGAACACGGGCCAGGGCATGTACTATTTTAACAGGATGCCATATTATTTTACCCCAAATAATTGGTCGTATAAAAAATTAGCCGCAAACTGGCCAGCCTCCAGCCACCTTTTTTTTGCGCCGCGGCCGGCAAACAGGGGATTAAAATGTCTTTGCAATTCATGTGCGTACCCATCATAAACTTTCAGTGCATTGGGCAGGCGGATGGCGTCTGCGGCACGGTGTATGGCAAGGCCGCCATAGAGGCCCTGCTTAGAGCTGTCGTAGGGCACCACCCGGTCTTTTTTGCCATGCACGCTAACAATCGGCACTTTTGCATTCTTCAACCAGTTGGTGTTAAACAATGCACCCCAATAATTAATAACGGCTGCAATATGTTGGGGATTATAAAGCTGTGCAGCGGCACTGGTAGAGTCGCCCCGGTGCATCATTTTTGCCATCAATGCCGGGCTGCTATACACTGCCTGCAATGCAATCATGCCGCCTGCGGAATTGCCGCCCACTATAATTTGTTGCGTGTCTATCCGGTATACTGAAGCATGCTGTTTAAAGTACTTGATGGCTTCATTGAGATCCTCAATTGCAGCTGCGCAGCCTTCCACCAGGTCTTCAAAATTTTTGAGCGGATGCTTTTCGCTTAGCTGGTAATTAATCGCAGCACATACATAGCCACGGCGCGCGAATGTTTTGCTCCATAAAGGCAATCCGCCGGATTTTTTTTTACCGAATTTGAACCCGCCGCCGTGTAACCAGATAATAAGCGGCCGGAGGCGGCTACTATCAGCCGCGGGTTCATACAAATCGAAGCGATCATATTTTGACCGGCTCCCGGCGGGCAAATTACCTTTGTACAGGAGATCTTTTTGTATGCGTATTTTTTCGAATACAAAATCTTTATAATGCGTTCCCAGCTCAGCATCCTGTGCGTGAATGATGTACCCGGTAAAAAAGAAAATAATAATTGAAAAAAAACCTTTCATGGGTGTAAATATAAACAAGCAGACTTAATTGCAGGTTGGTGTTCACCAGGCTGTTACCAGTAGATGCGGCACAATCCGGCATATATATCCGTTTTTCTTGAACGCTGTGCAGCAGGTAGGCATTAAATACGGTCTGTAAGTTTAGCCCCCTCTTCCAACGTTTAAATACTACTGTCATTCATTCCGGAGAAAAAATCCCTTCCAATTAGAGAATATCGATTGGGATAAAAAAGTATTATAAATATGTATTTCGCAAATACAGATTAACCTTTTTATTGTCGATGGATATAGCAAAATGTGTTTTGTTACGCAAATCCGTTGCATAAAATCGTTGCATAGTTTTCATAAATAACAGTTTGAGAGGAAAATACGCCCGAAGCGCGTGAAGTGGTCAGTAGGCAGTAAGTATTGCTGGTGGTTGTATGCAAGCTTTTTAGGTTTTCATTTTCGCCGCAACAGTAAATTAAGAAGAAGATCTGGCTAATTTTGATAAAATAGTATCATTATATGATCGAAAAATGGTAATAAAACGCGCTGGTCTGGTCTACCTTTAATATATAAACACATCTAAACGTTGCTTATGCTTTACAAAATGTTTCCGCTCTTTGCAGAGAAGTTATCTTTTTCTTTTCTCCGCTTGCTAAAAATTCAATTAAAATCATCGGTTCATGGCGGCAAAAACGCTTTCGTTGTGCTCGTTTTGTTGTGCACAAGCAGTTTGCTGATGGCACAAACGGAAGGCACTGTGCGCGGTAAAGTGGTTTCAGGAGATACTGCGCTGGAAGCGGTAACAGTGCGGGTGAAAGGTCTTACTACGGCTACTGCCACGGATAAAGAGGGTAATTTTTCGATTGCTGCAGGACCCGGCGCCACGCTCGTTTTTTCCTCCATCGGTTATGCCGACCTCGAGGTGAAAGTAAATAACAGGCAAACCATCAGCGTTCAGTTGGAATCTGCCGCTAAACAACTTGACCAGGTAGTAGTAGTAGGATATGGTACGCAAAAACGTAAGGATGTAACCGGCGCAATCAGCAGCATTTCCGCTGACCAGATTGCAAAAGTGCCGGTAACTACGCTCGACCAATCGCTCCAGGGCCGGTCAGCCGGTGTGCAGGTTACTAATAATGATGGTGCACCGGGCGGCGGGGTATCTGTGCTAATACGCGGTATTGGTAGTTTGGGCACAAATGACCCCTTGTACGTAGTAGACGGTTATCCGATCAGCGGTGGTATCAATACAATCAATCCATCAGACATCGCTACCATAGATGTGTTAAAAGACGCCTCGGCAACAGCCATCTACGGTAACAGGGCCTCCAACGGGGTTGTTATTATTACAACGAAACGCGGTAAAAGAAATGGCGTTCAGGTTACAGTAGATGCACTTTCTTCTGTTCAGGCAAGGCCTAAAACATATAAGGTATTAAATGGTCAGCAATTTGCTACGCTTGCCAACGCGCAGGCCGCTATTGATGGCTATACGCCGTTGGCGGAATGGGCAAATCCTTCAGCGCTCACCAACGTAGATTGGCAGGATGCGGTTTACCAGACCGGGCTGAAACAAAACTATAATATTGCATTGCGTGGCGGAAGCGATAAAGTGCAGACTTCTTTTTCAGCGGGTTATTTTGATCAGAAGGGTATTGTACTCGGCTCAGATTTTAAAAGAATCAATTTGAGCCTTAACATGGATTACTCGGCGTTCAGCTGGCTTAAATCTTCTACCAGTGTTAAATATACAAGGGGTAACAGCAAAGTTCCTTTTGGTACAGGCGGCCAGGGTGCTGGTGCCGGTGTTGGTTATTTAAGCAAATTACCACCAACTGTTTCGGGCAATAAGCTCACCAGCCTCATTAAAGATGGCGCAGGTAACTACGGATTTTTTAACCCTAACAACCAGGCGGTAAGAAACTGGGGCAACGGACCGGTATACAATATAGAAACACAGGATCAGAAAAACCTGACCAATTATTTCCTGGGCTCTACTTTCCTGGAAGCAACGATTCTGCCCGGATTTAAAATAAAAACAAACCTTGGTATCAATACTAATGATTACTCTGGTTACTATTTTACGCCGTCCGATACACGTGCGCTTACCCAATATGGTACCGGAACACAAACCACTGACAACTTTTATAACCAGTCAGCCAACAATTCTTTTGAGTGGCTCTGGGAAAATACAATTTCTTACGCAAAAACTTTTGGCCAGCACAGCATCGATTTTGTAGGCGGGGTGTCTGCACAGGATAATACTTTTCGCCAGATAGGCGGACAGGGTAATAAGCTGCCCAGCGATCAATTACGGGATTTAAGCTTACTTCCTGCTGTAAGAGGTGTCTATGGCAACCAGGTAACGTATTCACTGGCATCACAGTTTGCTCGTTTGAATTATAGCTTTATGGACCGGTACCTGATCACCGGTACCGTTAGAAGAGACGGTTCATCAAGGTTTGCACCAGGTCATCAATATGGTACTTTTCCTTCGGGTTCAGTTGCCTGGAGAATTAAACAGGAATCTTTTTTACAGAATGTGGATGCCATTTCTGATTTGAAAATCAGGGCCAGTTACGGCCAGATTGGTAACCAGTTCAATGCAGGCACTTTCCAGTACCTGGGTCAATATACTTCAGGACCTGCTGCTAATGATGGTGGCAACAATGGCTATCCTTTTAACAAAGTTTACCAACCGGGCCTGGTGCTTGCTTCTTTACCAAACCCGGATCTTAAATGGGAGACTTCAGACCAGACTGATATTGGTGTGGATGCTTCGTTTCTACACGGAGCCCTTACCCTTACGGTGGATTATTACAAGAAAGAATCAAGAGACTTTTTGCTAAACATACCTGTTCCACCACAAACAGGATTTACATCTGCTACCAAAAATGTGGGCAGCATCGTAAATAAAGGAATAGAGATTGCGCTGAATTATAATCACAGGGCAAGTAAAGACTTTAATTACAGTGTGGGTGTAAACGTTACTACTGTTAGCAATAAAATTCTTAGCCTTGCTACCGGCCAGGATTATATAGACAACCTGGGCAGTCTTGGTTTCTCTACTACAGGCAGCAATAACTGGGGAACTTATAGCCGGTCATTCGTTGGCGGCCCGGTGGGCGAATTTTATGGATATAAATCCGCTGGTATTTTTCAGAACCAGGGCGAAATTGATGCATTAAATGCCATATCCGTTGCTAAGTACGGTGCAGGAAATAACTACCAGCCAACCTCCGGCCCTGCTACCAGTGCCGTTGTAGGTGACCGCAAATTTGCAGATATAAATGGCGATGGCAGAATTACCGCTTCCGATCAAACCAGGCTGGGTAGCCCCGTTCCTAAAATATTCGGTGGCGTAACCTTTGATGGTAACTATAAAAACTTTGATTTCAGCCTCTTTTTGTACGGCGTTTCCGGCAACAAGATTTATAATTACCAGCAGCGTACCCTGGAAACTTTCGGTAGTTCCACCGGTTCTGTAGGCATCGAAAACATCGGTTCAGAGTATTTTAACAATGCCTGGTCAGTAAAAAATCCATCCCAGCGTTATGCTCGTATAGATGCTAATGAGTTTAACACCAATACCAGGCCTTCTGATGTGTATGTGGAAGACGGCAGCTACCTGCGTTTAAGAAACCTGACGGTAGGGTATACCTTGCCAGAAGGAATTTCAAAAAGGATTACAGCGTCAAAAATAAGGTTGTATTTATCTGGTCAGAACCTGTTTACCATTACCAAATACAAAGGACTTGATCCTGAGATTGGTATTCCTACCGATGCGAACGGAAACAGGCTTCCTACTGCATCAGGCGTAGACGTGGGAACTTACCCTAATTCTAAGTATTTTACATTTGGGTTAAACGTCACTTTTTAATACAGGCAGCAGCTAAAAATATAAGCAATTATGAAAAATATAAAAACGATTTACACCGCCCTTGCCCTGGTGCTCATTTTTCCACTGGGTTGCTCAAAAGGATTTCTTGAAAAAAATGATACATCCCATATAAGCGAAGAATCGCTGTTTAAAACTCCGCAGGATGGTGTTAGCCTGGTAAATGCCATTTATGATGGATTCCAGCACGACAACCAGAGTTTTGTATTGAAGTCGCTCTGGTACAATGCGAATTATACCAGCCAGGATTATTTTAACTGGGGTGCTGATGTGGCCTATAATACTTACCTCTTCCCCGCAGATTTTGGATCGCTGGGTACTTTCTGGAATCTCTCTTACCAGGGTATTGCAAGGGCCAATTCTGCCATCCCTATTATTTCAAAAATGTTCACTGAAAAGGTCATCGACCAGAAGCAGGCTGATTTTCTTACCGGTCAAACCTATTTCTTAAGAGGTGTATATTATTATTACCTGGCCTGCACCTTTGGCGGTGTTCCATTGGAATTGAAAACGGTAACCGACAATGGCCTGCACCCGCGCGCCAGCCAGGATTCCGTATTTGCTGCTGTAGTATCAGACATGACACTGGCAGCGGGCTTATTGCCATGGCCGGAAGATCTTCCCGCCGCAGATTTAGGCAGGGCAACAAAAGGCGCAGCATTGGGCTACCTCGGCAGCGCGCAGATGTGGCTTAAAAAATATCCTGAAGCAGTAACCGCTTTCAAGCAAATTATTCCGCATTATACCATGTTGCCCACGTACATGGATATTCAGGAGTATGACAAACAAAATAACAAAGAATCAATTTTTGAACTTCAGTTCAGCCTCCCCGGTGGCGCTACACCAGACTGGAGTTATAATAACAATGAAGTAACCTGGAACTCTTCTTTTATGTGGCCCTGGGAAACCTCCAACTTTGGTTATACCTATGCCAACCAGAAATTGTACAATTCTTTCGAAGCAGGTGATAAGCGCAAGCCAGCTACTATTGTTGGGCCAGGCGATACACTTGCCAGTCCTGGCATCGTTAAATTAGGTGGTATTAAAGCATACGCGCAGGTAATTGCTGGATTTGCGGGAGCTACCTCTATGCCCAAAGCACATTTTACCGGCCTTGATGGTAAAATCATTAACACAGTAGGAAAAGTATCTGACCCCTGGTTGGGCGATCAGCCAGGCCAGTTAAGAAGTGGGTATTATGGTACTAAATTTTGGCGCGATCCAAATGTAAGCGGAAACACACCCAGCGCCATTGATGGTAAGACCAATATTTTTGGCGACCAAAATGTGATCATGCTCCGACTGGGAGAAATTTACCTGAGCCTCGCCGAAGCACAGTCTAAATCAGGCGATGCTGGCGGCGCTGCCGCATCACTGAAAGTAGTAAGGGACAGGGCATGGGCCGGTATAGCCCCTGCATCACCATTTGGACCTGATTTTATGAATATCATGGCAAATGAATACAGGCATGAATTAAGCGGAGAAATGTCTTTGTGGTATAATTTGAGAAGAGCCGGTTTGCAGATACAATACATCAAGACAAATTTTGGAATAGATATCCCTGCAGGTCATGACCTGTTACCGATTCCTGCATCAGCATTGTCAACTAATTCAACATTGGTACAGAATCCAAATTATTAACAGATAAATGCATTATTTTTCCGGAGGCTTTGTATTCATTTACAAAGCCTTCTTTTATTTTAAAACGGTGAGCTGCACCAGGTTGCAACCGCTTAGTTACCCATTTTTTTATGAGACAATTGTATCCGTTAATTTTCTGCCTGTCTTTATTAGTGCTTACAGCTTGCAAGAGCAAACAAGCAACCTTGTTTGAAACGGTAACGGCGGCGCAGTCCGGCATT
Source organism: Chitinophagaceae bacterium (assembly GCA_039919885.1). GTDB lineage: Bacteria > Bacteroidota > Bacteroidia > Chitinophagales > Chitinophagaceae > JACMLD01. The sequence continues at coordinate 60,178 of JBDSEV010000092.1, forward strand.
GCGTTCAATAACAAAATAATTGAAACCGATTCTATGAACCCAATGGACATTGTTAATATATACAATGGTGGTGGCGTTGGCATCGGCGATTTTAATAATGATGGATTGGCGGATATTTATTTTACCGGCAATATGGTGAGCAGCCGGCTGTACCTTAACAAAGGCAGTTTTTCATTTGAAGACGTTACTGAAAAAACCGGTACCGGCGGAATGGGCAGGTGGGGGAGAGGAGCAGCCGTTGTTGATATAAATAATGACGGATTAATGGATATCTATGTTTGTAATACCATTTACAGGGATTCATTGAAACGGCGTAATATATTATATGTAAACCAGGGAATCGACAAAGACGGCGTTCCGCATTTTAAAGACATGGCTGCGGAATATGGGTTAGATATTAGTGTGCAATCTACCATGGCCAGCTTTTTTGACTACGACAATGACGGCGATCTGGATATGTACCTTACCGTTAATGAAGCTTCCAACGGTAACAACACATCTGTTTTTTTACAGCGCAAAAATAAAAAACTGGCCCCAAGTCTTGGCAGGCTTTACCGCAACGACAGCATCAGCGGCAGCGCGCACCCGGTGTACCACGATGTTTCAGCAGCGGCAGGTGTGGTATTTGAAGGGTACGGCCATGCGGCTACTATCTGCGATATCAATAATGACGGATGGAAAGATATTTATGTGTCCGACGACTTCCTGTCAAATAATATTCTTTATGTAAACAATCACGACGGCACCTTCAGCAATAAAACAAAAGAATATTTTAAACACACTTCTTACAATGCAATGGGACAGGATGTTACAGACATCAATAACGACGGTTTACCGGATGTGATAGAGCTGGATATGAACCCGCAGGACAATTACCGCAAAAAGATGATGCTTGCATCAAACAATTATCTTACGTACCAGAATTTTGATGCTTACAGTTTTCAGTTCCAGTACGTACGTAACACATTACAACTGAACCAGGGCCCGCTGGTGAAAGAAAATGATTCTATTGGTGGCCCCGCTTTCAGTGAAATTGGTTTTGTAAGTGGCATTGCCCAAACTGACTGGAGCTGGTCGCCGCTGGTAGCTGACTTTGATAATGACAGCTACCGCGATTTAATAATTACGAATGGTTTCCCGCGCGATGTGTCAGATCATGATTTTATGGCTTACCGTCAGCGGTCAACCGGATTGGTGGGCACCAAAGAATTGCTGGAACAGATACCCGAAGTTAAACTCCATAACTATGGGTACCGTAATAAAGGCAATCTTACTTTTAGCGACGAAACAGTGAACTGGGGACTAACGGTACCGGCTTTCTCAAATGGAATTGCAGTAGCCGATTTTGACAACGACGGGGCTATGGACGTGGTGATCAGCAATATCAACGATGAGGCATTGTTGTATAGGAATACTGCACGAGAAAAAGATACTGTCGCAACAAATTTCCTGAACCTGACATTTAAAGGGGATAGTAAAAACAGCAATGGGTTGGGCGCCGTTGCAAACATTTATTATGATAATGGTAAACAGCAGGTGTATGATAACAATCCTTACCGGGGTTATTTATCTTCTATGCCGGCGATTGCGCATTTTGGGTTGGGTAAAATTGCCATGCTGGATTCTGTTATAATAAAATGGTACAATGGAAAGGAGCAAATATTGAAAAATGTTTCCTGTAACCAGCGGCTTACAATTAATATAACAGACGCCACAATTAATTACACCCTGCAACAGCCGGTGCTTGCTTCAAATACTTTATTTAAAGAGATAACCACGGCTTCAGGAATTACCTACCGCCACTACGACCCTGACTTTATCGATTTTAATATACAAACCACCCTGCCACACAAGCTTTCTCAATATAGCCCGGCACTGGCTGCCGGCGATATTGATGGCAATGGACTAGATGACTTGCTAGCCGGCGGTAACCCTACTTATCATGCACAGCTGCTTTTACAGCAGCCAAATGGAAAATTCATACAAAAAGATTTTCTGAAAACAAACGAGGCCAGTTTTCCTACAGATGAAGGCATTTTGCTGTTTGACGCTAATGGCGATGGTAAAAAAGATGTTTATATAGCCAGCGGCGGATATAAGGCAAAACCTGGTTACAGCAGCTACCAGGATAGGCTGTACATGAACGACGGGAAAGGAAATTTTTACAGGGATTCATTGGCGCTGCCGGCCAACCTTACCAGCAAATTTTGCGTGCGGGCGATGGATTTTAACAACGATGGTAAAATGGATTTATTTGTTGCAGGCCGGGTAGACCCGTGGAATTATCCAAAACCAGTAAGCAGTTTTATCTTCAGGAATGATACCGAAAACGGTAAAGTAAAATTTACCGATGTAACGGCATCAGTTGCGCCGGATTTGCAGCATATAGGAATGGTGTGCGATGCATTGTTTACTGATTTTGATAATGACAACCAGGTTGATTTAATATTGGCCGGTGAATGGATGCCGGTAACGTTTTTAAAAAACACCGGCGGCGTATTTAAAAATATTACTGCAGCTTCAGGCGCAGGCGACCAGGCTGGCTGGTGGAACTCCATTGTTGCGGGTGATTTCCGGCATACCGGCAGAACAGATTACATCATTGGCAATACCGGTTTAAATACACTTTACAAAGCAAGTAAAGAATATCCTGTTTTTATGACCGCCAAAGATTTTGATAATAACGGCAGCTACGTGCCAATACCATCTTTATTTCTCCCGGCAGCAGATGGCACCCTCAAAGAATTTCCTGCATTTGGAAGAGATGATATTGTTGAAAGAATTCCCACGCTTAAGAAACGATACAATAGTTACAGGCAGTTTGCACTTGCCACAATGGATTCCATTTTTCCTGCGGCAATCAGGAAAGACGCACAACGCCTGCAGGCCACCATGCTGCAATCCTGCTACGTCCGCAATGATGGCGGCGGAAAATTTACCCTCCTTCCTCTGCCCCAGCAGGCACAGTATTCGGCGGTAAACGGCATGGTGGCAGATGATTTTGATGGAGATGGCAACCTGGATGTTTTAATAAATGGAAATGATTTTGGTACAGAAGTGTCTATAGGCCGCCTGGATGCCTTAAATGGTTTGTTGTTAAAAGGAGATGGCAAGGGAGGTTTTACCCCGTTGTCTATTTTGCAAAGCGGTATCTATATCCCGGGTGACGGAAAAGCACTGGTGAAGCTGAAAGGTAGTAATGGAAAATACCTCGTTGCCGCCAGCCAGAACAAAGGTTTAATGAAATTGTATGAACTGAAGCAGCCAAAGCGTTTTATTACATTGAAAGATGATGATGTTACTGCAACCCTGCATTTTGCAAACGGCAATATCCAGAAAGAAGAATTTTATTACGGAGCCGGATTCTTGTCGCAGTCGGCCAGGCATTGTATCACCAATACCAATGTGTTGCGGGTAGATATTACCAATAGCAAAGGCGTAAGCAGAACCGAAGTTTTCAATAAATAATCTATGGTAATGCAGGGGTAATAAGGTAAAACAGACTGGAGTCCGTATATTAGCATGACTTTCTTTTTGCCGCCGGCAAAATCCATTCAACGTAAAACATGCCAATGAAGATGCCTACAACTGTTATTACTGCCTTGCTTTTTTGCTGCGTTATCTCTTTATCTTCTTCCTGTACAAACAATAGTTCCGCACCGGTGGCAAATGCGCTGCCTGACAGTATTTTTGCGCAGGGCTCTTATGGTTACGATGTTGCGTTTTTGAAACAGCACACCGGCCAGGCAATAGAATTGAAAACCCCTGACGGATTGAGCAAAGTTTTATTGTCAGCGGCCTACCAGGGGCGTGTGATGACAAGCACTGCAGCCGGCGACAGCGGCGGCAGTTTTGGCTGGCTCAACTATGCGCTGATTGCCGCCACCGAAAAAAGAAAGCAATTCAATCCGGTTGGGGGCGAAGAGCGTTTCTGGCTTGGACCGGAAGGAGGACAGTATTCTATTTATTTCAAAAAAAATGATTCATTTAATATTGGTCACTGGCAGGTGCCTTCCTTTATAGATACAGACAGCTACAAAATCGTGCAGGCCGATACGGCCTCGGCCACTTTTTCAGCGGACGCCCGTTTTTCAAATTACAGCGGCACCGAATTCTCGCTTAATATTGAAAGAAAGATCAGCCTGTTGTCAAAGGAAGCACTGGAGCAAGTATTAAAAACAAGCATTCCGACCGGCGTAAATTTTGTAGGTTTTGAAACCCTGAATACCATAACAAATACCGGTACAGAAGACTGGACGAAAGAAAAAGGCCTGCTTTCCGTGTGGCTGCTGGGCATGTTTACACCCGGCCCGGAAACAAAAGTGATCATTCCCTTCCATGCAATACCTGGTGCAAAAAAATATATTACTTCCGATTATTTTGGTTCCATTCCTGCAGATCGGTTGCAGGTAACCGATAGTGTTTTATATTTCACCTGCGATGGTAAGTTCAGAAGTAAGATCGGACTATCGCCGTTAATTGCAAAGCCCATCGCCGGTGCTTTCGATTTTAAGAAAAACGTACTGACAATTGTAATCCCTGAAGTACATGCAGCCGCTTCTTATGTAAACAGCAAATGGGAACTGCAAAAAGAACCTTACAAGGGAGATGTAATCAATTCTTATAATGACGGACCGCTGGCAGACGGCACGCAGATGGGGCCGTTCCTGGAAATTGAATCGTCTTCTGCAGCCATGGCGTTGAAAAAGACGGAGAAGGGCATCTACCGGCAAACAACTTGTCATTTCCAGGGCAGTTACATTGCTTTGCAGCTGCTGGCAAAGCAATTACTGGAGGTTGACCTGGAGACGGTTAGAAAATAATAACCTATGCATCGCCGGTAGATACTGGAACATTCGCCTGCTACAAGGTGTAATAATGCGGGGAGGTAGAAATTTGAAAATGGTATTTGGTAAAGTGGGGAAATAATTTGAGGGACCAAAATTGAAACCCAAAGCTCATCATAGCGATGCGGTACAAGGGAGTGACACAACGATGATAACCAGGGAACAAATGTTTGTATCCAAATAAAAATTCTACATATGCAAAAATCAGCCGCATCTTTATTGTTTTGCCTCGTGATGGTTTGTTCTGCCATCGCGCAGCAAAAACACAATGGCGTTGACAACAATATGGGCAACCTGTACCGGTTGTCGGATGCAAAATCACGTTCCATCAGCCCCGAGAATTTTAATGGGGAGAAAGGGAAAGGCGGCATGGCTACCACGGGCATGGGTGCCAGTGCTTCGCGCGACCTTGGTCGCGGCTGGAAGGTGAGCCCAAGTGTAGTTATTAAAGCAAAAACGGTGTATACAGTAGCGGAAATTGATGGTCCGGGTTCCGTACAACATATCTGGATGACCCCCACCGGCAACTGGCGTTATTCTATTATTCGTTTTTACTGGGATGATGAAACAACGCCTTCGGTAGAGGTGCCGGTAGGTGATTTTTTTGGAATGGGGTGGGGCAAGTATTCGCCGTTGCAATCGCTGGCGGTATGTGTAAATCCCGGCAGTGCGTTTAACTGCTACTGGCCGATGCCTTTCCGTAAAAAATGCAGGATTACGATGGAAAATATTGATGATGCAGACATGATATTGTATTACCAGGTAGATTATGTCCTTACAGAAGTACCCGCTGACGCTGCTTATTTTCATGCGCAGTTCCGCCGGGTAAACCCTTTGCCGCTCAAAACGGATTTCGTGCTGGTAGATAGTATTAAAGGAAAAGGGCAATACGTGGGTACGTATATGGCATGGGGTGTACACAACAATGGCTGGTGGGGCGAAGGTGAAATAAAATTCTTCATGGATGGCGACACTGACTATCCCACCATTTGTGGTACTGGTACCGAAGATTATTTTTGCGGCTCCTATGATTTTGATACCCGTAAAAAAAACGAAGCTGGTGTGGAAGAAGTGAACTATACAGAATTTTGTACACCCTACGCGGGTTTACACCAGGTGATAAAAGGAGACGGGCATTATGCCATTGCGCAACGTTTTGGATTGTATCGCTGGCACATTACTGATCCTATCAGGTTTGAGAAAAATTTAAAAGTAACGATCCAGGCGCTGGGCTGGCACAGCGGCGGACGTTATTTGCCACTGCAGGATGATATTTCGGCTACCGTGTTCTGGTACCAGGCAGACCCACATGGGCATTTCCCCAAATTGCCAGGAAAGGATGGCCTGGAAGTAAATTGAGGACGCTGGTTGTAAAGGCGTCTATTTTGCCAGCAAATTAAATTAACCCTTGTCCGTTATAATGAGACAATTCAAAATTTATATGACGGGCATGAATACTCGAATTGTTTTTGCCGGAGGGCGACCCCGCACCAAGCCGGTTGCCATACGATGGCATCCTTTTTCTTATTTCCTTAGCAGCAAACGAATTTGTTTGCTACTGTTACTTTTTGTCAGCAGCCAACCAGTATTCGCTCAGCAAAGCAGCATCATTACGCGCACCAGCCTGCAAGATAAAATCAAAGGTGGCTGGGCCGGTCAGACCATTGGCGTTACATTTGGCGGCCCTTATGAATTTGGCTACCAGGGCAGTTTTATTGGCGACTATCAGCCGCTGAAATGGTACGATGGCTACCTGCGGCATACTATGCTCAACAACCCTGGCTTGTATGATGACCTGTATATGGATCTTACTTTTGTAGACATATACGAAAAATACGGATTACTGGCACCGGTTGATTCTTTTGCAAATGCGTTTGCACATGCAGGTTATATGTTATGGCATGCCAACCAGGCCGGCCGTTACAATATATTAAATGGCATAAAAGCACCTGCCAGTGGCCACTGGATAAATAACCCGCACGCTGATTGTATCGATTACCAGATTGAAGCCGATTTTGCAGGCCTGATGAGCCCGGGTATGCCCAATACTGCTTCTGCTATCAGCGATAAGATTGGCCATATTATGAATTTTGGCGATGGGTGGTACGGCGGTGTTTATGTTGGTGCAATGTATGCGCTGGCATTTACTTCATCAGACATGCAATACATTGTATCGGAAGCATTGAAAACCATTCCGCAGCAGAGTGAATTTTACCAGTGCATCAGCGATGTCATCCGCTGGCATGCAAAATATCCAACTGACTGGAAACAGACATGGCTGGAAATTCAAAAGAAATGGGCGAACGATATCGGGTGCCCGGAAGGCGTATTTCTGCCTTTTAATATTGATGCAAAAGTAAATGCGGCCTACGTAGTAACAGGATTGCTGTATGGTGCCGGAAATTATACGAAAACACTTGAAATAAGCACCCGCTGCGGGCAGGATGCAGATTGCAATCCGTCCACTGCTGGTGGCATATTGGGAACGGTATTGGGTTATGATAAAATTCCGGCTTATTGGAAAATGGGTTTACGGGAAGCAGAAGACATCGATTTTAAATACACCAGTATGTCGTTGAATAAAGTGTATGCAATAAGTTTAAAGCATGCACTGCTGAACATTGAAGCAAATGCCGGCTCAATAAAGGGCAATATCATTACACTGCCGCTGCAGCGCCCTATGCCTGTTAAATTTGAAAAAAGTTTTACCGGTTTATATCCTGTATTAAAAACGGTGGCTTCATGGTCGGCCGAAAAAGATGCCATTAGTTTTGATTTTGAAGGAACCGGATTTGTACTGCGGGGAGAATCCGGCAAATGGGGTGATACCACTGACTACGTTTTTCATGCAGCATTGTACGTAGATGATAACCCGGCTGTACCAATAGCATTACCGGCGGCTTTTACCACGCGGAGGCATGAATTGTGCTGGCAATACGACCTGCCGAAGGGGCACCATTCCGTACAACTTAAAATCAGCAATCCGTCAGCAAACCATGCCATTCGGGTGCAGGATGTTATTGTATACGGCAACACACCTGTTGATGGCATGCGGGTAAATGAAGGAATAAAAAAGTAAGGCTGATTAAAACATAATTAGAATGATGCCGATCCGTGGATAAGTGATTTTTTTGTGTGACTTTAGCTGCCTGCTTAAACTTTATCCTGCTGACTACCGCATTTGCTGCTGAATTAATTATTCCATTAAAAAATTGCTTTCATGAAAAAACAATTCTTCGGGGTACTGGCAATTGTTGCTGCCCTGCTGGTATGCTTTGCCTGCAACAACAATGAAACGGCTGCTGCCGGCGCCACTGCAAAAGACAGTACGGTTAAAGTAACCGACAATTGGAAACTGGGCGTGCAGCTCTGGACGTTCCGGATGTTTACCATCGCCGAAGCCCTGCAAAAAGTGGACAGTTGTGGCGTAAAGTACGTGGAAGCTTTCTGGGGCCAGGCGCTGGGCGGTGAAAGCAAGGACACTTTCAACGTAAAGATGACGCAGGCTGGCCGGGATAAATTGAAAGAATTGCTGAAATCGCACAACATACAGATGGTGGCAATGGGCGTTATTTCTCCGCAAACGAGAGAAGAATGGGTGGATGCTTTTAAACTGGCCAAAGAATTCAACCTGAGTTATATCACTGCAGAACCGATCAAACCATTGTGGGATACAGTGGATAGCCTGGCGGGTTTCTATGGTATTAAAGTCGCTATTCATGATCATCCGGTACCAAATGCCTATTCGCACCCGGATTCTGTGCTGGCTGCCATGAGCGGTCATCCCAATATTGGTGCTTGTGCTGACATTGGTCACTGGGCACGCAATGGTTTGGATATTGTTGAATGCCTTAAAAAATTAGAAGGACATATATATGGTGTGCACCTGAAAGACATCACCACATTTAACGACCCGAAAGCGGCAGATACAACCGTAGGCAAAGGGATCATCCAGTTTTCGCCAGTGTTTGCAGAATTAAAAAGGCAAAATTTTTCCGGGATGCTTTCCATTGAGCATGAATCAAACTGGTACCACAGTGTGCCCGATGTAATAGAGACCGTGAAACTGTACAACGACGAGGTGAGCAAATTACGGTAGAGGCGCGG
>JBDSEV010000055.1:0-113699 GCA_039919885.1 Chitinophagaceae bacterium
CGTTAATGCCGCGGCACTGTAATCGAGGTAAAGTTCGCCATCGAAGTTGATAAATGAAGGATAGGAATCAAACGTGCTGGCTGGTGGCCGGTTGCCCGTAATGACTATTTTTACAGATGGGCACGCAGTAATCAGCGGGTACTGCTGTAGCACTTCAATTATTTTATTCAACGTGGCCACCGCATCCGTTTTGAGATCCACCAGCAGCTGCAGCTGGCGTTGGTGATCAGCATAAGGAAAACCATTGTTCTTTTTTATACACTGCTGCAGGGGCTGCAGGTAAAAAGAATCAAATGTCCTGCCCATTTTCAACTGTATGGTATCGTGCGCTATCAGCAGTTTATTTTCGCGCAAAAAAACATCTGCTTCTATTGAACCAAAACCCTGGTTATAGGCTTCCCAAAAAGGAAATTGTTTTTCATAATCGTTGTGTGAATGCAAGTTGGCAACTGTATAGGTTGCCGGCTGCGCAAAGACATTGTTACCCAACAAAAAAAATAAAACGGTATATATTTTATACATTGAATTGAATTTTAGCTGCTTTAAAACAGTGCCCGTCTACCTGGCGCCAGGTATGCAGGCCCTGGGGCAACCATGCGCGGTACCACCGCAATATATAATATCTTTTCACCGTACGGAATATCATTTTTACGCGGTCACGTTGCTATATTAAATATTCCGCTGTAAAATAATGAGGTTTTGAATATTTTCATTTTGGTGGCTGCATCAATACGGCGGGACGCTGGCATCGCGGCCTCATCAACGATAACAGCACCAGGCTGCAAAGCGCGGAGTGCAAGTGCGCTGCCTTTGTCGGGATGTTTATGCCTGTTTGCAAAACAAATTACTGTTCACTCCTGTACAGGGGCTAATTTTGACGTTTGGCAAGGGATAAGTTTTTATCATTCATCAATACAAAATATATGGAAATACAAACAGCGGATCAGCGGTTTACACAAACAGGTCTCACGCTCCCCCCTGCACCTGCACCATTGGGTGTATACAAGCCATTCCTGATAGATGGAAAACATTTATACCTATCCGGGCACGGCCCTTTTCTACAGGACAAAAGCCTTATCATCGGCCGTATCGGCGAAACATTGGACATGGAACAGGGCAAACTGGCCGCCAGGCAGGTAGGACTCACTATGTTGTCTACTATCTTTACAAACCTGGGTTCTTTCAATAAAATTAAAAGGGTATTAAAGGTATTGGGTATGGTGAATTGCGTGGCCAGTTTCGAAAAGCATCCATACATTATCAATGGTTGCAGTGAATTATTTGCTTCGGTATGGGGTGCGGAAAACGGTGTGGGTGTAAGAAGCGCAGTGGGTTTTGCATCGCTACCGGATAACATACCAGTAGAAATTGAAGCATTGTTTGAATTATATTGATTTTATTATAACAGGCAAATACACAAAGGCATGTTTATCACCGACGCGCATCTTGATCTAAGCATGAATGCTATGGAATGGAACAGGGACCTGAGCAGGCCTGTACACGAAATCCGGGAAAGAGAAAAAGGACTAACGGACAAGGCTGACCGTGGAAACGGAATGGTATCTTTCCCGGCGCTGAGGTCAGGCAACGTCGGCGTTGTGGTGGCAACACAAATTGCCCGGTATGTTGCACCAGGCAATTCGCTGCGCGGATGGCATTCGCCCCAGCAGGCATGGGCGCAGACGCAGGGACAACTGGCTTATTACAGGGCCATGGAAGCAACTGGCGAACTTATACAGTTAACCGATCTTAGTTCTCTAGAGAAACATGTTGCGTGGTGGACTGATGGAACCCCGAATAATGAGAAGCCGATTGGCTATATCCTGAGCCTGGAGGGGGCCGACTCTTTAATTACCGTTGACCACCTGGAAATAGCGCATGCGTACGGCCTGCGGGCCCTGGGGCCGGCGCACTATGGACCGGGCAGGTATGCAAACGGAACTGATTCTAGCGGTAAGATGACTGAGAATGGGCTCGCCCTCCTCGCAAAAATGGAAGATTTGAATATCATACTGGATGCCACGCACCTTTGCGACGATGTTTTCTGGCAAGCGATGGATCATTTTAACGGGGCCGTGTGGGCGAGTCATAATAATTGTCGTGCATTGGTCAACCACAACCGGCAGTTCAGCGATGCGCAGATAAAACAGTTGATTCAACGGGGGGCAATCATTGGTGGGGCTTTGGATGCCTGGATGATGGTACCCGGTTGGCAGCGGGGCAAATCCACGCCAGCCAACATGCACTGCAACCTGGAAAAATTAGTGGACCACATGGATCATATTTGCCAGTTGGCGGGCAATACAAATCATATCTGCATTGGAACAGATTTAGACGGGGGCTATGGAAAAGAACAAAGCCCGTATGACATGGATACCATTGCAGACTTGCAGCAACTCGTACCATTGCTTACGAGGCGCGGTTACAACCACGCTGCTGTAGAAAATATATTGCACGGAAATTTTCTTAGCTTTTTAAAAAGGACCTGGAAAGTATAGCACCCGTATCAATTGCACGCTGGTTAACTGGAGGGCTTTAATATTTCCGGATTCATTTCTATTACATCAATGGATTGCTCCTGGGTAACCACGGCTGCCATTTCTTTCAATTCAATTGATTGCTCATCAGAACCTGCGTAGAGTATAAAAAATATATACTCATTCGAACCAAGTTCTTCACCGCTGTTTCCTGTCAGGTTACTATTGTGAATCAATATTTCTTTATGTGTTTGCAGCCACTCATTAATAGCGGCCTGTAACAAATCCATGCGCTCGGCATTGAACAATTTTACTTTGTACATAATCAGTCGTTAAATGAAATACTTTCGATCCATTCCCTGACTTCCTCCGTGGTTCTACCCATTTTTTTTGACAGGCGTTCCAGCAATTCATCCTCTTTTCCCTCTTCGTATTGCAGATCAGCATCTGTGAGCTTGGTATCATGCTCCATTAATTTTTCTTTAACCTGTTTCCAGGGCTTCTCTAATCGCAGATTCATATATGAATTTTTTTATAAAAGATGCCAATATCACAATAATACGTATGATAATTTCATGCCACAATCTCGTCACCAATACCACAACTGCTTTGGAGAGATAATTCTACAAATCCTGCCAGAAAATACTTAGCAAAATGCTATCTTCAGGAAGATGAATCATAATGGATCGTCCGCAGCAGAAAATTTAAAAATATTGTTGCAAATAATACTATTGGCAATTATGTTCTGTTGCAACAATGTTGTTGCCCAGCTCCCTCCCGCAACAATAAAACCAAGATTCCATGTGGTGGCCATCGCAGAAAATGCCGGTCACCACATTGACTATTCGCGGGCTGCAAAAACCTGGCTGAACAAACTGGCCGCCGACAGTAATTTTACCATAGCGTATATAGAAAACAGCAGCAGCATAACCGATTCGATGCTTTATCAATGCCAGCTTTTTATTCAGCTGGATTATCCGCCGTATGGCTGGCCGGCCAAAGCCGTTAGTGCCTTCCAACAATATATTGAAACGGGACGGGGCGGGTGGATAGGATTTCACCACGCAAGTTTGCTCGGCACGTTTGATGGATTCCCGATGTGGCAGTGGTTCTCAAATTTTATGGGTGGTATTCGTTATAAAAATTATATCGCCGGCTTCGTATCCGCTACCGTCAATGTAGAAGACCGCGGTCACCCCTGCATGAAAGATGTGCCGGCATCTTTTACTATTGCCAAAGATGAATTTTATACCTACGATACAACACCGCGCCCGAATGTGCAGGTAATTGCCAGCGTTGATGAAACAACCTACGCGCCTCCCTCCAAAATAAAAATGGGTGATCATCCTGTTATATGGAGCAATTCAAACGTGGCCGCCCGCAATATTTATATTTTTATGGGGCATACACCGGATCTTTTTAAGAACACCGCTTATACCACGCTTTTCAGGAATGCCATCTTTTGGGCAGCAGCAAATGCTGGAACGCATCTCCGGTAAATAGAAAAATGTGGGTGAAAGTGGACGGCAGGTTAATTGCTGTTGTTAATCTGCCAGGGCAACTCCGCGCGTTGCCAATTCAACAGGGGGCGTTGTCTCACCCAATTTTTTCTTTATATGCTGGTCAATCAAGTACACTAAAAACATCGCTACCACCATACTGCCTGCTACCGTAAAACCAATTCTGTTATAGTGCTGAATCGGACCTGTTTTACTCTGTACAATGAGCATGCCTGCTACATAAGCACCTATTCCTCCGGAAATCTGCTGGACCGACGCATTGATACTCATAAAAGCGCCCCTGTCCTGTGGCAATGGGATAGCCGTCATCAGCGACTGCGCGGCTATCATGCGTGTTGAAATGCCCACAAACAAAACAACATTGATGGCGATGACGATTGCTATCGGCGTTACACCGAGGTTGGTAAATACCAGCACCATGATGATGCTCAACATCGATCCTGCCGCAAACATTTTAAACTTACCAATGCGATCACTCATTTTGCCAGCAATTGGTCCTGTTACAATAGAAGAAATACCAGTGATTAGGTAGACCAGCGTTAGTTGTTCGAACGGAATTCCCAGGTTATTGGTACTGAATGTACTTCCAAATGGCATCAGCATATACCCACCCGTAGCCAGCAGGGTGGTTGCGAGGAAGGCCCTTAGATATGTTTTATTAGAAAGGGTTTTAAGCAGGTGCTCAAAAGGATTGCGATCTGATTTTATTAAGAGATGCGCATTGACCGGCTTCATATAAATTACAATGACAATTCCTACCAGCAGCCCTGCTCCACCAATCATCCAGAAAGGTGCATGCCAGCTGAAATGAGTCGTTAACAACAATCCGACAGGCAGGCCCAAAATCTGGCTTGCAGAAAATGCCATTTGCACAAACCCCATTACCCGGCCGCGCACTTCCAGTTTGAACAGGTCAGTGATAATCGCCATACTCACTGAACCGATTACACCGCCAAAGATGCCGGTAACAATTCTTGCAATCAATAAAAAATGATAGGTGGGCGCCAGTGCGCATAAAAAAGTGCCAGACAAAAAACCTATGTAGAAAAACAGGAGTATTTTTTTCCGGTCAAATTTATCCGCAAAACCCGCAGCCAGCAGACCCGAAGCACCCGCACTGAACGCGTAGGCAGAAACCACCAGGCCAAATTGCTGCGTGGTGATGCGAAACGCCGGCAGTAGGATGGCACCGAGCGGCGACAATACCATAAAATCCAGTATGATGGTAAACTGGAGCGTAGCAATAATTGCTATAATAAAAACCTGGTAAGGTGTAAAAATTTTTTCTTTATAAGGTCTTGTTTGGGCGGTTGCCATGGTTGTTGTTTTATCCGGCCAGCGGTTCGCAATTGAAACCGGCCGTTTTTATTAGTTGAACGATTTCTGCTAATTGCATGTCTTTCGATTCAATGCGCAGCACTTTATCGATGTCATTTAGATCTATATTCCAGCGCGCAATATTTTTACGGCCGTCCAGCAGTGGTGCCAGTTCTTTCACCTGCTTTTTATACCGGATATTGGTTTTTAATACTAAGACTTCCATAGAAAAAGCTTTTGATTACAACTTTTATAGGTTGAATGACCGATAGGCACTATTCAAGTAGAAAAAATAATTTAAAATAAGTTACGGTGTCAGGGCTTTTATTACCAGCTGCAAGGTTTCGTTCATTGTTTTTGCCGTCAGCACAAATTTGCGGCCACCCATGCTCTTTCCTTCCAGGTGAAATTTTACGAGGTTGTAGAGAGGCCCAAATGCAATTGACCAATATACTTCCACCGATACCTGCACCAGCTCATTTCTTTTTATAGCATTGGAAACAAAAGCCCGCATCGCAGCTTTAAATTCCACCCCCATCAGTTCAATGGCTTTCACTTGCAGCGGGGAATGCCGCAACTGTTCCAGGAACTGCATGGCTTCCGGGTGTTTTAAACAATACTTTGCACGGTTCATCCACTGTATCCGCAGGCCTTCGCTGAAAGCCATTGCAGGATCAAAGTTTTTTAAAGACGCATCCGCCATTTCCTTAAATGCTGCGCCCCACAACTGCATAATCAGGTCTTCACGGTCTTTGTAATAGATATACAAGGTAGCCGGCGATACATTGGCGGCTTTCGCCAGCTTCTGCATGCTAAACCCGTCGAAGCCCTGCTTAACAATCATTTCAACTGCCCGCTGCCTGATTAGCTGTATTTTTTTGTCGTCCCTGGTTCTCATTACAGGAACAAATATAAATGAATGTTCGTTTAGTTATGAAAAAATGGGAAAAATATTTTAGCAAGGTTGCTTTAAGAGCCGCGGTTGCTGTTGTGAGCATATCCTTGCAGTGGCAGCATCACCTACGGCAGCAAAGATGTAAGGCAGCATTTTATTCGGGTGCAAGTCAAGTTAGTTTGTGAGCAACGCTGTTGAACAGCCAACTATTCTTGCTCAACATTTAGCTTGATCCATTCACTCATTAGTAAGCCAGCGCTCCGTCAGCTGCAGACAACACCAACCACTTCAGCAAAGGGCACCAGCTCATGAAAACGTGCAGCTGTCCCATTGCCTGCCCACCACTTTGCAGTAACCGGAGAACTTTCTATTACCACGTGGTTTGGATGCATCTACAAAGCTTTTGACCAATGAAAACGTTTACATTGAAATTAATTTTATATTATGCTTAAGTGACCAAAATATTATCTATGTTTAAACTGTCATTTAACCAATTTTTAGCCATTATTTTGCCGGCTAATTGTAAAGTTTCTATTTCATCAAACTAACGCTAACTAGATATGAAGAAAATCTCCGCAAGCAAGTGCAAACTGCTGGTAGGCTTGCTATTGACCCTTTGTTGTTTTGCTGCATCCGGAACAGGATTTCCGGCAAAACATTTTAGTAATCCACCCGACCAGGTAATTACCGGCCGTGTTTCAGATTCTGCCGGCAGTCCGCTTCCGGGTGCTACGGTTACGGTAAAAAGCACCAAACGGTCAACTACAACTGATGCAAATGGTAATTTTTCAATTTCCATAGTGAATGAACAGTCGGTGCTGGTGATAAGCTACATCGGCTATACTGACCAGCAATTGGTGGTTGGCGACAAAACGGCGTTCGACATTAAGATGGTGGCCGTTAGTTCCGATTTGCAGCAGGTTGTGGTAGTTGGCTACGGCACCCAAAACAAAAGAGACATTACCGGTTCTGTAAAGTCGCTCAAAGCGGAATCTTTTAACCGGGGTATCATTAATTCTCCCGAGCAACTGCTGCAGGGCAAGGTAGCGGGTGTAAATGTAACATCTGCCAGCGGGGAGCCCGGCGGCGGCTTAAGTATTTCAATTCGTGGACCTGGCGGGGTTAGAACGGGGAACACGCCCTTATTTGTAGTGGACGGAATTGCGCTGGACAATTCAAGTACAGGTGGCGGCAACCCGCTTAATTTTTTAAACCCGCAGGACATTGAATCATTTGATGTGCTTAAAGATGCTTCTGCAAGTGCTATTTATGGTACAAGGGGTGCCAATGGTGTTGTATTAATCACCACCAAAAGAGGGAAGGCCGGTACCGGTGTATTGAGCTATTCAGGCAGCCTGGGAGTATCTACCCTGGCAAGGGCAATACCAGTCTTTAGTACGGAAGAATATAAGGCGCAGGTAGTTAAAACAGGCGGCATCCTGGATGATAAAGGCGGTAACACCAACTGGCAAAAAGAAATTACCCGTTCTGCCATCACACAGAATCACAACGTTACTTTAAGTGGCGGCGCTAACAAGCTAACCTATTATGCGTCTTTTGGCATGCAGAAACAACAGGGTATCATTAAATACAATGATCTAAACCGCTATACAGGCCGATTCAATGTTACACAACGATTTTTAGAAGATAAACTTACGATTGAAGCCAATATTACCGCATCCAGTACAAGCGGAACGCGCCCTCCAATTTCGAGCGTCATTGGTGATGCGCTTGCAAACAATCCTACTTATCCGGCGCGTGATGCCAATGGAAACCCCGCGCAGTACACGGCAATCAACAACCCATTGCAGTCTTTTATTTTAGAAAAAGAACTCACTAAAATCAACAGGGTGTTGGGTAATATTACCGGTACGTTGAAGCTAACGAAAGATCTGACTTATAAACTCAATTTTGGCGTTGACAATTCAACAGGTACACGTGATATCCAGATCTTGCCCAATTTAATTCCCCAAAGAGATGGCCGTCTTGAAACTTATTATACTACCAATCGCAATACACTCATAGAAAACTACTTTACCTATGCGCATAATTTTGGTGATCATAATTTAAATGTACTGGCAGGTCATTCTTACCAGAAAATTTTCCTGCAAGGCCGTAATTATAGTATCAACAAATTTCCGATTGGTCCGGTGGAACCGCAGTACAATCCTGGTACAGGCCAGGAGTTAACATTAACTAACAACGCGCCAGGCGGTTATGCAGTTATTAACGAGCTGCAATCATTTTTTGGCAGAATTAACTACCAGTATAAAAGTAAATACCTGGCCACAATTAATGTGAGAACGGATGGTTCTTCAAAATTTGGCAGCAATAACAGGTACGGAACATTCTCCTCTTTCTCCCTTGGATGGAAAATTAATGAAGAGGCTTTCATGAAGAACTCCATCTTTAGCAACCTTAAACTGAGGGCTGGCTGGGGTCAAACGGGTAACCAGGAAATTGATCCAAAGATTACCCAGGCAAGTTACAATTCGTTCGTAAATGCTTCAACAAGCTACCCTTTGTATCCAACAGGTGCATACCCCGGAGGTCTTACTTACAACCGGTTGGCCAATCCTGATATACAATGGGAAGTAAGTACACAAACCAATGTTGGAATTGATTTCGGTTTATTAAAGGGGAAACTGACAGGTACAATTGATGTCTTCAATAAAAACACCAATAATATCCTGTTGAAAGTGATTCCTGCTGACCCTATTCAACCCGCTCCTGTTACCTGGACGAACGTGAAGGATATGAACATCAATAATAAGGGCCTCGAACTTGATTTGGAATACAGGGGAGGTAATGAAAACGGGTTTCGGTATTCAATCGGTGGCAATCTTACTTTGCTGAGCAATGAGGTCACCAGCTCACCTTATTCAGTTATCCCGGCAGGTTCTGCCTCCGGTTCCGGCCTTACCTCCGCTACCATCAATGGTTATATCAACAATCAACCCATTGGTACTTTCTACCTATTGGAATGGACGGGCTTGGATGCGAACGGACTGAGTACATTCAGGGATGTTGACAAAGACGGGATTATTACCGACAAAGACAGGGTTGCACTGGGAACTGCTTTAGCCAAAACTTTGTACAACATCAATGGCAGCATTGGTTACAAGGGATTTGACCTGGCAGCAAACTTCAACGGTGTTTCCGGAAATAAAATATACGACAACACAGCAAACAGTTTTTTCTATAAAGCCAAGATAAATAAAGGTGTAAATACAACCGACGAAGCAGTAGCATTTCCTAATGAATCAATTAGTAATCCCGCGCGTGTTAGTTCACGTTATTTAAAAAGTGGTGCCTATTTCCGATTAAACAACCTGGCACTCGGCTACAACTTCAACCCTGCAAAATTGGGCCTGGGCCGCTGGGTTACTGCCTTGCGTGTTTCTGTAACTGGTCAAAATCTTTTCGTGATTACCAAATACAATGGATTTGATCCCGAGGTAAATGCGGACAGGCAAATAGACGGCGTATTGTCGTATGGTATTGACTACCTCAGCTACCCTAAATCAAGATCATTTATTTTTGGACTAAACGTATCATTCTAAAAAACACAGCCATGAAAAATATAATTTTAAAAGCTGCAATTTTGCTGATTTTTATTGCAACAATCAGCAGTTGCAGCAAGCTGGATGAGAAGGTGCTGGATGAAACATTAACGGTAACCGGCCTTACAGACAAACAATTGGCAGATGGGTTATTAGCGCCTGTATATGCCCGTCTCCCGGATATCTTTCTGCACACCAATTATTTTACCCTGCAGGAAATTTCTACCGATGAAGCGATCCTGCCGTACCGCGGTGGTACAGACTGGGGCGACAATGGTATCTACCTGGGTATGCATAAACACGAAACTACTTCCACAGATGTAAACGTAAAAAACACCTGGAATTTATTAACACAGGAAATCTCCCGTGCGGTAACAGCCATGGTTTCGCTGAAAAATAATAAAGACCCAAGCGCTCCCCTCTTTCTGGCTGAAGCAAGGGGCATGCGTGCCTACTACAATTTAGTTTCTCTGGATCTTTTTGGGATTGCTTTTGTAAAAGAAGAAGCGGATGCATTGTCGAAAATAATTCGCGGCACAGAAGCGGTAGATTATATTAAAAATGAATTATTGGCCGTAGAGCCCATACTGGATAATACCACCGGCCCCGGCAGGCTTACGAAAGCGGGTGTTTGGGGATTGCTGGCCAGGTTGTACCTGAATGCACCGGTCTATCGTGATCGTTATGCTGCTGCTTTTACGTTTCCTGCAGCAGACATGGATAAGGTAACAGAATATTGCGATAAAATTATCAGTTCCAATCTCTATGCTTTATCTGCTGATTACTTTGCCATTTTTGGAAATGTTAATCATGACAATAAAGAATTGATTTTTGCAATAGACCAACGTTCCGATCTGAACGGGCACAATCGCCTCGCGTATTTCTCTTTATCGGGCGACCAGTACCCGCTAACCGCGTTTCCTGCGGCGAACGGTACAGATGGACCCGCCATTACGCCTGATTTCTACCAGAGCTGGGTAGCAGCAAATGGTGCCACTGACCCCGCAGCTGCTGACCCAAGATTTTATAAACAAAACATTTCTATCTATACCAACCCGGGTGATTCATGTGTTACTGACTTCAACGTAGACCGGGGCATTCTCCGCGGTCAGCAATACGGGTTGATACGCGCAAGTGGTGCTTTTGTGAAATGTTCAAATGGAAATTTTAAAGTTGGGAAATTGTTCAATCTTTCAAGAAGCAATCCAAATTTACCGGTAGATTTTACATTAGCGGTTGATTTCAGCACGGCAGGGAGCGGATATTCTACCGGATACCGTGTGGAGAAATATGAATTCAGTCGTGCTTCTGCCAGTGGTAGAAATTTTGGACAGGCCGATATATCTATACTACGTCTTGCCGATATTTATATGATGCGCGCAGAAGCTAAATTACGGAAGAACGACGCTGCAGGCGCATTGACCGACGTTAATACAGTAAGAATGTCAAGAACGGCCTATGCCGTAAAAGGAACGCCGTTGTCCGCTGTCACGCTGGACCTGCTATTTAGGGAAAGAGGATTTGAATTTTACTGGGAAATGTTGCGCCGTACAGATATGATCCGTTTTGGAAAATATGAAGGCACCTGGACGGAAAAATCAAATTCAGATAAAAACAAAAGGGTGTTCCCAATACCACAAACAGCAGTTGATGGTGCATCCAACCTGCCTGATTACCTCAAACAAAACCAGGGATATTAAATTAAAGTTGCTGCTTTTTACAACGATGGCCTGCTTCAAAAGAGCAGGCCATCGTTTTTTATATTCGTTCCATGCGCGTCGGCCTGATGAACGTCCGAAGCTGTGCCTCCGCCGTCATTTTCTAACAGGACAAGGAAGCCGCTTCTTGAACTTTTACAAACGCTTACCTGGCTAGCGGATTCCACGGTGATACATCGTCAGTGACCTGTTAAATACAGGCAACCGAAATAATTGAATGATTGGTTGCTGCCGAATTTTGCAATCAGCCGGCCGGGGTTTAAATCCTGCCTGCCGGGAAGACGCCTGTTGTGCAACCAGGCTGCCACATCCACAAGCTAACAGCACGGCGGCTAAACAATGATTGAAACAGCTGCTTACCAGAAAGCGATATACAATGCTGAGAGAATGCCCACTATTAAAACAGATCCAACAACAAAGGATGGTGACGTTCTAAACATGGTTTTATCCACTTCAATAATGCGTGGCGCGTTCTTCGTTTTCGGATCCAGTAAACTGATCACTATCATTAAGAGCAGCAGTACCACAAAAACAATCAGCATACGATCTAGAAAAGGAATTTCGTATACTATATTTCCTCCCGCCTGGGTAACCGGTGACGAAAAACCAATGGACGCCAAAAAACGCATGTCCCATACTTTTGGAATAAACTTTAGTACAACCGAGAGTGGAATAGTTAGCAGCGCGGCTGACAGCGCGGCAGCCGAATTGGTTCTTTTCCAAAACATACCCAGTAAAAATATAGCCAGTACACCCGGTGAAATAAAGCCTACGTATTCTTGTATAAACTGGTATGCCTGGTCCAAAGTACTGAGCAAGGGAGCCACCAAACCTGCCAGCAGCATGCTAACAATAACTGCCCAGCGACCGGTACTTATCAGTTTCTTTTCGCTGGCTTCCTTGTTGAAAAAAGGCTTATAAATATCCAGTGAAAATATTGTTGAGATGCTATTCGCCTTGCCAGCCAGCGATGCAATGATGGCAGCCACCAATGCAGCAAATGCCAGTCCTTTCATTCCTTCGGGCAATAAATTCAGTAAGGTGGGGTATGCATGATCGGGTTTTACAACACCATTACCGTCCTTTAAAGAAGATTGAAAAAGGCCATTGCTATAAAGTACATATGCAGCGATACCGGGGATAACGGCGATAATGGGAATTAATAATTTTAAAAAACCTGCAAAAAGAATACCGCTGCGGGCTGTTTTTAAATTTGCACCCAGTGCACGTTGTATAATGTACTGGTTGCAACCCCAATACGCCAGGTTATTCACCCACATGCCACCAATAAGAATTGATAAACCAGGCAAGTCTTTGTAGAAGGGATTGTCTTTTTTGAATATCATGTGCAAATGATCCGGCGCCTTTTCCTTTAGCAAAAAAAGTCCTTTTAGTGCATCCTTACCGAAACCGAAGTGGCCCGAGACCATTGTTAATGCGAGATAAGTGGTCGTTAAGCCACCAAGGATTAACACAAATACCTGCACCACATCGGTGTAACCAATGACTTTCATGCCACCCAGTGTAACAATCACGGAAAAAATTACCAACGCTGCAATACAGGCGCCAAACGGAATTTGCGAAACGGATGATATTGCCAGTGCGCCCAGGTAAATAATAGAAGTAAGGTTAACAAACACATAAACCAGCAACCAGAAAATAGCCATTACCGTGCTTACAGTACTGTTGTACCGTTGCTGCAGGAACTGCGGCATCGTGTAAATCTTATTCTTAAGGTAAACCGGAAGCAGGAACACGGCTACAATAATCAGCGTTGCTGCAGACATCCATTCATAGGTGGAAATGGCAAGCCCCAGCGCAAAACCTGAGCCTGACATGCCGATAAAATGTTCAGCAGATATATTAGAGGCAATCAGCGATGCCCCGATGGCCCACCAGGTAAGCGATCCTTCTGCGAGGAAAAAATCTTTTGCCCCTTGCGGACCGGTGTTTTTTCTTTTATAAATGTAGTAGCCATACAAAGAAATGAAGACAAAATAGATGGCAAATATGACGTAGTCACCAGGCTTTAACTGATTCATGAAGGCAAGTTAGCATTGATATTAACTCAAAGGCGTTTACCACCTCTATTCTGTTCTAAAGCTAAATAGATTTTACTTCCTTTTACAATTTTGATATATTTATTTTTGAAAACGTCTTTTACTGAGCCGCTTCGGGTTGCTGTTACCAAAACATTCTTACGCACATGGAGAAAGTGAATATACAAAGGCTGGCAGATGAATTGAAGTTATCCATTGCTACCGTGTCACGGGCCCTAAGAGACAGCTACCAGATAAGACCAGAAACGCGTAAAAGGGTATGGGACCTTGCCAAAAAACTAAACTACCAGCCCAATCCTTTTGCCTCGGGGCTGCGTGAACAAAAAAGCAAAAACATTGCAGTGATTTTCCCGGAGTTAGCCAACAATTTTTTTTCACTCGCAATCAATGGCATTGAAGAAATAGCGCGGCAAAAAGGTTACCAGGTGCTCATCTATTTGACGCATGAATCCGCAACAAATGAAATTGGATTTGTAAATGGCCTGGCAAATGGCAGAGTGGATGGGTTATTGATTTCACTTTCCAGCGAAACCGGGGACTACGCGCACATTCTGGATCTCAATAAAAAATTGCCGGTTATTTTGTTCGACAGGGTATGTGAATCAGTAGATATGCTGAACGTGCGGACCAACGATTATGAAAGCAGTTACAATGGCACCCTGCACCTTATCAACAAAGGCTGTAAGAAAATACTTTACCTGCTGGCACTTAAAAATTTATCGGCAGGTAAGCTGCGTTTAAAAGGCTATACGGATGCGCTGGCCCATGCGGGAATACCGCTCAGGGAAAAATTTGTCATTGATTGCGACAAAGACGACAAAGAAAACTACCTGCTTATTAAAAAGGCAGTGGTAAAGCAACAACCGGATGGTATATTGTCCTCTATAGAAAAACTTGGACCAGCTTGTTACCATGTCGCCAACGAACTTAAGATAAATATTCCCGGGCAATTGAAAATAGTGAGCTTTTCCAATCTTGAAATTGCTTCTTTATTAAATCCATCGCTTACAACGATTACCCAACCTGCGTTTGAAATTGGAAAAGAAGCCGCTAATATTTTATTTCAATTATTGGATAAAAAGAAGACGGTTGCGGAAAGCAGGGTAATTGAATCGATGCTTATTGAAAGACAATCAACAGCAACCGGCTAGCAAGAATTCCGGTTAATCGCGTGACGCTTAATTCGTACTGCCGTCTCTCACCTTTATCTTTTTCTTACCGGCATTTTTCTTTTCAAAGTCCAGCACTTCTTTCGGTTTGGCTTTTGCTTTAACTGCAACAGTACTATCAGTCACTGATTTTTTCTTTGTGCCGGTTGGGTCATCGCCTGCCTGCAATTTGCCCAGCACCCAGATCTCGGTCTTTGAAATAAATCCTGCCGTTGGGTCGTAATATTTCCAGGTACCATTTTTTATAGAAGCCCCTTCATTCTTAACAATCACTGTGGTAAAATGGTCCGGACGCATTAAATCTTCTACATCCACTGTATCGTATACTTTATCCGGATTAAATGCCCGCCAGCTTTCTTCTTTAATCAGTTCTCCATTTAAATTAAAATACATGCTGGCACCGTCTTTATAGCCCCAACGGTAATTTTCTACTGCAAACTGGTCACCCAGCAGGGTAAATTTTCTCCAGGTGCCTTCCCTGCGATCATCTTTGTAAGTGCCCTCTTCTTCAAAGCCCGGCTCTCCCCTTACTTCATCATGACGAACCACCCATTTGCCCTGTTTTCTGCCGGTTTTATCCACGCCATTTAACGTATCTCCGCGCACACCAATAGTATAATTCTGTAATTGGGCCTGTGTTGTTATGCTAAACACGCAGCAAATCAGTAGTATCAAACGCATAAGACGATAATTTTTATAAACGGGCGTGCTTTAGTTCAAACATGCCGGCAACAATAAAACGCTTTTCTGGTTTTTTCATTGTAACAATGATGTATTCATTTGCTCTTGAAAGTCACCAAGTTACAAAGTTAAGGCGCTTCCACCCACAAATTACCCTGGCGGTTATAATACTCTGTTAACCCTTCCCATTACCGCGCACAAGCTCATAATAAACCCCTGGAAGGTTCAGCAGCAAGACACGCGCACTGCTCTACAAGTGCGCAGCTTTAATAAATATTTAATTCACCTCTAAAAAGCTGCTACTCACCTATTTTAAGGAAATTCTATGCCGCTTAACGCACGCTTAACCAGCTGAATGCTGAAATTGCAGCTGACATATTTTACAATTATGACTTTAAAATGTTTACTGCTTAAAGACACTGCCGACTCCAACCGCCAGATTACAGGATTTATAGAAAAAACAGGCAGCCTCCGACTAGAAGCTACCATTGCCACTGTCAGGGAGACAATCCAACTGATAGATACGGCTACGCCCGATATTATTTTTCTGAACGCACGGCAATACATACAGGTAAAAAAAGATCTGCCTGGAAAAGACATCGCACCCGTTTTTATATGCACAACGGTGGAAGAAGCAAATACCTTGGACAATTCAGCCTATACACATTTGTCAACCAAAGGCACACTCCTTTCTTACGCGGTATTTTTAGATGCGATTAACCGGGCGATGATGCAACTGCTTGGCGCAAGGGCCGGGACCAATAATCACAAAGATGAAAAATATTTTTTCGTTAAATCCGACTACCGGATTCTGAAAGTAAATTACGCGGATATTATTTTTTGTGAAGGCCTTAAAGATTATACCCAGGTATATACCAGCAAAAAAAGCAAGCCCATTATAACATTGCAAAATCTCAAAACATTTTCTGAACGCCTGCCTGCGAAAAATTTTGTACGCATCCATCGTTCTTATATCGTGTCACTGAATCACATTGACAGTATAACGAGGAAAGAAGTGGAAATTGCAGAGAAGATACTGCCTATCGGTAATAGTTACCGGAACAACTTGCTGGATATTGTAAAAATAAATTCCTGATTCAATGCAGAAGCCAAAAAACAATATATGTTGACGCACCTCAATGCAATGGGCGCGATCTGTGATTGTTTTCTTCAAATAAGAGCGCAACTCAATAATGTATATGTGCCTCCTTTATATCCTGCTGCGTGAGGCCTGGCTTATGGCCGTGTTTTATTTTTTCTATAACCAGACTTCCTACTACAAGTGCATCTGTTTCACTGCTGAATTTTTTGTATGAAGGGATAGCCGGTATACAATCCTGGTGAATAAATATTTTTTTATCTACCAGCACTTCGTATCCCCAGCCATCCGTCATTTGAAAAGCATGCAAATCAAGTTTCAGGAAGTCGCCCGCCGAATCGTGTTTTTTCCTGGGAAAAACAATCGTCACGGCGCCTACCAACAAACTCACTGCAAGCACCACCCTCCAGTTTGCGCTAATCATTTTCATCATACGTTGCATTCGGAAGAAATTCTCTCATATCATCAAATCGATAGGTACTGTTTCTGCCGGTAACAATAAATCCCCGGTTTTTCACTGCAAAACCAACAGCACCCGTTCTTTCAAGTCCCTCCCAGGGGGTTTTCAATATCCACACATCACTGGCAAAATCGTATTCCCAGGTTGTTTTAAGGATACTTACGTTTTCGCCGGTAGATACATAGGCCTTATCGCCCAACACAAAAGAAACTGCATTGCTGCGCAGGATGCTGTAACTGTCATCGAACGCTTCTGTACTTACGTTGGAAATAAAATTTTTCTCGGTCCACTTATCTCCGGCAGGATCGTACATCCAAAAGTCATTCACGGTGGTGCCATTGTTAATACCTGTAACTACATATCCCTGGTTTTTATACACAAAGGCGGTTGCGCCTGATCTTTTGGATCCTCCCAGACTTACTTTTTGCGTCCAGCTATCGGCACCCGGATCGTATTGCCAGAAATCCTTCAGATCATTGCCATCATTGCCCGTGGTTACATATCCTTTATCGCTGATTCCAAATCCTACTGCGTCAATCCTGGCAGTTCCCCCAAAGTCCGATTTTTTAGTCCAGGCGTTTTGAGCTGGATTGTACTCCCAATTATCCTTTAACTTAACAATGCCGTTAAAGCCCGTGGTGATATATCCCTTTGTTGCGGTGCTGAAGCTAACGGCGGAGTTCCTCGCATCACCTGGTAAAGCCGCACGCTGTATCCAGTAATTATTAGCTACATCGTATTTCCAAACATCGTTCAATCGTACGCTGCCGTCGTACCCGGTACCAATGTACGCAGTATCACCTACTACAAATGAAACACCTTCGCTGCGCGCCACGCCATCGAAATCAGATTTCCGCACCCAGTTACCGACCGTGTCGGATGAAGCGGACGTTGATTTAGTGCAAGAATAAAAGAAAAGAAATGAACTTCCGATAAGCAGAACTGAAGAAAGTACGCGCTTCATAGATTATATTTTTGTTTGGCGGTAAATATTTGGAGTGAAACTAATGGATAAGCTATATCACCAATCGTTAAAATGGAAATCCAATACCAATAACCAGATGAACTGCACTAAAAAATATACCAATGCTTTTTTACTACTAAAAAAAATATTCAGGAGTAAAAATGACGATAAATTACTGGTAGATAAATTGTGTGCGTTCACCGGTTTATACATCTCCCTCGTCCATACTAACAAAACCCTAACACTCTATTAGCGAACATTGCTCAAATTCTTTGTGCGATGCGGAATATCCCTGGCGTAGTAGCAATCATTCCTGTCTTATTAATTGGTTTTATTTTTTTGCTTGCTCCCGGCTGTCAGAAAACAGCAATTCAATATGGAGAGCAGTATGTTGGTAATGGTGTAACCAACATTATCCTCGTGGATTCCATCAGCCCTGCCGTGTCTACCATTTATAAAGACTCTGTCATTACTTCACAAAGCAATGGGTTGCTGGTGGGCAGTTACTCAGATAACTATTTTGGGAAAACGAGTGCCGCTGCATACCTGCAACTGGCGCCTCCCCTACTGTCTGATATTTTAAACAATGCACAATATGATTCGTTGGCGTTGCTGCTAAAATGCAATGGATTATATTATGGTGATACAACGGCGCCGATTACCATTTCGGTAAATCAACTTGGCCAGGAACTGAAATTTGCAGAAAACCAGGTCTACTTCTACAATACCAGCAGCTTTCCAATCAATACTGCCTGGGGCAGCCGAACCCTCCAACTCCGACCGTTGAACGGCGACAGTGCCAACATTAGACTCAATGATAACAAGGGGCTGGAATTGTATAATATGATAAAGACAAAATCTCCGGTACTGCAGGACAATGTTTTGTTTACCGACTATTTAAAAGGACTGTATATTTCCGGCGCCGGCAATAACAACATCTATGGATTTAAAGACAGCGCGGTTGTACGCCTTTACTACCACCAGACAGACATTACCCGGGATAATAAATTTTTCGATTTTACTTTCTCTAATAAACCACTCCAGTTTAATCATATTACGGCAGACCGGACCGGTACGCCACTTAACGGGCTGAATACACAAAACAACGAACTGTTGTCCACCGCTGCGGCCAATACGGGCTACCTGCAGTCGGCCACCGGTATTTATCTCAAAATTAGTTTCCCTTCAATCCGCAAACTCCTGGAGCGATCTGATTTCGTTAAAATACTAAAAGCAGATCTTATCATAAAGCCACTGTCGGGCAGTTACAGTGCACTTTATCCATTGCCACCCGTTTTGTATGCAACATCAACAGATGGCGCCAATGAGCCCGGTACACCGATTACGTCTGCAGCCAGTGGTGCAGCTACTACAGAAACCGGTAATTTATACCTTGATGCCATCTATGGTGCAGGCACCAACTATAGCTACGATGTGACGGCCTATCTGCAGCAACAACTGGCCAATGCCGCGATTAACAAAGATGGACTACTGTTGCTGCCACCGGCTGAAACACGTTTTTCATCGTTGAACCGGCTGGTGGTGGGTGATGCCCAAAATGTAAAAAACAAATTGCAGCTGAATGTCTATTATATCTCCGTCAGTAAATAAAACAGCAATGAAATTCTTATTCGTGTGTCTATTTTCGTTAGGGAGTTTGGGCAAGTTGTATAGTCAGAATACCAATTCACCTTATTCTATCCTGGGTATCGGGGATCTCGAAACCAACTTTTATAACCGCACCAGCGGAATGGCCAATACCGGCCTTGCCTACCGGAATGACAGGTACCTCATCAACAACAACCCTGCTTCTTACACAGCACTTCAGCAACAATTTTTTTCATTTGAATTATCCGGCAGGGGGCAATTTATTAATTACAAAGGAGATCCGCTTGATGGAACATCCGCCAGCGGAAAAGACTTTGCAATAAAGCGCTTATCCATTGCCACCAAGATAAATAAGTGCTGGGGTTCCAGCGCAGGCATTATGCCCTACAGCAGTGCTAACTATCAATTCAATACCATTAAAAACATACAGGGAACCAATGCCAGCGTACCCGTTACATATGATGGTAGCGGTGGTGTTAACCAGGTTTATTGGGGCAATGCTTTTCAACTTATCAAACATTTGTCGGTAGGTATTAACGCTGCCTATCTATTTGGCTCGCTTACCCAAACGGAAAACCTTGTTACTGCCGATCTGGCAACAACACTTACCACAACCCGGCAAGTATTCCTTAAAAATTTTAAGTTCACGTATGGCGCTCAATATTACCTCCCCGTAAATAAAAAATGGGATGTAAATATCGGCGCGGTGTATTCACCTGCTGGTAACCTGGCGTCAGATGCGTCTGTTGTGGTAACGGATAATTCAACGCAATTGTCCAGTAATGCCGACAATACAGCGGCCACCAGTTTTAGATTGCCCAATGCTTCCGGCATTGGCTTTAGCCTTACAAAAAATAAAAAGTATACGCTTACCGGCGATTACAATTACCAGGCCTGGTCGGCGACCAATTACGCTGGTATCAATTATTCCTTAAAAAACAGCAGCAGGGCGTCACTCGGCTTTGAGGTATCCAACAAAAAATCTTTTTTTAATAGCGGAATCTTCGAACGAAATTACCTGCAGGCAGGCATTTACTATGGCACCTCTTATCTTAACATCAAAGGTCAGCAATTAAAAGAAAGAGGGTTTACCCTTGGCTACGGCCTCAACAGTAAAAGAAACCTGCTGGGGTTAAGTATTGGCCTTGATGTTGGGCAACGCGGAACAGAACAGGCAGGATTGATAAAAGAAAACTATGTCAATTTTACTTTTACGGTTTCCTATCGGGATTTCTGGCGTACAAAAGGAACCAAATATTTTTAACGTTTGTTGTTAACATTTGTTTGAGTCGCAGCACAGCAAGACATACACGTCTTCATTGGATTCAAATCAGGGAAAACGGGGAAAGTATTCTTACTTTCCCCCTTATTATTTACCGTATCGTTAGCGCCTTTCCGCCGGCTTCCAAATGCAGGCTTCCCCCTATCTTTACAGCAAACGTTTTTATAGAATGAAGCACATTATAATAATATTGTTGTTGATTGCCTGTGGCTTGCAGCCTTTTGCGCAAAAGTTAACCATCGCGCAGATAAAAACCAATCTCGAGGCTGCGCAAAACCCCGTCGCATACGCCAGGGATGTCCTTAAAAAACAGTATAAGATTGATACCATCATCGTTTTAAATTCTACCCATTTTTCCGGTATCGCCGATAGCCTCGCCTACCATGGAAAAATCAAAAAAGTATATGGGCCGTACGACAAAAAATTCGTAGTACAGGTGCTCGCCAAATTACCCAATACTTTCACCCGCATCAGCCAGGTGTTTATCGATACCAGCATCTTTACACGCCGCATTGCAGATTCGTTAGCTAACAGTATTGTGGAAAGAATTAATACTGGCGCTGCCAGTTTCGAGGACATGGCGCAGACCTACAGCATGGGTGGCGAAGGAACGACAAAAGGCGATTTGGGCTGGATTGCCCGCGGGTCCATCATACCGGAAATTGGCAAGGAACTGGCGAAAAGAAAAAAAGGGGAAGTATTTAAAGTGTGGACGAAAGCTGGTGTGCATGTTATTAAAAAAGCTTCTGATCCGAAACAGGATACAGGCTTTGCATTGATGCTACGCGTAATCTTGTGAATGCCTGATTTTGCTTTGTGCATTTATTTAAGGAACCACTGTACTGCCAGTTCGTATCCTTTCAATCCCAGTCCCACAATACTACCGGCTGCCTTTGCTGAAACGTGCGACAATTTGCGAAAATCCTCACGCGCATGCACATTGGAAATATGCACCTCTATTACAGGTGTTTTAATGGCCGCAATGGCGTCGCCAATGGCAACGGAGGTATGCGTGTATGCCGCGGGGTTGAGCACAATGCCATCCGCTGAAGAACCTGCCCTTTGTATTTCATCTACGAGTTTGCCTTCAATATTACTCTGAAAATAGGAGAAAGCTACCTGTGGGTAAGCAGTTTTCAATATTTCCAGGAAATTTTCAAACGACTGGTCCCCGTAAAGACCCGGTTCCCTTTTTCCGAGGAGATTAAGGTTTGGACCATTGATGATAGCAATTTTCATGTGATAATTATATACAACGAATATACTTGAAAAAAGAAATGCCGCGGCTGCACGGTTTATACTGCGCAGCCGCGGCCATACAACCAGTGTTCCGGTTAATTCTTATGTTTCTTAATCAGTTTAATAAAATCATCAAACAAATAACGCGAGTCGTGCGGCCCGGGCGTGGCTTCGGGGTGGTATTGGACGGAGAACGCGGGTTTGTCTGTGAGCCTGATGCCTTCTATCGACTGGTCGTTCAGGTTAACGTGGGTTATTTCAACATTGGCAGCTTTTTTTACCGCCTCAGGATCTACGCCAAAACCGTGGTTCTGCGTTGTAATTTCACTCTTGCCGGTTACGAGGTTTTTCACCGGATGATTTAAACCGCGATGACCATGGTGCATTTTAAAAGTGGGGATGTCATTTGCAAGTGCCAGCAGCTGGTGACCAAGACAAATACCAAACAGCGGTTTTCGCTCATTTAGTATTTCTTTCACCGTAGCAATGGCGTAATCCATCGGCGCCGGATCTCCCGGACCATTAGAAATAAAATAACCATCCGGCATAAATGCTTTAACCTCGGCCAATGGTGTTTTTGCAGGGAATACTTTTACATATGCACCGCGCTCGACCATACAGTTTACAATATTCTTTTTGATGCCATAATCCATAACGGCAATGCGTACGCCACTTTTTGCGTCGCCTGCTTCGTAAGCAGTGGCGGTGGAAACATGACTGGCAAGTTCCAGGCCATCCATAGAAGGCACTTTAGCAAGTTGTTTTTTCAATTCATCAATATCCGTTGTAGACGAAGAAATAATACAATTCATAGCTCCCTGCTTGCGCACGTGTTCTACCAATGCCCGGGTGTCTACCCCTTCTATACAAACGATGTTTTGCTGCTTCAGGTAGTCATCCATATTACCGCCAGCCATCTTGCGGCTGAACTGTTCTTCCAGGTTGCGGCCAATCAGGCCTTTTATTTTCACACCGGCAGATTCTACATCACTGTCTTTAACACCGTAGTTGCCCACGTGTGCATTGTTCATAATCAAGACCTGGCCGTAATAACTGGGGTCAGTAAATACTTCCTGGTAGCCCGTCATCCCGGTATTGAAACAGATTTCCCCGGTGGCGGTTCCTATGGTGCCAAATGCTTTTCCGTAGTGGATGGTACCGTCTGCCAGTACCAGTACCGCGTTTTGTTGTTTTGATGTAACCATACTGAGTATAAAAGTTTTGCAAAGCTAAGCGATTGAGGGATAAAAAAAACGGTCACAGGGCTTTTTTACCCACCAGATACCAAGCATGCATGCGGTCGGAAGAGCACGCAGCGCAGCTTCCCTTTATCGTTCAGCACAAAAAAAGCGGAACCGTTGAGGGTTCCGCTTTGGAAAAATATATTAACATCTTATGCTTCTGTTGTTCCTTCCGCAGTTGTGTCTTTTGTATCAGCAGTAGCGTCAGCAGCAGGTGTATCAGCTTTTTTCTTGCTTGCACCGCGACGTGTTCTTTTAGCCGGTTCTGCTTTTGTTTCAACACCATTACCGTAAATGGTATTGAAGTCAACCAGCTCAATCATGGCAGTTTCGGCATTATCGCCTACACGCTTGCCTAGTTTGATGATACGGGTATAACCACCCGGACGGCCACCAACTTTCTCACTGATGGTGCTGAACAATTCTGTAACGGCAGCTTTATCCTGCAGGTGGCTGAAAACAATACGGCGCTGGTGTGTCGTATTTTCTTTAGATTTTGTAATCAGGGGTTCCACATATACTCTTAAAGCTTTCGCTTTGGCAAGTGTAGTAACAATTTTCTTGTACTGAATCAGCTGTGCAGCCAGATTACTCAGCAAGGCTCTCCGGTGAGAAGCGGTTCTGCTAAGATTTTTGATTTTGTCTCCGTGACGCATGACGTTTAATTTTTGTGTTCCTTCACACCGTGTCAGGAATTGTGAAGGCTAATGTGAAAAATGTGAGAATATCAAAATGTGGAAATGCGTTTACTTCGCAATTAAAACATTTCTATTTCTCTATAAAAAATTGTCAAAAGATGAAAAACATGCTGGCAGTGCTGTGGCATTTTCACATTTGCACACTACCACATTTCCACATTCTTATAGATCGTCTTTATCCAATCCTAGCTTGCTCAGGTCCATACCAAAATGCAACCCTCTTTCTCCCAGCACCTGCTCAATCTCCGCCAGGGATTTCTGACCGAAATTGCGGAATTTCATCAGGTCTTCCTGCTCGTACTGAACCAGTTCGCTCAACGAATTGATTTTTGCAGCTTTCAGGCAATTGAATGCGCGTACAGAAAGATCGAGATCCTCCAGCGGCGTTTTCAGTACTTTTCTCAGCTGTAATGTTTGTTCGTCTACCAGGTCCTCTTTTTTCTCTTCTTTATTATCAAAGGTGATGTTCTCATCCGTGATAATCATTAAGTGCTGGATAAGAATACGCGAAGCTTGTTTAACGGCCTCTTCCGGGTGAATGGTACCGTCTGTAGCAACTTCCATGATTAATTTTTCGTAATCGGTACGTTGCTCAACACGGGTATTTTCAATCGTATACTTAACATTCTTAATCGGCGTGTAAATAGAGTCGATAGCAATGTAACCGAGGGGTGCTTCTTTTGCTTTGTTGTCTTCTGCAGGAACATAGCCACGTCCCTTACCGATAGTAAGTTCAATGTCGAGTTTAGAAGAAGAATCCATGGTGCAAATCAGCAATTCGGGGTTCATGATCTGGAAACTCTGTGTATTTTCCTGGATCAGGCCTGCCGTGAATTCTGTTCTGCCTTTAATATGAAGTGTTATTTTTTCATTTGATACGTCGTGATCAACTGTTTTCTTAAAACGAACCTGCTTCAGATTAAGGATAATTTCGGTAACATCTTCTGTTACACCCTTAATGGTTGCAAATTCATGCTCTACCCCTTCAATCCTGATACCCACAATCGCATATCCTTCCAGCGAACTCAGTAAGACCCTGCGTAAGGCATTACCTACGGTTACAGCATAACCGGGTTCTAACGGACGAAACTCAAACTGAGCTTCAAAATCATTTGCTTTTTGCAATACAATTTTGTCAGGTTTCTGAAAATTTAAAATTGCCATATTTGAAATTTCAAGTTTTTAATTTGTTAACCAGCAGTTGGAATCAATTCAACTTCACTGTGCACCCGAATGCTCCCCCACGGGCCCGGTACAATTATACCGAAACCAATTTTGCGGTTCAGGCAGGCGGCACAGCAAATGATTACTTAGAATATAACTCAACAATTAATTGCTCCTTAATGTTCTCTGGTACGCTTTCACGTTCAGGGTAAGCAATAAAAGTGCCTTCTAAGTTGGTTTCGTTCCAGTCTATCCAGCTGAATTTAGGATTCTTACCTTTTACCTGGCTCGTAATACCCGCTAAGCCTTGTGTTTTTTGTTTCAAACCGATTACATCGCCGGCTTTTAACTGGAAAGAAGGTGTGTTAACCACATCTCCATTTACAGTAATGTGTTTGTGGCTTACCAGCTGACGTGCCGCAGGACGTGAAGGCGCAATGCCCAAACGGAATACGGTGTTATCAAGACGGGCTTCCAGCAATTTGATTAGGTTTTCACCAGTAACCCCTTTGCGGCGAACAGCTTCTTCAAAAGTTTTACGGAATTGTTTCTCCAGTACGCCATACGTGTACTTGGCTTTTTGCTTTTCACGCAGCTGCAGTGCGTACTCACCCATGGTTTTGCGCTTGCGCTTTTCTCCATGCTGACCGGGCGGATTGCTGTTTTTTGTCAGCCATTTACCATTGCCTAAGATAGGCTCTCCAAAAATGCGGGAAATCTTGGTCTTTGGACCAGTGTAACGTGCCATAATTGTTTATATGATTTTTTAATGACGATACACAATCTGTAAAAATCTAAAATAAATTGTGTACCCGGTTTATAATTGCTGGTAACTGATGTATTGAGCCTGACTTTCAAAAAATCTGACTTAGGCACCAAAACCAGGCTTTTTTATACTCTTCTTTTCTTTGGCGGACGGCAACCATTGTGTGGCAACGGCGTTACGTCTTTTATTTGTACGATCTCAATGCCCGATTGCGCCAATGCGCGAATAGCACCTTCACGACCGGAACCGGGTCCCTTTACATATACATCAACTCTTTTCAAACCTGCATCCATTGCGGTTTTCGCTGCGTCTGAAGAAGCCATCTGTGCAGCATAAGGTGTGTTCTTTTTAGAACCCCTGAAGCCCATTTTACCGGCAGAAGACCATGAAATGATCTGGCCTTGTTTGTTGGTTAAACTAACAATGAGATTGTTGAAACTTGCCGAAATGTGTGCATCGCCATAAGCCTCTACTTTCACCACCCTTTTTTTGGTGGACGCTTTAACGTTGGACGCCTGCTGTGTTGCTTTTGCCATAATCTATTAGGTAATCTTTAATTATTATATCTGCTGCAAACCTGCAGCAAACCCAAACCAATCCTCCTCCTGCACCAGGTATCCGCAATTGGTTTAGTAATGAATGCGTGCATATGAGAAAGCCATTAGTTATTAATTGCTTAACCGTTACTCTTTTGCGGGTGAACGCAGTAACAGCTAGCAGCTAATTCCTATACGATTATTTCTTCGCTACTTTTTTCTTACCGGCAACTGTCTTACGTTTGCCTTTGCGCGTACGGCTATTGGTACGTGTACGCTGTCCACGAACTGGAAGACCCTTACGATGGCGCAAACCACGGTAGCAGGCAATATCCAGCAAACGTTTAATGCTCATCTGCACTTCGGAACGCAACTGTCCTTCTACTTTAAACTCATTGGTAATGATGTTACGGATAGCAGTCAGTTCATCATCGTTCCACTGATTTACTTTCTTGTTTACATCAATCACAGCTTTGCCTAAAATATATTTGGCAGTAGATAGTCCAATTCCGAAAATATAGGTCAGCCCTATTTCTCCTCTCTTGGTCTTTGGTAAGTCAACACCGGCAATACGCGCCATATTCTTTGTTTGATTTTTTAATTACTTGTAGTGAACTGCTCCCAACACAATGATTTTGCGTTTTAACACCCGGCCACAACCACAGGCAACTGCCCATAGTTTTTTATCCCTGGCGTTGTTTAAAACGGGGATTTTTTTTGTTGATAACGTACAATCTGCCTTTTCTCCGCACGATCTTGCAATCAACACTGCGTTTTTTAATTGATGCTCTTACTTTCATTTTCGTAGCTTTTAGCCGACAGTTCTTAGCTGCGGGCGGTTTACCTTATGTTGTTTTCCTGTTTTCACTAAAAGCTAAAGGCCAATAGCTAACAGCTTCTTATTTATACCTGAAAATAATCCGGCCCCTGCTCAAATCATATGGGCTCATTTCCACGCCTACTTTATCGCCCGGCAGAATGCGGATGTAATTCATTCTCATCTTACCGGAAATAGTTGCCAATATCTCATGGCCGTTCTCCAGTTTCACCTTGAACATAGCATTGCTAAGTGCCTCTATAATAACTCCATCCTGTTTAATTAATGCCTGTTTTGCCATATTTTTTGGGTGTGCAAAGATACGAGAACATGCCGGAATAAAGAAAAAAATGGGGAAATTTTCCACATTTTTGTGGAAAACTGCCCCTTAAGCAATATTAAAAACCAATATTGACCCTTAATCTTCGTTTAATTCCACTTTAGTCATCTGGTAGTAGTGGTTTTGCAATTCGTGCACCGCCAGCGGCTGTTTCATGTGCCGCCTGTCTTCCCGGTACCATATCTCAAAATCAGCAAAACCCTTATCTTTTGATAATTGGATCCTAAAAGCTCCCTTCATATACTTAACAACCCCGTCCTCCTCCTGTTTTTCAAAATGCAGCTTCTTCAAGTGCTCGTCGGTCAACGGAACCGGGTTCAGGTGTTCCGGTGTGAACCAGAATTGTTGTACTTCGGTTTCCACGCAAACCTCTTTGTCTTCCCGGTTAAGCTCCTTTACAATACCTTCCCATTGCTTCCCTTCATACTCCGCTAGTACAATATCGCCCGGTTTTAATTCAGAAAATTTTATCATATGGCTATTATTTGTTGGCTGAATTTACGAAAAGCTGGGACAACACGGCGCAACCAATGAAAAAAAACTGTTCAGGCCAGCAGGCGGTGGCCACCACAACACCACCCGTCTTGCTACGGGCAGCTTGCAACCAGTGAGCAGGGCGCTAAATTTTCTGCTGGCTTGCCCGCGTTAGCTGATTTTTTAT
Organism: Chitinophagaceae bacterium; assembly: GCA_039919885.1. Classification (GTDB taxonomy): domain Bacteria; phylum Bacteroidota; class Bacteroidia; order Chitinophagales; family Chitinophagaceae; genus JACMLD01. Next base: position 28,276 of record JBDSEV010000055.1, read on the forward strand.
CAGACCAGGCGCAATACGTTATAAAAGAAAATATCTTTAGTCATAAACCAGCAGCATGCCTGATCAAAATGAGATTGATTCCCTCGTCTCCAAAGCGGTGGATCTGAACAACAACAGCAAGTTTAAAGAAACGATTGCACTATTAACTGATGAATTGCTATTGAAGTATAACAGTGCGGCATTGTATACCGAGAGAGCGGATGCCCACAATGGCCTGCAGGAATACGCGGACCAAAAGCATTTTCTTGACAAAGCCATTGTAATAGACCCTGGTTACTATAAAATTTACAATTCGCGGGGCAATTGGCTGGCTGCCAAACAAGACTGGCCCAAGGCACTGGACGATTATAACAAAACCATTGCGCTTAACCCTTCTTACGATGATGTTTTTTATAACAAGGGATTTGCCCTGTTCAATATAAATGATAACCTCGGCGCAATCCGGGAATACACCAGTTTTATTAAAATGAAACCGGGCATTGCGGAAGCCTACAACGTACTGGGCCTCGCGTACTTTAATAATAAGGAATATGACAAAGCCATCGAAAACTTTGACCAGGCCATCCAACTAAAGCCTGATAATCCTATCTACTATTTTAACAAAGGGTCTTCCTGGTATAATAAAAACGATCTGAACAAAGCCATCAGGGAATATGACATGGCCATAAAAAAGGACCCTCAAAAGCCGCTTGCCTATAACAACCGGGGCCTGGCATATTACAGTAAGAGTGATTATGCCGCCGCCATTGAAAATTACAATACCGCCATCCAGCTGGGCTCAGACACCAATACCTTTATCGTGTACGATAACCTGGGCATGGCATTGTATAAAATAAATGAGTTTGACGCGGCAATTAAAAATTTTGATAAAGCCATTGAACTGAACAAAAAAGATCACATTGTATACGACAACAGGGGAAGGGCCTGGTTCAGCAAGGGGGATACCGAAAAAGCCATTGCCGACTATTCAACGGCCATTGCGTTGGACGAAAGTTTTGCCGAAGCATACAAAGACCGGGGAAAGGCCCGCGAACGCCAGGGCTCTCCGGAAGCCATCAGCGCAGCAATAGACGACTACCAGAAAGCCATTGAACTGGATAAAGGCTTGGATACACTACGGGTAGACATCGACTTCTTAAAATTGCAGATCGGACAAAAGCCTGCTACTTCCGAAATTGCCAGTTTCATTTTTGATGTTTCCGGAAAAATTGCCGACGAACAAAAGCGGGATCTTGTCCGTAAGTCGGCCAGCCGCTTCTACCTGAATGTAGATGCCATAAAAAAACATACCCAGATTCACCCCTCTTGCCGCGTGGTACATTATACCAAACTTTGGGTAGCAGACAAATTGGTGGTTGACCCCGAAACACACCTCCGCTATTCAAACGTCACCAATATGAATGATCCAGAAGAAGGCAAGGTATTACGGGATGTATTGATTGGTGGAGAAGGCACAGATAAGATCAAAGCTTATTTTGACCGCACGAAACTTTTTACCAACGGCGACTACAGCGACAGCAATGTTTACCTTGGCAGTTTTCTGCCCGCTCCGGACCGGAAAAAAGACACCCATGAAGATGAACTGGTAATGTGGCGTACCTATGGAAAAGATGAAAACATGAATGAGGCATCCGGGTGCAGTATCGTTATTGATGTTGATTTTTTTTATTGGCGCACACCGGATTCAAGGCCAAGATTGTTTGATCCGTTTCTCACTAAGGAAAAAAAGGTTTACGAACAGACGGAAACCAGCTCACAGACTACGCAGAGTGGTGTAAAAAGCACAGACAACAGCAATGAGGACCAGGAATTATACCGGGTGCTCTATTACAATAATATCCAGGGCAAAATTGAGGACAAAGCCGATTTTGTAAGTGCGCAGTTAAACGAAGACATCCGGACGTTGAAAATAATTATGAATCAACTGATCGACCAAAGGGAAAACGATACCGACAAACAGATTGATGAGATTATATCGCGCGGCTTATCGGAACTCCGCTATTTTTTCAAGTCTGCCAATTACGCATTTGAAAATGAATACCGGGTGATCCAGTATTGCGTTCCGAAAAGCAGGCTGGTTAAATTTGACGAAACCCAGAAAACAATACCGCGTGTACTCTATGTGGAAAGTGCAAAACCACTGAAACCCTATATTAAAAAAATATACCTGGGTCCAAAAGTTTCACATCCCGAAAGGTGGATGTACCTGGAAGTAGCGTTAAACCGACACCGTACCGGCGAGGATGTAAAAGTGGTTACTTCTTCCTGCAAATTTCAGTAACCACCACCGCAGCTTATCATTCAACCGCAAGGGTTATTTACATTAAAATGTTTACCATTATCTATGACGCGCATTGGACTGATATCGGATACGCACGGCTACCTTGATGAAAATGTCTTTACCCATTTTAAAAACTGTCAGGAGATTTGGCATGCAGGCGATTTTGGTGACGCTGCAATTCCTGCGCGTCTTGCTACCATTAGCGGGCTGCCGGTGAAAGGCGTTTACGGAAATATTGACGGCAGTGATATCAGGACAATTTTTCCGGAACAACTGGTTTTTATGTGTGAAGAAGTGAAAGTGATGATGCGCCACATCGGTGGCGCGCCCCCTAAGTACAATGCGGAAACAAAAAAAGAATTGCTGATACAGCAACCACAATTATTTATTAGCGGGCATTCGCATATTTTAAAAGTGATGTTTGACGAAGGCCAGCACTGCCTGCACATGAATCCTGGTGCAGCCGGCAAACACGGCTGGCATAAAATGCGCACCCTCATCCGGTTTGCCATCGACGGAAAAAATATGATGGATTGCGAAGTGATTGAACTGGGGAAGCGGTAATATAAAATAGCGGAGCCGGTATGGAATTGGTTGACCAGTCAACCAGCCTTCCCTGGTTGAAAGTCGGCATAGGATATTAACTGCCTATACATTATTTCAACCGGGCGGCCCTGGCTTTTACTCCACCACTTATATCAATACTATCAGCTATCAACGGCCTGGCAAATTCCATAAAATCTGCAGGCTGGTTTTCTTTTTTACCTGTTTTTAGTGCAATGCAGGTAAATTTAGACCACATGATGGCTTTGGTGGTTGTTTTGCTTTCATCCTGCATCAGCATTTCCACCACCACATGCGCGTCACCCAGTTCTATTAAAGCAGAATGAATACTAACCGTTTCATTATACACCGCTGGGCGCAGGTAATAGATTTCGTGGTTGCTGACTACCCAGCCAATACCTTTTTTTGCAAAATCCGTTAGCCGGATTCGGTAGAAATCGCGCAGGTGGTCTTCGCGGGCGTTCAGAAAGTAATCAATGTAACGGGCGTTGTTCAGGTGACTGAACGGGTCACAATCATTAAACCTTACCGTATAAAAAGATGCAGGTATTTTTTCCATGCGTTGTAATTTAGTATTGCAAACATAAGACCTGGAGTATACTCTATGGTTATCACTCACTTCAACTTTATTTTATGCTGATTGGTGAACTGTCAAAAAAAAGCGGGTTGAGCCGGGATACAATCCGCTACTACCAGAAACTTGAATTAATTCCAGCCTCCGGCCGGCAGGCCGATTACAGCAATTACAATAATTATACGGAGGCAATATTGAAACGCCTCCTCGCCATTCGGCAGATAAAAGAATATGGCTTTACATTAAAGGAAACCCACGGTATGCTGGCGCTGTTTGAAGAAGGTTTATTGGAACACGAACGGGGCAACCGCTATATAAAAAGAAAAATAGCGTTGATCAGTAACAAAATAAAAGACCTGCAGGCTGTAAAAAAGCGGCTGGAATCAGTGGTGCTTACAAAACCCGACACCTGCCCGCTTGGAAAAATACTGGACAGTATGGTTTCGCAATAAAACACGGTTTATCAGGTCAATTCATTTCATTTTCAAGGTGCACTTACCTGTGCCGGACCATGCATTCCCGGAAAAATCGGGCGCCCCACTACCTGGCGGAAAGGCCATGGCACCGTTATCAATATTACCAATAACGCAATGGTAAAAAACCAAAAAGCTTTTTTGAATTTTATTGCATCGCTCACCTGCTTTTTAGCCATGCCGTAGCCGAGGGTAATCAATACAATGGCGATAATCATCCCGGTTGGATGCTCGACTAAAAAGAAGCGGTAGAATTTATCTTTCATGACGTTGACACCTTCAGGTATGCCCTTGCTGATAATGCCAAACCTGCCAAAAAACAACTGGTACAGGCCAATCAACAACGTGATATGCGCGGCGATCATCGTGAAAAGCCAGGTTTTTTTGTCACCTGCAGTAAAAACTTTCTGCTGTTTCCACCCGGTATAACTTTTAACAATAGAAAGCAATAACAGGATAATGATAACCCAACGTAAAAAATTGTGCAGGTGCACCAGGCCCATTTGCATAGTTGTGTATTTACAGCAAATCTAAAACCGTCGCCCGTAAACGCGAAATCTTATTCCGCCCAGTCTGCAATAAAAATGTTGGTATCGTGCGTGCCGCCGTTGTTACGATTGCTACAGAATACAATCTTTTTACCATCCGGGCTAAACATAGGAAATGCATCGAAGCCTTTGTCACGGCTAATCTTCTGCAGGTTGGAACCATCTTCGTTGATGGTATAAAGGTTGAACGGGAACCCGCGCTTGTATTCCTGGTTAGACGCAAAAATAATGCGCTTGCTGTCCGGCATATAAGCGGGCGCCCAGTTGGCCTGGCCAAATGATGTAATCTGCCGCGCGTTGCTGCCGTCTGCGTTTGCAACCCATATTTCCATATTGGTAGGTGCTACCAGGTCTTCCGCCAGGAAATCTTTGTATTCTTTTATTTCTTCCGGGGTTTTGGGCGAAGAAGCGCGCCATATAATCTTTTTTCCGTCGGGACTAAACCATGCGCCGCCATCGTAGCCCAAATGATGGGTTACCCGTTTCACTGCCAGCGTTTGCAGGTCCATAATATACAATTCAAGATCGCCATCACGCACCGAAGTAAACACCATTTGCTTCCCGTCAGGAGATATAGTTCCTTCTGCGTCGTACCCGGGCGTATGGGTAAGCTGTTTTGTTATTTTACCATCCGGGTCTGCCATAAAAATATCGAAGCTGGCATAGAGTGGCCAAATGTATTTATTACCATATTTCTTTCTGTCGGGTGTGGGTGGGCAACTGTCGGCCCCAAGTTCTGTGGACGCGTAAATAACATGCTTTCCATCTTTTGCAAAAAACCCGCAAGTAGTTCTGCCCTTTCCGCTGCTCAGCATTTTATATTCAAATTTTTTACCTGCAGCAGGCAGTTTGCCAATAAATATTTGGTCACAGGGTAAGCCTTCTTTGGCATTGGTTCTTTGAAAAACCAGGTATTTGCTGTCATCGCTGAAATATGCTTCTGCATTGTCTCCACCAAAAGTCAGTTGCTGTATGTTTTTGAAATGTTGCTCATCGGGATATAAAATTGTATCTCCTGCAAGTGGCAGCAACGCAGTAACCATTGGCCGGTCACCAAACGAGCTGAGTAATGCCGCCATCATGGCCAGCAGCGCAAACAAATACAACATACTTATTTTCATTGCTCTTCTAAATGAGGACTAAAGGTATTCTCAAACACCTTAAAAGTGGTAAAAATATTGTGATAAACAAATTATCAAAATCGGTTAGTTTTGTTTCATGAAACATTTCCTGTTTTACGCATGGTGCCTGCTGGCTGCTGGCCTGGTCAGTTGCGGTGATAGATCTGCCAATGGTTTCGATGAAATACTCCAGCAAGCGCCGTTTAAAAGCATTAGCGACAGTATCGGGGCCAGTCCGTCAGATGCGGGGTTATTACTACGGCGTGCAGAATTGCTTACACAAAACAACCAGCACGATATTGCTTATTACGATTATAAAAAAAGCTGGGAACTGCAGCAATCAGCACCTGCTGCTTTGCTTTACACCTCCAACCTTTTTTTAACGGGCAGGAGTAAGGATGCTGTGGTATTGCTGAAAAAGTGCGTGGCATTATACCCCGGAAATACGGAATTCCTGCGTCGCCTCGGTGAAGCCTACACGCAAACCGGGCAACCGAAAGAAGCGCTTGCGCTGTATGATGAATTACTGAAAAAGGACAGCAGTAATTTTGAAGCATTGTATGAGAAAGGGATCTTGTTTACGCAGCTAAAGGATACGCCCAGCGCCATCGCCATACTTGAAAAAGCGTATGTGTATCAGCCCGTTTTACAGAACGGACTTGCCCTGGCCAATCTTTATGCTGAAACAAAAAACGCGAAGGTGCTGCCATTGTGCGATGCTTTACAAAAAAGAGACACCGCAAGAGATTTTACGGATCCTGTTTTTTTGAAAGGTGTCTACTACGCTAACATAAAAGATTATCCAAAAGCAATTGCCTTATTTGATGAAGCGATCAACCGCGACTGGCGGTTTGTTGACCCCTATATTGAAAAAGGTATTATTTTGTTTGAACAGAAAAATTACGATGAAGCACTGAAGACATTCCAGTATGCCACCAATATTGCGTACACCAGCGCTGATAATTATTACTGGATGGGGCGGTGTTACGAAGCGATTGGCAAAAAAGAAGAAGCTATCGACTATTACTACAAAGCATTGACGTTCGATCGGAATTTTGCCGAAGCAAAAGAAGGCATCAGGCGGGTAAAATCCAGTTGATCCGCACAAAAAAATCACTACCGAAATCATTCAATCAACCAAATAACCACATGCCCATCATCGCACCGTCTTTACTGGCCTCAGATTTTTTGAACCTGCAGCGCGAATGCACCATGTTAAATGAAAGCGAAGCCGGCTGGTTTCACCTGGATGTAATGGACGGCAGGTTTGTGCCAAATATCAGCTATGGTTTACCGGTGATTGAGCAGATTACCAAAACCACCAGCAAACCGTGCGACGTGCACCTGATGATACTGGAACCGGAAAGGTATGCTGAAGCGTTTAAAAACGCGGGCGCCAACATCCTGACTGTTCACATTGAAGCGTGCCCAAACCTGCACCGGAATATTCAGCAGATAAAATCGCTGGGCATGCAGGCAGGCGTAGCCGTTAACCCACATACGCCGGTAGAAAGCCTGAAAGAAATTTTACAGGACATCGACGTAGTAAATCTCATGAGCGTTAATCCCGGTTTCGGTGGCCAGTCTTTTATACCGCATACCCTGCAAAAAATTCGGGATTTGAAAAAAATGATTACCGAACGAGGACTTCATGTAAAAATTGAAATTGACGGCGGTGTAACGCTGGAAAATGCACCCGCGTTGATTCGTGCGGGAGCAGATATACTGGTAGCTGGCAATACAATTTTTAAATCCGCTGATCCAAAAGACACTATCCGTCAGCTGAAGCATTTATCGTAGGTATAGGCCACCGCTGCAGGAACTAATTAATATATTCTTGGTTTTAAAAAAAACCGCAAAGCATTTGCTACCAGGGGATGCAGGCGGCCGCACTGATGTTTCCTAACTCAAAAGAATTATCAAAATCGAAAACTTGAATTGCAGAAAGAACCAATGAACGTGACCAGATCCTGTGCAGACTTATTTTTGTTTTCAAATTGTACAGATTCGGAGGTGACCGGAAAATAACCCGATACCGTATCCCATTGCGCATCATTAACCTGTTGAAAGCCCATTGACCATTTTTCAAAGTACCGTTGCTCACATGCCCCTTCCATGATTATCATCGCTCCCTTGTGCCGATCGTCAAAGAGAATACGATGATAGCAATTGGTTACTTTAAGTTCATCGCCTTCCAGGACCTGTAGGATTGACCCCTCATGGTACAACAATATACCCGTTATACCTGATTGCTCGTTGTTTCGCCGGCTGACCGTTAGAATATCCTTCAACGCTTCATCTGAATACAAAGGTGAAGCTGAACTTAAATAAACAATGCGGTACATATTTTCGGATAAAACGAATCATACAAAATTAAATTGCTATAAGCGTTTTTTGACGTTGGTTGTTGAAACCATTTCGAAAACCGGATGAAAAGTATTCATATAGGAAAAACCCGTGCTTGACGCAGCATTACGGATTCTCCGTTGATTTCTCCTGCGCCAGCACCGCATCATCCGGCGTCTTTTCCAGGTCACGGTCAAGATTATACAAGGCATCACCACTTGCTTTTACGCCACCCGCAATTTTTATTTTATCCAGCAGGTTTAACGCCAGGGTTTCTTCTTCTGTTTGCTCTTTCACAAACCATTGCATAAAATTCCAGGTAGCCCAGTCTTCTTCGTTAAAACTCATTTTTACCAGCTTGTAAATGGCGTTGGTATTATCAATCTCGTGCTCCAGCACCTTTTCAAAACAATGCTGAACGCCAGAGGGGTCGGGCGGTGGTGCGGGTACAGCTGTTACTTTTACTGTTCCGCCGCGCTGCAGAATGTACTCCAGCACTTTCATCATGTGGTTGCGCTCTTCCTGTGCATGCCTGAACAAAAAATTGGCGATACCACCATACCCCGAAGAAGAAGCCCACGCTGCGTAAGAAAGATAAATTTGTGAAGCGTGTGCTTCTTTTGTTAACTGGTCATTTAAACCTGCCTGCAGGCTTTCAGATAATCGGTTTGTATTCATCCTGGTTGTTATTTTTGTTGGGTTAAAATTATTATTAATAGCGCACATAAGCATCGCCTTTGGCAAATATAATAACCTTGCGGGCGGACATAAAACGCTGCCTGCCAAAACAAAAGCTTAATTTCTGTAATATTGCCGGTACTATTCCGTTATAAAACCACAATGCCGAAAACCAAACTTTTTTTAGTGCTGCTTTGCATTTTTTCATCTGTGTTTTTGTGTGCACAGAAAAAGCAGGCTTCTGTTTCGGGCAAAGTCCTGGATGAAAACGAACATCCACTTAGCAAGGTAAATATAATTGTTCTGGGACGCAGTAGCGGCATCAGTACCTCCGATTCGGGCAACTTTACACTGACCGTACCGGCGGATAGAGCCTTTGCACTGTTGTTTTCTTATACCGGGTACAAAACGGAGCAGCGAAACTTTCTGCTAAGCCAGGGAGAAGAAGAAAAAATAACCGTGCGATTGGAACGCGGCGCCAAAGAATTGCAGGAAGTTGTAGTCACCGATCAGCGGCAGCGCCGGGAAGCCGGCCTGATTTCCATCAACCCAAAACAAGCCATCAACATTCCTTCTCCTACTGGTGGAATTGAAAGTCTTATCAAAGTTTTTGTTGGCTCAAATAATGAACTCACCTCCAGCTATTCCGTGCGCGGCGGCAACTATGATGAAAACCTTATTTATGTAAATGATTTTGAAGTATTCCGGCCTTACCTGGTACGCAGCGGCCAACAGGAGGGACTGAGTTTTATCAACCCCGAAATGACGCGCAGCGTAAATTTTTATAATGGTGGATTCCAGGCACGGTACGGCGATAAAATGAGCAGCGTACTGGATATTCAATATAAAAAACCCAAAAAATTTGGCGGCTCTGCCTATATTAGTTTGCTGGAACAGGGTTTTCACCTGGAGGGCGTGGGTGCAAAAAGTAAGTTTACATACCTCGTAGGCGTGCGCAATAAAAGCAACCGTAACCTGCTATCCAGCCAGGAAACAAAAGGCAATTACGTGCCTTCTTCTTCCGACCTGCAGGCATTGCTGACCTACCAGTTCAATTCAAAATGGAGTGCCGAAATTCTGGGTAATTTTTCACAGTCGAAGTTTACGCTGCAACCATCTTTTTCCCAGCAAACCGCTTCCGTATTCTCGCCTTATTTTACGGCCAACCTTGGACTGGATATTTTTTTTGAAGGAAAAGAAGAGGACCGGTACCGGACCAATATGGTGGGTTTGTCTGTTAACCAGCAGGTGAGAAAAAACCTGAAGCTGAAATGGATGGCCAGTTTCTTCCAGGACAATGAAAACGAATCACTGGACATTACAGGTGCCTATTTATTTGGAGAACGTGATTTTGATAAAAGCAAACCCAGCTTTGGTTTGATAGTGAATCCGCTCGGCGCCGGTGTATTTCAAAACCATGCAAGAAATAAGCTTAACATAGATGTCTGGAATATCAGTCACAAAGGCTATCTCGACAAGGGTCGTCATGCCATACAATGGGGATTAAGCGCAGACCGGCAATCGATCCAGGACAATCTGAACGAATGGCAGTACCAGGATTCTGCTGGTTATTCGCTGCCGTACAATCCATCCCAGCTTTCTTTATTCAGTGTACTAAAATCAAAAGCCGATCTAACCATCAACCGGGTGAGTGGATTTGTGCAGGACAATATCGTTTTTCGCGATTCAGCTGATTTCATCCTGCAGCTGGGCGTGCGTTTCAACTACAATGATTTAAACAATGAGTTGCTCGTTTCGCCACGTGCGGGATTTTCATGGAAACCTTCGGCCTGGAAAAAAGACGTGGTATTTCGTGGCGCAGCCGGCATTTATGATCAGCCGCCGTTTTACCGTGAACTTAGGCGTTATGATGGCAGTGTGAATACAAAATTAAAAGCCCAGAAAAGCTGGCAGATCAGTGGCGGTTTCGATTATAGTTTTGAGGGTTGGAACGGACGGCCGATGCGCCTGACCAGTGAGGCTTACTACAAGAACATGCGCGACGTAGTACCTTACGATATTGACAATGTGCGGCTCCGTTATTTTGGCGAAAACAATGCAAAAGCATATGCCGCGGGAATAGAATTACGCCTCTTCGGCGAACTGGTAAAAGATGCCGAAAGCTGGATAAGCTTTGGTATAATGAACACAAAAGAAAAAATTGCGGGCGCCAGTTTCTATAATTACACGCTCGATTCGTTGAACCAGCCCCTAGACAGCGCGCAAGTGCAACAGGGTTGGGTACGCCGGCCCACGGATCGCCTGCTCACCTTCGGAATGTTTTTCCAGGATTACCTTTCCACCAATAAAAATTTCAAGGTGTATATCAACACGCTGTACGGCAGCAATCTTCCTTATAATATTCCGGGCAGTGTTAAATACAGGAATGCGTTGTTTATCGATCCATACATCCGGGTTGATATCGGATTCAGCGCCCTGCTACTGGACAGCGACAGGAGCAAACGCCGCACGCACAGTCCTTTCAAAAGCTTCGAAAACATCTGGGCAACCCTGGAAGTATTCAACCTGATAGACCGGGCCAATACGATCTCATATTTACTGATCAAAGATTTTTCTAACACCACGTATAGCATCCCCAACCGCCTGACGCCAAGATTGCTCAATCTTAAAATAGTAACCAGGTTCTAGACTTGTACCGATCTCAAGGGACCGTATTTTTACTATCTAAAAAATAAGGTACAAATACTTTTAAATTTTAGTAGAATTACCTACATTTACTTTTTACTTAATTGGTTCCTTCATACCCTCAACGAACCGATATCCTGCTAACACCGGTGATCTCCCTTTAAATCTTTTACGTACTGTACTGTACTGCTTCCATTAATCCGGAAAGCAGCGGTGAAAACTATTTCGATGAACTTAAAGGTCTCCGTAAACCCTAATCCTTTTACTTCTGAGTTGTCCATAACAATATATGGGCAGTTTACTGTAAACGCAGTTATCCGCCTGCTGAATTCCTCGGGCACGGTTGTACGGGTAACCGGTTGCACAGTGGATACAGGCGATAACCAAATAAAAATAAAAAACCTGGGAAAGTACGCCACGGGTGATTACTTCCTGGAACTGAAGTTGCTGAATGGCGACTTACTTGAAACCATACAACTGGCCAAAATATAATGCTGAATGTATTATAACCCGTAACCGTTTTAATCCGACAACCCTTCATTATATGGTGAACAACCATACCCAGGGGGCAGGCCAAAAGCCTGCCCTTTGCAATAAATACTCATTATTTTTGCAGCATGACAAAGTTGAGTATCAACATAAATAAGTTTGCCACCCTGCGCAATAGCCGCGGGGGGGATAATCCCAATGTAGTGAAAGCTGCAATAGATGCGCAGCTGTTTGGTGCCGATGGTGTAACGGTGCATCCCCGTCCCGATGAACGTCATATTCGTTATGCAGACGTGAGAGCAATACAGAAAATAATTACGACGGAATTTAATATAGAGGGCAATTGCCGCGAACAAAAATTTATTGACCTGGTACTGGAGGTAAAACCAGCACAGGTAACACTGGTACCCGATGCGGAAGGACAGCTCACCTCCGACCATGGATGGGATACGGTTAAACATAAAGATTACCTTATCCGGATTATTGGCATTTTTAAACGGGCGGGCATTCGTACCTCCATATTTACAGACCCCGACATCAAAATGGTGGAAGGCGCCGCGCAGACCGGCACCGACCATATAGAATTGTATACAGAAGCGTATGCACGGCGCTTTGCGGAAGGTGACAAAGAAGCGGCCATTGCGCCGTATGCAGCAGCCGCAGCGCGCGCCCGCGCGCTGGGACTGGGTGTCAATGCCGGACATGACCTCGACCTGGACAACCTCTCCTACTTTGCGAAAAATATTCCTTCACTCGCGGAAGTATCCATTGGCCACGCACTTGTTTGCGATGCGCTTTACCTCGGTTATGAAAATGCGATCCAACTGTACAAACGCCAGCTTCGCTGATAATATCGAACAGCCCGCGTAGTTCTACTTGTTTTACTAAATATGCGACGGTAAAAAAATAAAATTGACCGATTGACCTTCAATCAATTGAGTTGATTACACCATTGCAACACCGTAAATACCGAAAATTCTTAGCAAAACACTTGCAACAGTAGAAATACTGTGCAATCTTTGTATCACTAACCCACGCATCACAACAGCATCGTCCACCCATCCATCTGAAAAACATTTGACGTATTTGACCCGAACCTTTTAAAATGTTTTTTTATGTTGATTACCCGCACCCTACTCACCGCACTTCTGATCAGTGCATCATTGTTTTCTAGCGCCGCAGATGAATTACCCGCTTTGCGTGAAAAAGGTGCAGCAACCGTTAACCCCGCAACTGAAGTAAACTACACTTTTCATATAGACAATACCGTTAATAAAAACAACGCAGTGGATTCCGTGCTGGTGATACTCGATAAATATGACCGTTCCGGCGCTGGCATCGTTACAAAAGTATTCTATCCTGGTGCCGGGAACATGGTAGTAATAACAGATTTACCGGCCGGAAAATATTATGCAGAAGTCTATGTGCTTGGTCTATATAAAAAGCATTTCTCTGCTGTAATTGCGACCGAAAAAGCAGGTAAGAAAAATAAAGCTACACTTCACATGGATTATAAAGATGTATACACACCCGGCAACGTCATCCTGCCAGCAGAAGATACCCGGCTTTTCGCTTTTAACCGGTAAGCAACTCAATGAGCGTCGTCTTCTTCTTTGTCGTCTTCCTCTTTTTCGTATTTGAAATCGGTTCCTTGCAGCAAGGGATGCCTTCCGCTAAGCAACCCGTCAGACAATTGCAAGGTAAAATCCTGGAAAAAAATTTCGGCTATCCACGGCTCCAACCTGAATTCAAAATAGTTATGATCCTTGTTCAGGGAAAAGACAGAAGGTCTGTCCGGGCATAGCACGAACAACAATTCAATGTTTGTTGCATTTTTTTTGGGGAAACGTATTTCGCCCTGGCTATTGCTGCTTTCCTTCAACACCTCCCCGGGTACGGTAAGTTTTGCATCCGAATAAGAAAGTATCATGGTATTCTCGTCTACCATTTGTATAACAGTTTCATTACCGGGAATCGCTTTACTGCTGACCATAAAGTAATCCTTTGCAGGCCTTGTACCAACACTGTTCAAAACGAGCTGCCCGTTTTTCACGCTCCATTTTCCTTTGCCACCTCTGTCGAGGGCGCCCTGCGAGAAAAAGAATTCAAAACTTGAATCTTTTTTTAGTTCTAATACCGAGGCGGTTTCCATTACGCCCTGTAAAAAATATACGCCGCTAAAATCCTTTTTACCGGTCTGCGCTGTTACTGGCTCCATCATCATGATTAAAAAGTTTATTGTTATGAATCGAAAAAAAATTGTTTTCATTGCTGCATTTTCATTGATCAGTGAAAGTTGTCTGGTACGAAATTACAAGGCTAATAAACTGCCCCGCCAGGTCTATTATCCAGGTGCAGAAAACATATCATGAAACGCATAATTGAACAGCTGGACCGTATTTGCCACAGCACTTGTAACGTAAATAATTTACCAAAAAAAATGGCGCAATAAAAAAGCTGTCTCAAAAGTGATGGATTGCTATACCGGCTTGCGCTGATGTGGGTAATCAAATTGATTTCCGACAGACCCGGGACACACTTGTAAGACAGCTTTATGCTATACTGTTTATTTTACGACTACCATCTTCCTGGGCGAGCGTCATGCCGGTTGTCGTAGCGGTTATCGTAGTGACGATCGTTGTTATTGCGCTCGTTGCGACCCCTATCCTGCCTGCGATCATTGTCACGGTTGTTGCGACCCCAATCACGGCCCCTGTTACGGTTGTCAAAATCCGGCCGGCCGTACCTACCACCACGCTGGTTGCGTATCACCAACTGGTCGTGACGGTACCGGTAAGGTGCATACTGTACGCGGTGGTTATTGAAATGACTCCACGGATTACGTTCGTTGATCACCACTTTATAACCGGTATACAGATCATAATTTGCGCAGCGCCCTGGCAGCGTATTAGCGAAGACCCAGTTGCCCCGATCAAAATATACAAACTGCCGGCGGGGTACGGAGTAATACGCCTCTACGTCCGGCAGGTAATAATTTTCCGCATAGTCGTAACCAGAAGGCCCCCATTCCGGTTGGGCACCAATGTTAACACTCAACTGAAACTGTGCGCTGGCAGGTTTGCTTCCTAAAAAACTGATGGCAACCATGCTAATGAGTAGAAGTATTCTTTTCATAATTTTCATTTAGCAATAGTATTTCAAAACAGGTACCAGAACCCGCAAAATCTGTTATAGAAACGTAAATAAACAACACCGAAAAAATTTGTGAGTTTGCTATTAAACCTTTGGGGAAAAAATTCTCTAAGCGCTTTTGTCATTACCAGGCAACGCGGTTTTTTTAGTGTTTAGTACTATTTACCTGGAGAAAAATTGCCGTCATCCTGGTTTAGCGCCTTGCCATAATTTTGTTTGTGGGGAGGCTACACCAAACAAATTTACTATATCATCAAAATGATTATTCCATTGTGAATGCTGGCCGTTGTTGACTACGCACTTGCTTGTGCGTTAAAGGCACCAAATGAAGTGGTGCACCAAAAATGATCGCAACATGAAATAATTTAGCGCTTTTCCAACGCAAGGGTTATTGTATCGGTTCCGTATGGCAAACACAACATTGTCATTCCAGGCTGTGCAGAAGGAAAGGATTTGGAACAGCGTTTTTTTAGCTGCCGGCAGACAGCAATATTTGCCCTGGTGCAAGCTTTACTTTTTTGTGGGCTCACCGTTCATCGGCACTGGGACCGTACATGCCCGGTACCGGTAGGTTTAGCAAACGCAAGTAAACAGACAGTTGCCCCCGGTGGTGGACAATGTGGTTCAAAACAAAATTTCGGATGAGAACCTGGCGCGGCAATTCAAAAACAAGTTGCGATCCCCGTCGTACGGCAAAAGACACAGCCAGTGCTTCGTCGGTAGCCTGTTGCAACGCCGCAATAGCCGCAGCCTGCTTATCATCAAAAACCTGTAGCAGCGCCTCTGTCGTTTCGTAGGCAACAGGCATAGGAGAAGCGGTGACAAAATCAAAATAGCCAGCTTCAAAACTGCGGTTAACCCATACCGGTATTTGCGCGATGTGAGCTGTTAGCCTGCCAAGCGTCATTGATTTTTCGTGCGGCTTCCATGCAAATTTAGCCTCGGGAATATTCTCCAGCATTTTTCTGGTATTCACTGCTTCGTGTTTCAGTTCTGTAATCAATGAATGGTTCAATAGCATGTTAAAAGTGATTTACGGTATGCTAAAATAAAAAACTCCGGCCATGCTGCCGGAGTTATTCTATATGAGGTGGTATCGTTATAAACCCTGTGCTTCGGCGCTAACTGATAGCTGAAATGGGTAAAAGGTCTTCCATCAACGGAACCAGGAAAAGTTTAGCCTGGCATCACCTTATCGCTTCATAAATTTATCGAGCAACTGAACCTGCTTGCCAATGATGATTTCTATAATGTACAAACCAACCGGTAAACGTGTTACGTCAACGGGCATGTCGATCACGAGCTGGTTTTTCTGAAACACCTGGTTCAGCATCACAACTCCTGCAAGACTGGTAATGCGTACCATAGAAGAACCTGTGCTGTCTGCTACAATGTGCACATTCAATCGGTCTGTACATGGATTGGGATAGAGCCCTATTTTTTTATTGCTCCGCCTGCTACTTTCCACTGTTACTTTAAAGGTTGATTTTGCCACCTGCCCGTAATTATCAGTAATGGTGAGCTGGAATGTATACACCCCGGGTTCGAGATTGGTAGCGGAGGTCTTGCTGGCACTGCTGTTTCCGATGCTCGCAGGGGTTGGACCTGTTACCTGCTGCCAGTGATACGTGGCTATACTGGCCCCACCGGTCCCGTAAGATTTAGTGCCATCAAGTATCGCATAGCCATTGGGGAATTGAATGGTGGTATCATTACCGGCCATTGGTACCGACAACAACGGCGTGTTTACTGAAATCACTACAACATCCGTATTGGTCACCCCGCCGGCATTGGTAACCGCAAGTTGTACCTCGTAAACACCAAATTCAAGGTTACTGAGTGTCGGCGTTGCTGTTGCCGCGCCGGTGATGGTAAATGCTGCCGGACCGGCAACCTTCGTCCAAACATAACTCAGTCCACCACCACCAGGATTAGCCGATGAACCGCCGTCTAGCGTTACACTGTTGGAAGGTAGTACAAGGTTCACATCACCGCCAGCTGCTGCTACGGGAGGCGCCGGGGCGTGGACGGATACGGTGACCACGTCTTCCGCAGAAAGTCCGCGGCTGTTGGTCACTACCAGTTTTATATTATAACTTCCTTCGGTTAAGGCACTTATAGATGGCGTGGCAGTTGCAGCGCCGGTGATGGTAAATGAAGCCGGACCGGAAACCTTTGACCACACATACGTTAAAGTACCGCCTGCTGCATTGGAGGAAGCCGTACCGTTCAACATGGTGCTGTTTGCAGGAAGCGTAATCGTAATATCTGTTCCTGCACTGGCCACCGGTGGCGAAGCCGGCATGGGACTAACGTTAATGGTTACCTGGTCTTCGCTGGAACTACCCTGCGCATTGGTTACGGCCAGTTTTACCTGGTAAGCACCCTCCACTAAATTTGTAAGGGTTGGCGTTGCACTGTTTGCACCTGTAATGGTAGAGCCGGCAGGACCGGAAACCATCGACCATGTATAAGTCAATGCACCACCCGCGGGATTAAATGATTGCTCTCCGTTTAATACGACGCTGTTAGCGGGCAATGTAATGGTAACATCCTGCCCTGCATTGCTAATCGGGGGTAACACCGCCATCGCGGTAACCGTCACCACAACAATATCCTCTGACGAGGAGCCCTGCGCATTCGTGACGCTTAACTTAAGCTGGTAGACACCTTCCACCAAATTGCTGATGCCTGGTGTAGCGGTCGATGCCCCGGTAATGGCAAATGCTGCGGGACCTGCAATCTTTGTCCATGCATAGGTCAATGCACCGCCGCCTGTACTGGACGACAAACTGCCATCCAGCGTGGCTGTATTGGTAGGTAATACGATATTAATATCTGTGCCGGCATTGGCTACTGCAACAGGTGCCGCGGACACGGTGATATTGACGAAATCCGTGCTGCTGATGCCTGCGCTGTTGGTAACGGTGAGTTTTACCTGGTACACCCCTTCAATTAAATTACTGACGGCTGCGGTTGCAGTGGTATCTCCTGTAATGGTGAAGGATGCAGGACCGGAAACTTTGGTCCACACATACCGGAGCGGGCCGCCGCCAGGCGTTGACGATGTGCTACCGTTCAGCGTGGCCGTGCTGGCCGGTAGAACCATACTAATATCTGCACCTGCGTTGGCAACCGGTACTGGCGCTGGTTTTACAATGATGGTGGCTGTATCAACACCGGTAAGCCCGTTGGTATTGGTAACAGTAAGTTTTATCTTATAAGTACCTTCTACCAGGCTGCTGGCAAACGGTGTTACGGTGGTATCTGCAGACATGGAAAATGAAGTTGGCCCGGTAAGCTTCACCCATTTGTATCTTAAAAGCCCCCCTGCAGGGTTGGTAGAAGCGGCGCCATTAAGGCCGGCGCTGTTTACAGGGAGTGTAATGGTGGTACCACCGCCCGCGTTTGCAACCGGGGGGAAAACCGGCACCGGGCTCACCACCAGTACTACAATATCGTCGTTGCTATGTCCCTGCCCGTTGGTTACAGTAAGTTTAATTTGATAAGTACCTTGCACCAGGTTTTTGAGCACCGGTTTTACTGCGGTATCTGATTTAAAGAGCGCGGCAGCAGGCCCGGAAATTTGCGACCATTTATAAGTAAGTATGCCGCCGGTTGGATTGTACGAAGCGGACCCGTTGAGTGCAATTGAATCCTTTGGAAGCACCGTACTGGTATCGGCCCCGGCCCTTGAAAAAGGAAAAACGATGCCGGTGAGGTATTCGTGCGCCCCGATATCGAAAGCGCCGCTCTGGGGACGGGTAACCCCGTCAATATCATCATTTATAAAGCTCGCGCTTACGCCTTTGTCGATTGCCCGTGAGTTAACATTTAACAAACAGCTGCTGTCATCTACAAGTCCAATATCTGTAAACGTGTTGCCATATAAATTACCTGCTGTATCTGGCTTTGTAATGTTCAACTGGGTAAACACGTAATTTTTTGTTGGGTCGAATGGTTTGTCTCTTTGTATATTAAACCCCAGGTTATTTTTAATTTCAATGGTACCACCTACCGCGTTGTAAGAATCAACCATGGCAGCCTGCCAGTCTGCAGCACTCAGGTTACCAAACGTATTGTTGAATATTTTAAAATTACAATAGCGCATATAAGGCGAATAGGCAATGTCTTCGGGCGTGCACTGCGCTTCGATACCTGAATATTTTCGCGACCCTACCATTACATTATTGTACACATACACTTTGCCCACGGTATCAAGACTAAAAGAATGCGCGCGAAGACCGCTGCCCCAATAATCAGCGATATAATTGTGGTGTACTTCGCCACTGCCGTATAAATAAATAATACCGGTATGACGGTAATCATTTGCACCAAGGTGAGAAAGACGGTTATGATGCACATTGGCTTCCAGTACTTTGCTTAAGTGAAACACGTCCTGTTGGTCTGAATAATCTACAGTACAATAAGCTACTTCCAGTTTCCGGAACATGCTTACCAATCCATCATCCATCACCCTCCCAAACAGGCCGAGCTGCAGAAAAGTTGTTTTAATATTGTATACGCTAAAATGCAAAAACTTGATATCGTAATAGAGGCTTGTTTTACTGTTGGTACCATTGTAGACCAGGGCCGAATTGTAAAAGAAAACGCCGTAATCGATGATGTTAACCATCTTAAAATAACTGAAGTATACACCGGACATGGTGCCATCAATAGATATCCCCCTGATTAAATCGTGCAGGTAAAATCCAAATTCTATTCCAGGTGTGCCATCACCGCGGATTTCTACATTGGTAAGATTTGAAAAAGTTGACGGCGAAGGATCAGGACCAATCTCTACCAGCCCGCTATTCATAATATATATTTTCTTGCCGGGGCTTGCGGTGATATTCCTGAAATTCATCAGTTTATACTTGCCGGGATTAATAACGACAGTATCACCATCCTGGAGGTTCAATGTTGCCTGTGCATTGGGGTAATCGATAAAGCCGCTGCCGGAACCAACAAAAACTTTTTTGCCCTGGGAAAATGATTGAGAAGAAAAAGCTGTTAACAATAATGCTGTTAACAATAAAAAAAAGGTGTGAACGGTACGGGGGTGAAGTAGGGTTTTCATAGTTGGATATTAACATGTATACCTGTGATTATTCAATTTGTTAAGGCTTGGTTTTGGTTTAGCCATTACTTACAAAATGTTAGCCAAAAAATCCTGATTTCACCTGGCTTTAATACAATTTTAGTGCACAGGAAATTTTTTATCCACAAACAGGGGTATTTACGTAGTTAAAGAGGATTTGTGTTGACCGCACGCAAGAAAAAGATCGTGTTTCTACGAATAATTGATTGTTTCTTTTTGTTTGAACAATAAAAAATTAGGTGGACCAGCAAAAATATTCCGGGCAATAATTGTTAAACAGACACTTTTTAAGCAAAACAGTGCTAACCATCGTAAGTTAGTTAGCAATCAACTTTGCAAAACAGGTGGAATAAGCGGTGCCATTGCCGGGAAAAAATTGTTTGGAGCAGAAGGGATCTTGCAAGATCTGGCATGGACGACACACTGCCATTCCGTTTGCAGATAATGTTTAAAATTCCGCACATACCATACCGTTAGCAGCTTTTTGTTAATACATGAAAAAAAGGAATACCTGCAGTTGCTGCGTGGTAATTCCTGTAAACAAATGGATGAATGATTGCTAGCTAAATTTGCTGATAAATTGATTGAACCGGTTTTTTAATTCGTCAAGGAGCGATTGTAAACGACTGTATTGTTCGTGGAGGTGCTGGTGCTCAGCAATGGTGGTAGGATTAATCTTTCCATTTTTAGAAACCCTGGCCACCGCGGTTTTATGATCGTGTACTTTGATGGAATGCTTAAGGTCATGAATGTTAATGAGCTGGATGTAAAACTGGTTTTCATAGTGATCTACATCCCGCAGGTGGTCGCGACCACTAACCTTCATGGCAGTCTGCCGCAGCTGGTTTTTCAGGTGCACGATTTCGTCCCTGTAATTGCGCATTTGTTGCCGCCAGCTGTTACAGTCTGCGGTCAGCTGTGTAATGTCTGTTGTAACCATCGGAGTAAATTTTTGAGGTGAGCAAATGTGTGGTGCAGCTAAGATTTGGGGAGGGATTACTGAGCCTTTGAGCTATTCGTAATTTAAAACTTTTTTTCTACATGATTATCGTTTTTTACATAATTGTTTTGTTAAGCAGCAGTTTTGTCCGGCGGATGGGCTGCAAAATGTGCCAGCCGCGCCGTATGACGGCTCAGGAACCTTAATTGAGCTGGGGTTACGGCTCCCCTACTGTAACGAATGCCCGTTGGGCGGTCGGCAAGACGGGCACTGGCCCTGCGCCGGCATACCCGTACAAGCATACTTCCACTCAGCCCGGAACTGCGCCATTAAATAAATAGTCAGCGGAAAATTAGTTGCTTACTTATATATTTGGGTTATGTTTAAATACCTGGAGATTTTATGGAACAGTTTCAAAATGGCACTGTCAGAGTTCCGCTCCAATAAACTACGCACTTTCCTTTCTCTATTCGGTATTACCGTTGGTATTTTTTGCATCATCAGTGTACTGGCCGTTATCAACAGTATGGAGAAAGCGGTCAAGGACAATTTAAGCGCCATTGCCAAACAGACGGTATTTATTGGTAAATGGGAAAACGGTGGCGGACCAGATTATCCCTGGTGGAAATATGTAAACCGCCCGGAAGTAAAATTTGAAGAAATGGTACTGGTGAAAAAGAAATTTGATTTCCCTTCCACCATCGCCTTCTTTTCTTCTACCCAGGGTTCCATGGAATATGCCAGCAGTATCGTTAATTCTGTCAATTATTACGGCGTTACTGAAGAATTTGGCATTTTACAATCTATTACCATCGGTTTTGGCCGCAACATAGAAACCCAGGAATATGCCGATGGCGGCAATGTACTGCTGGTGGGCAACCAGGTGGCGGAGACGCTATTTGGAAAGGCGGAAGCCGCACTGGGTAAAACCGTAAAACTGAACAAGGGAAGAGCTGCAGTGATTGTGGGAATAATGCCTAAAAAAGGTTCCAGTATTTTTGAGGCATGGGACTATGATAATTCCATCATTATGCCCTACCAGCTGATGAGCCAGATGGTTCCGCTAAAGGATGCCAATCCGCTTATAATGGTGCAGGCAAAAAATGACAACATGCCGCTCGACAATATCAAAGATGAGCTAAAAGGCGTTATGCGGTCGGTGAGAAGGATTAGTCCGGGTAAAGAAAATAATTTTTCACTCACCGATATTGATTCGATCAGCAAAACCCTCGACCCTATCATTTCCGGCATGAACGCCGGGGGATGGGCCATTTCGGGCTTGTGCCTGCTGGTAGGTATGTTTGGCGTTGCCAATATTATGTTTGTTACCGTACGGGAACGCACGGCGCAAATTGGATTAAAAAAAGCCATTGGAGCAAAGCGCAGCAGCATTATGACCGAGTTTTTGCTGGAATCTGCTTTTCTCTGTATCCTGGGCGGCATCATGGGATTGATACTTGTGTTCATCCTCACAAAAATGATTTCTTCCTTTTTTGACTTCCCGATATTTATCTCATTCAGTATTTTCTTTCTTGCCATTAGTATCTGTATTACAACGGGTATACTGGCGGGCATTATTCCGGCCTTTATCGCTGCCAAGATGGATCCGGTGGTGGCCATCAGGAGTAAATAATAACATGCGCTGATCAGTTGAACACTATTCATTTTGCAAGACCGTATATTTGCAAATTCAATTAACCTATACGCCATCAGCCAGCCAGTTACCATCCTTGCAATTGAGTCTTCCTGCGATGAAACCGCCGCAGCCGTGTGCACAAACGGTATCATTCTCGCCAATATTATTGCCAGTCAGCCCGTGCACGAGCAATACGGGGGGGTGGTGCCAGAACTTGCGAGTCGCGCGCATATGCAGCATATTGTACCTGTTGTAGATGCTGCATTAAAAGAGGCCGGCACGTCCCTGTCAGCGATTTCCGCCATTGCCTATACGCAGGCGCCGGGCCTTATTGGCGCGCTGCTGGTAGGCGGACAGTTTGCAAAATCGTTGTCTTTATCGCTCGGCGTTCCATTGATTGCTGTGCACCACATGCAGGCGCATGTGCTGGCCAATCTTATCCCGGCGCAAAGGCCGGATTTTCCTTTTTTGTGTTTGACGGTAAGCGGTGGCCACACGCAAATTGTTTTGTGTGAATCTCCTTTGCAATTAAAAGTGATTGGCCATACCATTGATGATGCGGCCGGTGAAGCATTTGACAAATCCGCCAAGCTGCTGGGCCTTCCCTACCCCGGTGGACCGCTCATTGATAAGTACGCCCAATCTGGCAATGGTAAACGTTTCACTTTTGCGGAGCCGCAGATTCCGGGGCTAAATTTTAGTTTCAGCGGCGTAAAAACATCCATCCTTTACTTTCTGCAGGCCGAAATAAAAAAGGATCCGCTATTTATACAAAACAACCTGGCGGATCTCTGTGCTTCTGTACAGGCGCGCATTATCAGTATCCTGTTATCCAAACTAAAAAAAGCAGTAGCCGATACCGGTATAAAACGTGTGTGCATAGCAGGCGGGGTTTCCGCCAATAGCGGACTGCGTAAAGCACTGAAGGAAACTGGCGCGCAGCAGGGCTGGCAGGTCTTTATCCCTGCTTTTGAATATTGCACAGACAATGCAGCCATGATTGCCATTACGGGTTATTACAAATTACTGGCCGGACAAACGGATCCGCTTTCTACCGGCTCCAGTGCAAAGGCCGACTGGTAAAAACGGGAAGGGACAAACCAATATGACCTGCGGACAATTTGTTATTACGGCATATCAGCCAGGATTATTTCCAGGCAAAATAATTGTATGATGGAAAAGAAAGAACATAGGGTGATTCCATTGCTGCGCATTTTTGACCTCAGCAAAGCAATTGAATTTTATATCGGATGGCTGGGTTTCAGCATCGACTGGGAGCACCGGTTTGGTGAAAATTTTCCAGTGTACATGCAGGTGTCGCTCGGCAATATCACGTTGCACCTAACTGAACACCATGGCGATTGCTGTCCCGGTGGAAAGGTTTACATTGAATACGCGGGTGAACTAACAGTTTACTACAACCTATTACAAGAAAAAGATTACCGGTACATGAAACCCGGGCTGGAAAAAGCCCCGTGGAATGCGCTTACCATGGAAGTGATTGATCCTTTCGGCAATAAACTGTTGTTTGCGGAAGATTTAAAAAAGTAAGGGTTATGCCGAATGATTATTTTCAGTTTAAACAATTTACCATTTACCAGGACCGGTGCGCATTGAAAGTAAGTACAGACAGTTGCATTTTCGGGGCCTGGGCGGCAAAAAAATTAGCGGCGGTTGAACAGCATGTTTCCGGATGCCTGGATATTGGTGCGGGCAGTGGTTTACTGATGCTGATGCTGGCGCAACAATTCCAGGGCAATATAGAAGGGGTTGAAATTGACGCCCGGTCTTACGAACAAGCCACCGAAAATATTGCCGCCAGCAGCTGGTACAACCGGCTACGGCTATTTCATAGTGATATTAAACTGTTTTCGGTGCCGCACCGGTATGATTTTATCCTCAGTAATCCTCCCTTTTTTGAAGGTGATTTGAAATCTGCCAACAGCCGGTATAATTTTGCCAAACACGATGATGGTTTAAGCCTGCAGGATTTGTTGCAGGTAGCCGAACGAAATTTATCTGCCAGGGGAATGTTTGCGGTGCTGTTGCCTTTTCAGCGAAGTCGTTGGTTTGAGGAATTGGCGGCGGGTCATGAATTGTTTGTTGCCGATAAGTTATTGATACGGCAGAGCATGCAGCATCCGCATTTCCGTGCAGCGTTTTTGTTACAGCGAAAAAACAGCGGGCAGGTAAAATCAGAAGAACTGGTTATCCGGCAATCGACCGAAGTGTACTCCTACGCCTTTACTGCGCTCCTAAAAAATTATTACCTGCACCTGTGAACCTAGGTGTATTATTTTCCCGCTGCATAGTCCTTCAGGTAATCATAACCAGCGGTTAGCTGGCCCTTGCGGACCATGGTGGCGCGGTCGATAATGGGCGATCCGCCTTTCACCAAATCTTCCAGCACATATTTAATAAGCTGTTCGCCAAAATACCGGCTGGCATCGCGTGGCAGTTCGTTGGGCAGGTTGCCGACGGCCAGTACGTCAATGGAACCGGGCAGGTAGGGTGCAGTTTTTTGAAAGCTCAGCCGGTCGGTGCCATACACCGGGTCCGTAATGGATTGATCCCCCAGGTTTAGCGGCACCGAGCCGTTGGCATCATCTGTAATATCGGAGATAGTTTGAATAATAAAATTTTCGGCGTTGATATCGGCTTTTTCAAAAAGGCGCGGGTAGGTATTGTCCCAGTATACACCGTTGAGCAGGATATCTGTCTGCGCAGCGTAGGGTAAAAAAAGGCTGCCGTATTCACCGGGGTTATTATGAAAAGATTCGCGGTTATACGTGCCCGTGTGTTTGTGCCGGTAGAGGTCGGCCCCTTTGAGTTGGGTATATACCGGGTAAGAAAACCGGCGCAGCAGGTATTCATCGGGCTCCACTTCATGAATGCCCATGAGGTTCATAATTTCCAGGATGCCATGGGCTACGCGGCCGGACCCGGTCACCGCAATTTTTACATTGGGCAGCCGGAGCCCGAAATAAGTATGGATGAGTTCCCTGAAATTATTTTGTTTGAATACGCGTTCGAGCGTGTACAGACCCGTTCTGTTGCCATAGGCCATCATGCCATTGTGGGCGCCTACAATACCAGCAAAAAAACCGAAGCCGATGATGCGTTGCCCGTCGTCGTGCTCGAGGCACTCGTAGTCGATCAGCGTGATTTCTTTTTGCAGCAAAGCCTGAAACAAACCCTGGTTATGCGCTTGTTTTTTTTTGGTGTGCGAGAAAAAAAGGTAGGTCTTGCCCGGTAGCAGCATGGAAACGGGTACTTCCTTGATGCCAAACAGCACATCGCATGCGGCCATGTCTTCTACTACCTCCACCCCTGCCCGCTGGTATTCACGATCGGTGAAACAGCGGCTTAGGCAGGATTGCACGACAATCTTAATGTTGGATGCATTCTTCTGAATCCACTTACATTGTGCGGGGGTGAGGGCTACCCGGTTATCCGCCGGAATTTTTCCTTCTCGTATCAAACCAATGGTGAGCATCGATGGTTGTTGTTTACGGGGCAAATTACATTTTACATTCTATATGCCCGTCGCTTACCTTTATACCGGCATTTTATATCAAAAAAGCAAAATGAACGTAATTTATAAAATATGGGGCGTGGTCCGGAAGCTATTGCTGCCGAAAAAGCAATGCTGCAAGTAGTGAGCGATGGAGGAGGATAGGCGATTGCGGGAAAAACGTTTTAGATTAGTTGGCCGAAGACATATTTGGACAAAATACTTTCAATCCGTAATATTGCACCCCTAACGAGTTCTAAGTCATAAGTTGTAAGTGCCTGTACCATTGAGGTCGGTATGTTGTTTTCTTACTGAATACTTGCAACTTATCACTTCAAAAAGCCCATGTGGCGGAATTGGTAGACGCAGCAGACTCAAAATCTGCCATTCGCAAGGGTGTGAAGGTTCGATTCCTTTCGTGGGCACCTTAAGAACCCTGTAAAGAAGTGTTAATCACTGATTTACAGGGTTTTTGGTTTTTGAAGTTTTTCAAATTTGCTGGTCTTGTTGCATTCATTGCGATTTTTCTGGAAAAATGCGGAGGACAAAAGGCAGTCATTTTTTAATCCCGAAACCTGGTAAATTGCTACAGTATTAACTAGCAAAGAACTGAAACCTTATGGCTGAGGACTCAGCAAAGTTTTACACAACTATTATCCCGCCTGGGTTACCCATGTAAAATATTGGTAGGTACAGTTTTAGTTAATCTGTTAATTCCCCAAGGTGTTTATAATTGGATTTGACTGTTTCCAATACTTCTTCAAATTTTCCACCGAGCATTAATTTTGTCATTGACAACGACATTCCCTTAATCATTTTAAGATCAATTTTAGGGGGTATGGCCAATGCATTGGGATCCGTAAATATATTGACCAGCACCGGGCCTTCATATAAAAACGCCTCTTTTAGTAATGATTGCAAATTTTCGGGATCATGAATATTTATGCCTTTGATACCGATTGCCTCCGCCACCAGGGCAAAATCCGGATTCAGCATATCTGTCTGATTATCCATCAAACCCTGTACTTCCATTTCCAGTTTAACCATTCCCAGGGAGCGGTTGTTGAAAACGATCAATTTGATCGGGAGGTTATATTGTTTGATGGTGGCCAGGTCCCCCAGCAGCATTGAAATACCGCCATCACCACACATTGCCACAACCTGGCGGCGCGGGAAAGTGAATGATGCACCCATGGCATGCGGTAACGCATTCGCCATTGATCCATGTATAAACGAACCTAGCATTTTCCGTTTTCCGTTCGCTGAGATATAACGTGATGCCCAAACACAACACATACCGGTATCCACAGTAAATACCGCGTCATCTGCAGCCAGTTTGTTTAATTCAAAAGCCACTGCTTCAGGGTGGATAGCATCTTTCCTGCCCTTGTCTTGCACGTATGCGTGCAAATGTTCTTTAACCCTGGAATAAATGTGCAGCTGGGCATGTAAGAAACTGGCATCTGTTTTTTCTTTCAGCAGCGGAATTATTGCCTGTACCGTCGTTTTAATGTCTCCGAACAATCCCATATTTAACTTCGCCCTCCTGCCTAATCGTTCTGGCTGGGTATCAATTTGTATAATGATTTTATCCTGCGGAATAAAAGGCAGGTAAGGAAAATCTGTCCCCAACAATAATATTACATCGCTTTCATGCATGCTGTGGTATGCCGATGGCAGGCCAAGCAGACCAGTCATACCCACTTCATATTTGTTATCAGGCTGTATGCTCATCTTGCCACGGAATGAATAACCAACTGGCGCATTTAACAAAGCGGCCAGTTGTATCACTTCATCATGCGCGTCGGCTGCACCGATGCCGCAGAAAATACAAACCTTCGGATGCCTGTTTATTATATTTGCCAGCTCCAGAAGGTCTTCCTTCATGGGAAGAATCGTCGCTTTCGCGAAATAATTTGTATCCGACGAATCGTTTCTCACCGCTTCAAGCGCTGCTACGTCGCCGGGAAGTCCTAAAACAGCTACGCCTTTCCTTTGAATGGCATGTTGTATAGCAGCCTGTGCCATCCTTGGCAGCTGCTGCGCTGTATTGGCAATCTGGTTGTAGTGACTGCAATCATCAAACAATTTGATGGTATTGGTTTCCTGGAAATAACCACTTCCAAATTCATTGGTAGCACAGGTTGCAACGATAGCCAGTACAGGCACACCAGATCTGTGTGCATCATACAAACCGTTTAATAAATGAACATGCCCCGGGCCACTGCTGCCGGCACAACAGGCAATGCCGGATAATTCCGCCTCCGCCGCTGCTGCAAACGCTGCTGCTTCTTCATGTCTCACATGAATCCACTCAATCTTGTCCGATTTTCTGACCGCATCGTTCAACTCATTAAGGCTATCGCCCGTTACTGCGTAAATACGCGAGATACCGGACTGTACCAGCATTTCCACCAATTGTTCGGCCACTTTCTTTGCCATAAAAATTACAATTTGATTAAACTACTTCCTGGTGAACTCCATCAACCGCAATTGTCCTTCATTTGTTGATTACGGATGCTGGTTATGTAATTAACGTGCCAATTGTTATGGCGTTTGTTACCAGCTAGATATCGACTATTATTCAACATTATAAAAACGGTATTTCGATTTTTAGCGAACACTAAAATGAAATATCAATTGCCGGCCAGCTGCCAGGACTAATGTCTTGTGCGTATTCCATGCTATTGGTTGCCCCCATGGGGCTCGCACCAACCTGCAGATTCGTAATTTTAGTGAGTGCATAATCCGCTGTTACATCAATTTCACTGCCCAGGTTTTTACTAACTGCATTACGCCTGAAATCTTTTTGGGTTTTTGCATGCGAGAAACAGTGATAATCTATACCCGCTGAAAACCGTGTGCCCCTGCTGTTGTACTTCACTTTTGCAAAAGGGTCGTTTAACCCACCGTTTTCCAATTTCTTAAAAGACATGGCCAGCAATTTGCCGACCCGCCCTAATAAATTTAGACTCCGGCATCCTTCTTGAATTGACTCATTGTTGTAAAAAAGCGTCTTCCATTTTCGGATTGCGAAATGATTGCATTAAAGACAATTACAGGAGTATTTGTTATTGTATGCACTCCTTTAGCGATGGATTGCAAGATGGCCAGTGTAGATTGAAATAGCAGGCAGGCGTTATTATTTATTTCGCACACACCTTACAGAAAATCCAAATGCCCTGTAATAATCTGCCATACCGGCGTTTGTAATATCAAAGTTGAAAGCGGAAGCTGCCAGCGTTTGCAGCGGTGATGGAGTACTGCTCCAGTACCCGCCATAAGTATTGCTTCGAAGTATGCCGTTGTCAATATCCCTAAAGCCAGTAGTAGAAGGGAATTTAAGATGAGACATAAAAGCTCCGTTTTCATCTGTAATGTTTTCTACCTGCAGTAATTTTTCCCACTCTGACCTAGTGGGCATATGCCAGCCATTGCCCAGTGCTTTGCACGGATCGCACCCGTTGGTTGACGTTACCTCGGCAGCTGAAGCGGCAGTCCAGCTATCTGTTGTAAAACCCGAACTCCACCAATTATCAAATCCCTTATAATAGAAGGGGTTTGTTCCTGATTTATTTAGCCCTGCAGGATTATTGGGCGATGCCACAGCATTCCTGGTGTTGGAGGGAACCCTGTATTGGTGCCCATCAGTCCATCGTCCCCATTGAAACAAGTCGCCATACGCTTTTTCGTCCCTTATTTCAGTAGCCACTTCCAGGCTGCCCAGATTTTGCTGGCCCGGAATATAAATGGACTGGTTCCGCCCATTGCTCCGTTACTCAATTTCTTATTTAACAGGAATTGGTTTGTTCCTATTTTGGCTGAGATAAAGGCGCGCGGATTCACTCATGGTAATAATTGAACCGGCCAAAATTACAATGTCTTTAATAACTAATCTTCCCCTACCTGATAGAAACGGGAATCCCCAATGCATATCGCCTGCATGCGGCACCCATGCTTCAGGTGTGGTAATAAGGAATGATAACGTACCAATGGTCAAACAAAATACAAGTATGCTCCCTACCAGGCTCGCAAGGGGGGCTACGGTATGTATCGCAAGCAGTAATGCAAGTGCAACCAGGAAGACACCAAGACCAGTTGAAAATTTATAAGTGTTGTTCTCAGTATGCCACTTCCGGTTTGCCGGTATTAATTCACCCTCTTTGTTACTATGTAGCGGATAGTCATGGGGGTGTTTATAGAAGAACGACATAAAAGGACTGTTGCCTACAAATGGCACGATGCCATCTGCTTCATACGGAAAAAATTTAAGGATTCCAATCCATAGGAAAACAATCACCATTGCGAAACGTACAGCCGTTTTTCCAAACGAATCAAGATTTGCAATCCAACGCAGGAATGAATTTACCATAAACAGATTTTTGTTAGTTCCTGTGAAAGGACAACTTATTTACAGCATTGATTTAGCAATGCCGTCCAATTATTTTTGCAAATTCGATGAACTGGTAATTACCTGCCTCGGTTACAGACGCATCCTGACCTTTTCCGATTATAAACACTTGTTACTACCCGTGCAAACTTTTAGTGCTGTATAAGAAACCACGTTTGTCAACATCCGGTAAAAAAATTCCTGAAAACGCCAATCTCCATCATTTATACCATTTAAAACGTGGTTTGTCCATTGACCACCAACAACTTTTTAACCACCTTGCACCTGTGATAATAAAGGCATGGTTAAAGGTCGGTTTTAGTTAACGGGAAATGGCAGTTGCAAGTGCAACTGCCGTTTTTCATACGACGTCAAAAAAAAAGTACAAAATAAATTAAAATAAAAGGTATGTCACAAAAAACGAAATGGCTCATTGACGCAGCCCATAGCGAGATCGGCTTCAAAGTTAAACACATGATGTTTACGAATGTCTCCGGAAAGATTACTAAGTATGAGGCGCTGGTAGAAACAAACGATGATGATTTTACGGAAGCAATGATAGAATTTACGGGTGATACAGATGCTATTACAACGGGTGCGGCCGACAGGGATGCGCACCTGCTGAGCCCCGATTTCTTTGACGCTGAAAAGTTTCCGAAAATTTATTTCAATGCCACATCCATCAAAAAAATGGATGAGGGAGATTTTCAAATAACGGGCGACTTAACGATGCATGGCCAGGCAAAACCAATTGTGTTAACGGCTGAATACGGTGGCTTAATGAAAGATCCCTGGGGAAATATAAAAGCAGCTTTTAGCATTACCGGAAAAATAAACCGACGGGATTGGGGTTTAACATGGAACGCAGCGCTGGAAGCAGGCGGCGTGCTCGTAAGTGACGAGGTTCAGATTATAGCTGAGATACAACTAATTAAACAATAATTACATCGTTCTGGTGGTGTGAAATAAATTTGAAAGTTCGTCAGCGCTGATTATGATTGCCCTAAGTTCCGGTAATGCATGTTCACCTTCGGGTAACCACGATTGCAGGAACCGGCAAATTCAAAAATAACCAGAAAATATTTTGCAGGGCGGCAACTATGTAGGTAGTTTTTTTGCAACTTCCGGATCAATTGTCAATTTTTTCCCGTTGTGTTTTGTCTTTTGAACCACCCGCGCGTTGTTTTCCCAGTTATCCAATTCGAACAACCGGGTCTACGTGGATGCCAAGCAAAACGCGACATTTATTTTTGCTCATCATTAACAGTTGTCTGCGTTTTCTCAGGATCTTCATCGTCCTTACCTGGATTTATATGTTTGTTTATTTCCGCAGCTGTCAGCTTTTGCGACGCGAGAACATCCTCCCACAAACTATCCCCGCATTCATCCGGAAGAACGACTACTTTGGGCAAAGGCTTATCATTATTATCAGTCTTATTATTATCAGGCAAGTCTGTTTGCATCATTTGAAATTTAGTATATTACAATTTTCTGTCTGTCTGGTTGATAGCTAAATCATTAATGCTTGCATACCGCCTGGCCATAAGTCCATTTTCATCATACTCCCAGTTTTCGTTACCATAAGCCCTGAACCATTCGCCTGCAGCATTGTGGTACTCATACTCAAACCGAACTGCAATCCTGTTGCCTGCATGTGCCCAATATTCTTTCACCAGTTTGTAATCTAGTTCCTTTTCCCATTTTTTACTTAGAAACCGTACTATTTCTTCTCGTCCATTGATAAAAAGATTTCTGTTACGCCATTCGCTATTAACGGTATATCCCTGTGAAACCCTTACCGGATCCCTGCTATTCCATGCATCCTCTGCCAATTGAATTTTCTCTAATGCGGTCTCCAGTGTAAACGGCGGAAAGGGAGGTCTCTGTTCCATAATGTTTCGACTGAACTTTGAAATTATCGGATGAAATCCGATTACACTTCTCCGGGCCATTCAAAAAAGTTGACTAATCAGACCAAAAAATAAAATGGCCTTTAAAATCAAACAAATCGAACGCAAATAGCAACAACACCTATGGCCGAAGATTGACCTTTAGTATTCCTGATTTTTTAGAATAATTATAGACATTAAACTCGTCACTATGGATAGTAATAAAGTCGCGTACTTTTCGAGGTTACAGTTTCTCCGCTCAACAGGACTTTTAACAGCGGGGATTTTTCTTGGTGGAGATAAATTATTTGCGCAAGAAAGTCCTGTAATTACTATCAAAAATGCGGTTGCGAGGTCGCCTGTAACTATTCAGAAATTAAAAGAGAATTTTCACGTGCTCATTGGCGCGGGTGGTAATATTATCGTTTTTACAGGAACCGACGGAAAACTATTGGTAGATGCCGGCATAGCAAATTCAAAGCAAAAGATAATTGCCGCGCTCGATACTTTGGGAAAGGACCCATTAAAATACCTGATTAATACACATTGGCATTTTGACCATGCTGAAGGAAACGAATGGCTGCACAAGGCCGGGGCAACCATTATAGCCCATGATAATACGCGCAGGCATCTGTCTGAAACAATAACTTTAAAGGATTGGAATTACACTTTTTATCCCGCACCGCAATCGGCGCTTCCGTCAATAGTTTTCCAAACGAAACACGAAGTAGTGTTCAACAAGACTGCAATTCACCTGAGGCGTTATGCTCCGGCGCACACCGACAGTGATATTTCAGTGTATTTTCCAGCGGCTGATGTGCTGCATGTTGGCGATACCTGGGGAAACGCTTCCTACCCTTTTATCGACCATTCAAGTGGTGGGAAACTAGATGGTATTATTGAAGCTTGTCACCACAATCTCTCTGTCACCACGGACAAGACTATTATTGTTCCCGGGCATGGCGCAGTGGGAAACCGGAGCCAATTACTCGAATTCACGGACATGGTTTCTACTATCAAGGAGAATGTTTTGAAATTAAAAAA
The DNA here is from genome assembly GCA_039919885.1 of Chitinophagaceae bacterium. Classification (GTDB taxonomy): domain Bacteria; phylum Bacteroidota; class Bacteroidia; order Chitinophagales; family Chitinophagaceae; genus JACMLD01. The sequence continues at coordinate 61,663 of JBDSEV010000055.1, forward strand.
ATCAGGGCTAACGGCCCAGCAGGCAGTAGCCGCCAGACCAACGGCAGCATACGACAAAAAATTTGGAAATTTCGTGGTAGACCCCGCAACTTTTACCCGGCTGGTATACCAGGATGTCTGATTAGTAGTAGTCCTGGTAAAATTAACTTTCAATGATATAGCTGATGTACAATTATGACACAATAACTGAGGCCATCAACGATTTGGTGAGGCGTGGGTATTGCCATGATTTTAACTTGTTTCAAAACTTCCACGGGTTGAAAATAGTTGAAACATACAGGTTCGAAGGTGAAACCGATCCTGCAGATGAGGCGGTTCTGTACGCCATCATTGCCGATGGTATACACAAAGGCATTTTTGTAAATGCCTACGGTGTATACGCTAATTCGGAGAGTGAATCGCTATTGCAGCTGGCATTCACCGATACACGTTGATTCTATCCACATCTCGTTTATTATTTCCAGCCATTTGCCTGGACACTTTCTATCGTGGTAATAAAATGCTGGAAATTTTGGTTGATTGACCGTATCGAGAACTGCAATTCATTCAGCATAGAGGCCCTGAGATCCAGGTTACCGGTATCATATATTCCGCCGTTTTGAAATAGCAATTTCTCAGTGGGTTGATCCAGGTTATTATCCAGGTAAAATTTCAACCACCGGGTTTTGACAATTTGCGCCCTGGAAACACATTTGATATTGCTGAGTTGATCGTTTGTTAAAAGATACCATATTTCCGGACGGTAAATGGTTGAATACCGGGGCTGGTACCAGATGTCAGACAGCAGATTTCTATAGTGAAATAATTTTACCTTTTTTGCAAAAGGATGCAGGCTGATTACCGCCAGGGCAACCGATAGCGAACCTGTACCAACCGCTATCCCATTTTGAGCAGATTTACCCGTAATGAAAACAGGGGCAATGGTAGTGACTGCACCCGCCGTAATCGACGCAGCTATTACCATGGAGTTTGTCCTTTTACTAAGTTTTGCGAGGTAGGACGATATCTCCCTCGTCCGGGTTGCTTCACAATCCAGTTCTGCCAGTAAGGCATCCATGGCAATTCTAATCGACTGAATTTTCTCATGAATTTTATTGCTGCTTATCTGGAATAACAGTTTTCCATTCAGTGACGAATCCCGGGCGTGCGTTAGCAAACTTAAGATGAGGGGAACGGTGCCAGTCGCATTCGCAATGATACTATCCTGCGCGGATAAAAAGCCCGCCAATATCGAATCTTCCTGTAAAGAACGGGGCGCGACTTGCGGACTAATATTTGGGAAAATAAACCGCTCGGCTGGCGCAGGCTCGCAGAAGTCTCGTCTAAGCTTTAAAACAGACGAGTCAATTACCCTGGTTGAATTGCACCCGCAAATAATGATTGTAACAAGGGAAACAATATTGAAAAATGGATAAATGGTTCCACTCATGACTGACTATTTTTGCAGCAACAGCCCCCCAATTGTTCATGTTAACCCTGGACTGTCTAAGCACCAGTAACAACTAATAAGGCCTTGGAAAATTCTCCAAATTTGATTGGATGATATATTATTTCAATGCAGCCGTGTGGCATTGGAAAGACAAACCGCCTGAAAAACCCAAATGGGTGATAAGAAAATATTACGCAGTTCGGGTAGCTTATCAACCGGCCAGTAAGGCCATCTCCTTCACAGAATTCCGCAATAATAATCGACCTATGAAAAACTTATACGATTGTTTGTAGAAAAAACAATGGCCAACGCGGTAGACCGGTTCTCTCCCGGACCAGTGTAATACACTCAATTATACCCTAACTATCAGCCTCATGCAACCGCTGCGCCGTGCGCAACTACTGTTAGTGCGGTGGGTACACCAATGGCAAAACCACTGCCTGCAACAATTACCCTCTTTCGCGCCAGGTCCACGCCTGCTGCAACTTCTTCAGCTGCTGACCTCGTCACGCTGCGATTCAAATCTTGAAATACAAAGATCAACCAGTCATTCCCCAATGTCATTGTTTATTGAATTCGTATATCAAATACAATTATTTCAAATCACTGTAAGATGACTTACTTTAAAAAAGAAGACATTTGTTCAATCTCAACTTTTTCCGTAGCTATTATCTGCCTGGCAAAGTTTATAATATGCATGTCTTTTGTATATTTAAGAATAGCCATTGCCATATCGATAGCTGCACGGTGATGCGCTATCATTACACTTGCAAATGATCGGTCTGTATCGTTATGGCCCTTATCTTCGGGCATATTGTCCATCATTTTCATCATTGCTGTTCTGAGCAACTTTTGAAAATCACGGGATATTGGCACACTATCGCCGGACAGCATCTGTAATTGCGCCTTCATCTGCTGAATTTCGACGCTTTGCTCAGCCAAAATCTTTTTGGCTAACTGTATCATTGTAAAATCTTTACCATGTGAAATTTCAATTTCAGCCATACTAACAGCGCCCTGGTGATGTGGTATCATCTGCAAAATGAAAAAGGAATCATTTGAAACGTTTTTTGGAGTCTGATCCATTTTTATCATCATTGTATCCATCATTAACAGGAATAGGTCTTTTTTTAAGGACGAATTATGTTGCGCACAAGTTATGACTGGCGAGAACATTGCTGTAACCGCTAAAACTGCGCCGATGCGTCGAAACGTGATTAGATTCCGTAGCTGTTTCATTTTCTGTAATATGATTTTAAGAATTTTTAACTCCTCATAATAATTCCGTAGCAACCCCGGCTTTCAAAATTTTAAATCTTTGCTCAATTCCAAGCACCTGGTATGACTGCAGGATGTCTTTTTCGTTTTGGGTATAGTGCTTCCAACCTTCGTAATGCAACGGTATTATCACAGCTTTGGGAAATGCGATGGCAGTGTCCATGGCATCATTGGTACCCATTGTCACATTAAAGGGTCCGCGCACCTGCGCTGCACCCGCAAAAAGAAACACATATTGCGGGTCGAATCTCCTGGCAACTTCCTCCACACCCTCGTAGAAAGTGGTGTCGCCGGTAATGTAAATTTGCTGGCTTCCGTCCCCTTCAACAGATAGTAAAAAACCAGTAACCTCCCCCTGCAAAGGTTCAATACCCGCCGGCCCATGTCTTGCCGGCGTGGACGTAATGTTTATGATGGTACCATCAGGTGCCGGTATTGAAACCGTTTGCCAGGTCGTTAAACCAACGCTGGTTCCTTTTAGCCTGTCTGCACCTGTCATGGTAGTATATGTTTTCGGCACCTTTTGCAAAAGAAGCCTGCCGCCGTTGTCGAGGTTATCGAAGTGCTGGTCGTGGCTCAATAATACGATATCGATATTACCGATGTCTGTTGTAACTGGTCCTTTAATTTTTTCGTGGACAAGCGGACCTGAGTGATATGTATTTCCAGCAGGATCCAGCGTCGGATCGGTCATAATGCGCAGTCCACCAATTTCGAAGATAGCAGTAGGCCCCCCGATATAAGTTACTTTTATAGATATCTTGTTCATAAAATTGATTGATTTATTTTACAGGTTCTTTCGCAGCTTTTTCAATTACATCAGCAACTTCTTTTGGATGCGATATAAACACAACATGACTTGCTTTTAATTCTGTAACCATCGCTCCGGCCCGTTTGTACATCATTTTTAGGATCAGCGGATTGATACTTTTATCATCCGTGGACACAATTGCGTAAGACGGTTTGGTTTTCCAGGCTGCCTGTGTTACCGGCGTGGTGAAAGATTTTACGGCAATTGGCCCCTGGGAAGCATACATGAATGCCGCTTTTTCCTTTGGCAAATCTGCTGCAAATCCAATATGGTATTTTTCTTTTGAATAGTATAAGATGCCATTCGCATCCGGCGGCAAAGCACCATTCTCCGGTAAGGATGGTGCAGAAGAAGCCAACTGCGCAGTTGTTTCACCAACCTCCGGCATAAAACCTTCTATATAGACCAATCCAACAACTTTGGAAGAAACACCCGCCTCGGTGATAACAGTGCCTCCCCAGGAATGCCCCACCAGGATAGTAGGCCCATCCTGTTTTTCCAATGCGCGGTTGGTTACAGCAACATCATCTTCCAGCGATGATAAAGGCAGCTGTACCACCGTAACATTGTATCCCTTTTTCGCAAGAATTTTATACACGCCTTCATACCCAGATCCATCTACAAAGGCGCCGGGTACCAGTACAATGTTCTTTACCATAACTGAATTTTGGGAGTAAACACAATCTGTAAAACCGATGCTACAAAAAATGCCCATCGCAGCAGTGCATAAATACTTTCTGACGTTCGAAAAATAAGTTGACTTTTTCATTGATTAATTTTCAACAAAATTCAAGTTTAAAAACAGAGAAGGGTTGATGCATCCGTTCAAGTAATTTGATTGTTTGGCTCAATCCTGATTGTCGTTAAATCAGGCCGCATCTCCCTGCCTTATGCATTTCCGAATTACTTAGCACGCAATAACTTTATTGCAATAGTTTAATATTCTAACGATGCCTGCCGCACTTTTCATTGTATCGTTGAACAGCTGCATAAAAAGGCAAATAAAATAAACTTTTCAGCTGATTATCGTATTGACTATTTCCCTCGTGGCAAACAGCACAAAGTTTTTCTATTTGAATATTCAATGGCCATTTCGCTGTTGATAGCGGTGGTGCTGTGGAACGGGAGAAAACATTGCTGATTCATGCACTGCAGGATTTCGATCCAGCAACTGATTTTGAAGATCGTGAACCAACCTGATTGAGCATTATTTTTAAATGAGTATTAAGGTATTTTTTTGATACTTGCCCGAACCGCTCGCATTAACCCTTCCGGATTTAATCACAACCGAATGAGAAATAAAATCATATTGCCTTTGCAGCTCGCATGACACGCAGACGTACATGCTTATTGTAATATTGTATGGAAGCAAAATCAAAAAAAACGTTTTACCATAATGCGGAAGCGAACCACTCAATGACCAGGATAGGCCAGGCTAAATTGCAACTACCATTCTTTCGTCCGCAATTAACATAATTTCTGTTTCAAAAAATTTGTTGGTATATGAAATAGTTACCCGCACACCTGTTAGCGATGGTCCCTCTATAAAAATTTCCTCAACAAAGTCGATCTCTTTCGATGCGTCTACCTCACAACCCGGGGCACTTGCTTTCATAACGTTTTGCCATACACGTAAACATTTAATGGCATTCATCAGGTAAAAATCATCTGCATCAGCCCAACCAGCGGCATCACTTTCGCGTCGCCTGTTATGCTTTCCGTAGCGGCAATTCAATTTTTAAAAAATTGAACCAAACAATCAAACAACTTGAACCGCTATGGCAATTCAATTATTTTTTTGTGCCAGAGCTTTGCATTTAAATAATAAATATGAATACGAATAATGTATCAAGAGCAAAGTTTCTGCAAATGAGCGCCATGGTTGCGGGAGGTATCATATTGTCACCCTGGAAAACGTTTGCGCAGGCCGAAAGCCCGGTAATCACAATCAAGAAAGATGCGGCAAAGGTTCCCATCGTTGTAAGTGCATTGCGTGGAAATATTCATGTACTGCAAGGATCCGGTGGAAATATTTCCGTATTTAACGGGCCGGAGGGAAAGCTGATGGTGGATGCAGGTATCGCTGTATCGCAAAAGAAAATTACGGACGCGATGAATGCGATCAGTGACGAACCATTAAAATACCTTATCAATTCGCATTGGCATTTTGACCATGCAGACGGTAACGCCTGGGTAAACAAAGCCGGCGCTACTATCATCGCACATGAGCGGACCCGTACCAATCTCGCAAAAACCATCCGCGTTACAGACTGGAATTATACTTTCCCGGCGGTATCAGGAGGCGCGTTGCCTTCCGTTGTCTTCTCAAAGGAACACAACCTCACTTTCAACGGCTCGAAGATTCACATGAGGCACTATGCACCGGCCCACAGCGACTGTGACATCTCAATTTATTTCCCGCATGCGGATGTATTGCACGTTGCGGATACCTGGTGGAATAGTTACTTTCCTTTTATTGATCATTCAAGTGGCGGTAGCCTGGATGGCATGATCACCGCATCCAATCATAACCTGGCAATCACTACCGACAAGACCATCATTGTGCCGGGTCACGGTGCTGTTGGCAACCGCAGTCAGTTAAGAGATTTTAGGGACATGCTGGTGACCGTTAAGGAGAAAGTTTCAAAATTAAAAAAATCCGGCCGAACGCTTAGCGAAACCGTTGCTGCAAAACCAACAGCGGCATACGATGCAAAGTTTGGTCAGTATGTTTTGGATGGTGCATTTTTTACCAAACTCGTTTACGCGGATGTATAAGCGGTAAACGCTCCATTTTTTACTTTAAATTATTTTTCATGACTAAGATTCGCGTGTGGACAGGTATGGTTATTTTATTGCTGGCAATCGGGTTACAGGGAGTGGCTCAGTTTACCCTTTCGGGCCAGCTAAGGACAAGAACTGAATTCCGTGATGGTGTGGGCACATTGCGGCCGAAAGCATATAGCCCCTCATTTTTTACATCGCAGCGCACGCGCCTAACGTTCAATTACAAAATGAGCCACGTCATTTTCCAAACAAGCGTGCAGGATGTACGGGTTTGGGGCCAGGACGCATCGACCATCAGCAATGCTGATGGTAATAAACTCAGTGTACACGAAGCATGGGCACAGGTCGAACTGCTGAACCGGTGGGATTCCAGCTTCAGGCGATCGGCGATTGATTACCTCGCAGTAAAAATAGGAAGGCAGGAACTGATCTATGATGACGCCCGGCTGCTTGGAAACCTGGACTGGTTACAGCAATCCAGGAGACACGATGCTATTGTTTTTAAATTGAAGCAAAGGGACTGGCAGGTGGATCTCGGGTTGGCATTTAACCAGAATTCGGATGCTTTCAATTACAATGGAACTTATTACACCCCGGCCAATACCTTGCCTTATATAAAAGACAGCAGGGGAAATCTTGCAGTAACACCAGCAGCCTATATTCCCCTGGTGGGTAGCAATGGATGGAGTGCAAAGAACGGAACACCGGCGTTGCAGGGAATGACTTCTTCAAATGGCTTGTACCAGCAATACAAGGCCCTACAGTTTTTGTATGTGGCAAAAACTTTCAACAAAACAAAAATCAGTGGTTTATTCCTGGCCGATCAATTTGGCAAATACATCAATGATTCGGTAAAGAATATTGCAGGTACTGATACGGGTTATATTTATGGAAATCATTTTAACCAGAAAGGGGTAAACAGCCGCTATACGGGTGGCCTGCACGTTACGAGCTGGCTCGATGACAGGAACCGGTTTGCGTTAACAGCTGGTTTCTATTACCAGTTTGGCAAAGATCGGGATGGTCAGCAACTCAGTGCTTACAACCCGGAGCTTTCGGTCTCCTTTACCGATGGACTATTTACGTATACAGCAGGATGGGATTATTTGTCCGGCAACAATTCATTTTCTAATTCAACAACCAATCACCGGTTTGATCCGCTCTACGGCACCCCGCACGCTTTCTGGGGCGCGATGGACTATTTCTACGTAAGTACAGGTTCTCCAACTGGTGGGTTAAACAATCCTTTTGCAAAAGTGAAGTACAACAGCAGGGGCACACGGTTTTCAGCGGGTATAGATTATCACTATTTCTCCCTTGCAAAAAACCAAAAAGATTTCAGGGGTAATGCAGTTAATAAAAACCTGGGCAGTGAAATTGATGTAACAGCGGATTATGCACTCACTAAAATTACGAATGTGCAAGTTGGTGCGAGCCTCATGGCGGCAACCAATAGCATGGAATACGCAAAAAACATTAGTCCTGGCACCGCTAAGCGTACAGGTGTGTGGACATATCTAATGATTTCAATCAAGCCGGAATTTTTATTTAAATAACCAAATTCAAAAAATGTAGAATGACACAGTTTATCAAATTTGCACGCTGCTGCAACCGTTTAGCGAAAAATAAAAAAGCCATCTTTTTCATGGTTTTTATGGCTGCCACAAGCATGACCTTCGCCCAGGTAACCAATTATGCAACCGATCCGCATCTGTCTACCGCAGTCAGGGGATTTTTGAAGGAATTGAATGCCGGCGGCAAACCGCTTGAAGATCTGTCACCGGCAGATGCACGAAAAGTACTGGAAGACGCACAGAAATCAGTTAAGACAGATCTCTCGGGAATTGATGTGTCCGAGCGGGTAATCAGCAGTGACGGCCTCTCGGTAAAACTTTACATCGTGCGGCCCGCTGGTCAAAAGGGGATCCTGCCTGTTTTCATATTCATACATGGCGGTGGTTGGATATTAGGAGACTTTCCAACGCACAAACGAATGGTACGGGACCTGGTGGTGGGATCCGGTGCAGTGGCGGTATTCCCCGAATATACAAGAACACCGGATGCAGCATACCCAACCGCCGTTAATGAAATCTATGCTGCAACCAAGTGGGTGGCAGCAAATGGAAAGGAAATTAACGTAGATGGAAAAAGACTCGCTGTCGTTGGAAACAGTGTAGGTGGAAACATGACGGCTGTAACAGCGCTGATGGCAAAGGACAAAGCCGGCCCTGAAATTAAATTGCACGTTATGCTGTGGCCCATTGTAGATGCCAACTATGAAACTGATTCTTATAAAATGTTTGGGACTGACCGTTACCTGACCAAATCAACCATGCAATGGATGTATGATATGTACATACCAGATCCGGAAAAACGCAAAGATATTTATGCGTCACCGTTGCGCGCAAGTATAGAACAACTGAAAGGACTACCACCTGCGTTAATTATTGTTGCAGAAAACGATGTTTTGCGTGACGAAGGAGAAGCTTACGGAAGAAAGTTGGATGAGGCGGGTGTACGGGTTACCTGCATTCGCTACAACGGCATGATTCACGATTTTGGTTTACTCAATCCAATTGCATATATCCCTCAAACGCGTGATTTATTCATCCAGGTTAGTGCAACGTTAAAAGAGTTTCTAAAATAATTCCAAATGAATAATGCAAGTATTCGGCAGTCGGCAAAGGATATAAAAGGTCCAGCCCCTATAACAACGATTACCGGGGAGCCAGCTCCTTTATTGATTGTTGATCTGCCGTTACCTGAACAACTGCAATATGGCCGGGTTGTTATCCAATACAGGACAGAAAATCTTCGGATAATCCCGGTATATGGCCAGGGTGCCAGGAACGTTTCACCACGGATAGGCCATCTGCACGTAACGGTTGATGATGCACCATGGCATTGGTTGGATGCAAGCGGCGAGCCATTGATTATTAAAGGCCTGTTGCCCGGACAGCACAGTGTATTGATTGAATTGGCAGACCCGGAACACAACGTAATTGATTTCAAAAAAATAGCATTCGTTGTTCCGGCGCTTTAATTTCCTGAAAACTTTTATAAAAATCTATAACATGGAACCTTTTACAAACGCCGTCATTAGTGACCGCATTGAAAGAAAAAAGAAGCTTGTTCTCCTGGTGCTATTTGTTGTTCTCGGAGTAAGCGTCGTTTTACTGAAATAAATCCCTTAATAACTAATAAAATGCAGGACGAAGCAATTACCCGCCAGCTCGTTACTGATTTTTTACAACGACTCAGTATTCAGGATGCAGATGGTTTGCAGGATTTGTTTGCCGATGAGATTGACTGGTATGTGCCTGGCAACCCAGCGCTGCCATGGACAGGTGTACGTTCGGTTAGAACAGCGGTAGCCGCATATTTTCGGAAACTGTGGCAATTACTAGCACCCGGAAAAAGTATAGTAACACCAGGAAGTATTGTAATACAAGATGAAGCGGCCGTAGTCTTTGCCAGTTTTACACATACTGTGGCGGCTACAGGTACCGTTTTTCACAACCCGGTTGCATTACACATCACCATTGCCGGCAACCGCATTTACAAACTGCATTTGTATGAAGATACCTGGGTGGTAAGCAACGCATTTCTCACTTCATTGGAACACTAATTAAAAATAAAAAAATGAAATACAAAACACATCACCACTACGTTTCTATTAATGGCGTGGAAATATTTTACCGTGAAGCCGGCAATCCGGAGGCGCCTACCCTGTTACTGCTACATGGGTATCCCACATCCTCGCATATGTACCGTAATTTAATCATGGAATTAGCAGACAGTTATCATCTTGTTGCCCCTGATTATCCAGGTTATGGGAGAAGTGAACAGCCCCCTATTAAAGATTTCTCCTACACTTTTGAAAATTATGCGGCCATTGTAGAGGGGTTGCTGGATCATTTACAAATAAAAAAATATAGCCTGTACCTGATGGATTACGGTGCACCGGTTGGCTGGACACTCGCATCGAAATACCCTGAAAGAATTGAAACCATCATCGTGCAGAACGGTTGTTGCTACGTGGAAGGCCTTGAAACTTTCTGGGATCCCATTAAAGCGCTCTGGAAAGACCGTAATGACAAAGAGGCCATTAAAAAATGCCAGGCCTTTCACAGTCCCGATGGATTAAAGTGGCAGTATACCCACAACGTTCCCGATCCAACGCTTATTTCGCCGGATAACTGGGAAATTGATCTGCGGCATTTACTGCGGCCTGAAAATGATGATATTCAAATTGCCATGTTTTATGATTACCGGAATAACGTAAAACAATACCCAAAATGGCAGCAATACCTCCGGACCCACAACCCGGAAATGCTGATTGTATATGGTAAAGACGACCTCATTTTTCCAGGTATTGGTGCGGAAGCTTTTAAAAAGGACGTCAGGAACCTTGAATTTCACTTGTATCCAACCGGGCATTTTGCATTGGAAAGTTTTGGTGCTGAAATTAGCAATACGATTCGGAATTTTCTTGACAGGAAGGTTGGCATGATTAAAAGAGCGGATATGGAAACAGCAGCGTTGGAAACGCGGTGATGGTAGAATGGAAAGCCGCCCGGAGCTTTCCGGGCGGTTTACTAAAGTCTTTTTATTACTCATTAATTATAAAACATACTATGAGTCCTGAACGTGCAGTACAACAAGTGTTGGCAAAATATGTGCGGGCTGCTGACCGGCTCGATGCCGTAGCAATTTGCAACCTGTTTGTAGCAGGCGGAAAGGTTGAAGTCTCTTATGCAAATGACGGAAAGCAGGAGTTGATTTTCGTGTTGACAGGCCATGCAGAAATCAGCCATGGCATTTCAGACATCATGCGGCCACATCCACCGGGAGGCTGGAGCCAACACACTACTTTTGATCCCATCATCGAAGTGAGCGGTGAATACGCCACCTGTGATGTACAATTTATACGCTTCGATACACTGGGAAATGACCAGGCCACCGCCGGATGGCCAGGCGTTACCAAAGGTGTCGCGGAAGCAATTTTGCCTACGGAATCTGGTTACTATCAGTCAATACTTCAGAAAAAAGCTGACGACTGGAAAATTGCTAATCTTAAAATTTTTCATGAGTTGCCTTTTGCAATAAACTTATAGTTATGAACAAGCGTATATATAAAAAGTGGATCTGGCTAGCCTTACTTATTGCCCTGGTATTTGTGGGTATTCAATTCATTAATCCGGCTATAGAAAATCCGCCCGTTACTTCGGAAATTATGCTGCCGGCAGCGGTAAAAAAAATTTTGCAGGCAAATTGTTATGACTGTCATTCCAATGAAACCAAGCTTTCGTGGTTTGACAAGATTACACCTGCCAATTGGCTGGTAGCCGAACACATCCGTAAAGGGAGGGCTGCGATGAACTTTTCAACATGGGGGAACCTGCCCACCGACAGGCAACACGCATTGCTGTTTGAATCACTCAATCTTGCGCAATACAAAATAATGCCATTGAACGCTTACCGCTTAGTACATGGTTCGGCAAATTTTAATGCAGCAGCTGTTGATACATTAAAATCTTACCTGGCAATGCTTACCATTAGCCAGGTATACGATTCATCCAAAATACGAAGAGCAGATCAGCAATATGCAAACTGGATCAATGGAATTGGAAAAAATACCGAGGTGAAGCCGTCCCCGAATGGTATTCCGTATATGCCAGTTTATAAAGATTGGGTTGCGATTAGTACTACAGACCGGACGGACAACGGGACCATGCGGGTTATTGCTGGAAATAATATCACAATTAACGCTATAAAGGAAAAACATACCAATCCCTGGCCGGACGGCTCAGCATTCGCGAAGATTCTTTGGGCACAATCTATGGATTCAAGCGGAGAAATAAATTCCGGCGAATTTATACAGGTGGATTTTATGATAAAGGACAAGAACAAATATGGTTCAACGAAGGGCTGGGGATATGCAAGATGGTTGAAGGGAACACAATTAATACCGTATGGGACGAATGTAATGTTTTCAACAGAATGTGCGAATTGTCACCGGTCAATGAAGAACGTAGATTATATTTTTACGGAGCCGGTGCAGATTCCGGTGAATCCTGGTCATGAAGACAAAGTGATAAACTCTTCTATCAATAAGAAAAGCGGGACGATGGCTACTTTATATGGAAATGAAATTGCTGTAAGGTTTGCACGCAAGCATACAGGCAGTGATTATCCGGCTGGTTCCATATTAACGCTGGTAACCTGGCAACAAAAAGAAGACGCTCATTGGTTTGGGGGTCAAATTCCCGGGGATATTCATTCCATTGAAAAAGTAAAATTCAATAATACCGGCAATCTCCGTTCATCTCCCTACTACGAAAAATACGCGGGCATGCCATTAAAAAAAATACAGGACAGCAATCTGTATGACGAAAAAGAAAGGCTGGCATACATCGTTGGGAAGCGCGCGTCTGTGATGCCGTAAAAAGAATTAACCGAAATGTTCCTTCTTAATTCCAAGCCGTTTGATCTTTGAATTCAGGGTACTGGGTGGAATCTTTAGTAATGCAGCTGCCCCGTCATCACCCGTTATTTTTCCACTGCATTGTTTTAATATTTTCAAAATATATTCCCTTTCGTTTTCATCAATGGTCCTTACCGTTAACGTCTCGCCCTGTGGTGTAACCGATAAATTAGTAGTACGGGACGACAATTGCAGCTCCCGGATAGTATCACCTGTTGATAACAACACATTGCGTTCTATCACGTGCTGCAGTTCCCGGATATTACCGGGCCAGGAATAGTCAATCATTTCAGTCATCAACGACTGAGCTACAGACATGAGTGGCTTGCCGCATTTACGACAATACTGTTCCAGGAAATAATTAACCAGTAGCGGAATATCTTCTTTTCTCTCCCTGAGCGAAGGAAGGTACAATGGAAATACATTTAGCCGGTAATACAGATCCATCCTGAATCGCCCTTCTGCCACTTCTTTTTCCAGGTTGCGGTTGGTAGCTGCAATAACACGTACGTTCAGCTTTATCGTTTCCCTTCCGCCAAGGCGTTCAATCTCGCCCTCCTGTAATGCCCTAAGTAATTTCACCTGTACTTCCGGCGGAATTTCTCCAATTTCATCCAGGAAGATGGTTCCATTTTGTGCCTGCTCAAATTTCCCAATCCTTCTTTCCGCAGCCCCTGTAAACGCGCCTTTTTCGTGCCCGAATAACAATGATTCGATCAGCGTAACCGGAAGCGCGGCGCAGTTCACTTTAATGAATGGACCAGACTTACGCATTGATAAATCGTGAACACATTGAGCTATTTTTTCTTTACCGGTTCCGCTTTCTCCCAGGATAAGTACACCTGTCTCCGTAGGTGCCACAATCCGCAGGTGGTGCAGCACTTCCGTCAACCGGGTACTTTTGCCAATGATACCATGAAAGTGATCACCGGCAATGCTGCTGCTCATTTTTACAACGGGTGCGCTATTCAATTCTATTGAGTTATCCGGGCTGTTTTCGCCCTTTACAACTTTCATCATAGGTTCCAGACCGAGGCTATGTTTGTACCGCGCTATCTCCACCATAATCAGTACGTCTTTTTCACGCACAGGTTTTACGAGAAAACCACCCGGGCAGGTTGCTTTTGCGGCATCGAGTGTGGACTGATTTGAATTGGCGGAGAGATATATGAACACGATATTCTTTTCCCTTAAATGGTGCGCCAGGTCAATGCCTGTCAACGGCCCTTTCAAAGAAATATCAAGCATTACAAGGTCAGGTTTGTGAGCCGCCACCAGCTGCAATGCCCGTTCAACAGATTTCGCAATACCACAAACCTGGTACCCCGCCTTACCAAGCATCCGTTCGAGATTAATGGCCTCAATGGACTGGTCTTCCACAATAAGTATCTTTTCTTTCATGCTGCAACTATTTTTTCGTAATTTAAGTCCAGATTGGCTTCACCCAATGGAATACTGGGCTTGAAACAAATACTGATACGGGTGCCCTCTGTTGATTCAATTTTTAAACCACCTTCAATGTCTTCAGCCAATCCATTCATCAATTTAAATCCCAGGCCTTGCTTACAATTCTTTGTAAAATCACCTGGCAGGCCAACTCCGTTATCCTGAATAACGAGTTCTAACTGGTCATGGGCATTTTGTAAGAGTGATATGACCACCGCCGGATTGGAATGATTACCACTAAATGCATATTTAATACAATTGGTTACTGCTTCATTCACAATCAGGCCGATGGGAATAGCCTGTGATACATCCATTTCTACAGCAGCAGCATCGCATTGAATATTGATTGACGGCCCCACATTGTATATCTCTTTCAGATGGCCAATCAATTCCCGGAGGTAGCCCGCCATATTGATGGTCGCAATACTCTCCGACTGATATAATTTCTGGTGAATCAGTGACATGGCAAAGATGCGGTTCTGGCTATCATGGATCGCTGATAGTGCTTCGTCATTCAGACTTTCTGACTGCAGTTCCAACAAGCTCACTACCGTTTGCAAATTGTTTTTTACCCGGTGATGGACCTCTTTCAACAGCCATTCTTTTTCGGTCACCAGGCTTTGAAGTGCCAGGTTTTTTTTGCTGATGAGTTTATTATTATCCTGTTTCAACCTATACTGCCTCAATAATAACAGGATTATAATTAACAGTAAGGAGGAACTAATTATAGTGATATTTCTAAACAGTTTCGATTGCTCCAATTCTGCTGCCTGAAGCTCTGATTTTTGGGATAATGACTGGATTTCATGCTCCTTTTTTTCCGTTGCATACTTAACTTGAAGTTCCTCTATTTGCTTATTCTTACTTTCAGTGAAGAGAGAGTCGCTTATTGTATTGTTTTCCACCAGGTGCGAAAATGCCGACCTATAATTCCCCATCGCCGTATCAACTGTAATCCAAAATCTATTAAACAAAACATTGCGTATGGAAACAGGCACACTATTAAGCAATTCCTTCCCTTTGTGTAGATACTTCAGGGCCAGCGGGAAATTTCTTGCTGCCGTGTAGAATCTAACAATAGTCCCATACATTCCCACTTTATATAAAGCTGAATAGTCATGGCTGTCAACGAATTGGAGTAATTTGTTGCAGTAAACTTGTCCATTTTCATATTGCTTAAGCCTGGTATAAATATCTGTATATAATTGGGCTACCTGAGAATTTGTTTGTGGCCCATCAGGTTGTGCATATTTGGCCGTTATCTCATCCAATAATTTTTTGGCCAGCGTTGCTTTATTTAGTTTCACATAACAGGCCGATGCATTAAAAGCGAGTAAATAGATAGAAGGTTTATCATTGTATTTTTCGGCAACCTTAAGGCCAGCAAGTAAATAAGGAATTGCTTTGTCATGTTTCATTAAATTAATGAAAATTACTCCGATGTCATTGTTGATTTGGCACAACTGAATAGAAGTATCGCTGTCATTTTCAGCAGATTGCAGGGCAAGTAAACTGTAATTTAACGCCTCACTATAATTACCTCTCCCTAAATTAATTTCCCCAATTAAAATATAAACTCCCTGCACGGCTGAATAATGTATTGATTCATAATTTTTCAATGCAGACTCAAGCACCTTCAGCGCTTTGTCTAAATCTCCCTTTTGAACAAACAAATCCCCCAACATAGAGAGACAACGCGCCTTTTGCCTTACCGACCCTGATTTTTCAAAACAGGAAACAGCCTGTTGAACCAGGCCAATCCTTTTAGCTAATTGGGCAGAATCGGAATAGGAATAATGGTTAGACTGCTCAAAAAGAATTTCCCCTAAAAGCGATTTATCGCTTTGTTTATTAGCCAGTGGAATGGCTTGCTCAAGTAACTTTATGGCAAGTTGTTCATTTTTATTTTCTTTTGAATAGTAAGATTTTATGAGTAAAATATTTGCTGTTGCAAAATCGGATTTTACAAAACTATTTAATCGTTCAGCTTCCCGAATTAGCAACAGCGCACTGTCCAGATCAGCAGTGTATTCCCCAGGTTTCATGATGTGGAATTCTGCAACTTTCAACAGCCTATTGATCCGGGCTGTATCCTGTCTACTTCCTTTTACTGCTAACTGCGTCATTACGCTATTGGCCTCCTCCCTTGTTATAATTTGCGCAGGAAGAAAGCTGTATAGTAGCAGAAAAAACGCAATAAAACATATTTTTTTCACTGGCATAATTTTTTTTGTCTGACCAATCCCTTTAGTGCACGAAAGACCTTGCGCCTAAGGAACAGGAAAAGTTATCGTCGACCCAATTAAGTCGATGTAATAAATCACAGGTATGTATTTTAGTTTTAAAGTAAAATTTTTAGAATTGAATTTCCCCAAAATCATCTGCATTTAAAATTTAGTGTCTCAGGCTACATTTGTTTTCTCCGTAATCATAACAGCGTTGGTTTCGTGGAAAGGCACATTTGCATTGAAACAAACCCTGATTTGGGTACCTTTAGTAGATTCTATTGTAAACTCCCCTTCAATATCTTCTGCAAGTCCTTTCATCAGCCTAAATCCTAAGCCATCGTTGGCGCTTCCTGTCAAATCAAGTGGAAAGCCGGTCCCATTATCTGTAATAACTAGTTCCATTTGCTTATTAATGTTGGTCCTTAGCGAAATCCTTATTTCAGGATTTTTGCTAATTTTAGTAAATGCATATTTAATAGAATTGGTTACCGCTTCATTTACAATTAAACCAATCGGAACAGCCTGCGAAACATCCAAATCTGCGTCAATGACCTCAAGATTGTATTTAATTTGATAACCTGTGCTGTATATTTCCCGCAGGTGGCCGGTAAGCTCCTCCAGGTAGGAATGCATGTTAATAGAAGCAATATTGCTTGACTGGTACAATTTCTGGTGAATCAGGGACATGGCAAATATACGGTTCTGGCTGTCGTGGATCGCGGAGAGTGCTTCATTATTGACAAAATCAGATTGCAGTTCAAGCAAACTGACTACTGTCTGCAAATTATTTTTTACGCGGTGGTGTACCTCCTTCAGTAGCCATTCTTTCTCGCTCAGCAGTTTATTCAGTGTCTCATTCTTTTTACTGATGGCATTGTTTGTCTTTTTCTTTATTAGAAATTGATTAAAAAGTAAGGCTATAATGATAAGCAATAACAAAATAGCTGCAAGCGTAATATTACGGGTTAGTTTATTTTGTTTTAGCTCCGCTTGCTGAACAATGCCCTGCTGTTTTAAAAATTTGATATCCAGATCTTTTTTGTCTGCTGCGTATTTTACCGTTAATTCATCTAGTTTGTTTCGCTGATCCATGTTGGTAACCAAATCTAAATAATAGTTGTATTTGATATGATTTTTCAGCGCTGATTTATAATCTCCACTCAGGGAATCAATTTTATACAGCATTTGATATCGCATAGAGTTATTGTAATCGTCACTTCCAATAAATGGTGTAGCAAATGCCAGATTCATAAATTGACGCGCTTTTTTAATGTTTGTCTGTGAAATATAAAATTTTACTACATCAACCAGGTCCTCCTGGAATTCATGATATGGGTCTACACCCGTGATACCTGTCAGCAATTTGTAGAATAAGGCATAGTTTTCATCCGCCAATTTATAATTATGCAGTTTCACGTAGCAGAGGCCTTTACAGGTAAGCACCTGCATTTCTTCCCACCTCGTTAAGGGAGGGAATTCTTTTGTGATATTATCCATCAACGAAATTGCAGCATTGTACCGATCTAGTGACGAAAGCAATGACATCATAAAGAACAAGCCTTTGTACCAAAATACATGCGGCGCTGTATACCTGCATGCGATTGCTTTGTTGAACCAACTCAGTGCTTCTTCGTTTTTGCCAAACGCCATATAGGCTGCTCCAGTCCGGTTAAAAAAAGAAGGTTCCAGTCCCTTAAACGCTGACCATTTCAGGTTTGCAAGTGCGGCTTTGGCGTATTCCAGTGAACCTAAAAAATCTGAATTCAATGAAGATAAATGACATAGGATATATTGAGTGTATAGCAGGTGTTTGAAACCACTGGATTTCTCCATGTCCAAAACGCGTAACATATACTGTTGCGTTAATAGATTGTTTTTAGCCAGGTAAATTTTTGAGATTTCGAATAAAACTTCAATTTCGCGCTCTTTTATTCTCAATTGCTGGTACAGCCTGAGTGCTGTATCAAAATACCTGAGTTTTAATGAATCATTGTTGTTCTCCAGGCGGCCCAGTTGCTGACTTGCCGTGGCCATTGTACGGAAATCACCTTCCCCCGCAGCAGACGAAAATAAGCTGGAATATATTTTCTTGCTTTCATCCGTATTGCCGCTTTGATAATATAATTCTCCAAGCTGTTGCTGGCATTCATTTTTAAGCTTTTGGGAAACACCGGCGCTTGAAGCCACACGTATATAGTAAGCTGCAC
The DNA here is from genome assembly GCA_039919885.1 of Chitinophagaceae bacterium. Taxonomy (GTDB): domain Bacteria; phylum Bacteroidota; class Bacteroidia; order Chitinophagales; family Chitinophagaceae; genus JACMLD01. The sequence continues at coordinate 80,336 of JBDSEV010000055.1, forward strand.
TGTCCAGGTCTGCCTTCCGGGTTCCAGGTTGATGGAGAAACCAAATTGCGAGTTCGATCAGCAATTGTATTCTTTGTTCGCCGCGCAACGTGTTTAATAATTGTTTCGCCTCCGTAATCTTTCCCGCGTTAATCAGGCCAGCGCTTTTTGACTGTCTGTCATCTAACCCTTCAGTATACTGCAGCAGAAAAGGCAACTGTGTAATCTGGCGGGCCATTGATATAACGCTATCCTGATCTATATTGCTTTGACTGATCAAATTGATGAATTGAGCAGTACTACGTATCAAAAGTCGCTTTTGTGCTATCGTGTAATTTTCAACCGCGGCAGGCCCGGACAAAGATCGCGCAGAAGCGGAACCCACCAGGCTCAGGGCAAAAAATGAAAGGTATGTAAGTTTAGTTTTCAAGTCTGTTATTTAAAATAAACATCTCACCCGGCAATTAAATCTCTTATCTCAGGGTATCACAGTAACCCGGCTGTGTGCTAATTCCCTAATCCCATGAATTTTAATAATCTCACGCGCCAATTTTGTCTACGCATTTAGTAACCAGCCCGTTTGATGCAACGGAAGACTTGCGTTAAAAGAAATAATAATCTGCGTGCCATTTGCTGAATTAATTGTTAGCTCACCTTCGATATCTTCTACCAGTGCCGTCATCAGTTTAAAGCCAAGCCCGGCCCTATCTGCGGAATGGAAATTAGCCGGCAACCCGGTCCCATTATCAGCAATCGTCAATACCAATAAACCTCCAACTTCCTTGTGCAATAATATTGTTACTTCAGGATCATTACTACTGGGCGTAAATGCATATTTAATAGAATTGGTCACCGCTTCATTTACAATTAACCCAATTGGAAACGCTTGCGAAACATCCAGGTCTATATCAATCACCTCAAGATTATATTTGATTTGATAACTTGAATTGAAGATTTTCCGGAGGTGACCGGTAAGCGCCTGCAGATATGAACGCATGTTGATCGACGAAATATTATCCGACTGGTACAATTTCTGGTGAATAAGCGACATCGCATAAATCCGGTTCTGACTGTCATGTATTGCAGACAAAGCTTCGTTGTCCAGAAAATCAGACTGAAGTTCAAGTAAACTGACTACTGTCTGCAAATTGTTTTTTACCCGGTGATGAACTTCTTTGAGCAACCATTCTTTTTCGGCCAGTAGCTTACGCAGCGCAATATTTTTCTTATTAATCGCACTATTTGCCCGTTGCTTCACCAGGTATTGGTTAAAAAGCAATGAACTGATAATCACCAGTAAAACTACGGCGGCAAGTGTTATACTATGGATAAAGCTATTTTGTTTTAATTTGGCTTGCTGAATAATGCCTTGCTGTTTCAATAAACGGATGTCCTGGTCTTTTTTTTCTGCTACATATTTCACCGTTAGCTCATCCATCATTTTACGCTGGTCCATATTTCTATCTAAATCAAAATAATATTTGTAGCGGATATGATGCTGAAGCGCGGATGCGTAATTCCCAGTGATTGAATCGATTTTATATAAAAGCGAATACTTTTCTACCATTCCAAACCTAGGACTTGTATGGGACGTATTGCTATAGGATGCTTTGAGAAATAGCCGGGCTTTCATTAAATTGCCCTTGGAGACAAAGTAATTGCCCATAACGAACAAATGGCCATACAATTCATGGTTTGGGTCGACCCTTGGAAATTTGGTATACAATGTATAGAAAGCCTCAAAGCTTTCTTCCGCCATTCTATCATTGCCAAGTTTCTGATAACATTGTCCTTTAGCCCCGAGCAGGTCCATTTTTTCCCAGACTGTTAACGGCGGAAATTCTTTTGTTATCGAATCCACCAGGTCCAGCGCACTTTTAGATCTGCCCAGATCGCAGAGCCATTGTACTGTAAGAAGAAAAGACTTGTACCAGAAAATATGGGAACAAATATACCGGTATGCGATTCCCTGCCGAAACCACGATAACGCTTCCTCATTTTTATCAAAATCTGTGTAAGAACCGCCTACCCGCCTCATGAAAGTAGGCGCTAATTCTTTAAATCCCGACCACTTCATGTTTTCAAACGCTGCCTTGGCATAGTTTAAGCCAGTCAATGACTGTTGACTCATTAGATTAAGAAGGGACAAAATATATTCGGAATACAAGACATGCTTAAACCCATTTGACTGCTGTAGGGCTAAAACCCGCAAAATGTACTTTTGCGCCATTATATAATCAACGCGCCGGTAAACATTCATTATGTCGAATAGCTGTTCAATTTCTTTTTCTTTTAATTTCAATTCCCTGTACAACGAAAGCGCCCTGTTAAAGTAAATAAGCTTTATTGAATCGTTGTCGAAGAACATTCTGCCCAATTGTTGGCTTACATTCGCCATTGTTAAAAGGTTCCCTTCCTTCTCTGCAGATAACAATAAATTCAAATAAATTATTTTGCTTTTCGCAATGCTACCGGTTTGATAATTTAATTCGCCTTGTAAGAGCAAGCATTCGTTTTGCAGATCCTTGTATTTTCCAGATATACTTAGCGCAGCAGCGAGATGTATATATCGGTTTGTACTGTCAATATCTTTTTTATGATTGCCTGGCTGATGAATGTACCATATAGCGAGTTTGATCAATAGTTGTATTTTATTTTGACCGTCAAGGGTTTTCAATACTTCTTTTGCTTCGGCAATCCGCCCAGTGTTAATTAAATCAGTGCTTTCTGATTGACTACTATCCAGACCTTCTGTGTAAGGAAGAAGAAAAGGCAGTTGTGTAATAAGCCTGGCCATAGACATTGCACTATCTGCCTCGATATCGTTTTGATTAAGTATTTTAACGAACTGCACGGTATTGTTTATCAGCAGTCTTTTTTGGGCAATGCTATATGTATTAACTGTTTCCGGGCCGGATAAATGCTGCGCGCTGCCGGAGGCCTGTAGGGCGAGCATAAAAATTAACAGGTATATGTCTTTTTTATTCAAGCTAATTTCTTTACATAAATCAGTTTTATGTGGCCTGCATTACGGATTCTTCATTCAGGCTGCTACGGTTCGTTCGGCAGTTATCACATTGTTGGCCTCGTGAAAAGGTAAACGCAGGTTGAAAAGAACGGTAATCTGTGTGCCATCTATTGAGTCAATTGACAACTGGCCCTCGATATCTTCCACAAGCCCCTTTATCAGCTTAAAACCTAAGCCGCTTTTACCCGTAGCATCAAAGTATTCGGGAAGGCCCGCCCCATTATCTGCAACAGTTAAAACGAACGTTCCTGCATACTTTTTTTGAAAAGAGATTGTTACAGCAGCATTTTCGGATTTGCCCGTAAATGCATACTTAATGGCATTGGTTACTGCTTCATTTACAATCAGGCCAACCGGGATGGCTTGTGAAACATCCACATCGATTGGAAGGGCGTCAACAATAAAATTAATCCCGCGGTCTGTATGGTATATTTCACGCAAGTGGTCAGCAAGCTCCTGCAGGTAAGCGCGCATATTAATGGACGCAACATTATCCGACTGGTACAGTTTCTGGTGGATCAGTGACATCGCATAAATCCGGTTCTGGCTGTCATGAATGGCAGACAAAGCCTCGTTGTCCAGGAAATCAGACTGCAGTTCCAGTAAACTTACGACTGTCTGTAAATTATTTTTTACGCGGTGATGAACTTCTTTAAGCAACCATTCCTTTTCGGCCACGAGCTTATTTAATGCGGCATTTTTTTTATTAATTGAATTATTTGTACGTTGTTTTAGCAGGTATTGGTTGAATAGCAATGCAATTATAAACAACATCAATATCATTGCAGCAAGTGTTATGGCACGGCCCAATTTATTTTGTCTTAGTTCCACTTGCTGCACAATGGCCTGTTGTTTTAACAATTTAATATCCTGGTCTTTTTTGTCTGCAGCGTATTTGACTGTTATCTCGCTAAACTTATTTCGCTGATCCATGCTTGCCCACAAATTGAAATAATACATGTGTTTGATATGATTTTGCAATGCTGACTTATACCTACCCAGTGACGAATCAATTTTATACAGCAATGAATACCACACATAACTTGTAAGGTTATCACTATAATGAGACGTGTCAGGAGATGCCGCGTCTACAAATCTCAAAGCTTTTTTCCAGGCTTTCCTTAAAACATAATATTCTGCAATCAACTGCAAATCTGCTCTAAAATTAATGTTTGGATCTTTCTCCGGGATAGAAACAAGAATATTATATAAAGAATCGAAGGTTTCATCAGCCAATTTGTGATTATTGAGTTTAACATAACACTCACCCCTAATCGATAACAGTTGCTTCTTTTCCCATTTTGTTAAAGGCGGGAATTCTTTCGTAATACTATCCATTAGCGCTAAAGAAGCGTTAGATTGATTAGCTTCCCAGAGTTCTGAAGCAGCCAATAAAAGACTATTGTACCAGAATATGTGCGGGCACTTGTATCTAAGCGACAATGCCTTTCTGAAGTATAACATAGCTTCATCCGGATGGCCAAGATTGCCATATATGATTCCCATTAGCGTAATATAACGGGGTTCCAATTCACTGAATCCGGACCATTTCATGTTTGACAATGCAGCCTTGGCAAATTCGAGTCCAGCTAAATTATCACTTTGCGTACTCGTTATAAGCGCAAGTATAAAGTCAGTGTACAACGCATGCTGAAATCCACTTGATTTTTGCAAGGTTACAGCACGAACCAGGTATTTTTGCGCTATGGGAGGGTTTGTCTTAAAGTAAATCTTCGCGATTTCCCATAACTGCTCAATCTGCTTTTCGTTCAATTTTAATCGCTCGTATAAAAGCAGCGCGGTCTTATAGTACCTGAGCTTCATTGTATCATTGTTGTCAAGCAATCCGCCCAATAGTTGGGTTGCATTCGCCACTATTGCAAGATTCCCTTCCTTTTCTCCTAATGTAATCAGGCTGGCATATATTTTTTTGGCTTCGGGTACTCTACCATTTTGAACATTTAGTTCGCCAAACAAAAACTGGCATTCTTCCTGCAACTTTGGGTATTTACCGGCGTCGGCAAGTTTTGTAGCAAATTGCAGGTAATAAGCTGCACTGTCTAAGCATTCTCTACCTGTCCCGGGCTGATGAAGGTACCAAGTACCCAGATCAATCAATAAGCGGATGCGTTTTTCACCGGTCAGTATATTAACTAATTGCCTGGCGTCGTTAATTTTGCCAGCATCTATTAACCGGGTACTTTGCCATTCGTTATTTTCGGCATACCCTGGATATGAAAGCAGAAAAGGCAGGTGTGTAACGGTCCGGCCTATATACATTGCGCTGTCTTTATCCAAATTTTCTTTTGAAATATAAGTAACAAACTCAGCCGTTAAAAACTGGAGCAGTCTTTTTTGGGCTATGCTGTAATTATTAACAGCGGCAGTACCGGACGTCAATTGCCCAATGCCGGTATAACCTGAAATGATTATCAATAGCAGTATGAATGTTTGTTTTGCAGTCATGGCGCGGAAAATGAAGCAATAAGAGAGATTGCTTAATGGCGACTTGTTGATCAAAAGTTACTGTATTTTCAATAACCTCCTGTTTAAAATTTTTGCACTATAACCACCCCAATAATAATCAGCACAATCCCGGCAATTCGCCAGGCATTAACGCTGTGCTGGATAGCAAGAATGCCAAAATGGTCCAGTAAAACCGCCACGATAACCTGGCCAGCTACAATAAGACCGAAAGTAAGGCCCATACCAATACGTGGCAGGGCCAGCATGGAAGCCGTAATAAAAAATGCACCAATCATACCACCCCCCAGCCAGGACACGAGGGACGCCGATTTTAAACCAGCCGGTGTTACTGTTTCTTCGGTGAACTGCAAATAAACGGCAACACTGATTGCGCCGATTATAAATGAAAACAACGCTGCATATACGGGGCTGTCAATTGATTTTCCAAATTTTGAATTGAGCCCCGCCTGGAAAGGCAATACAGCACCGCAGACAAAAGCAATTAGCATCCAGCTTAACTTCATAATGTTTATAGTTAGGCTTTAAAATTGCTTTTTTATTTGTAGTGGCACTTTGCAAAAAAGTCCAGATTCTTTGCTTATTTGAACAAGTCTTCAAACCACGCCTGCTTTTTTGGCGGTATTTCGTTTTTGCGTCAACGGTTGGCGAAATACCGACTGCTACAAGCACGCATTGAGCGGTCACGAATATGATACTTAGCGAATTACATTATGGCATAGTATTGTACATGCATATTGTTTTAAAAATTAAAACCTACAGTGTATGATTCAGGAAGCAACAAAAACGAAGGGTACGAAGACAGCTATTTCCACTAAACAGCCCGTTGATTATGCCACCGATCCGCATCTCTCCCAGGGCGTGAAGGCGTTTTTAAAAATACTTAATTCGGGAGGCAAGCCGGTGGAAAGTCTTTCTACCACCGATGCAAGAAAGGTGCTGGAAGATGCCCAGGCGAGCGTGAACGTCGATTTATCGGGCATTGAGGTTACGGAAAAAACAATTATCTCCGGCGGCTATTCTATTCCGCTGCACATTGTGCGGCCCAAAGGCGTAAAAGGAACCCTGCCCGTATTTATGTTTATTCATGGAGGTGGTTGGATATTGGGCGATTTCCCCACCCACCAGCGGTTAGTGCGTGACCTGGTGGTGGCATCAGGATTTGCCTCAGTTTTCGTGAACTACACCCGTACCCCGGATGCAGCTTTTCCGCGGGCGATCAACGAGATTTACGCGGCTACCAAATGGGTCTCAGAACATGGTGCTGAAATTGAAGTGGATGGCCAAAACCTGGCCATCGTTGGTAACAGTGTTGGCGGAAATATGACGACTGTAACCAGCATGATGGCAAAAGAAAAATCAGGCCCTGCTATTAAAGGAACCGTGATGATGTGGCCAATTGTAGACGCCGACTTTGAAACAGATTCTTACCAGATGTTTGGCGCCCAGCGCTTCCTTACCACGCCATTAATGAAATGGATGTATGACATGTACATACCCAACGCCGATGACCGGAAAGACATCTATGCATCACCGCTCCGGGCATCTTTAGCGCAGTTGAAAGGACTTCCACCTACGCTTATCCAGGTTGCGGAAAACGATGTATTGAGGAATGAAGGAGAGGCCTATGGACGGAAGCTGGATGAAGCAGGCGTAACGGTAACGTGTATACGATACAACGGCGTCATCCATGATTTTGGCATGCTCAATGGCATGGCAGAAATACCGCAAACCCGCTCCCTTATTTTACACGCGGCTGCCCAGCTTAAAAAATGGCTGGAAAAAAAATAATTGACCCGGAATGAAAAACTAACAGCATCACCCCAAAAGTGATGCTGTTTTTTTATGCCCGTAGTAGTCTTCGATGTTCTTCAGGAACAACGGCAGTGGTTTCGCAAGTATACCTGGACCGATAACATTACCGTTGTTCAAAATATTTCGCCAGCTGCTCGCTATTTGGCGAATTATAACTATCCGCTTGAAACATAAGTGACTAAAAACTAACGCATAACGATTGGTACATGCTTTGAAAACACTACCGCATCACTGATTTGAAAATCCTGCAACACCTACTATGTACAATCAATTTACAGCAACTAAAAAAGCGCCGCCACCAGCCCCGGTTACACAGAAAGTATTGCGCCAGTATGATCTGCCACTGGCAGCGTTGTGTCACTACACCGGCAAAGAACATACCTCCATGTATGTATCGGAGTATACGTTGATTGCAGTGAGGGATGGTGAAATGGCCATAAGATATGGGGACATGAAATACACCATTAAAAGTAATCAGCTTCTCCTGCTAAGAAAAGGTGTATTTGTTGAGTTTGGAAATGCTGCTACCGATACAACAGGAGACGCCCTCTGCTACATCAGTTTTTTCCTGCGCGAAAACCTACTGATGGAATTTGTGAAAATTGCAGGCTATAACTGCGCAGCTGCAAATGAATGCCTGCCAATAACAATGAATAATACCTCCCCCCGGCTTTCAGATTATATGTATTCCCTGCAACCTTACTTTACCGAACCAGATAAAATAAACTGCAGCCTGCTGAAGATCAAGCTACTGGAATTGCTATTTGAACTGTCCGCCACTGATACCAATATTCTCCAGCAATTACTTTTTCTCCGACCCCAGTACCAGGCGAACATCACTGAAACAGTAGAAGAGAACTTGTTGAACGGCGTTTCATTGAGCCGGTTAGCTACCCTCTCAGGAAGAAGCCTGTCCAGCTTTAAACGAGATTTTTATGCCATTTATAATATGCCGCCTTCTGCCTGGATAAGGAGAAGAAAGTTGGAAAAAGCAAAAGAATTGTTTTCCCAAACTTCCATGTCGGTTACCGATATCTGCTACAGCCTGGGTTTCGAAAACCTTGCCCATTTCTCACGGCTTTTTAAATCGCACTACGGCGCCGCACCTTCCTATTATACAAAAAGCTTAAAACATAGTGTATGAAAAACGTAGAACTTTCACCAGTGAGGATTGACTCAATTACCGAACTGCAGTTGAAAGGCTGGGGTCAGCATGACCCCAACCAGGATAAATGGTATGCGCTGGTCTGGGTCCGGAAAGGCGCGGGTGATTACTTCGTGGATAACGAAAAGCATCCGTTGGAAAGCAATACTGTTTATTGTATTGCAGCAAGACAAATTCATTTACTGGAACCAGCAGCAGGTTGTGAAGGATTTGTACTATCCTTTGACCGCAATTTTATCAACTTAAAAGAAAACAATTTCGACATCCTTTTTAATACCGGGCTATGCTGCTTTTCTCCCTGCCCGAGGGCCGTAAAAATCAACGAAGATATTATCGCCGATATGAACCAACTGATTTACAAAATCATCCTGGAAATAGAAAACGTTTACCTGCTCAAAACCGAGGTAGTAAAAGGTTTTTTAAAAATTATGCTCATTTATTTGTGCCGTCAGTTTGAAGCCGGCCATCATTTCGGCACCCGGGTAAAAAATATGGAAGTATTGAGACGATTTAATGAGTTGGTTGAAACTGAATTTACCTCCAGGAAGAATGTAACCCAGTATGCAGAAAAAATGCACCTTACCCCTGGCTACTTAAATACCATTGTAAAGAAAGCATCTGGTTATTCCGTCAGTTACCACATTCACCAGCGTGTAGTTCTGGAAGCCAAACGAAGAGCATTTACCGAAGATAGCACGATGAAGGAAATAGCCTATCATCTTGGATTTAACTGCACTTCCCATTTCAGCAAATTTTTTAAGAATGTATCGGGTCTCAACTTCAGCGATTTTAAACGTGATTTGAACAGGATGCCGGAACAATAAAAAAAAATAAGATGGGAATGTCAATGTTTCAATTCGACCCTAACCGCGATCATTACTACGGCGCTTTGGATGCGCCGGTTGAATTGATTGAATATGGGGATTTTCAATGCAGGCACTGCGCAGATGTATACGTTCAAATAAAGTTGGTGCAGGAGATGCTGGGCAGCCAGGTTAAGTTTGTCTTCAGGCAATATCCCCTCCCGGCATTGCACCCCATGGCGCTGGACGCTGCTGTTGCCGCAGAAGCAGCCGCACAACAGAACAAATTCTGGTACATGCATGATATGATATACGAAAATCAAAAGTTTCTATCGCCGGCTTCATTGCTGCAGTTTGCGGAAGCAATTGAAATTGATACGGAATTAATGCAGAGCCATGCAAAACATAAGAAAATGGTACAGAAAGTTATCAGCGACTTTGAAAGTGGTGTGAAAAACGGTGTGGACGGAACACCCACCTTTTTTATTAACGGACAGCGGTACAACGGTTTTCACGATTTTGAAAATTTATACCAAACCTGCAGGGAAGTTTTATCGATGTCAACAAACGGCGTTGACACAAAATTGAAGTTTCGTGCTTAAATCAATTTAAAAACATAAAATTAAGATTATGTACCAGTCAGATTATTTGTCTATCCCGGATGCCATCGCCGATCTGCACGCCCGGGGGTTTTGTTTTGATTTTAGTTTGCAGAACAATCAATTGCTTTGCGCACAGCAAAACTTTTTTCTTCATGCCAGTGAATGCAATATCCTGGAGATGTACCGCTTTTCTTCTAAAGGGAATAAAAAAAGAAACACCCTGGTATATGGCATAGAATGTCCGAAATATCACTTAAAGGGGATACTGATGAGCACGGAATTACAAAGATTATCAATTGGAAAAACAGCTGTTATGATGGATACCGGTGCATCCACACTGGGGGATTATTGCTGGAAACATTTATTGAACTGAAAAATCATATTCTTTGGATTGTATGGAAAACCACATTGGGTAAACCAGTTATAATTTTAAATCAGAAAATTAAATTTATGGAAACAATAGAACACAACCCCGCAAAATTTGCCGTAGGCGACGAAGCGCTGGTAGCGCAGAAATTTCCCATTGGCCATTACCGGGTGCCTATGTACATGCGCGGAAAAAAAGTGCGTATTCTCCGACGTTTAGGTAAGTACATCAATCCGGAGACAGAAGCCTTTGGGAAAAACGCAGGAGATAAATTATGGTGTTACCTCGTTACCATTACTCAAATCGAACTCTGGCCTGCATACCAGGGTAAAGCAATCGACAAACTTGAGATCGAAATTTTTGAACCATGGCTTGAGCCAGTAAAACTATCCACAAATGAGCAGTGAACACAACCACCCGCACGATGACCATGCGCCCATTGTATGCGATGAAAAACCAGGTTATTACGAGATCCTGGAGATCAGTATCCGGGAATTGCTGATAGAAAGAGGATTGCTCGCCGCCTCGGAAATAAGAGATCAGATTGAGATCCTCGACTCGCTTTCCCCGGTGCACGGATCGAAACTGGTGGTGCGTGCATGGAAGGATGAAGCATTCAAGCAAAGACTTTTGGAGAATGGTGTTACAGGTGCCCTCGAAATGGGTATCACGATTTACGATGATACCGATTTCACTGTGCTGGAAAATACGGAAAACATTCATCATATGGTTGTTTGCACGTTGTGTTCCTGCTATCCCAGGGCCGTTTTGGGGTTACCACCGGACTGGTATAAAAACAAGCAGTACCGTTCTCGTGCAGTTATTGAACCTCGGGCTGTACTAGCGGAGTTTGGAACCATCATTCCTGACGACATCGAAATTCGTGTCAACGACTCTACGGCTAATCTTCGATACATGGTATTGCCCGTTCGTCCAAAAGGGACGGAGGATTACACGGATGAACAACTAATCGGACTTGTTACGCGAGATACCATGATAGGCGTTAAAGTGCCAACTGTTTGATTCGTCTTGATCTAATGCCCAATCCACTACAATTAAATATTTTTTATGTCAACAGAAAATCTTGTTAAGCATTTACCCAATGACATCGGCGGTCTTGCGGGTAGTCACGAACCGATAAACCTGACCGAGCATCCAATGCTTTCCTGGGAAAAATATTGCCATGCGTTACTGGACGTGCTGGACTATCATAAGATCGTCAATACGGAAGAGAAGCGCCGTGGCACGGAAAATTTGGGGTCAGAAATGATTGGAAAATTAACCTATTACGAGCGTTGGATTGTATCTGCTTCCAATTGCCTGCTCCAGAAAGGCATCTTATACCCCGATGAGATTGCAAATAAAACAAAAGAAGTGGCTGCCCGGTACAATATAACACTATAAGCAATGGAGTCTTCTGGTATTTTACTAATGTTTTTCCTTGGACTTCGCCATGGCTTTGATCCCGACCATATTGCCATCATTGATGGCGTAAGCATTCAATACGCAACCAGTAAACCATTGCTGGCAGCCTGGACCGGTTCGCTGTTTGCGCTTGGCCATGGCATCGTTATCACCGCTGTGGCTGTTACAATTAGCCTATTTAGCCATTCGTTTCATTTACCCCAGGCATTGTGGTCTTTGCTTGATTGGGTGCCTGGGCTGCTGTTATTATTGGTTGGCTTTTTAAATCTGCGAAGCTTATTACATACAAAAACGTTCAAGCCCCATGCAATAAGATCTTTCATATTGCCTGCAAGGCTCAAAAAAAGTTCCCATCCCCTGGCAATCGTACTAATGGGAATTCTATTTGCGCTCGTTTTTGATAGCACTACGCAAGCAGCAGCCTGGGCCTATACCGCCACGGCCCAAATAACAACATCCTCAGCCTTGATACTGGGTTTGTCTTTCTCCGCAGGTATGGTCATTACTGATTCTGCTGATAGTGGAATTCTATATCTACTGGTAAAACGTTCGGGTAATAACGGCTCTGTGATAAATTACCGGCGTACCCTGGGTTGGATAATTGTTTGTATCTCCCTCACCGCGGGTGTGTATAAAATAGTAAGCCTTGTAATACCCACGGCAGCAATTCAAGATCGGATACTATCAATGATAGGCGGGGCATTCTTTGTGCTGATGCTTTGTTTTTATACTGCTATACTGTTTTCATCGAAAAAATTAAACCCAGGCAACCATGGCCATTAAGGATCTTACAAAAATTAAAAGGCATATTTTCTTTTGCAATGGTGAATCATGCAAAAAGAAAGGTGCTGCAGAAACAACGGAAACGATCCGTGCGGCAGTGGAAAGGAACGGCCTTTCTGACCTGGTACATACTACCAAAACAATGTGCAATGGTCGCTGCAAGGACGCGCCGGTGATGATTGCCTTCCCGGAAGGATATTGGTTCAAGAGAATGGATGCCAGCAAGGCGGAAAAATTTGTGGATGATTTTTTAAAAAAGGGAAAGGTGCAGTCGGCAGATATTCTTTATGTATACGGCAGCGAAGACATTATGCCCGCAGAAAAAGCATCAATAGATTTAAAATGACACCCGTGTACCCCATAAAAATTATTTGCCTTGTTTGGTTGTGTTCATTCTTTGTTTCAACGCTTTATGCGCAGCAGAAAAATGTGAGTGGTATCGTAACTGACAGCACCAGCAATAGTCCGCTGGCAGGTGCAACCATCCTGCTTTCCCCCGGCAATGTAATAATTGTTACAAACGATGACGGCAGGTTTTTGTACCCCACCGGCGTTGTTAGTATCAGTGAAATAACGGTTACCGCAGTTGGCTTTGCGTTAAAAACAATACCTATACAGGAAAATTCCGGCAAGCTAACGTTTCGCATGTGCCCGAGACGCGTAGAACTGGCTGATGTTGTAATCAGGGCCACGGCTGTGAACCCAACAAAAGTTATCAGCGATATGGATATTAAGATGCGCGGCATTTCTAATTCACAGGAAGTATTACGGATTGTGCCCGGCCTTTTTATTGGGCAGCACCAGGGCGGTGGAAAAGCAGAACAGATTTTTTTAAGGGGGTTTGATGCGGACCATGGCACAGATGTTAGCATAAGCGCGGATGGCATTCCGGTTAATATGGTGTCTCATGCGCATGGGCAGGGTTATGCAGACAGTCACTTTATCATTCCGGAGACCATTGAAAAAGTAGATTTTGGAAAAGGCCCTTACGAACCTTCCAAAGGCGATTTCTCAACAGCGGGTTACCTCAACTTTCATACACGCTCAGCGCTAAAAGACAATCTCCTTAAATTGGAAGCGGGCCAGTATGGTACATGGAGGGGACTGGCAATGATAAATCTATTAAAGCGCACTAATAGCAGCGCCAGGCAATCGTGGTATGCCGCTTCAGAATATAGTTACAGCAACAGCTACTTTGACAATCCACAACGTTTTAAAAGATTTAACCTGTTTACTAAATATACCGGCAACTTATCAGATCGTAATATCATTTCTGTCACCGCGTCTACATTGCACAGCTCGTGGTTGGCTTCGGGCCAAATACCGGAACGTGCTGTTGAGGAAGGACTCGTGGGGTTTTACGGAGCCCTCGACCCCAATGAAGGAGGAATTACTTCGCGTACTAACGTAAGTGTCGAGTTATCGTCACACTTAAAGAACGGCGGCCAGTTAAAGAACCAATTGTATTTTACACATTACACGTTCGACCTGCATTCCAATTTCACTTTTTTCCTGCTTGATTCTGTGAATGGTGACGAAATAAGGCAAATGGAAAAAAGAAATCTTTTTGGGTACCATGGAAGTTATCATCACCAGTCGCAAATAGGTGCAACAAAATTCGTCACTAACATTGGCATTGACACCCGGGTTGACCTTACCAGCAATACAAAATTAGAACATACCCTCAACCGTTTCACCGTCCTCAATCTTAGCAAATGGGGTAATATAGGAGAACTTGGAGCCGGTGCCTATGCTAAGACAGCCGTAAAATTTACCGGCCGTTTTACCCTAAACGCAGGCATACGTTTCGATCAGTTTTACTATCGCTACAACAATAAGCTTGGCTCCGATACTACACTCCCCGGTATTGGAATCTATAAAGCCGGCAATAACATCTTTAGTCCTAAGATCTCGCTGTTCTACCAGGCAGCCAGCAATACGGCAATCTACTTGTCGACCGGGAAAGGCTTTCACACTAATGATGCACGGGTAGTAGTGGCTGCACGGCATTTAAAAACATTGCCGGCAGTTTACGCTACAGACCTGGGCATTATTATGAAACCCGTGGCAAACCTGATATTGCATGCCGTTGCATGGTATAGCTACCTGCAGCAGGAATATGTGTATGGCGGAGATGGGGGAACTGTAGAATTCAGTGGAAAAACGAGGCGACTGGGCCTCGATGTCTCCGGCAGGTACCAGTTATTACAATCCATTTATATTGATTTGGACATGAATTATGCGCATGGCCGCGCCATTGGTTTGGAAAAAGGAAAGGGCTACATTCCACTGGCACCGGTGCTAAGCAGTACCGGCGGCATTACGTATACCAATAAAAATGGTTTCAACGGCAGCCTCCGATACCGTTATCTCGCGAAGCGCCCCGCCAATGAAGAATATAGTTTAACCTGTGAAGGCTATTTCGTAAATGACCTTGTTATAAATTACACAAAGCCAAAATACGAAATAGGCATCATCGTCAACAATGTTTTCAATACAACCTGGAAAGAAACGCAGTTTGATGCTGATACGCGGCTGCGCCATGAGAAAAATTCAACCGAAGGAATATCGTTTACGGCCGGCACCAAATTCTTTGCAAAATTTAGCGTGAGTTACCTGTTTTAACAGTGTACACCAGCGGCTAAGATCAACAAACCTTTGATTAATTTATATTGATGTGGTAGTTAGAGCGCCAGCCGCTTACAGCAAAAAATAAATATGGTTTTGCAAGCCAGGGGATAAGAAAAATAATCTCGTTATCATGCCACCACATGCAACGATTCTTTCTTAGTTGGTTTTGGTTTACACAAATACTGTTGTTTCTACAACGGTATTTTTTTTACGCGTTTATAAGATCACAAAAAATCCTGCAGGATTGATAACCGCAGGATTTTTTTTTCTAGATGGCCAGACTAACGCAAGTGTGCTTTTAGCATCCAGGCCATTTTTTCGTGTATTTCAACCAGCCCGGTGATAAAATCACTGGTGCCCGCATCGTGCAACTTCCCTGCCATGGGTATAATATTTTCCCTGAAATGAATAATAACACTTTCATGATCAGTAAGCAAAGAAGTAATAAATCCTTCTGCATCATTTTTTTCCATGGTTTGTTCGGTCAGGTGCGTTAACTGTAAAAAAAGCGCCAGTGTACCCGGTGCATAATGGCCAAGACTTCGTATTCTTTCGGCAATATCGTCAACAATCTGATCCAGCTGCTGGTACTGCTCTTCAAAGAACTTATGCTTATTGTAAAAATCCGGGCCTTCAATATTCCAATGCGCATTGCGCGTTTTGGTATACAGTACAAACTCATCTGCCAATAATCCATTAAGCAGGTGTGCCACTTCTTTTAAGTCTTTTTGGTCGATGCCGATTGATGTTATCATGTGATTAAATTTTACGAAAGAAAATTGTGATCGATTCTCACCAGCTCAAATAAATTGATATATTCCCCACTTCATGATTATAGGTACCAGACAATAATGCAGTAGAAGCGTTTTGGTTTAAGGAAAACCCGATATGTCTATGCACAATAACAAACCCTAAATTAATCGCATATACCAGCGGGCTCAGCTCCGAAAGATGCAATGAGTCAGCCAACGGCCCTCTTGCATTCAATTTACGCCCTTGAAAGGGCTTACAATTTGGTTGCACCAACGCATTACTCAACTGCCATTTAATTTCCGGCTTTATAATAAAGTAAGCCTGGGTACGATGCTTATCCTTTGTTGAACTATACTGACTAATAATGCCAGAAAAATACCGGTTCAACTTTCCCAGACGAATCATTGGATAGATAGTAATTGAGTTTTGGTAAGTTCCTGCCTGCGCCTGGCCACCCAATATTATTTCGGCATTTTTGCCAAACCCAATTACTTGTTTTTCCACCGTAAAATTGATATTTGCCAGCAACTTACCAGGCAACTCATTATTCCATCCCATCGGTTGCTGGTAGCCAATTAAATGGTGAATAAACGATTGTATTTGCCTCGCCCCGGAAGCGGCACCACGCACGCCCAGTAATAATTCTGTTTGAAAACCAATCTTTTTCACAGGATTGCTGGAATAAAACCCCCGGGAAAAAATCAACGCGCCAGCGTAGGGATAATCTTTATACTGCATGTTACGCGCTGAAATATTGTTTGGCGTAAACATCAATTGAGCGATGCCAATTGAATTAACGTTGACGACGTTATTTCCAGGCGTCGGCAGTAAACTATTTAATCTCCCACTTTTATTCCTTTTTCGCTCGTAAAAAAAGTCGAATTTCGTCCCGTTTGTGTAAGCGTTGTCCGTTCCGCAGCCCCTGTAATTAAGGAAATCGTTGTCTTCAAAAATGCGCAATAGCGTTGATGCCTGTTGCTCCTGCCCCCAGGCCCGCCCAATGATGATTGCCTGGAGGCAAACACAACTCATAAACAATAACAATGCTTTCATACCGCGGTAAATAACTCCTTGCTAATGGAAGCAAAGGTATTTTTCGCTTCAACCCTGGTCAATGGATAATTGCTGCATTTTGTTGCATTTTTCAGGAGACACAATTTCCCCATCCATGAAAAAGCCACCATCAGCAGCGATAGGTACAAGTGTTTACCAGCGGAGGTTTCGTAATTTTAGCATGCAAAGATTTAAATTATCTCCAATGGCAAAAAATTATCCGGTACTTGCATTCACAGAAGAAATAAAAAAACTCCAGGAGCGGTTGGGCAGCAGGGCTGCTTATGCGCGGCTGGAGAAAAATACCTATACAGATGGCCTGACAGATTATGAACAATCGTTCATCAGCCAACGAGATAGTTTCTACATGGCGACCATTGGTGAAAATGGATTCCCCTATATACAGCACAGGGGTGGCCCAAAAGGATTTATGAAAGTATTAGATTCAAAGAAATTGGGCATCATCGACTTCCGGGGCAACGCACAATACATAAGCGTAGGCAATATAGCAACGCACCATAATGCGGCGCTGATACTTCTGGATTATCCGTCGAGGGCACGGCTGAAACTCTATACAAAAGTGAGTATTGTAGAATTGAAAGATGACCCTGCATTGTACAGCCTGCTCGATTTGCCCGGGTACAAATTCCACCCGGAACGAATGATGGTTTTTGATATTGAAGCCTACGACTGGAATTGCCAGCAACATATTACACCAAGATATACAGCCGATGATCTCAAGGAAGTTTTTGCTGGCCAGGCAGCACACATTAAAAAATTAGAAGCAGAAATCAAATTGTTAAAATCCAAACAAAATAAAGACACATAATCCATCTTTTATACCATTCTTTACCTTGTTTATCCATTGTTATCTGTCTCTTGTGATGGTAGTTTTGCTTAAAATAAGCATTCCGCAATGAAAACGATTCAGGTGCCCACAAGAGAAATAGTTAGTATAGATGCACAATTGCTTTTTGACCAGGTACAAAAAAGAATGGGTAAGGTGCCGAATCTTTATGCGACTGTTGGTTACTCCGCTGTCGCGTTGAAGGCACTGCTCACGTTGAATGATATATTGAGCCACAGCAAATTCACCGCAACGGAAAGAGAAGTGATTTCGCTTGCTGTCTCCGAAGTAAACAACTGTAATTATTGTATTGCCGCTCATACAATGACCGGAAAGATGAAGGGGCTGTCAGAAGAAGACGTCACTGCTGCCAGGTATGGCCGGGCAGCCAATCCAAAGTTGAATACGGTAGCTCAACTAGCAAAATCAATTGCAGCAAACAAAGGTGACGCTGACAAAGATTTGCTGGAAGATTTCTTTGCAGCGGGTTACCAGGCTTCTGATCTGATGGAATTAGTTGGATTGATCATAGCGATAACCTTTACCAATTATGTGTATGTGTTAACGGGTGTTCCGATCGACTTCCCCCAACCATCGCTGGTATGAAAGTAAACAGACGTGATTTTGCCAAGCAACTGGCGGTGGC
The DNA here is from genome assembly GCA_039919885.1 of Chitinophagaceae bacterium. GTDB lineage: Bacteria > Bacteroidota > Bacteroidia > Chitinophagales > Chitinophagaceae > JACMLD01. Next base: position 98,717 of record JBDSEV010000055.1, read on the forward strand.
TTGTATATGGCCACTTTTACCACTTCAAAACACAATTATGCAACCTGTAAATGGCGTAATTACATTGGCAAGCCCATTTGGTGTAAAGGAAACGATTGACCGATTGCAGGTGTTTTTGCTCGAACAAGGAGCAACTGTTTATGCCAGGATCGACCAGCAAAAAGAAGTTGAAAAAACCGGCCAGCAATTGCATCCACTTGAGTTCCTCCTGTTTGGCAATCCAAAAGCGGGCGGTCCGCTGATGCAGCGGAATATGCTTATTGCTCTTGATCTTCCACTCAAAATAATTGCCTGGGAGGATTTATCCGGTAAGACTTTCGTCGCTTTCAATGACCCCGGGTACATGGAAAAAAAATACGCGTTGACAAAACAAACAGCCGCACCTTTTGATATCGGAACACTTATCCTCAAATCATTAAACTTACAATCACCTAAACAATAGTATCATGGGACATAAACTAAAAGACAAAGTCGCCGTAATTACCGGTGCCACCAGCGGCATGGCACTTGCAACAGCTAAATTATTTGCGAAAGAAGGGGCGTACGTCTTCATCACGGGTAGGCGGCAGAAGGAGCTCGATGAAGCCGTGAAAGCGATCGGCAGCAATGCAGCTGGCGTTCGTGCAGATTCCGCAAAACCGGAAGACCTTGACAAATTATTTAAATTCGTTAAAGAAAAAAGGGGATCGATTGACATTCTGTTTGCCAGCGCAGGAGTTGGGGATTTTGGCGTTCCGATTGGAGCCGTTACCGATGAAATATATGCCAGGACTTTTGACGTTAATGTGAAAGGGACCCTGTTCACCGTTCAAAAAGCCCTGCCTTTGTTAAAAGATGGTGCTTCTATCATTATGACGGGCTCAATTGCAGCAGTGAAAGGATTTGCCGGGATGGGCGTTTACAATGCGAGCAAGGCGGCCGTCCGATCATTCGCACGCACCTGGACAGTGGAACTGAAAGACCGAAAAATCAGGGTAAATGTAATCAGCCCGGGCACAATTGACACCGGCACTTTTGAAGGTATCGCGCCCGAAGTAAAAGAATCTTTTGTTGCCCAGATTCCGTTGGGGCGCATTGGGGAGCCCGAAGACATCGCAAACGCAGCATTGTTTCTCGCATCTTCCGATTCAAGTTTCATTACTGGAATTGAATTGTTTGTTGACGGTGGAACAGCGCAGATATAACAACAAATACAACAAACTTTTTATGCTATGTTCTTGGTAGTTTATAAAACGATTCTGAAGCGCATTCGCTTTGTATGCAATTTGTTTAATAAGAGACGAAAGAAAGCCAGTCGTGCGAAATCGAATTCAGACGCCGAGGTATTTGTCTATAACGGCAAAAAGTACGCAGGCAAAGCGGCAGTGAAATCCTTACAGCAAAAACTGGAAGTAGATGATTTGTAAAACCTTTTGCCACGCATTCTGGCAGTGTACCTGCGCAGTGGATAGAAATAGTTACCAGCAGGAAATCAGTTAATCTGCCAGAGCACTTTACAGGATATGAAAGCAAATTTCATAATAATACCAGCGTTCCTAATAGCATGTATTTGCAATGGCCAGTCTGCCGACAGTTTTCCGGTTCCCAAGGCACATGGAAACTACTTGTTTTACCTTCAGCGTACCCCCAATTCAAACACGGTTATTTATGAACTGAATTTAAAAAACGGCGCGGTTGATCCAGACAACCCAGTGCATGTTTTTTGGATCCGCTATGCAGACAAAGGGCAACAACAAGAGCTGAACAGTATACAAAAAAAAATTGCCTATGGCATTCAAACTAAAAAACTTTCTGCAAGCCTGTACGAGATTAATATTGTCTCCTATAAAAAGTTAAAGATGTGGCTGGAAAATGCGCCCGGCGACAAATGGCTGGTATACACCTATATCAACGAAAAGAAAATAATAGTAACCAGTATTTTCGTAAAAATCAACGGTGGCACGTTCTGGGCACCAAAAATTGAATATGTAGAAATGCGCGGGACAGACCCTGCAACAAATGAATTTACCAAAACCAGGTTCAACCTGGAAAATAATTGAGCAATCTATTGATAGGGTTAATTTGAAAATGCACTCCGGATTAACCGGTGTTTCGATTGCCGTGTCAATTGAGATCCGGGTATAACTAGAAAACTATGTCAAAAAATAAGTTATGACCGCTAATTTTGAAAATTTGCTGGACAAAAGCCTGGAGGAAATATGGAATGAACGTGACGATAGAAGAAGAATGGACGCCATAAAGAGAATATACCATCCCGACATCCTCTTTTATGAAAAAAATACTGAAGCGCCAATCAGCGGTTTTGATGCTATTAACACGCGAATTATTGAACTTTTTCAACACTGGCCCGCAGGCTTTGCTTTTCAGTTTAAAACGGGATCGGAAATTAACCATAATATCATAAAGAAATCGTGGACACTTGGTTTAACCGAAGCACCTCCATTCATTACAGGGATGGATATTGCCCTCGTTGAAAACGGATTGATAAAGGCATTGTACCTTTTTTTGAATAATCCGGTAGAAGATAACCGAAAATAAAGTCGGTCAGTTTTTCGCTTTTTAAAAAAGGCAAAAACAATGTGTGCACCCGAGAAAAAAAAGATAGGTGACTGCCTTGCAGGAAGCGATTGACTGGTTGAATCCGCCTGTGCGCCTCGATTAAGTGACCGTAATGGCAGATAGCATTTCGTGGCTCCAGGGAGTTTCTAACTTTTAAAATAAATCACTCATGTTAAAACCAAAAGTCAATAGTACTGATCACCACACTGGAAATACAGATGCCCTGGTTACCCTGGTAGAATTTGGCGATTTTGAATGTCCGCATTGTGGTGCCGCACACCCCCTTATACAGCGCTTGCTGAAGGAATTGGGAGACGAGCTACACTTTGTATTCAGAAATTTTCCGCTAAAAGAGAGCCACCCACATGCTTATGGAGCTGCTATGGCAGCAGAAGCTGCGGGTAAACAAGGAAAGTTTTGGGAAATGCACGACCTGCTATTTGAAAACCAGGGAATGTTAAGCGAAAAATTATTCATTTCTTTAGCCAGCAATTTGGGTCTCGACAAAGTTACATTTTTGAAAGACTGCAAAAGTGAGGCGTTAGCCGCGATAATAGAAAGTGATTTTGAAAGTGGTATCCGAAGCGGTGTTAACGGAACGCCCGGTTTCTTTGTAAATGGCGTGCACGTATTGAATTACGATGGAACCTACCAATCGTTGCTGGACGCAGTAAAGTAAAATAATTTACTGGTGTTGTCATATATTCCCCGGCGCTGCTGGCATATCTCGATTCAGCTTCTCGCCAACCATATGGGCTCAATTAGGCATGTACCCGACAGGATTGCATTGATGCCTTAAAATAACGGCTAGTTAACCGTTACGTGCTATTACTCCATAAAACACTTACCACAATCGCCCATTGTGTAATTGAATGACCGCTTTGGGGTGCCTCCCAGGCATTTTATGTTATTGTACCCACACTTACGCGAATCTTTTAACGGTACCATATTTGAACACGAGTAGCTAAACCAAAATATGCTTAGTGTGGTCAAACTCCCATCCTTACAGAACCGCTTCATCGTAATTTTTTCATTCTTATTAATTTCGCTTGTTGTTCAAAGCCAGAAAAAAACGATTCTGATTGAGCCGGTTAAAAGAAAAATTAACCAGGACGCACTGCTGCCTGCGCAAACCTACGTCAACCTGCAAATTCCTACAGCTACCGCTACCGCAATTATTGAAGTAAATATCAGTCATGGAAGAAAAATGGGCAGCTCACCAGAAAAAATAGCCTGGGTAAGGCCCGTCTCCTATTCCGGGGATTTTGCAGAATTGCCTATTGATATGAAATTTAAAAGCAATTCAAATTATTCATTTGAGGTAACACTTTATAATTATATGAACGCCACCCAGAAGTTGCGGCTGAGGTCCTTATTGTTGGGTTACATTAACAGTTACCTGGATGCAATTGTTTCCACTGGCAATGAGAAAATCAACCTGTTGCAGAAAAATGATCAAATCATGAAAGATTTGAATGAAATAGTCAGCAACGGGCTGCGTGATTATAAAAATTTCCGCAACAAGCAGTTCCAGGGATTTTCAGGAATTGTAAAATTAAAATTACAGCAGGTAAGTGCTGCTAAACTTTCCGACGCTTCGCATAACCTGGGTAAGGAAGCTTCGGATTCAATTATGACGGATGAAAAAATGAAAAATGCCTATACCCAAAAATTGATACTGGAAACAAAGAACGTGGTAAACGCTGAATTAAATAACTACCTCGACGATGATTTCGTTGAGTTATACGACCACTTTATCGTAGCCAATCAATACACGGAGAAAACCCAAACAGTGCTGCCTTTATTTATAGGCTACGGTGCTGTGTATTTTGGCGGGAATGTGCATGATCTGGACTACGACACGAAGCCTTATGCAGGCTTCTCCATACCACTTGGAAAAGGGGATGGCAAATATTTTAGCAGGACAACATTTATTATGGGTGTGTTTATCAATAATTTTAAAAATGCTGCCGACAGTACCATCACCGGTCCATTGGTTGACCGGCCTATTTTTGCCGGACTGGGGTTCAGGCTATACGACTTTATCAACTTTAATGCGGGCATGGTGGCTACTTCAACCACAAAACAGAACTTGGCAAATATTAAAACAGAAGATATTAAACTGCGGCCTTTTATTGGTTTGAACTTTCAATTTAATTTATGGTTGGGCGTAAACAAAAAATAATGACTATGTGTAGAACGACTGGCTTAATTATCCTGCTATTATCAATATGTTGCGCCGAGCAGGTAACTGCGCAGCGCAATAAAAAAAATCTTCCATTTAAGGCGCCATTTATTTATTCACTTGCGGGAAGTTTTGATAGCAGTGAAACCGTGCTACCCGCTTCCATTGGCACTGATACTTTGACATTAAAACCCCGGACCATCACCCGGGTGGACAGCATTATTATTCTAAAAACAGATACAGCGGCCAGCAAAAAAATCAATGGCAAACTGGACAGCATACAGTCACAACTCTTCCAGATAAAAAAAATCGTGTGGTTACAGTCGTTTGAGGCCCGCTACAACCAGCTATTGTTTCAAAGGGATTCTGTTCTCAAACGCAGAATGGCGGTTCAGGCGCAAAAAACATTTACAAACGAGGACAGGTTACGAGTGCAGGTATACACATTGCAGGCAGATAGCATTAGTAATGAACTACTCCTTTTACGACAGCGGATGAATGGAGCCGGTATCAGTCTTGATAGCGTATTAATCAACCTGCCAGCAACCAATTTTTCCAATGAAGCGTTTGTTGATACCACATATATGAGCAGCGGCGCCGGAGAACCAGCCAGCAGTGATACATTGACAGCGGCCCAATTGAGGATTTTCGACCAACAGTTGACGACAGCCCATTCTGACGAAAAATATGAGCAGGATAGTATTTACCGCGCTACTATTGACTCCCTCGATCAGAAATTGAAAGAATACAAACAGTTATCGGCAAAACAAGTCGTCACCACACCGCTTCCCTCCACGCTAAACACTGATAGCCTGGCGCAAGACAGTTTACAAAAAAAAATGGTGCTCCTGAAAAACAGCTTGCAGGCCAACAGTGATTCCCTGTTAGTGTTACAAAGATCGGTACGACAACTGGGTGATTCTGATGTTATTTACCGTCAACAAGCTGCAGCTTCACGAAAATCCGCCACAGCAGATAGTATCGCTAGAACGAAATGGTATCGTCGTATTTTGCCGGGCGGGTCCGGCAGTAAAGCACAAGAAGTGGAAAACGATAAAAGTGACGCCACCGCCGCACGCCTGGATTATAATGATAAACAATTAGCAAGTTTGAATGGAGAGATAGACAGGCTCAAAATAAGGAATTCTTCCATTAGGGATGATTATCAAAATACCAGTAACAGACGTAGTTATACAGAACGCAGCAATTCCCGGCCCTCCGTATCTGTGGTGCCGGTTATCATCCCGGGTGCTGGAAATAACCGTGACCCGGAGTTAAACCGGTTACGAAGCGAAATTACTACCCTGAATGCGCAGCTTCTGTTGAACCGCGCCGGTGCAGTAAATAAAAGCAGCGACACCCTTTTAATTAGGGATACGATAAAGATAAAAGAAGACACGCAAATTACTGCCCTCAAAAACGAAGTTCAAAAATTAAAGATGCAGTTTCAGGAATATGAAAAAACAAAAGTCGCGCGGATAGACACCGTGAAAATTATGCCGATAAGTCCTGTGGTGACAGCAGCGCCAAAATTGGCAGTGAAAGCGCCTGCACAAGTGACTATTTATTTTGCCAGTGGATCATCGGCAGTAGCGGGTCTGCAGACAGAAAAACTGGAAAAATTTATGCGTGATTTCGAAGGCAGTGAAAATAAATTTTCAATTACCGGGTATACGGACGCCACGGGCAGTGCTTTGGTAAACAATGCACTCGCTGCCAAAAGGATGAAGCGCATTGAAGAACTGTTGGTAAATCGATTCGCTATACCCGTTAACCAGCTGGTGTTAAACGAGCCCGTGACTGATAATGCCGGTCCCAGGAAACAACGCGCGCTCGACAGAAAAGTTATCATTGCCCATCTGCCATAAGAAGGGGAATTACAACCGCACTCTACTCCATAGCGTTTTCATGAAACCTGCTTTATCTGCTGACAACTAGAAGATTCCTTTGTTCGGAGGAAATCCTGTGTGCTTATTTCGAATTATTGTTCGGCATCGACTACAGCCGAATGAAAACCGCACCACTAGCTCTATAGTTCTTTAGATTAACCAACACTTTGAATTGAGCATCGTCCGGCAATTATCCATTATGCTTAACAATTACTTTCAATGCGCCAGTAGACCATAATGCCCACAGCATCAACACCGGTTGAAAAAGCAACCGGATAAACCTTGCCCTGTCAGTATTAAGTCCGAAGGCATTTGCGTGGTTGGTATATTGGGCAATATTACCAGGGAATACCAGGATAAAGAATAATGCCAGGGTAATTCCAACCAAAACCTTCTTGTTGGTCCAGAAAATCATTGACAATCCCAATGTTAATTCAACGATGCCCGATAAAATAACTACCCAATCTTTACTTAGTGGAATCCAGTTGGGAACCTGCGCCTGGAATTCAGCCCTCGAAAAAGTTAAATGACCGATAGCGGCTCCTACCATAAACAGCCCCAGCAGGATCCTAAAAATATTTTGCAGCCTGGTAGTTTGCGTAATTTGTAACATCTTCCTGGTATTTTACACAAAGGTGCATCTTAAAAAAACAATCAACGCCGAAAGATAAATTTTAACGCCCGCTGTAATAACCAACTCCAATAGCAACACTTTAACGTTACCAAAAATGCCTTGCCCTGCAGGTGTCATAGCAGCTATTGCATGGGCGGCCAATACACCGCTGTACGGTAATCTTGTATGTTTCAACCAGGCTAACCTGTTTATCCACATCGTACGGTTATCTAAAAATTGTCAGTAATTTCCAAGAAGCATTTTTTAATAAAACCACTTGCTATGAAAAGGAAACAATTTCTATTATCCACCTTAGCTGTTACCGCCATCCCCACAGTACCGTTTGCCCAAAGCCCCGAAAAGCAAAATGATGCAGGGAAAGGGTTTAAAATTCCCGCGGGCGACGGTCGCTTGCATGGACACATTAAATTAAAAGGCGTTAACGCAAATGTGCTTGATCTGAAAGTCTCCGGCACGGACAACAATAATGGGTTCGCTTTATTTGAACAGACCTCTTTGTCGCCCGGCCGCGGAACACCCCTGCACGTACACCACAAACAGGATGAAGTATTCTACGTACTGGAGGGCAATTATTATTTCCAGGTAGGAGAAGAAAAATTTCAGTTGGGGGCTGGCGACAGTATTTTCATGCCCATGAAAGTTCCACACGCCTGGACACAGGTGTCAGAAAAAGGGAAAATGATGGTACTTTTTCAGCCAGCTGGCAAAATGGAAAATTTCTTTATTACTGTTGCGGGTATGGGCCAGGAACCAACACCGGCCGGAATGGCAAAATGTTTTGCCGACAATGAGATGCAAATTGTTGGCCCGCCCTTACAGGTACCTGCATAAAGCTTACGTGGTAAATTCTTTGCTACACGTACCCCAATTAATCTGCTGCCAACTTGTGGCGGCAGCGGCGATTGCGAAAACATACCAACGTTGCTGCGCGCCGCAGTGTGCATCGTAGCGCATGATTTATTTGGCGCTGATCCCCACTATTCACAGATGAAAAATTAAAAACCAATCGAGCTACAATATAACGTTACAAGGTCCGTTTGTACAACAGTGTGTTTTTTCAATTGTTATTTGTTGTTTTAGTTAAAGTAGAAAAAATTCAGTGTAGCCGCATCTCCATGCGGCTTTTTTTTACCCTTTCTGCATGTTTGCAAAAGCGTTTTTTTATTGTAACCACGCCATTTCAACCAGTAGTTTGTTTAATCGACTTTCACAATTTTAGCCTGGGTTCAATAACAGGCCGGCTCATCGGCGTAAAAAAATCCCCCAAAAAATATTACCCCGCCTATCCCGCTATCTTTAATCCTGTACCTTTATGCCTGCCGTCGCCCTAGCCCGAACCGGCACCTGCCATCCCCGGCACCCTTTGAAAAATTAGGACATTCAGCAAACTTTTTTTAACCCTAAACAATGATTTTATTTAAAGTTTCCTTTCAAAAAAATATTGCTGTGAGCGCCGCAGCCAGCTTCCTCCACAAACCGCTTGAGTGGAAAGAAAATCCTTACACTATTATATCCATGCAGGTTTACGCTAACAACAACGTGAAGGCGATGGAGATCGCCCAAAGCAAAGCAGACATATTGCTTAAAAAAAATAAGTAACTGCATTGCCCGCGCGGGCGTTCGGTTGCGGACAAGTCTTTACTTTTTGTAATATTTTACCAGGCAAATAAATTACGTAGCACCCAGGCTCAATAGAAAAAGGCAGTCGTCATTCCATTGCTGCTGCGCAATTCCTCCATACAGTCCATCCCGTACGCCACAAGGCTGCCATTGATTGATGTTTTCATTGCCGTAGCTCCAAAGTTCAGAAAAAATGTGCTTCAAAGATTTACACCAGCATAACCGGTAAAAATGGCACTTGATTTTTTTACCCGCACTTTCTGGTAGTTTACCCTTTTGTAATTGGCGCAAGGGTTCTTATAAGCATATCTACTTAAGAAGAGTAGTTACAATTACATACAAACGACTTGATCATTTGCCGTAAATCTGCCAGACCGTAATTTCCGAAAATTAAAAACGGGTTAAACCCCTATTGCCTGTAATTAGAAAGGGTTGTACTTTAGTATCAGAAGTTGATTGGTATACAAGTTCAATATCCAATAGAAATCCAAACCTTGTACTAGTATCCAATATCCTGAAGAATTCCATAAATCCAATATCAGTCAACTTTCTTTTACTTTTTTGAACCCGTTTGAATCCAATACCTTGTAAAAAACAGTTTTAATCTCCCGTACCCTCCTGCTAAATCAAACATTTAGCAGGAGGCAAAAGAGTTTTTAAAGAAGTTGTTGCAGGAATACCGGCTTTACAACAAAAAAGTAATTTTCACGCGGCACTCCCTGAGAAACCACACCACCAAAGTGCCAGGTTGAGGCGTCTTCATTCTTCAAGAACACCGGCGCACCCGAATAACCTCCCTGCACTTCACCCCCGCATTTAATCAAATAATTTATCGTATCGTTTACATCGGCATTTCTTTTATGGTCGCGGTAACTAATCCTTTCACCAGGCAGACTAAATACCCGGCCTTCAAGATAAAAAGGTGCCTCCTTTGGAAAACCATACACCACTGAAATGGCATTGTTTTCTGCTGATGCTAGTGCAAGGGCATCAACATAAACAATGCTTACGTTAAAATTGGCCGCCTCGGGAAAGGGCATTATAAAAAGGTCGGGCTCATTGTAATAATAGCTACCGAGCACGCCCTGTTTGATGGCCCTGATGTCAACAGGAAAATCTACAAACCCGCTACTACCGGTAATGGGAAACCGGATATAAAGCGTATCAGGGTAGAGCAGTTGCTTTTCTGCATCGGCTGTGCTCCAGCCAGTCATCAGGTGTTTGGCGCTGACTAAAAAAACATCCTCTCCTTTTTGCACAAAAAAACAAGTTCCCTCCACCTTTTGCAGAAACTGACCGTCGGGTGTCGGCTGGTTGCCAAAGACATAATAACTGTATTGCTTCAAAGTATCCATTGCTGATAGTTGAGCCGGTGCAATCACCGGATTGAAAGTAATAAGAAAAAGAATAGTAAAAATGCGCATCTTTTATGCGTGTTTGATTCAGTCTATCCCTGGAAGAATAAACGTGCCACACTTGCAAATCCATTGAAAAAAACACTCCGTCAGCGATAAAAATATACAAGCAATAGCACTGTCGGCAACCGCGTAGTCATTCAACTTGCTTTACACTTTTTTGATTGACTGCAGACCTCAAAAAAAGCAGTATTTCTATCCACCTTTTATACTTTACCCAACGACGGTGACTGGTGGGCGTCAAAAACCGGGCGCTTCGTAGCTTCATTTATCCAGCCTCTACCGGCTCCGGCTCCGTATATACCTGACCGTTATTCTGGCAAACGATCCAATGCCACGCAGTGCAGAATGAACAAAAGAGCCAAATTTCCGCTGGCTTAATTCTTGTATTTCGCTAGCTATGGCAGATACCAACCGAACTTTACCAGGCAAACCGCGCGAGGGCTTCATTACCGTGCGGGGCGCCAGAGAACACAACCTTAAAAATGTTAGCCTGGCCATACCGCGCGATGCGATGGTTGTGTTTACCGGCATCTCCGGCTCGGGTAAATCGTCACTAGCCTTTGGAACTTTATATGCAGAGGCACAGCGGCGCTACCTCGAATCAGTATCGCCGTATGCCCGGCGCCTTTTTCACCAAATGAGTGTACCAGAGGTGGATGAAATAACCGGGCTGCCGCCGGCTGTTGCCCTTCAGCAGCAGCGGGGCTCCCCTACTACCCGGTCTTCGGTTGGCAGTGTTACCACGTTGTCTAACCTTTTGCGGATGCTGTATTCACGTGCGGGTGATTACCCGCCGGGACAGCCGTTACTATATGCGGAATCGTTTTCTCCCAATACACCGGAAGGTGCCTGTCCGCACTGCCATGGCCTTGGGCGGGTTTATGAGGTCACCGAACAATCAATGGTGCCCGATGACACGCTGAGCATACGGGAGCGCGCCATTGCCGCATGGCCTACCGCCTGGGGCGGGCAAAACCTGCGGGAAATATTGATGACACTTGGATACAACGTTGACAAACCCTGGAAGGATTTGTCAAAAAAAGATCGCGACTGGATCTTATTTACGGATGAACAGCCCACGGTGCCCGTATATTCCGGCTTTGACCCCGCGGAAATAAAAAGCGCACTGAAAAGAAAAGAAAAACCCAGCTACATGGGCACTTTTACTGGCGCAAAAAAATACGTGCTACAAACTTTTACCACTACGCAGAGTGCCCTTATGAAAAAACGCGTAATGCAATTTATGCTAGGCACTGATTGTCCAGTTTGTGAAGGCAAAAGGTTGCGGGCAACTTCATTGAGCGTACTATTTGCCGGTCTTGATATTGCAGCCATCGCTTCGCTGCCATTAAAACAGTTTTCTACGTTGTTGCAGCCATACGCCACTAATGATTCCGGTAAGCGCAAGGATAAAGACCATCCCGAGAAACAGGTAGTAACAAAACGGATAGTGCAGGACCTGCTGGCCCGTCTGCAGGTTTTATTGGAACTGGGCCTGGGCTACCTGTCGCTCGACCGGAGTACACCCACCCTCTCTCCCGGTGAGCTTCAGCGGCTGCGACTGGCCACCCAGGTACATTCAAATTTATTTGGGGTGGTATATGTGCTGGACGAGCCTTCTTCCGGCCTTCATCCCGCAGATACGGAGGCACTGCTCACCGCACTCGCAAAACTAAAAACAGCTGGAAATTCCTTGTTTGTAGTGGAACACGATCTGGACGTAATCAAAAAAGCAGATTGGATTGTGGATGTTGGCCCTGCCGCGGGTGAAAAAGGCGGTGAGATATTGTATTCGGGTCCGCCCGCCGGCCTGCGGGATATTGCTGCATCGAAAACTGCCCGCTACCTGTTTGACACCCGTTCCGCTCCGCAAAAACAAACGCGGCCCATCAAAGATTGGCTGAAAGTGCGCGACGTAACGAGAAATAATTTGAACGGGCTGGATGCAGATTTTCCACTCGGCGTAATGACGGCAGTAACGGGCATTTCGGGTTCTGGTAAATCTTCCCTTGTTAGCCAGGCGCTCGTTGAATTGCTGGTGAAAGAGCTCGGTCAGCATTTTATTGAGCCCGACGAAAGTGATGTACTGGATCAACAACAGTCTGCAGCTGGCGGCAAAATAATTTCGGGCATGCAGCGCATCCGGCGACTGGTACAGGTAGACCAAAAACCGATTGGCCGTACGCCCAGATCAAACCTGGCTACCTATACCGGCCTGTTTGATTATGTTAGAAAATTATTTGCCGCAACCAAGTTAGCGAAAGCGCGCAAATACGATGCCGGCAGATTTTCATTCAATGTGGCCAAAGGACGATGCGAAAATTGCAAGGGTGAAGGCTTTGTAATGGTGGAATTACTATTTCTGCCAAGTGTATATGCACCCTGTAATGTGTGCAATGGAACGCGCTACAATAAAAAGACGCTTGAGATCACTTACCACGACAAAAATATTGCGGAAGTACTTGACATGACGGTTGACGCAGCCTCCGATTTTTTTGCAGACGACGTGCAGGTATACAAATCGTTGCTGATGGTGAGCGAGGTTGGACTCGGCTACCTCCGGCTTGGGCAGTCAGCCACCGAGCTCTCTGGTGGAGAAGCGCAACGGATTAAATTGGCCACGGAACTACAGCGCGCCCAGAAAGGCGATGCGCTTTATATACTGGATGAACCAACCACCGGGCTCCATCCTTCAGATGTTGAAAGACTACTGGAGCAACTACAGCGCCTTGTAGAAAAAGGCAATACGGTAATTGCGGTAGAACATGATATGCAGGTGGTAGCGGCCTGCGATTGGGTGATTGATATTGGACCTGGTGCAGGAGATGAGGGTGGCCGCCTGGTTGCATGCGGATCGCCCGAAACGGTTGCTGCCGCAGCGGAAAGTAAAACATCACCGTATTTAAGAAAATACATGGAGGAAGAAAACGACAACAAATAAGAAATTCACAGGCTGCGGACAGCAGGCTGTACAAAATTGCACGCCGTAAAAGAACGATCCGCAAGATTGCTGGTATTATGGCACAGTTTTGTTTTAGTTATCCGTGTTAATCTTATTATTTACATCAACAATTTTTTTATGGGAAATCTATTGTACGTAATCGCAGTAATTCTTGTAATTGGATGGGCCGTTGGCTTCCTGGGTTACCACGCGGGTGGAATCATACACATCCTGTTGGTAATAGCTATTATCGCTATTCTACTTAAGGTTATCGGGAAGGCCTGATAAAAAAGACAATGTGCAATGCAGGTTCCCCTAACACCGGTAAGAGACTGAGAAAAGTCCACCACCTATTAAATGCATTAAATAACAAGAGCCGGCAAATGCTGGCTCTTGTTACGTAGAAAATATTCAACATCCTGTGCAGTACTCAACTCACCTATTTAAATTGGAACTTTTATACGGTTAATTTTCCTTCAATTGAATCATCGAGCGTTTTACCCACCAGCGCACCTATCATCATTTTTACGCCTGCTACTGCATTACCATGCTTATTGTCCCAATAATATCCGTCCGCAGGTTCAAACCTGATAACAGAAATGCGTGGGTCGTTTTCACCTTCGGTAAACCAGGTCTTCAATATTGGTTCCCATAATTCATGTATAGTGGCTTTGTCGTCTGAAATACGCGCCGACCCGGTGAGATAAAGAAAATCCGAATGGGCCGAACCCTGGAAATAAAGTTTCACCGCAGCGTCCATTGCAATTTCCTGGTTCTTATGACTGTCTTTAGCACTCAAAAACCAAAGGGTTCCGTCTTCAGCAACTTTTTGAATACTCATAGGTCGCACACCACCCGACTCTCCCGTTCCCTGCTTTGTACAAAAGAAACAGGATTTTGCCTCCTTTACCATTTCGGCAATTCTTTCCGCTGCTTCCCTACTTTGAAGATTTTTAGTATTTTCTTCCGGCTGATTTTTATTAATGCTGTCCATAAATCATTTTTTGTTTGAATAGAATTTTGCAATCCATGTGCCAGCCCGGTATTCACATCTCCGCGCCTTGCAGCCACTTCAAAGCCGCACGGATGAAGGGTTCTGTTGAAGTAAAGAAAATAAAGTAATAGTAAACTTTAATCAATTCCGCGGGATGTGCTGTAGATTATTTTCATCATTGCGTAGCACACATTCATTTTTACATCTTCTAAAAAATAAAAACTGCCTCCTTTTTTTAGTTACCGGTTCTTGGTGCGCACGGCAAGCAATTGTTGTGATTATATACATGCCCTGTTATCAGCACAGGTAAAGTAATCTATTATATGCCGGTATTGACTTCGTTTTTGAACCTCGTTAGGAAAACCGTCCCGTTAATGGAATCGAATTGCGGCATTCCGTGGGTTGCTATACTGACAATCAGAAACATGCATCGTGGCACCTGTTTCGCAATGCGCTACATACAATGAAAAAGTGGTTTGTGATTTTAATGAATTTTATACTCGGTGGCGTGGTAATACTCACATGGTATTTGGAAAATGACCGTGTGCCATCGCACGAAACTTCTATTCAAAATTGGATAATGCTGTTGTTACTGGTCCTTTGCTGGGGTACGCCGCTGGTGTTGTTTGGGGCGCGCAGAAAAAAAGATGGAATAAGGCGAAGGCTAAACCATTAATCGAATAGTTCGCGCGATTCGTCTAATTTTTTTTGATACCTCATATTCAGTTTTATCTTTGTATTGG
>JBDSEV010000095.1:0-8434 GCA_039919885.1 Chitinophagaceae bacterium
GCAGCGGTATTGTAGTAGATGTTTCTAAGTATTTTACTGCCATCCTGGAAATAAATACCGAAGAAAATTGGGTCCGTGTACAGCCCGGCGTTATACGGGACGAGTTGAACATGTTTCTGAAACCGTATGGTTTGTTTTTTGGTCCGGAAACATCTACTGCCAACCGCGCTATGATGGGTGGTATGGTGGGCAACAATTCATGCGGTTCCAATTCAGTTGTTTACCGTAGTACCAGGGAACATTTACTGGAAGTGAAAGCGCTGCTCAGCGACGGATCGGAAGCGGTATTCAATGCCATCAGTATCGATGATTTTCATGAAAAATGCGAAGGGCATACACTCGAATCGGCGATTTACAAAACAGTGCGCCGGTTGCTCAGCAATTACGAAAACCAGGTAGAAATAAAAAAACAGTTCCCAAAAAAAACAGTCGAGCGGAGAAACACCGGTTATGCGGTAGACGTGTTGCTGGAGTCAGCTCCTTTTACTGCAGGCGAAACGGATTTTAACTTTTGCAAACTAATTGCGGGTTCGGAAGGCACGCTGGCATTCATTACAGAGATAAAATTAAATGTAGTTCCATTACCGCCCAGGGAAACGGGCCTGCTCTGCGTGCATTTCAACAGCATTGACGAAGCACTGCGTGCCAACCTGATAGCCCTGGAATACCGGCCCAGCGCAAGTGAATTGGTGGATCATTATATACTTGAATGCACGAAGGAAAATAAAGAGCAAAGCAAAAACCGTTTTTTTGTACTGGGGGATCCCGGTGCGATACTGGTAATAGAATTTGCACGTGCCACCCGCGATGAAATTACAGGCATTGCGGCGCAGGTTGAAAAAGCAATGCGCGCAGCAGGACTGGGTTATCATTTTCCACTGTTGTTTGGCGACGATACCAAAAAAATATGGACACTTCGCAAAGCCGGTCTCGGGTTGCTGAGCAATCTGCCGGGCGATGCAAAGGCCGTACCCGTTATTGAAGACACGGCGGTGGATGTGCAGGACCTCCCCGCTTACATCCGTGATTTTAATGAGATATTAAAAAAATATGATCTCTACGCGGTGCACTATGCACATGCCGGTTCCGGAGAAATACATTTGCGGCCAATTATTAATCTTAAAACAAAGGAAGGCAACGAACTCTTCCGCAGCATTGCAGCAGAAATTGCCACGCTCGTAAAAAAATATGATGGCTCGCTGAGTGGAGAACATGGAGACGGCAGGCTCCGCGGAGAATTTATACAGCAGATGGTGGGCGAAAAAAATTACCAGTTGCTAAAAGAAATCAAACGCAGCTGGGATCCGGAAAATATTTTTAACCCAAACAAAATTGTGGATACGCCGCCGATGAACACGATGCTGCGGTATACACCAGGGCAGCAAACACCTGCTTTTAAGACCGTTTTTCGTTTTTACAACCAGGATATATTGCAGCATGCTGAACAATGCAACGGATCCGGCGACTGTCGCAAAACACAATTATCAGGCGGTACCATGTGCCCTTCTTTTATGGCTACCCGCAATGAAAAGGATACCACCCGCGCCCGGGCCAATATACTCCGTGAATTTCTAACCCATTCTGAAAAACTCAACCGGTTTGACCATGAAGAAATTTACGGCGTGATGGATCTTTGCCTGAGTTGCAAAGGCTGTAAATCTGAATGTCCTTCCAACGTAGACGTTGCCAAACTGAAGGCTGAATTTTTGCAGCACTATTACGATGCCAACGGTGTACCCTTTCGATCCAAACTGATTGCCAACTTCAGCAAATCCGCCGCGCTCGGCGCTGTTGCACCTGGCATGTACAACTTTATGGTCACCAACAAAAGTATCAGCACGATCATAAAAAAATTATCGGGCTTTGCTTTGGAAAGATCGATGCCCACCCTGCACACCATTACCCTTAGAAGCTGGTATAAAAAACGCGCATCGCAGAACCCCTTTGGTAAAGAATTGCAAAGCCCCCGCAAAAAAGTATACCTGTTTTGCGACGAGTTCACCAATTTTAATGATACCCAAACGGGCATCACCGGCATTCTGCTGCTGGAGAAACTGGGCTATGAAGTACTTATCCCGGAACATGAAGAAAGTGGCAGGGCCTGGTTGTCGAAAGGCCTGCTCCGGAAAGCAAAGTTGATTGCCAATAAAAACATCGCTTTACTGCACGGCCTCATCAGTGCATCAACACCGCTGATTGGCATAGAGCCTTCGGCCATTTTAACGTTCCGCGACGAATACATTGACCTGGCAGATGATGACAAGCTTGAGATGGCGAGACAGTTGGCTGCCCATGTTTTTTTGATTGATGAGTTTATCGCCGCAGAAATAGCAAAAGGCAATATCACCAGTGCCCAGTTCACCAAAGAAAAAAGAAAAGTAATGCTGCACGGCCATTGCCAGCAAAAGGCATTGTCGTCCGTGGCGCCCTCGGTCGCATTGCTTTCTTTGCCGGAAAATTACAGTGTGGAAACCATCCCTTCTGGTTGCTGCGGCATGGCAGGATCTTTTGGATACGAGAAAGAACATTACGATTTGTCGATGAAGATTGGTGAGCTGGTATTATTTCCCGCGGTGCGCCGGCAAGAAGCCGATAATATTATTGCTGCACCTGGCACCAGTTGCCGCCACCAAATCAAAGACGGTACTGGCAAAAAAGCTTTGCACCCCGTGGAAGTATTGTACCTGGCGCTTGTATAAATGAATCATTAAAGATTGCTGCTTACCTGCTCGTTTCTTTGCCCCCCAAATGCTTGTGCCTGGATGTGTTAGTTTAATTGACGCAATCATCGTTTATAATGTACGGCTGCTGTCAGGAGCTGTACAGGCACTCATTATCGCTATCTTAGTGTAATAATTCAAACAATGAAAACAATTATAATAACCGGATCCAACGGCAACCTTGGGACAGCATGCGTGAAAAAATTTCTCGATACCGGCTACCGTGTGATTGCTGTAGGCGGTCGCGATGACCAGCCAGGTTTTGGTACAGGCAATCCACAATATGCATTTTCGAAGGTCGACCTTAGCGACGAATCCGAAACTGGTATTTTTATTTCGGACTGTATAAAAAAGTATGGCACAATCGATGCCGCGCTGTTGCTGGTGGGCGGATTTACCGCTGGCAATATGGCGGCGGCTACCGGTACAATTGTTCAACAAATGTTTTCGCTGAATTTTGAAACTGCTTATTTTATGGCCAGGCCCCTGCTACAGCACATGCAGGACTATAATTATGGGCGGTTAGTTTTTATCGGCGCAAGGCCGGCGCTGGTGGCAGCACAGGGAAAAGACTTAATGGCTTATGCACTCAGCAAATCATTGCTTTTTAAGCTCGCAGAATTTATGAATGAAGCGTGCAAGGGAACGAATATCACTGCTACGGTGATTGTACCCGGCACCATTGATACGCCGCTCAACCGAAAAAGTATGCCCGATACCAATCCAGCTAATTGGGTAACCCCAGCGGCGATAGCTGAAACCATTGCATTTGCCGTATCGGATAACGCAAATGCGCTGAGAGAGCCGGTGTTGAAGTTGTACAACAATGCATAATGCAGAACTGCCCTGGGAATAACGTACTAAGATCACTGTCACCCCCGCGCATTAACGCTACGTGGAATACCCGATAAGAAATAATATGGCCAGGGTTCATCCCGTTGCCTGTGCAGCGCGGTTAATCTGAAAACTGGATATAGATTAATGCAATCACCGCAGCGGTCATCAGCACGAGGGTAATAAACCCAAAAATATTCGACCACCTTCCATTGGTAAATTCACCCATCACCTTCTTATTATTGGCAATGTGCAATATTAGCGCAATCATAACCGGTGACGTGATGCCATACAATGTCGCCGTATAAATCAGGGCCTGTACCGGGCTAATGCTGGTATAATTGATGCCCAGTCCCACCAGCATCGAAACAATGATAACCCAGTAAAACGGTTTCGCTTCGTAGTATTTTTTATCAAGGTTACCACCCCAGTCAAATGTATCCGATAAAATATACGACAGGCTACCTGTCAATACCGGTATAGCAAGAAAACCTGTACCAATAACACCGATAGCAAAAAGCAAATAAGACAGCTTCCCTGCTATCGGCTCCAGTGCTTTTGCAGCCTGCTCTACGGTATCAATCTGGTGTATACCGCCGCCGTACAAAACCGTACCCGCGGTGAGCATGATGAAGAACATCACGAGGTTAGAAAACAACATCCCAAAGTCGACATCCATATCCATTTTGCGAATGATCTTTTTATTGACCACCAGTTTTCTTTTCCGGTGCTGGATATCTTCGGCTTCCATGGTGGCCTGCCAGAAAAAAAGATATGGTGATATGGTAGTGCCGAGTATCGCCACAAGTATACCGATGAATGCTTTGTTAAAATGCACGGTGGGTATGAAAGTATTTTTTACAATATCCGCCCAGTTCTGTTTGGAAAGAAACGGAACCACCAGGTATAACAATAAAAACAGGCAGAGGTATTTTAAAAAAGCCGCCATCTTCTGGTAGGGCAGGTAAATAATCAGCGCCATTAGAATAAACGTAAACCCGACTGTAAAAAAAATCGGGTGCACCGCGGGAAATATAAGACTGGCCACAGCACCCATGGCTGCAATATCCGCTCCTATGTTCAGCACCACTGCCGGAAAGGTCAGCAATATCATAAGGTATAAGATGCTGCGGGGATAATTTTTGCGGATGGTACTGGTTAAACCTTGTGAAGTAACAATACCGATTCTTGCACACATTTCCTGGATGGAAGCCATGAGCGGAAAAGTTATCAAGGCTGTCCACAAAGTGGCAATACCAAATTGCGCACCTGCCTGGGAGTAGGTGGCGATACCCGAGGGATCGTCGTCACTGGCGCCCGTTACCAAACCAGGGCCGAGAATACCGATGAAGCGCTTTAGTTTTACTGCCCGTACAGTTGCTTTTTTCATGTTTGTCGTTGAATGGACTAGTTGTTGCAACCCCACCGCGCAATTTCATGTTTTTTTTGATCACTTTCGTTGCGCCAGGCCTGAGGTGGAAAGCGATCGGCCGGTAGACCTGCGCTTCCCAATACAAGGTATACAATACACGATAACTTACTGTGCTGTTGGGAATATATTTGTATAGCTGGCCGGCTACCGATCACAAAAAAATTGTTTTGCAGGATATACACGCGGCAAAAAAGATCTTACCCAACCGGCAAAAAAATGCTTCATCTGCAGGTGTTCAATATGTTGGAAATATAGGAGAGAATTACGAAAAAAAAATGAATACAAATGCGGTCTTGATTGCAATGATTTCCAGGCAGCGGTTAATTTTTTCCGGAGACGTCTGGATCAGCCGAGAAATGATTGGGCTACTATTCGGGCAACGGCCCGCTTTCCGTAATTAATTTGCCAGACAGTTTGTATTGTTTCCCTTTAACAGCGCTTATTTTATCTGAAAGTATACTACAGTCGAGCAGGTTGTCCTGGGTAGTCCTGCGGCCACTGTATACATTTATCAATACACTTAGATCTTTACTGGCCAGTGAATCATAGGCAGCTTTGGAAAATTTAATACCATCAAACTTTGCAACACGATTGGAACCAGTCAATTCAATTTCAGAAAATTTAATAAACTGCTGTCCTGATTCTGCGTATTCTGCCGAAGTAGTATCCCTGGGATCGCCAGAAAACCAGGCAGCAACAATAATGGTTTCTTTATCGTGCGATAATTTCTCATTAGCGCCCGGCGTAAGGTGTACTTCAATGTCAAAAGACGGGATTAGAAAGGAATCACCCACCTGCTGTAAATCACTTGCAGCCGGGGTTATTTTTGTTGATGTCTTACTGCTGTCAGGCCCCGGCGCGCCAGTGGCGGGCGGTTCGGCCGATGAACAGCCGGCAAAAAAAGCCATTGCTATGATGGTGATGGTATTTCTATTCATAATAATGCAGGAATATACTGCAATTTATTCACGGTCGATATCAATAATTTCGCCGTCTTTAAACATTTGATTCAATTCTGCCCTTGAAAAAGCATAAATTTCGGCTGAATAAGCAGTCGCGCCTTTCCGTTTCAAATCACTCAACCCGCTCTCCTTATTTGTTTCATACTGGTTAATTTGAATCAGGGCAGAATCGCCTTGCATGGCTGTCACTTTATACAGCGTATATTGGTGCTCTTTTGTTTTGACTTCAAAAATATCACCACTTTTCGGCGTCAAAATCAGCGCGGTGTTTCTTTTCGTTTGTTGATGGTTGCCAATGCCCGCTGCAACAATAATTGCTGCCAGCAATGCCAGTCCCGAAAACATCCAGATGGGCGTTTTACTACGCGGCTTTATATTTTCGCAAGCAGCTGATAAGGACGCCGGCATTTGCTTTAGGTTCAGTACTTGCTTGCAGTTACCGCACTGGCTCACAGCAGTTTTACCAATGGGGAAAAAGGGGATCCAAAAAATATGCGCATACTTTTGAAATACATGCAGCAAGATGCTGTGCTGTGTGCCGCAATTGGCACATTTTTCAGACACCAGTTCTTTTTCCAGCTCAGTACTCCTGGTTCCATAGACAATCATAGCAGGGATGTTTAAGGGTTTACGAATTAACATTACCGCCTCTTACGGCAATGGCCGGGTGCAGCACGCTTATCGCGTTAAAGAAACAACGTTTTGCTGTAAAATCAAAATGCCTATACGAGGCAGTAATACCGGCTTTAGCAGGTATCCATTGCGTAGGCATCCCCATTACAATCCCTGCGATGCGTGCTGCGGCCTTTGCAGCATTTTTCTGTGGGCTATATTGCAGGGCCATAGCATAAACAAATTATTGCGCAGCAGCCCGGGAAATGAAAAAGATATTCAGCCCGATGTATAATATCAACAATACCTGCGCCGCGATCATGTCGAACCGCGCCGCATTTTTTTGTTTGCCTTTTTTCACCAGTCGAAGGCTATACGTTGTACAGGCAACCACGCAGAAGATAAAAAAAAGTGTAAGCCCATGGAGGGTGTCGACCAGGGTAAAAGAAGTTGATTCGGGCAACGCCGAGTCGATAATATATTTATTGCCGATAGCAGCGAACAATGCACCAACGCTTAGGCCAAATCGACTGTCGATGCCATCAGCATGAATATAAAAACAGGTATAAGCAATAAGAAAAGCGATGTACATGCCGAGGAACATTTTCCAGAAAAGGCTGCCAGCATCCCTGGTAATATCCAGTATTACTCTAAACTGACCATACGCTGCACGCGGTTCCGGCTGCGAATCATCCCCAAAAGCAGTTGCATATTTTTTTATGGTAGTCTGCAGGCGACAAGTATCCACCACCCAGCCGTTGAGTGCGTATTTACGATCAAAATGATCACCCACCGTATCCGCCTTGAAAACCAATTTGCTGGAATCGTACTGCGAGTTTTCTATAAAAAAACGCAGGCGCTGGCTATCAAAAGGAAAGTTTTCAATTTTCCAGGAGTCTTTCATGATACATTGCAGCTTCATAATCATATACACGCTGCCATCGTCATTATACGTAGTGGTATCAAAGGACCTGGTGACCGTTTTGGCAGTAGGCACTTCCAGGTTCTGCGCGAAGTTAAAAGCCCTGTTTTTATATTTCAGCCAGAGCCAGCAGTTGATCGTATATTCTTTTTGCTTAAAATCGATATCATGAATGCTCGTAATATAAATGCCCGCTGTAACGGTATCGGGTGGCGGGATTACTGCTGCCGGTACCTGGCCAGGGCATGTGGTAACAACAAATATCAATAGTACAGCGGTCAGGTATCTTTGCATTGGATGCTTTTTCCGTATTGAAAGGTAGAACAGACCATAGTAATAAACAAGAATCATTCATGGGAGCTACGTTTGTTCAACCCCTCCGCGGGTATGCGGTAACGGCCGTTAAGCGCAAGCCTGAAACGTTTGAACAATAATAACCCTGGGTGAAACCCAGGGAAGGCAAGATATAAGAATACAACTCCGGAGCAGGTGAACGTCGTAGTAAACGCATGGACTGTCGCGGCAGGTTGAACCCCTGCAGGGTTCTGCGTATGCTTCGATACTGATCCCCCGGTTTCACCGGGGGCTACGTTTGTTCAACCCCTCCGGGGTTATGCCGTATCGTCCCTCAAACGCAAGCCTGAAAGGGTTAAACAATAGTAACCATGGGTGCAACCCAGGGAAGGCAAAATATAAGAATACAACTCCGGAGGAGTTGAACGTCGTAGTAAACGCATAGACTGTCGCGGCAGGTTGAACCCCTGCAGGGTTCTGCTTATGCTTCGATACTGATCCCCCGGTTTCACCGGGGGCTACGTTTGTTCAACCCCTCCGGGGTTATCCGATAACCGCCATAAGCGCAAGCCTGAACGGGTTAAACAATAGTAACCATGCGTGCAACCCAGGGTAGGCAAAATATAACAATACAACTCCGGAGAAGTTGAACGTCGTA
>JBDSEV010000078.1:0-12327 GCA_039919885.1 Chitinophagaceae bacterium
CTGTATCAGTTCTTTTACAATGGGCTTGTCCATAATAAGGTTAACGAGCGAAATGTATTTTACCCTTATCACCCGTTTACCAATTTCGTATGAGATGGTGCTGCTCTTGTAACAAACTACTTCCGGCACACCGAACAAGGCTGTTTCCAGGGTAGCGGTGCCACTGGTTACCAACGCCGCCTTTGCC
This sequence comes from Chitinophagaceae bacterium, assembly GCA_039919885.1. Lineage (GTDB taxonomy): Bacteria > Bacteroidota > Bacteroidia > Chitinophagales > Chitinophagaceae > JACMLD01. The sequence goes on from JBDSEV010000078.1 coordinate 188, forward strand.
TGTTTCAGTAAAGCATAGGTCTGACCGCTTACCGCGGAGACATTGTTATAAGGCCGCAACAATGTATTATAAAAATCCGGAGCAAGGCCCGGCGCTTTGGCAACAATAAAATGGTAATCCGGAAAATAGTTGCTGACGGCCAGCATAACGGGTAGCTTCTTGGTTATCTCCTGCTGGCGGCTGCCGGGTAGCAACGCAATAATGGGTTTGTCAGAAAAAGGAGCTGCTGGAGGCTTTAATTTTTCTGTTTCAATCACTTCCACCAACGGGTGGCCCACATATTCTACTTCGTACTGCCATTTTTTGTAAAATGCTTTTTCAAAGGGCAGTATCACCAGCATCTTGTCCACAGAAGTTTTTATTTTTTTCACCCTGTTTTCCTTCCATGCCCATACCTGCGGGGATATATAATAAGCAACCTTATATTTTTCCTGTTTTGCCCATTCGGCGATGCGCAGGTTGAAGCCGGGGTAATCGATCAGCACCAGCACATCGGGCTGGTAAGCCAGAATATCTTCTTTACAAAATTTTAAATTTTTGATAATGGCCGGCAGGTTTTTTACCACTTCTATAAAGCCCATAAAAGCCAGCTCCCGGTAATGCTTTACCAGCGTAGCGCCTGCCTGCTGCATCATATCTCCTCCCCAGCAACGGATCGCTGCCCCGGCGTCCAACTGCAGAATCTCTTTGATAAGATTACTGCCGTGCAAATCACCGGATGCCTCTCCTGCAATAATATAATAACGCATAATGGTTCTAAGTTAACATCCAAAATTCAAAGCCCTTTTTCTGGCCATTCAAAAAAGCCTGTTGAACATCCGAATCAAAACGACTGCTGCATTAAAAATCCTGCCACGTACCAACAACAACTATTTGGGCGGGCCCAAAAAAGTCTGAACCCTTTGCTGGCACCGTTTATCCTTTCATATTCCATTTAAAAAGATACCGGTTTATTTTGAATTGCAATTGTGTCTTGCAAACTCATTGTTTCAAATTTATCTTTGGTACTTGTTTTATGGAAAAAAAGTACCGCAAAAAAGCCAGTCGAAATCGAAAACAGCCCGATTTCGACATCGTTCCCTGATTAAGCTCCTGTGCTACTGTGACTTCAACTGCAGTAGTCCTACTTTTTGAGGTTCGACTATTTAGGCGCTTTCCTGTACACGAAAAAGGTGACTACAATAAAAATAATATTTGGTATCCAGGCGGCTACCATCGGATGCAGGTTTCCTTTACTGGAAAACACAATTGAAAACCGGTCCATGATCACAAAGGTGGCGGCGGCCACTATGCCAAATGCAAGGTGCAATCCGCTTCCGCCGCGTGTTTTACGGCTGGCTACTACGGCACCCAGCACGGTTAATATTACCACCGAGAACGGTGTGGCTATCCGCCGGTAGTATTCAACTTTATACGTATTCAGTCCTTCTGTGCCCCGGAGTTCTTCCATGGCAATGAAATGTTTTAAATCGGGCGAACTGAGTTTGTCTTTCAGGTATTCATCGCGCCGAAGATCAGCAGGTGTGATGGTAAGATTGAGGTTCATGGCCGGCACCTGCCGCACGGTTTCATGCATGCCGTCAATCTTTCGTTCCACCGCGTTTTCTACTTTCCAGTTCCGGTGGGCCGTGTCCCATTTAATGGATTCACCGCGCAGGTTATAATAGACCTTATTGCCTTTTATTTTTTGCAGGAAAAACCCGCTGGATACTTTGTTAGTAGTATCGTAATAACGGATAGCAACATACGTGAACGTATCGGATTTAAGGTAAAAAGTAGTATTGGAAATCTGGCCGGAATAGTAGGAGCTGTTGTTGTCTATATACCTAAGCTGAAATTCATTTTTGATGGCGTTGCCTTTTGGAAAAACATACATATTGCAGTACCACAGCAATAGGCCCAGCAGGCAACCGCCCACAAAATATGGCTGTAAAAAGCGGCGGTAGCGGACACCATTGGCCAATATGGCAACTATTTCCGATCGCCCGGCAAGCTTGGAGGTAAAATAGATAACTGCAATAAAAACCATGAGTGGAAAAATCATGGAAATAATGAACGGTACAAAACCGATATAGTATTTGGTGATAATCTGAGAAGAAGTAAGCCCCGATTTTACAAAATCATCCGCTTTCTCACTGCTGTCTATTACTATTGAAATTACAGTAAGGGCTACAATGGTAAATACAAAAGTGATTAAGAAATTTTTTATTATATACCTGTCAAGAATTTTCATCAAATCATCTATATATCTGGTGGTGGGCCTGCGTTCAAAAATAGGGTAAAATTTGTTTCGGATACGTTATAGTACCAGCGCCCCCAATTTCCTGACGTAGTCAATTAATTCCGGATGCCCGGGCAAGCAACGCTGTAATATTCGTGCTTAAAAAAACACGACGCTCTACTGCGGAACGCTCCACTTTTTAACAATGAATTGATGGCACCCACAGCGCCTGGTTTTGGTACATGGTTTTTTACGCGACGCGCAATGTTGAAGGGCTAAAGGCCGCACTTTTCAGCGGCAACCCGGAATTAAGCCAGCCCGCAACTGTTGAAGTACGGCACCACTGGAATAGAAAAAATCTATTATATTTGGCCGCTGTCAATATTTCCGCTTATATGGCAATATTGTTGTACAAAGGGAAGTTGTAAAAGGCCTGGATTTGCTACCTGTTTTTATTTTGAAGATCTTTTGCAAACACTATCGGTAGAACCAGCCTGCGCCCGCCCGAACGCATTAAATACCCATTAAAACCTGTACCCAACGTTAAATTGTTCTAATGAAGAAAAACAATTTTCAAAGTTCTCCCAGCCCAACAACAGACACCCAGCTTGCAGTACGCATAAAACGCTACCGCTGGGTGATTGCATGGTGCCTGTTTAACCTTTGCGCACTCTTTTTATCTTATAATGAAGTGCGATTTTTTAATGCTACCGGTGAGCCACGCACAGACAAATTCTGGCCCTTTGTAAAATTCACGTACCCTTATTTTTTACCGGACGACAATACGACCTATTTAAAATTCAATGGTTTTTTTACACAGTACGACTGGACGGAATTTAGCTTCTACACCGGTACTGTAATATTTTTTATTTTATTGATACACGTTTACAAAAAATCTGAATAATAAAAATTTACAGTACCAAACAAAATTGCTGTTGCCCTAACAATAGCTGTTTTACAAGCGTTGCTTTAGAATGGGTATGATGCCATTTTTCCAGCCCACAAAATCTCCGAGTAGTATATGCCTCCTTGCTTCATCTACCAGCCACAGGTAAAAAGCCAGGTTATGGATGCTGGCAATGGTCAATCCAAGAATTTCTTTAGACTTCAACAGGTGGCGGAGGTAGGCCTTGCTATAGAAATTGCTCATTTCCGCGGGAATACCGTCATCCAATACAGAAAAATCTTTTTCCCACTTTTTATTGTCGATATTAATTACGCCTTTGCTCGTAAACAACATCGCATTTCGTCCATTGCGGGTAGGCATCACACAATCAAACATGTCGATGCCCAGCGCAATATTTTCAAGAATATTCCATGGCGTACCCACCCCCATGAGGTAGCGTGGCTTGTCTGCCGGAAGCGCATCGCAGCAAAGCGCACAATATTCATACATCATTTCTTCCGGCTCCCCCACACTTAAACCGCCAATTGCATTGCCAGTGGCATTTTTGGAGGCTACAAATTCGGCAGAGGCCTTGCGTAAGTCGGGATAGGTACTGCCTTGCACAATGGGAAACAAATTTTGTGTATACCCGTATTTATCGGGGGTATTGTTAAAATGATCAATACACCTGTCCAGCCACGTATGGGTTAATTCCATACTTTTCCTGGCATAGGTATAGTCGCTGGGATACGGCGGGCATTCATCAAAAGCCATTATTATATCGCCGCCAATTATCCGTTGCGTATCCATCACGTTCTCGGGCGTAAACAAATGCCTGCTGCCGTCTATATGGCTCTGAAACAGCACCCCTTCCTGGGATATCTTCCTGTTTGCTGCCAGCGAAAAAACCTGGTAGCCACCGCTATCGGTAAGAATGGGCTTTTGCCATCCGTTAAAACGGTGCAGGCCTCCCGCCGCTTCCAGCACTTCCAGTCCGGGCCGGAGGTAGAGATGGTAGGTATTGCCAAGGATTATGCGGGCCTTTACATCGTGCAGCAACTGTTGCTGAGAGACGGCTTTCACACTTCCCGCCGTACCTACCGGCATAAAAACGGGGGTTAATATGGTGCCGTGATCGGTGGTGATGTTGCCGGCGCGTGCCTTGGAATGCGGATCCGTACCTGTTAGATCAAATTGTAATACTGCCATAAAGCCTGCAATATACATGCAGGGAGCGGTTTTAAAACACCCGGGCAACCGGCAGTGTACAACCGCACCCGGGCAATAAGCCGCCATACCGGTCTCCTGGAAATCGCTAAAACGCTGTGGTGCTTTCTACCGCAAAAAATTTACGCGCGTACGCCCCCACCCGGGGCCTTGTTGTCCAGCCCTGTGGAATTAATTTTAGTTCCGGCTTCTGTGCTAATGCCTATTTTCGCAGGCAATTTGCAGGCCCCCTAAACCAACGAGACCAATGAATTTAATTGAGCAAATGAAGCTGCATGTCTGGGATATACTATTTTATCTTTTTGCGGCGGTGACCCTGGTACAACTGCTGTATTATATGCTGTTATTCCGGCGGGTAGCAATTTTTAAAAAAAAGGAGAAAGAAACATCACAGCAGCACCCGGTAAGCATTATAGTATGCGCAAGAGACGAAGCCGGCAATATCGCGCATAACCTGCCCGGTGTGCTCGTACAAACCTATCCCAGCTCGCACGAAGTGATTGTTGTAAATGATAACAGCGTAGACGAAACCAAATACCTGCTGGATGAGTTGAAAAAAACGTTTAAACATTTGCAGGCTGTCAACCTCGACTACGAGGCAAAACTGATTCCCGGGAAAAAATATCCTTTGTCCATTGGCATTAAGGAAGCAAAGCACGAGGTGGTGCTGTTAACAGATGCCGACTGCATGCCGGCAACAGAATTCTGGTTACAAAAAATGCAGGATGGATATAGTGATGGCATTGAAATAGTATTGGGTTATGGCTCTTATAATAAGCGGCCTGGTCTGCTTAATAAGCTGATTCGATTCGAAACTTTTCATACCGCGCTCCAATACCTGTCTTACGCGCTGGCCGGTACGCCCTATATGGGAGTGGGAAGAAATTTATCTTATACCAAACGCCTGTTTTTTCAAAATAAGGGATTTTCATCACTCAATCATGTGACCGGAGGCGACGATGATTTGTTTATCAATATGGTTGCCACCAAAAGCAATACGGCGGTGGTGATTGATCCGGAAGCCATTACCATGTCTGAGCCAAAAAAAACATGGCAAGATTGGATCCGCCAGAAAACCAGGCACTACACCACTGGCAAATTTTATAAACCCAAACACTGCTTTTTATTAGGGCTATATGCAATTTCCCATTTTCTTTTTTACCCGCTTTTTATAACCAGCCTGTTGTTCTTCGACTGGCGGCTGGCAACAGGAATATTTTTATTGCGTTTTATTACGCAGGCATGGGTTTTCTATAAAAGCATGGAAAAATTAAATGAAAAAGATTTGTGGCCATGGTGGTGGTTGTTTGATATCTGGATGTTTGTGTACTATTTAATCTTTGCGCCCGCATTATGGAAGAAACCCCGCAAAAACTGGAGCTGATTTTACAATATTTTGGCGATTTTTCGCAGCAGCAGCTGGCGCAGTTCGCGGCATTGGAAGCGCTGTACAAAGAATGGAACAGCCAGATCAATGTTATTTCGCGCAAAGACATTGACAGCTTGTATGAGAAACATGTATTGCATTCGCTGAGTATTGCAGCATCGTTTGAGTGGATCCCCGGCGCAGAGATACTAGATCTCGGCACCGGTGGTGGCTTTCCTGGAATACCACTGGCTATTTTTTTTCCTGAAGTAAAATTTCACCTGGCGGACAGCATCGGTAAAAAATTGAAAGTGGTGGATGCAGTTATAGCAGCCATCGATCTAAAAAATGTAACCACAGAACATACCCGCGCGGAAGAGATCCGGAACAGGAAGTTTGATGCCGTTGTTTCGCGCGCCGTTGCACCGTTAAACGATTTATGGAGATGGTCTAAACCACTCATTAAAAAAAAGACCATTGCCAGCAATACCATCAACGGTTTGGTATGCTTGAAGGGCGGTGATTTGGCCCAGGAAATATCGGACAGTAAATGCAGGCCGAGGGTAATACAATTGCAGGATTTATTTAAGGAAGATTTTTTCAAAGACAAGTTCCTGCTACATGTTTCTGTTTAGTTAGCGTGATGAATATTACCGCTTTGTGGTATTGTACAACCGTATAAATAAATGCAACTTTGTATAATGACGATAACAGTTTGTATAGTTGATGACAACAAGGATATACGTTCTGCGCTTGAACAAATTATAATCATGTCTGATGGCTATCGCTTGCTGGGCAGTTTCTCCAGCGCGGAAGAGGCGATAGAAAAAGTGCCGGCATTAAGTCCGCAGGTGGTCTTAATGGATATAAACCTGGGCGGAATGAGTGGTATTGAGTGCGTAAGGCGGCTAAAACCAATGCATCCGGATATTTTGTATATGATGTGTACCGTGTACGAAGAAGACGAGAAAATATTTGAGGCGTTGAGCGCAGGTGCAAATGGCTATATTCTCAAAAAAACGGCGCCAGGAAAGTTATTGGAGGCTATTAAAGAACTAAGCGAAGGCGGGGCACCTATGAGCAGCCAAATTGCCCGTAAAGTGGTGGCAGCCTTCAGGGGTAAAGCAATGGCAGAGGGACCGGTTCCGGAAGAAAAAGCCATTAGCATGCTTTCTGGCAGAGAAAAAGAGATACTCGAACACCTGTCGAAAGGTTTGCTATACAAAGAGATAGCTAATAATCTCTTTATAAGCCCCGAAACGGTTCGGAAACACGTCTACCACATTTACGAAAAATTGCATGTTAACAACCGCGTAGAGGCCGTCAATAAATATTTTGGCCGATAGTTTCGCCCCGCGCTAAATATTGTTTAACCCCGGCGTGTGTATTTATAAACATATGGATGCATAAATACTACTAAAGTGGTATTGCCACTTAAACTCCCAAACTCTAATTTTATATTGTTGAAAGGGATGCTTATCAACAAATACCATAAAACCATTACAACCTTACTTCCTGTCCTTGCAGAATTTTTACTATGAAATGATTAAGCCTGCATAGACCCAAAAATGAATTGAAAAAGCAAAAAACCGTTTCACCTGAAACGGTTTTTTGTTTTTTGATGGATTACTTCAACCTTACCACTTAATTTCAAGCTTATTATCTTTCCGGTTCACATCGGCCATACGGTGGCTCGGATCTATTTCCACCGTGGTAATGTCGGACAGTTTACGGCTGGTCTCTAAAGTATATAATGGATTTGTCCAGTGCCATTCCTCGTATAATTTGCGTGGCACCTCATCTTCCGAAGGCTTTGCACCAAACATCAAATCCAGGGGTATATAATGCAGCTCTTTTGTGCCATCTTTAAATGTAAGCTGCAAATCTACCGGCATGGGCATTTTGCCTTTGTTCGCTAACCGCACTTTGGTTTTTCCGCCTTCTTCCCATAAACTGTCGATACTGTAATCGATGGTTTTAGTGGTATTGACAAAATACTCCCTGTACCAATCAAGCTTCATGCCGCTGGTTTTTTCTGCCACTTGTATAAAATCGTTTACGTTGGGATGTTTGTAGCGCCATTGGCTATAATAATTCAGCAAAATTTTATCACGTGCCGCAGTACCCGTCACATAACCGAGCTGTTCCATAAAAACCGCGCCTTTTGCATAGGCAGCGTTGGAATATGCATAATTGGTATTAAAATGATCTGCGTGTGTTGTCAACGCTTCTTCGTAACCACTTTTCACCAGTTTAAAATAGGCAATATAGCTATCGCCGTTGTTCTCGGGAAGATAGGGTATGGCATCTGCAATTGTTTTATTGGCCGGGTTCCGCTGCAAAGCATCTTTATAATTTTGAAGGGTAGATACCCCGTAGTAATCCCTTGTCACCAGGTCTTCTGCATAAGAAGTAAAACCTTCGTCCATCCAGGCGTATTTGCTTTCATTGGTGCCCAACATCATCTGGTACCAGCTGTGCATCCACTCGTGAAAAACGACATCGGTTCCCGCGCCTTTAAGTAAGGTCGCCATCGGGTACTCCATGCCACCGTCGCCACCCTGTATAAAAGAATACTGTTTGTACGGATATTTGCCGAATGTTTTATCAATAAACGGCAGCACCTTCGCTGCTTTGTCAAGTACGGTTTCCCACTCATCCTGGTAATGGGCAATAAAGTTGGCAGGCTTATTACCAAATTGCTCCTTCTGGCTGGCCGGTAAATTATTGTAGAGGAGCTGAAGCCGTTCGGGTGCTATTTTATAAAACGCATGCAGCACCATCCCGTCGCGCACTGCTTTGCTGATATGGATATAATCCGGGTCGGCCGCCCAAACAAAATCATGCACATTGGGTGCTGAAAAGATCCAGGTGAGGGTATTACCTGCAGGCTGCACAATCCTGGTGCCCGGTGCTGCATTCCCAAACCCAATCTGTGCAGGGTTCTGCAGGTAGCCGGTAGCCGCTATCATGTATTTTTTATCTATGGTAATGCTTACATCAAAATCTCCCCACACGCCATAGAATTCGCGCGCCACATACGGCGTTGGGTGCCATCCTTCGTAATCGTATTCGCACATCTTAGGATACCACTGGCTCATGCTGTAGCGAACGCCCTCTGCATTGTCGCGGCCGCTTCTTCTTATCTGCACAGGTACCTGCGCTTCAAATTCAAGATCAAATGTTACGGAAGCTTTTGGCAATATAGGTTTGGTAAGATCTACTTCAAGAATGGTTTCATGCAGCTTCATGGCCTGCGGTGCCCCATTCATTTTAATCCATTTCACTTTCTGATAACCGATCTCCTCGGGTTGCAGGTGCAGTATCCTGTCACGAACCCGGTTGTCCCAGTCGAGCTTTCCATTTACCTCTTGCTGACCCAGTACACGGCTGCGGTTGTCCATCATACTATTTGGTTGAAATGCATTCCAATAGAGATGATAAAATACTTTCGATAGGGTGTCCGGAGAATTATTGGTGTACACGAGTTTTTGTTTACCAGCAAGCTTGTTGGCAACCACATCTGCGTTAACATTCATCGTGTATTTAACGTGTTGCTGCCAGCGGCCCGGTTGCGCTATAGTGCTGGAATAACTAAAAAACAGCGTCGCCAAAAAAAAGAAAGATCGCCTCATTAGTATTGTCGTTTGTTGAATCTGCAAAATTGCTGCAAATACCAGCAAATAAAGGAATGCAAAGGTTAAAACCAAAATAAACTTTATCCGCTTTTTTCAGCTGGACTGCAAAGAAAAAGCCCTCTTCCGTATAAGGAAAAGGGCCGCTTATAACTGCTCAGGTTATCTGTTAAATAGTGATGGCATCTTTTACCAGCTTGCCTGTTTTATCAAAATACAGGTATTTTTTTTCGACACCGCTTTTTCTAACAAACAAACGGTATTGAACGCCGTTTTCTTTGCTTTGCACCCAGGTAACCGACTTTAGTTCCCAATCAGTAAATTTGCTCTTGCTGTAGCCATCTTTCACTTCTGCCGGCAGCGCGTCTTCACCTAAATCCTTTTCTGTTTGCAACCATTCGCCTTTGCTACTGAATTTTGACTCATATTTCACATCATCCATTTCGTAATTTACCTGAAAACTGGTGAGTTTATCTTTCCATTCAGCATTTTTGGTATTGGGATATTTTGCTTTGAATGCTTCGGTAACTTCTGCGGGAATCTTACGAATCTGTGCGTGGGTGTTACTGAATGCAGTCATTGAAAACATGCAAACCAGTAAAAAACATAATCTTTTCATACTCAAATAAAATTTATGAAGGTGGTGTATGGACGCAGCAGCTTAAATATCATGCCAATGCCATATCTATTTGATTTGCTAACGTTTAGGTTTTGTGAATGTTTTAGAATGCAGAAAACATTCCACATGGTTTATAGGGCACCATGTACCGTAATAACGATTTCGCCTTTTACATCTTTCTGTTCAAAATGCGCGCTTACTTCTGCCAGCGTTCCCCGCTTATTTTCTTCAAACATTTTGGTAAGTTCGCGGCTTACGCAGCACATACGTTCCGGGCCAAAGTAGTTAATGAAGTCATGCAGTGTCTTCACCAGCCTTACCGGCGATTCGTAAAACAGCATGGTGCGTTCTTCCGTAGCCAACTGCTTTAGCAGCGTTTGTCTTCCTTTTTTCAGCGGCAAAAAACCTTCGAAACAAAAACGCGACGCCGGCAGGCCACTGTTTACCAATGCAGGTACAAACGCCGTAGCGCCGGGCAGGCTTTCCACTTTTACACCGGCGCGTACACACTCCCTCACCAGCAAGAAAGCAGGATCGGAAATACCGGGCGTACCGGCATCTGTAATAACCGCTATGTTTTTTCCCGCTAGTAATTGATCCACCAGGTGTTGCAAGACCTTATGCTCATTATGCTGGTGATAAGGCGACAGGGGCCGGTGTACCTGGTAGTGATTGAGTAATTTGGACGAAGTACGGGTGTCCTCCGCCAGGATCAGGTCAACATTTTTTAATACCTCCAATGCCCGGAGCGTGATATCCTGCAGGTTGCCAATGGGAGTGGGAACAATATATAACATGGGGGATGGGTTGGTGGGTTGATCAGTAAGCGAAAATCCATTCCGCATCAACCGGTCAACTGTTCAAACAATCAACTAGTTAACAGCTACTTCAAAATATTCCATCACAGGATTGGCCAGCAGTTTTTTTGCTGCATCTTCAGCAATTTTTTTCGCAGCATCGGGTGTTGCCGCATCTATTTGCAGGGTAATGTTTTTGCCAATGCGCACATCCTGTACATTATTTAACCCAAGGTTATTCAACCCCCCCATTACTGCCTTTCCCTGGGGATCAAGTAACTCTTTCAATGGCATTACTTTTACCTGTACCGTGTACGTCATGTGGTTTTATTTTTGAGCGTCAAAGATAAGAGAATGTAGGCGACGAAGACCACCGGTACGGCCATCCATTTAAATAAAAAAGCAGCAATCAAAGCAATCACCAGCAGAATAATTTTGGGCTTGTTGTGCTGAAAAGTAAAGTCTTTAAATTTAAGTCCCATGATGGGCAGGGTGCTCACCATCAGGTAACTCAGCACCACTATCACGGTGTATAAAAACCATTTATTAAAAATCAACGCATTTACAGCACCGTCATAATAATTGTAAAATGCAATCAGGGGCAGCGAGGCAACCACGAGGCCTGCAGCAGGTATCGGCACTCCTTTAAAGCCAAAAGTTTGCGTAGTGTCAATGTTAAATCTTGCAAGCCGGTATGCCCCCGCACAGGCAAAAATAAACGCAGGTAATAACCAGGCAATGTTTATTTCAATACCGTTTTGCTGTTGCATGTACGACAGCCGTAGAAACTGGAAAAGAATAACCGCCGGCGCAACGCCAAAGCTCACGATATCGCTTAATGAATCGAGTTGTTTGCCCATTTCACCACACGCGTGCAGCAGCCGCGCCAGGAAGCCATCCAGGAAATCGATAAAGGCGGCGATGGCAATGCAGATGGCTGCATAGTAAAGTCGTTCGGGCACACTAAAACTGGTGGACGAATCATCTGCCTGGATAATAATAATGGATTCAGTTTGCAGCGCAAACACGATGGCGCAACAACCAAACAACAAATTAAGCAGCGTAAAAAAGTTGGGAATTTTTTTCATAAATAACCGGGCAATTATAGAATGTTCTTACGGTAAGGGTTGTACGAATATAAGATCTAAAAAACGGCTTTATTATTTCATCAGCCTTTCTATATCATCTGCGGTAATGGGTATATTGGCCATAAGGTCTTTATTGCCATTGCGCGTAATCCATACATTGTTTTCAATGCGCACACCCATCTGTTCTTCTTCAATATAGATACCGGGCTCAACGGTTAACACCATTCCTGCCCTGATGGGCTCGGTTTTGGTACCCAGGTCATGCACATCAATACCCAGATGATGAGAAATGCCATGGTAC
>JBDSEV010000007.1:0-33267 GCA_039919885.1 Chitinophagaceae bacterium
ATTTCAAACTGCAGATAACATCAGCTGTCTGCATACATCTAAACATTAAACAAAAAGAAAATGAAAACACTGCATCTTCTAAGCATTTTAGCCATCGGTGCTTTAACGATTATTGGACAGGACGCAACAGCGCAAAAAAACACCACTGGTGCATTTGAAGTTGGGACTACTACCCTTAACATTGGTATAGGATTGGGAAGAAATCCATATGGGGGCGGTGGTCCCGGGTTTAGTTATGGTACAGGATTCGGTGTTAAAGCGGCAATAGAAAGAGGAATGTGGCAGATCGGGCCTGGCGTGCTGTCCCTTGGCCTGGAAACAGGTGGATCGTTTTCCAATGCAAATTATGCCAGTGACAAGTATCATAGAAACATACTTATCATTGCTGCCCGCTCGGCCTACCATTTTGGATGGAATGTACCCAAGCTGGATACGTACGGTGGTGTTTCTGCGGGTCCGGGGTTTAGAAGTGAAGGGTATTCCGGTAATAAGGTTCATGATGTCGTTTTTGCGCCCGGCATTTTTGTTGGGGCCTCCTATTATTTTTCTCCCAATATTGGTGTGAATGTAGAAGCAGGTTATGATATCACCCAGATTCAAGGTGGCATCATCTTCAAGTTAAATTAATACGACCTCAGTATTTACTATTATAAAACCATCCCGTTCATCCGGGATGGTTTTTATTTAAGCCCGGCAAGTAGCTGTACTGCTAAAATTACCGTTCAACAATCCAGAGTCGCATCTACACTGAAATAGGTGTATTTTCGCCCGCTAAAAAATAATTATGGCCGTATTTAATACCGCTTTACCAGTTGCCATTGGTTGCGATCATGCAGGCTTCGAATACAAGACACAGCTGGTGGCCTGGCTCAACCAAAAAGGCTGGCAGGTGAATGATGTTGGCACCTACGCTGCAGATTCTGTGGATTATCCTGATTACGTACACCCGGTAGCCATAAGTGTAGAAAAACAGGAAAGCGCTTTTGGTATTTTAATCTGTGGTACCGGAAACGGGGTGTGCATGACTGCAAACAAGCACGCAGGCATTCGCGCGGGCCTTTGCTGGGCAACCGATGTGGCAAAACTGATTCGCCAGCACAACAATGCCAATATAATTTGTATACCTGCCCGCTTTACCGCGCTGCTTACTGCGCAGGATATGATTGATACTTTTATGTCTACCGAATTTGAAGGTGGCAGGCACCAGAACCGTATTGATAAAATGGCTTGCTAATAATCAACTCTATTTCATGTATAAGAAAATATTTGGTTTACTTTTCTCCGCAACTACACTGACCGCTTCTGCACAAACTGCACCTGAGCAGTATGCCGATGTTATTACAAAGGAAGCTTTAAAAAAGCAGTTGACGATAATTGCAGGGCCCGAAATGGAAGGTCGTGAAACCGGCACGGAGGGCCAGTACAAAGCAGCTGCCTATATTGCCAGTCAGTTCAAATCTTTTGGTTTGTTGCCTGCTCCCGGAACGGACAATTACCTGCAAAACTATGCCATTGGTTATGACACGCTGTTAACATCACAATTGTCTGTTGGCGGCAAAACTTTTGTGTCTGGCAAAGATTATGTAGATGAAATTTTGTTAAACAGCAACGGGATTATAAAAGCAAAACAACTCGTTTTTGCAGGGTATGGCATCAGTGATGAAAAATACGACGACTATGCCGGCAAAGACGTAAAAGGAAAGGTGATTGTTATCTTCAGCGGTGAACCGAAAGCCAATGGCTTGTATTATATTTCCGGAACACGCGCGTACAGTGCCTGGACATACCCCGGCGGACTGTCCAAAAAAATAGCACTCGCCAGGCAGCGAGGTGCTGTTGCGGCAATTGTAATCAACGCTTCCCTGGACAGCATTACTTCTACGTATGCCAGGGTGGCAAAGAAATCGGGTGTTCACCTGATGACCAGCAAAACGGAAGGCATTAACTGCATTACCATCCCCGGTGGCAATGCTGCCAACCTGCTGTCGGATGAAAGCATTGCAGCTATTGTGTTAAAAGCAAAAAATAATGAATTATTAAATACGGTTGTGTACAGTAAAAAAACAACCTTGTCCTACAGTTATACCGGAGACAAAATAACGCGCAAAGCCAGCAATGTTGCTGGATATATTGCAGGCACCGATAAAAAAGATGAATATGTGGTGCTGACCGCTCACTTTGACCACCTGGGCACTAGGAATGGCGATATTTATTACGGTGCGGATGACGATGGCAGTGGCACTTGTGCGGTAATTGAAATGGCCGAAGCTTTTTCAAAAGCCAAAGCCGCAGGCAATGGACCACGCCGCAGCATTTTATTTATGACGGTTTCCGGAGAAGAAAAAGGGCTGTGGGGTTCAGAATATTACAGCGACAACCCACTATTTCCATTGGAAAAAACATCGGTAGATCTAAACACAGATATGATTGGCAGAATTGATACCGAAAGAAAAACCGCTGACTCATTGAATTATGTCTACGTGATTGGGCACAACAAACTTAGTAGCGAACTGGCAGGCATTAACGAAGCAGCGAATACAAAACACACGGGTATGGTGCTCGATTATAAATATGATGACCCCAACGACCCCAACCGAATTTACTACCGCAGCGATCATTACAATTTTGCACGCAAGGGCGTTCCAATTTTATTTTTCTACGATGGGATGCTAAAAGCCGATTATCACAAACCCACGGATACCATCGATAAAATCTACTGGGATATTTATGAAAAAAGAGCCCGCATGATTTTTCATACCGCCTGGCAGATGGCCAACAGGGACGAGATGATAAAAAGAGATATTCCGCTGAACTAGCTGGTTGATGGTAGCTGTTAGTAAAAAAGCGCAGTAGAATTATTTCAATTCCGCTTTTTTGTGTTGCGATTTTTAATTGCCGATTACCAAAAAGTTACGCTTCAAAAGCAATCCGGCTCCATTTTTCAGGCAGGTGCGTATCGTAAATGCCGTGGCTGTTTAATGCCATTGCAGGATGCGGTATGATTTCTTTTCCACCAGCCATTAGTTTTTGAAACCTTCCCAGGAACATACGCCATACATCACCACTATCGGGTGGCACACGCCTGCCATCCGCCAACACCTGCAGGCTGGTCCAGGGTATAGCAATTTCAAGGTTCCAGCCCTTATCAATGTCACTGTTGCTATTGAGTGTTCCCTCTACCTGTACAGCAGTTTGTAAACCGGGCATATCGAAATTGGTAAAAGCCCAGCGGATGCCGCGGGGATGGGTGCCCTTCCAGAAACTGGCGCCGCTGCGGTCATAATCGCCGCCGAATGTATAGGCCTTCGGGTGGTGCACATCAAATCGCGGAATATCAAATTTGCCTCCTTGTTTATATGCCTCCTTCCAGATAAAAAACACTTCGTACACTGTATTGGCGGCATTCACTTCCAGTTCATAATAACAGTCGCCGCCATCAATAAATACTTCCAGGTCATTCTCCAGAAAAATAATGCTGTCTCGTTCTGTAAGCGTTGCCTCCACCAGCGGCTCTTCTGCTGTAAAGGCAATATAGAGATGGGTATCGCTCCATAGCAGCGCAGCTTGTGTATTGTACATACCCGCATGGCCATCAACCATGTCTGTAAATCGTTTGCTCCATGTAGCCGATTGCCACGCTTCTTTGTAAATATTGCCGTCAATAATAATGTTGGAAGCGATCTTTTTTGCAGTATAATCGTGTTGTAGCATACAATAACTGGATGATAATGGTTTCGGTTACAGAAGACAGACAGCACTGATTATTTTAGGTATTTATCCAAAAAATCAGTGACCAGCTGTATATTGTTTGCGGTTTCAAATTCAGGTCCGCCATGGTGGGTTGCGGGCAGTAAATGAAGGGCTACTTTTTTTTCGCCCAATACCTTGCTAAGCTTTTTTGAGAAAACAATGGATTGCTGTGCTGGCACCAGCTGGTCTTCCTCGCCGTGCATAATAAGAAAAGGTGGATCGTCTTTACTGATATAGGTTTCCGGGTTTGCCCATTTTACTTTTTCCGGTATAAGGATAATTGGCTGCCCCATCAATTTTGATTCGGGAGAACTACCGTCATTGTGCGTGGGTAATCCATACCCGGTAGCACGAAGTTGTGCATCCATTTTTAAAAAATCGATGGGCCCATACCAGTCCACTACCGCCTGAACCCGTACTGATTGTCCGCCGTTGTCCGATCCGGGATCATCCAGCGATGCGACATTAGCAGTAACACCTGCCAGTGCTGCCAGGTAAGCACCCGCAGAATTTCCCCAAAGCGCAATTTTCGTTGCATTTAAATTATAAGCGGCTGCATTTGCCTTTATAAAACGAATAGCGGCTTTTACGTCAATAATATTGGCAGGAAACAAGGACTCCCCACTCAACCGATAATTGATGGCTACCACTGCATAGCCGTGGTGCAAAGCCGCCAGTGCCGGACGCACCTGCGCATCCGCCTTATCACCCATCATAAACGCGCCACCGTGTATGCTTATGATAACCGGGTAATTACTGACATTGCTATCTGGCAGGTAAATGTCTAATTTTTGTGAAGGAGAATTTACTGAGTAAGCAATATCAGTCCAGGATTTTTTAACAGCCGTCGCTTTTGCACCTGCCGGTTGTGCGCACACATTGCCGGCCGTTGCCAGCAACACTAACCACACCAACACATTTGAAACATGGATGGTAAGAAATTTATTTGAAGCTGTCATATCTGCAATAGGATTGTCTATTACCAGCGTGCTGTGGCAATTTCCAGTGGAAGTCTCCGGAACAATTGAACATGTTCACCAATGAATGCACGCCATGCCGGAGGCGCCATCGCATCGCTCCTTACCATCCCAGTATCCATGCAAAAATCAATGGTGCCACTATCGTTGCATCGCTTTCTACAATAAACTTTGGTGTTTTGATATCCAGTTTTCCCCAGGTTATTTTTTCATTCGGCACCGCACCACTGTAAGAACCGTATGAAGTAGTGGAATCAGACACCTGGCAGAAATAACTCCAGAAAGGCACATCATGCCATTCCAGGTCCTGGTACATCATGGGCACCACGCATATTGGAAAATCGCCGGCGATGCCACCACCAATCTGGAAAAAGCCCACGCCTTTGCCTGTTGAGTTTTCACGGTACCATTCGCTCAGCCATACCATGTATTCTATACCACTTTTCATGGTGGTTGCTTTCATCTGTCCTTTTATGATATAGGAAGCAAAGATGTTGCCCATCGTACTATCCTCCCAGCCGGGCACCACAATGGGAATGTTTTTCCTGGCCGCTGTCAGCATCCAGCTGTCTTTGGGATCAATTTCATAATACTGCTCCAGCACACCGCTCAGTAACATTTTATACATGTACTCGTGCGGAAAATATCTTTCGCCGTTGTCCTCCGCGTCTCTCCAGATTTTATGAATGTGCTGTTGCAGCCTCCGGAAAGCCTCTTCTTCCGGTATACAGGTATCGGTTACACGGTTGTAATGATTTTCAAGCAGTTCCCATTCTTCCTGCGGACTTAAATCACGATAATTAGGTACGCGTTTGTAATGACTATGGGCCACCAGGTTCATGATGTCTTCTTCCAGGTTGGCACCTGTGCAACTTATTATGGCTATTTTATCCTGGCGTATCATTTCTGCCAGCGAAAGACCCAATTCGGCCGTACTCATCGCACCCGCCAGCGTAACCATCATTTTACCGCCTTCCAGCAAATGGGTTTCATAACCTTTGGCAGCATCCATTAACGCGGCCGCATTGAAGTGGCGGTAATGATGTTCTATAAATTGAGAAACGGGGCCTTTACTCATATTCTTCACTTTTAATTTGGACAAAAATAATGTAATTAGGTACATCCATCCCTGCCAGAATTTTTTTTGTTGAAACCTTGATTTGTACCATTCCGACCGCATTAAGTGATACACTACAAGCTCATTATGTATTTGATAAATCGATTGAACAGATACCAATTGCGGAGGGTGGTATAAACTTTGTACTTAAGTTGACCAAGACAACATCGCTTAAAAAATCGAAGGCAGGCACGGGATGCTCAATTTCAGAATGATTTATCTTTGCATTGAAACCTGTAGGTATGAAGTTTGAGAAAATACACAATAAAGGACAGGCACAAATATTCAAAAACCAGTACCTGGAAATGCTTACCAAAACGCATCCGCTGGTGATTTGGGGCTTGTATCTTCCGGCTATTTTGCTGCTTTTGTATTACAGTTTTACCATGCGGGATGTTACTTTTCCTTATATCGTGCTGGTTTTTTTGGGTGGCTTATTTTCATGGACGCTTTTTGAATACCTCATGCACCGATTTGCATTTCATTATGTTGCCCATAGTCCCCGTGCCCAACGGTTGATATATGTTATTCATGCAAACCATCATGAATACCCAAGGGACAAAGAGCGTCTGTTTATGCCACCGGCACCCAGTTTTATAGTCGCGTCCATTATTTTTGCACTGCAATATTTTCTACTGGGCAATAATGTATTCATGTTTTTCCCCGGGTTTTTACTGGGTTACCTGTTGTACGGTACCATGCATTTTGCTATCCACGCCTGGAACCCGCCCTTTAAATGGATGAAACCCCTTTGGCGGAATCATCACCTGCACCATTATAAAGAACAGGAAAAAGGCTTTGGCGTCAGCACAACTATCTGGGACAGGGTTTTTGGAACCATGTTCGACCTGAACAAAGAAAAGGAAGATAAAGAAAAAGTAAAAGATTTGATGTTCAAATAACCAACGGGTTAATGGCCGGGTTTACCATTTTTCTTCTTCGCTGCTATCATCATCCGATCGCGTAAACGCAGCGCGCGATTTTATTTTTTCGATTTGTCTTTCAATAATCAAATCAGCAATAATTACGGGCGCATCTGCTCCCACATTTTCTTGCAGCAGGTATTTCAATTTTCTTTCGTTTACATCAACCCGGTACAGCATGTGCACCAGTTGCTGAAAATCATTTTCAATCAGGTTGCCGATGCAAACTTGCAATTGAGCGCGCATGTCTTCAAAGGAAGTGTCTGCCGGCAGTGCCAGCGCTGCCTGTTCATTAATAGCTGTAATAATTTTTGTTGTTTCCATTTAAAATTTTTCAATGGCGCCGAGCCCAAATAATGCAAAATCATATTTAACAGGATCCTTTGCATCCAATGTGCGTAGATAGCCGGTTAACTCTACTGCTGCCTGCCAGTCCAGCGCATTGCGCTTCAAAAGGTTAAAACGCCGCGCCACCCTGGCTACGTGTACATCTATCGGACAAATCAATTGCGCAGGTGACAGCTGCTTCCAGATACCAAAATCCACCCCTTTATTATCGCTTCGCACCATCCAGCGCAAAAACATGTTCAGGCGCTTGCAGGTAGAATTTTTTTGAGGTGACGCAATGTGCTTACGTGTTCTTGCCGGTGCGTCCTCCAATGAAAAAAAATAATGGTGAAATCCGTTTAATGCGGCCTCAATCGTTCTATCGTTTTTATCCATCCATTTCGAAAAAGCAGTTTCGAGACTCTTGTTTCCAGTATAGTGCTGTTTCAGAAAAAGTATAAAATACAGCAGGTCAGTGGCATTAAAAGTCCTGTGTTTAAACTGCAGCAGTTGCTTAAGCTCCTGATCGCTGTGGTTGAGGCAAAACGCGTGGGGTTCATTGCCCATCAGCCCAATCAGTTCTTTGGATTTATTGATGATAGTTGTGCGGTTGCCCCATGCAAACAGGGCGGCAAATAAACCGGCAATTTCTACATCCTGTTTTTTTGTAAAAAGGTGCGGAATGCAGACCGGGTCTGCTGCAATAAAAGCGGGTTGGTTATACTCAGCAACTTTCCTGTCGAGAAATTCTTTCAGCTTTTCATTGTTCATTGGCATCAACCTACCCCGTTTTATGTTAGCCTATCGCCTGTTGTAAATCCGCTATTAAATCATCCGCATCTTCAATGCCCACGCTGAGGCGTATCAAAGAATCACGCAGGCCGTTTTTAATCCGTTCTTCGCGTGGTATAGAGGCATGCGTCATAGATGCGGGATGATTAATCAATGATTCCACACCCCCCAGGCTTTCTGCCAATGCAAATAATTTGGTAGAAGACAACACTTTCATCGCCGCTGCTGTGCTGTTGTCTTTAAGTTCAAAACTTATCATCCCTCCAAAACCGCGCATTTGTTTTTTTGCGATGGCGTAGTTGTCACTGTCCTCAAAACCGGGCCAGTATACTTTTTCAATTTTCGGATGCTTACGCAACCAGTGTGCTATAATTATTCCATTTTTACAATGCTGCTTCATGCGCACATGGAGCGTCTTTATACCGCGCAATACCAGGAAGCAATCCATCGGCCCCGGTACCGCACCACAACTTTTTTGTATGAAGTATAATTGTTCACGGAGCTCTTTGTTGTTCATTACCAATGCTCCCTGAATAACGTCACTGTGGCCCCCGAGGTACTTGGTAGACGAATGCAGCACGATGTCTACGCCCATATCCAACGGATTCTGCAAATAGGGCGAAGCAAATGTATTGTCAACGCAAACCAGGATTTTTTGTTTTGCTGCAATTTTTGTCACCGCCTCAATATCTGTTATGTTCATCAGCGGATTGGTAGGCGTCTCCAGCCAGATTAATTTGGTGGCAGGTGTAATAACCGCGCTGATATTTTCAACATTTGTGGTATCTACATAAATAAATTTAATACCAAACTTTGCAAATATTTTTGTGAACAGCCGGTAGGTACCGCCATACATATCGCTGGCAGCAATCACTTCATCGCCAGGCGACAGCAATTTAATTACGGCATCTGTGGCCGCTACACCGCTGCTGAACGCCAATCCATAGTGACCGTTTTCTATTATGGCCAGCGCTTCTTCTAAAGCCTGGCGTGTAGGGTTTTGAGAACGGGCATATTCAAATCCCTTGTTTTTACCGGGTGCTTCCTGCACATAAGTAGACGTCTGATAGATGGGCGTCATGATGGCACCGGTAGAAGGGTCGGGCGTTGCGCCTGCATGTATAAATTTAGTAGCGGGTTTCATACTATTGTTATTAAACTTTAAGTGGTGCAAAGATGCGTAATTATCGTGAAGCCACTGCAATCCAGTTTAACACATACTTAACGGCGTATTTCCAATTTGCTGTAACATTCCTGGAACACCCTGCCAGCAAGGATCACAGGCTATACCTGGCGATTGATTTTTACACAGCAACAAATTTGTCATTTCATTTCTTATCATGTGCTTACCGGTACTACCAATTGCATTGAAATAGAATTCATGTAATACTATTTTTGGTTTGTCAGCATGTCTAAATCATATAAATTAAAAGCAACGCCATGAAAAAAGTAATCTTATTTGCCTGTGTTCTTATAATTGCAGGCAACAGCTTCGCCAATACACCGGTTTCGGAAAAAGCGCTCAAAGCCTTTAAAGCCACTTTTACGGATGCAAAAAACGTAGTGTGGACGGATGCACTGCAGGTATATACGGTAAAGTTTACCCAGCGGGGAATCAGCACATTTGTGAAGTACGATGAAGACGGTAATTTCCTTAGCTCCCGCCGTTACTATTTTGCCGAACAACTTCCAATAGACATTCAGTTCAAACTTAAAAAGCAGTACGCCGATAAAAAAGTTTTTGGAGTAACGGAGTTCATTACCGGTGATGAAATAAATTATTATGTGAAGTTGGAAGATGCAAAAAAATGGACGACCGTAAAAATTGACTATGCCCGCAATATGCAAGTAGTAGAAAGCTACCAGAAGTTGTAAATAAGCACGCGCCCGTTGTTGAAGACAATCGCTACATGAACCAGTGCGCCTGCTGCATTGGTTCATGTAGTTTTATGTTGATAGCAGTGCCGCTTATCCAGGCGTTGAAAATAAGGTTAAAAGAGTTGTGCAGCCACCAGGTAGCGCCAATTAAAATTATCTGCAGCATTCGCATCCAGCGGCTGATTTTTTTTATGATTGTAGCCTTGTTTTAACACGCCGGCTTTTACCAGTTTGCCGATGGCTTCCTGCTGGTACTCCTGCATCTGCGGTTGTTGCATCCATGCTTTCTGGGGTGGCTCAAAACCTATTTTATCTTTTCGCCAGGTAATTTCTTCCGGAAGCTTATTATCCATTGCCTTTCTCAGCAACCATTTGGTATGGCCACTTTTTATTTTAAAATGTGACGGCAGTGAAAAAACAAATTCTACCAACTCGTGTTGTAAAAACGGCAACCGTACTTCCCGCCCATGCGCCATCGAATTGTGGTCAGCGTATTGAAGCAACTCTTCCAGCCCGTTGTTAAACGTATTATAATAAAGCACATTACTCAGTTTATCCTGAGCGGGGAGCTGATAATAGGAAGTACCGTAAGCGCCAGCAAAATCTTTCCTGATGCCCGCGGTATCCATCTGCTTTTGTATGCGCATTTTTTTTATATATTTTCCTGCGGATACGGGATAAGCAGCAGATAATTTATTTTTCCAGTTCCACGGTTCCGCTACACCAAGTTGGCGGGCTGCCGAGATTTCGACTTGCAGCATTGTCCTGTCTTTTTGGTACAGCTCCTGCCAGTACCAGTGGTAATACTTATGATATCCGGCCAGTATTTCGTCAGCGCCCTGCCCGTCTAGTAACACTTTTGTATTGTGCTGCCTGGCCAATTCAAATACCTTGTACTGTGCGTACACACTGGCTGAACCCATGTACCCTTCCTGGAAATAACACAGTTTTTCAAAATCATTGATGAAATTGTCTGCTGTGGGATGAACCGTAAAATTGTCTATCTCTTGTTTTGTAACCAGCATTTCAATAAAACGCGACTCATCGGAAACAAAGCCTGGAAAGATTGCTGAAAATGTTTGCAGCCTGAAACCGGAGCGTTGTAAATGGGATATCATTACTGCGATGGAAGAACTATCCAGTCCGCCGCTTAAACTGGTACCCAACGGTACGTCACTCCGCAGTCTTTTTTTAACGGATTGCACAAACATGTCATTGAACTGGTCGACGGCATTTTCTTCGCTGATTGTATTATTGATGCTAGACGGATCCAGCCGCCAGTATGCAACGGGTTCAATGCTGGCCTGTTCCCGTAAACGATAGGTGAAAAACGAAGCTGCGGGTAGTTTATTAATATGCAGGTAGGCTGTTTCCAGCGGGTTAGCAGGGTTTTGGGTGTAACCAAGGGTAATAAAATTAAAAAGCAATTGCTGGTTTAGTTTTTTTTCTATCCCGGCGGCCCACAGTGCTTTCATTTCTGAAGCAAAAACCAGTTCCTGACCGTTAAACCAGTAAAAAAAAGGTTTTTCGCCAAACCGGTCGCGCGCGGCAAACAGGGTCTGTTCTTTTTCATCCCAAATAGCAAAAGCAAACATGCCGTCAAAATGCTGCAGGCAGTCCTGCTTCCAGCAATCATAGGCCGCCAACAGCACTTCCGTGTCTGATTCGGTTGTAAAGCGATAGCCTTTTGCAGCCAGGTCATCGCGCAGTTCAATGTAGTTATAAATTTCACCGTTGTGCACAATTGAATAACGGCTCAAGTAATGCATGGGTTGCGCCGCATCGGCAGATAAATCAATGATGGCCAGTCGCCGATGGCCCAGTCCGGCGGTACATGCCGGGTTTGTCCAGTGTTTTGCTCCATCAGGGCCGCGGTGACTTATTGCGCGGGTCATGCGTTGAAGGCGATCCGTAGTGATCAATTGCTCATTGACCGATATAATACCTGCAATACCACACATGCTGTAAATATCCGCAATCCAGCGCATAAATAAATAGCAAGTGCCGTAAAAAGCAATTCCAACAGTATTAAAAAATAGAATTAGGCATTTAAATCGCAAAGTGCGTATAAACGGTCTTTTACAGGAATTTCTTTGTTCTTTTTTCTCGATAAAAAAGAAACGAAAAAATTAAGGCTCCAGGCAATCATTTGTGCCCTGACTGGTAATCCTATTAAAAAATCTCCTTTGCCTATTTCTTTTTGACCGGTTTTTTAACCGGCTTTTCATAAACACTGATGGGGAGCGATATAAGGGAATCGTCCCAGGTGGCGACCATTACAAATCCCGTAGCCGCTTTTTCAAAAAACATGGTAAATGCCTCTTGCGGCTCGGTTTGTTTTTGCACCATTGCGTCTGCCCTTACCACATCTTTCCCGCTATCGTATTTAAATGCGCCCCA
Source organism: Chitinophagaceae bacterium (assembly GCA_039919885.1). Lineage (GTDB taxonomy): Bacteria > Bacteroidota > Bacteroidia > Chitinophagales > Chitinophagaceae > JACMLD01. Next base: position 12,165 of record JBDSEV010000007.1, read on the forward strand.
GATATCTGTTTCTCTGTTTACAATAATGGTCCATTTTTCCGGTGTAGGAATGGCATACAGCGTATACCTTCCTTTGGGCACTACTTTATTATTGATCAGTACGTCCTTAAAAAATTCAATTTCCGTTGCTTCATTTGCGCCCAGCCGCCAAATCTTATTATACTCCAGCAATTCCCCAAAAACATTTCTGCCGTTTCTCAACGGTCTGCTATAGACTAAACGGGCCACCAGCGGCTCCGTGGCCTTGTCCTGAATTCTGAGAATGGTATAATTAACAGGATAGTAGCTCATATCCATCGCCGACTTATCCAGCAAAGGGAACCTCGACTGCGCAACAGCACTGGCCAGGCAGGTTGAAAATAACAGGAGCGTAACAAAAACTTTTCTCATGGTGTTTTTTTATAATTGCAAATATAAACCTTGCCGCAAATTTTAATGAACAGGCAATTGTTCCAAAGCAAATTTCTTCAATTCAGGAAAAAAAGCTGCATAACATGATTGTAATTCGGCATAATGCTTTTCAAACAATTGGAAGGCCGGATCCGACGCTGTCAGGTAGACGGCCCTTCTTACCACGCCTGCCAGGCTCCTTTCTATAGCCCAGTTGTACTGGTAGTTATTCAGCCAGTTTTGCTGCCGCATATAAGGAAACATTGCCTGGAACTGCATCGGTAATCCAGTTAGAAAAGGTGTTAATGTGGCATAAGTGGCGACTGAAAACTGCAACAGGCTGTCGGTTGTAAACACATTGCTGTCTATCGCCAGAAAATGATCGTACACCACATCCACCAATGCGCCGGAATACAGTCTGTATACCGGCCTGAAAACGTCCTTTGCCGCGCGGTTTGCGGCATGCGTATCTGTAAAATTATCTATATCCCTGTGCAACCCGATGCCTTTCTGAATGCCTGGTGCATAGTCAAACTTTTTTTTTCCTTTCACAAAATCACTGATCATGTTACCCACCAGTATTTCGGGCTGGTTAAAGGAAAGGTATGCGTGTGCCAGGTAATTCATTGCAATAAATTAGTTTAAAAATACACAATAAGTAATACAGGTCTTGCTAAACTGTGGCGTTGCAATACCACTGGATTAATTTAACGCTTACTTAACCTGCTTTTCTTCTTTTATTGCAAGCTGTAGCATGTTAAGCCACCAGCCACTTTAATTTCTGTTTACCGCGAAAACAAGGTTACCGTTCATCATCGTATCCAACAAATCGCAAGGTTTACTACCACCGGTCAAGTATCACTTTCAGGAGGTTGCAACATAAATACATTTGCGCCGTCTTATACAGGTAAGTTCTTTAAAAAGATATTGGCAGGGGAGGAAATACTGATCAAAGCCGGTTTTATGCATTTCATCGTATGAAAACGTCGATTCACCGTAATACGCTTAGTATTCCTATCAATGCCTTGTAGCTTTGCAGAGACAATTAAAAAACATGTTTCATTAAACCTTATAATTTTATTATGAAAAAGATTTTTCTTTCCCTTACCCTTGCAGCTGCACTTCTTAGTTCAGGCGCTACTTATGCTGCCAACAATGAACCAAACGTTAAAGTAAAGCAGGCTTTCACAACAGAATTTACACAGGTTAAAGACGTGGAGTGGATCCCCATGAACAATGAAGGGGTTTACCAGGCGAAATTTATATTTAACAACGAAACACTCCATGCGTTTTTTACAGAAGAAGGTGATTTCCTGGGAACCACCCGCCAGATATTAAAACCACAGTTGCCTATTTTAGTTGCAACCGGTCTTGAAAAACGATATAGCGATGCCCGCGTAATAACCATATTCGAGTACAGTAAAAAAGATGGCATCGAATATTTTATTACCCTTACTACCGCAAAAGGTTCGATGATAGTTAAAGCCACTGGAAACGGAGATTTTTCTACCTACAAAAAGAATTTTAAATAACTGTAACATGCGGCAACAAGCTGCGTCTTATACTACAGAAACCAATTAAACAATCAATAAAAAATATTACAATGAAAAAGATGATTACAGCAGTTGTGTTAAGTACCGTTTTACTGGTCAACGCTGCGTTTGCAAACAAAATAGATAATGTTAATTACAAAGTTGAAAATGCCTTTAACCAGGAATTTGCGCAGGCTAAAGATGTAAACTGGGGCAAAACAGATAATTATTACAAAGCTGGTTTCAAAATGAACAGCGAAGTAATGACCGCTTATTTTACTTTTGATGGTGAACTAATGGGTGTGGTGCACAATATGCTGTCTACGCAATTGCCAATCAACCTGCAGACTTCCCTGAGAAAAGATTACGACAACTACTGGATTACTGAACTGTTTGAATTTTCTAAACCCGACAGCAATGGCTATTTTGTAACCCTGCAGAATGCCGACCAGTCAATTACGTTACAATCTCTTGATGGCGCTACATGGTCAACTTATAGTAAGACAAAAAAATAATAAGACCGTTTTCTCTCATGTTTGTTGGAAAGTGGAATGAACCCCGTTAGTTACGGGGTTTTTTTTATTTGCCACTAACCTGGCTGCAAGCCGGTAAATGTTGTGTAAAAAGGCGCGTACAAAATACCCTTTACTTTATCAACGCACATTCGGTTGAGCGCTGCCGGAACCATAATTTAATTTGAATGCGCTGAGATCGGGCAGGCGTTTGCGCGGTCTGCTCAATTCAAAATCATAAATAATATTACCTGCATCCTGGAAAAACGGGTAGCCGATTGTATCGTAGTCGTATTTGTCATCATTCAACACGCCGTCGCTGTTGGTGTAAATGCACGCGGTGATCATAAACTCTACCTTATGTTTAAAATCCACGATATACGCAGCATCGGTAAGAAAGCCATACGACCACCCCGCCTTGTTAAACACCCGCAGGTAAGATGGTGGTCTATTTTTTCCTGCCCTGAACATAAAAAATTTTGTATAGGATGCAAAATATTCGGTGGTATCGTAATGTGGAAACCTGCTTTCATACGGCAGTTCGGACATGTACTGGTAAAGAAAACGTTTATCGCCTTCCGTTAACGCAAACCTGTTTTTAGCGGGTACCGATTGGGGCAACAACACCGACTGCAGCATCCGCTGCAAGTCCTCCAGCACAAAAACATTGTGGGTAGTAAAGTCCATGGGAGCGTTAATGAGGCTGTCTTGACGGTCGTAATATGCATTGCCCACTTTGTACACGTTACTGAAATCAAAAGGGATGGTGTTCACTGCAGGCGCCTGCGTATAGATGGCCTTTTCACCCGCTACAAACCGGATGGCATTGGTATGGCTGTTTTCATCTTGGGTCATTGGCATGAACCGTCGTGTAACGCGGGTGCCCGAATAACCCTTTTGGTTCAATTTCTCATTCAATGTCTGCTGGCCAACAAATTCATACAGGCGGTTATAGGCATTGTTGTCACTCACCAAAAATATTTCCCTGATGTATTGGTCAATGGATGGCAAACCATTCTCCGCTAAACTATCGTTGTACACTTTTATTTGTCCGCTGTAACTGCTGTCTGTGAGCATGGTGGTATGCCTGCTCAGACCAGGCACCCGCAGTTGGTTCAGTTTTTCAAGCGCACTCAGCGCTACTGGCAGTTTAACCGTAGAAGCAGGGTTAAAATATTGCTTGTTGTTAACGTTTAAAAAATAATTTTTGCAATGCGGCAGGTTATTTTTATCCCTGTTTACCTGCGTATAAATAAGCTGGTAATGGAAACTGTCCGGGTTATCCAACACCTGTTCTAACAATGGGGTAGCGTGGCTCCGCAGTAAGTGTTCCAACCATGTATCCGTTTTGCCCTGCCCATGCGCATTCATTGCGGCAATAAAAAAAAATACAGCGGTGGTAAATGATTTCATATTTGAAAGTTACAAATAAGGCGCCTAACCGGCATGGCGGGCAATTGAATTGCACGCCCGGTAGTATAAAAAATATAAATTGCGTACCTAAAACACCAGCATGAAATTGATTTCTTACCTGAAAGAGGGGCACGAGCAACTGGCAGCTTATATAGACGGTGATGTGTTTGATATGGACCTGTTGCACCCCGACCTGCCCAATACCATGAGCATGTTTTTGAATTATTGGGAAGATGCCCTGCCGATGGCACTGGGCGGAGAAATTATGGTAAGAGAAGAAAAAATATCGAGAAAGAAAGCGGTTCCATATGATAGTATTCAATTAATTGCACCTGTTCCCTTTCCGGCATCCTTTAGAAATGGCAATAATTTGCAGGCAGATTTGCGCCAGGGCCCTTCCAGTGAAACCAATGCAACTACGGTTGTTAATCATTTCCCTGTTTTTCATTTTTCCAATCACCACAGCATACAAGGACCGGGTACCGTCAATTGCATGCCCGACCAGCTGGAAGATTTGGATGTTGAAGTGGTAGTGGCTGTAGTTATCTGCAAGCAGGGCCGTAACATCGCTGCAGCAGAAGCGGATGATTTTATTGGCGGGTTGATGCTGATAAATAATTTCAGCGCAAGGCGGCTGCAACAAAAAGCGGTGCAACAACACCCCACCGCTGCTACAGGCAACGATTTCGCTTTTGCCACCGGGCCGTGGCTGGTAACGCTGGATGAATTGCAGCCTTTTGAAACAACTACGCAAGATAACCATACCGGCAAAAGCTGGAACCTGGCAATTCAAACCAAATTGAACGGAACGCTACTGATTGATGCAACAAGCGAAATGCTGCACTGCACATTTGCAGAAATGATTGAGCGCGCTTCTTATGGCGTGAATCTTTTTCCGGGCGATGTAATCGGAATTGGCCCGGTGGGCAAAGGCAGCCTGCCAGAATGCAATCGCATTAACGCATCCGGCAATACCGGTGCTGCGGCAAAATGGCTCAAAGAAGGTGATGTGGTAGAAACGGCCTCGGACTGCCTCGGCACACTAAGCAATACCATTGCACGTGAGGAAAGTGATTTCTCTTTACTGGACAACATAGAAATGCATGGATAAAGGAAATATGCAACAGTCCGGAATCGGTACCAATGCTTTGCCGGAACATATCCGCAACAGCAAGCTGCTTTCATCCATCAATATTGCATTATTGGGCAGCGTGTCGGAAATTCCGGTTATTGATCCTGCTTATTACGATGAACGATTGAAAAACATCTTCCAGTATTATTCCATTAATCCCGACGAAATGGACCGGGAACTTCAATTATATGCAAATGAATTACTGGATAAAAAAGCGGTATCCGATGCCTGGCAGGTATTGCTGACGATGCCCTGAAAGCACGGCATCTTGCCGCATTAAAAAAAGGAATACGATACCCATCCGGTCAATTTAAATTTTATATTTACCACTCAACCCCAGCGTACTATGAAACATTCAATTTTTTTGCTGTCGGTCCTTGCGTTTTCCCTGTCTCTTTGCTGCCAGCAGCGTCCGCGGGCTACTTATTCCCGGTATGATGACTATATGCAAAGAAGCAGGCGCAAACAAAAAGCCGGGATTATTTTTTTGACCACGGGTGCGGCAGTAGCGGCAGGTGGCACCATCTTACTGGTAACGGGTATTAACAGAAACAACAGCAATAACAACACGGTGTATGATGAATTGAGCGCAGGCGAAGTACAAGCCGTTGCCGGCGGGCTGATTACGGTGGTGGGAATAGGCGCCATGTGCGGTTCCATTCCTTTTTTTGTTGGTGCCCACAGAAGCAGGGCAAAGGCTATGTCGGTTTTTTTAAAAACAGAAAAAGCACCCTTATTATTTAAATCTTCCTTTTCCAGCCAATTATACCCGGCGCTGGCGATCGGCATTCCCCTGGGCAGGTAGTTTTTAAAATGCCTGCGGCAAAACGTTTCGCTGCCGCCCTCCAACCGAGCGGATTTCCCGCTTCAATCTTGTATTTTTGCAGCCCGTAAACAGCCCGGTATACATCCTGGCTTTATTAAATACCAGTTATACATGAGTACGCAACATTTGTCAGAGCAGGAAATCATCCGCAGAGAAAAACTGGAAGGATTAAAAAAACTGGGCATCGATCCATACCCGGCCCCGCTGTACCCGGTAAACAGCAGCGCGGCGTTTATAAAAGCAAATTACAAGGGGGAAGAAAACAAAGCGGATTTTTCGGACGTGTGCATTGCAGGCCGCATCATGAGCGTGCGCGATATGGGCAAAGCCAACTTTGCCGTATTACAGGATGCAACCGGTAAAATACAATTCTATATAAAACAAGATGATATTTGTCCCGGTGAAGACAAAACCCTGTACCAGGCTGTCTGGAAAAAATTAATAGACATCGGCGATATCATCGGCATCAAAGGATATGTATTTACAACAAGAACCGGTGAAACGTCTGTGCATGTAAAAGAATTCAGCATCCTTACCAAGTCATTAAAACCATTACCTACCGTAAAAGAAAAAGATGGTGAATCTTTTGATGAGGTAACAGACCCGGAATTTAAATACCGGCAGCGCTATGTTGATTTAACGATTAATCCTGAAGTAAAAGAGACTTTTGTAAAACGTACAAAATTAATAAACACCATCCGGGAATTCCTGAATGAAAAAGGAGCACTGGAAGTGGATACGCCCGTATTACAGGCTATTCCCGGAGGTGCGGCCGCACGCCCTTTTATCACCCACCACAACGCCCTGGATGCGCCGTTCTACCTCCGCATTGCCAATGAACTCTACCTCAAAAGACTGATTGTGGGTGGGTTCGACTGGGTATATGAATTCAGTCGTAATTTCAGGAACGAAGGTATGGACCGCACGCACAATCCTGAGTTTACTATCCTGGAATGGTATACTGCCTACAAGGATTATTTCTGGATGATGGAGATTACCGAACAGCTGCTGGAAAAATGCGCCATTGCATTGTATGGCACCACTGAAGTGCCACTGGGAGAAAATATCATTAGCTACAAAGCTCCTTTTAAAAGAGTTTCTATTTTTGATGCCATCAAAGAAAACACGGGCATTGATATCAGCGAACAAGATGAGGCTGGTTTGCGCGAAACCTGTAAAGCGCTCAATATAAGTGTGCCTGGCAATATCGGAAAAGGCAAACTGATTGATGAGATATTTGGGAATACCAGTGAACACACGTACACCGAACCCACTTTTATTATTGATTACCCGGTGGAAATGAGCCCGCTCACAAAAAAGCACCGCAGCAAACCCGGCCTGGTGGAACGCTTTGAATTAATGGTCAATGGTAAAGAAGTGGCCAATGCCTACAGTGAACTGAATGACCCCATTGAACAGCGGGAACGTTTTGAAGAGCAGGCGCAACTGATGCAGCGCGGCGATGATGAAGCCATGTTTATAGATCATGATTTTTTACGCGCCCTCGAGTATGGCATGCCCCCCACCAGTGGTATTGGCATTGGCATTGACAGGCTGTGCATGTTTATGACCAACCAGGTAAGCATCCAGGATGTATTGCTTTTTCCGCAAATGCGGCCGGAAAAATTGCAAGGGGAATAAAATAATAAAGGCTGCAACCAGCACCTGTCCTATTTTCTACGGATGGCAAAGATTTTTGCAACAAAATTAATTTGTTCTTTACATCGCCCAGGTCCGCAGCCCTATCCAGCCGTTTTGAAATAACAACAGCGCGATATAAAATATAGACAGCGAAGCCAGCAACCAGTAAGCAGCAAATACGCGGTTGTTGATTAATCTAAACCTGCTTATTACCAGTACAACATGGAGCAAGGCAATTATACCAAAAAGCAATGTGCCCGAAAAGATGATCATTGTTCTGCTATTGATATTTGTAAGTTCACTCAACAAATAAGTCTCCTCTTCCACCTGTAACAAATGCATCACCGACCAGCATAGTAAAAGCATCGCCGCCAGCGGCAGTACGCGTATCAATCGTTTTTTATTTTCAACCCGGCCAATTGCAATGGCACCTAAAGAAAAAAGGCCCGCCAACGCAGCCGACATGGCCAGCAGCATAGCCGTCATGGCCACCCAGAACGGAAATTTTGCCCTGAATAAAGACGTTTGCACAAAGTATGCGTCATCCATCACCATCACATTATTCCCTTCCGCATTTTTTGTAAAAACAATGGTGGCGGTGTTGGCACCTTCGTGTGCGAACTGCAGGCCGGCAGTTGCCACCAATTTTAATGGATCACCAAATATTGGTTTCACGTAAAGCTGATGCTTATCCAGGTATACCGTTACGGTATTCATCAACCTGTCTTTAAATGCAGAAACCTCGTTGCGCGGGCTTTCAAACTGGTACTGGCCGAGGTAAGGGTGTATAATTACTGAATCGGTTGCCGTGGGCGCCGGCATTTGTGCAGGAATTTGTTGCTCGAGGAAGTCAACGATTAATCTTTCCACCTGATAATTTGGTTGGTTGCCATTGGAAGAAACAATAAAGCCTGATCCAAGTTTCCTGTTGTACGCGAGCGTTGAAAAGCAGGTGCCTAATAAACCTCCATGCCCGTGCCATGCCTGCATGCTGTATAAATACATGCCGGCATTGGCCAATGCGTAACCATTGCGCAATCCCGCTCGCGCCGCCAGCGAACTATGTCCTGTTTCCATTTCGCTGAGGCTGCTGTCCGCAAAAAACGGCAGCCCGTTGTTAAGCAACAAGCGCAGGAATTTTACCATATCATCCGAACACGACCATAGCGCACCAGCAGGCGGCATCAACACATTCACCGATGGCACCGTTATTACTTTACCTGCATGCACCACATATTGCCTGGTGTCATACGCCGGCATTTTGCTCAGCGTATTAAAATTTGACTGATCCATTGCAAGTGGCGATAAAATATTATCTGTTAAATACTGTGCATAGGTTTTGCCCGATAACTTTTCAATAATGTATCCTAAAATAACATAACCGGGATTGCTGTATGCAAACCTTTCGCCCGGCTGCCAACGGGATACATATGAATTTTTCTGAAACAGCATCATGGCTTTCCCCGTGAACTGCCGGCTATCCTGCGAACACATCCGGTTTAGTTTCATATCATCAAACCCGGCCGTGTGTTCCAGTAAGTGAATGATTTTTACAGGATGCGTGGATTCCCACTTATTTGTAAAAGGCAGTTCGGGTGCTATTTTTTTAAGTTCATCGTCCAGATTCAATTTTCCCTGCTCCACTAATTTTAAAATTGCAAGAGCAACAAACATTTTTGTAACAGAACCCAGCCTGAACAGGGTTTGTCCATCCACCACCCGTTTTTTTTGCAGGTCAGCATAACCTAACCCGCCAGAAAAAATGACGGAATCTTTGCCGGTGATGCCTACCATCAAACCCGGTATATGGTTTTTCTCCACAATAGAGCGGATAGAATCCGTCAATTGCTGAACGCTGCTGACCGGGTGTTGCTGAGAACACAACGTGACTGGTAAAAATGCCAGGAGCGCGGGCATTGTGCGTTTTACAAGCTTTAAAGCCAATCGTTGAAAAATCATTTACAGCATTGTTTGCGTATTTGTATTAGTCGGCATTGAATGTAAAATATTACAGGGCCATCGCAGCAGGATATCAATCCCTGTAATTAAAAGGGGGCTTCCGGTCACCTATAATCGCTTTGTATTTAAAATCTGTGCCGCGTGCTTCGATAAATTCTTTTTTTGCCTCTTCCAGCAACGCTTTGTTGGTAAGCAGATCAAAGCCGGTTAAGGCAAGTGTTTTTGCCGCTACCATCATTCCCTTAAAACCAATAGAAGTACCCCCGCAGGCAACCGCCTGCCAGCTATGGGGCGGCGTACCTGGCGCCCACGTTGCGGCACCCATTCCGATAGTGGGTACCGTCCAGCTAACGTCTCCCACATCTGTAGATGCATAAAACACACTGTTGATATTCTCCAGCAGCAGCGGCTCTACCTTTGCTGCAGCTTCCGGGGGAGGAACTTTATAAGCATAGGTTGCCTGTATTTTTTTTGCGAAAGCAGTTTCGGCTGTTGTGTAGGTAACGCCTCCTACCTTTTCCATGTTTTTTTGTACCGCAATGGCCAGTGTTTTGTTGGGCAGCGTTTCGTATTCACCGCTCAATATTTCGTAGTCAACTTTTGTTTGTGTACCCATTGCTGCACCATTTGCTGCCAGCACCACCCAGTCGAAAATCCGGGTTAGCTCGCTGCGGTTCCTGTGCCGGATGGTATACCACACTTCGGCAAAATCGGGCACTACATTCGGCGCTTTGCCCCCGTTGGATATCACGTAGTGGATACGGGCATCCTGCGGAATATGTTCACGCATCATGTTTACCATGTTGTCCATTGCCTCCACGCCATCCAAGGCACTGCGGCCCCTGTCTGGCGCAGCCGCAGCATGTGCCGACAACCCATGAAAACGAAATTTAACAGTTACATCTGCAAGCGAGGAGCCAATAGCAGTAGCATTTGAAGATGCGGGATGCCAGTGAATCACCGCATCTACATCATTAAATAAACCTTCTCTTACCATATACACCTTTCCGCTCCCGCCTTCTTCTGCCGGGCAACCAAATAATTTAACCGTGCCGGCAATTTTCCCCTGGTCCATCATTTTCTTCATTTCTATAGCAGCTGCAACAGCAGCCGTGCCGAACAGGTGATGACCGCAGGCATGCCCGGCAATCTTATCCGGAAAAGATTTTCTTTCCGCTACGGTATCCTGTGAGAGTCCGGGCAGGGCGTCGTACTCAGCCAATACACCAATTACCGGTTTACCATGGCCGTAAGTAGCCACAAACGCTGTTGGCATACCGGCTGCACCAGCTTCTATAGTAAAGCCATTGTCTTTTAATGTTTTTTGCAGCAAGGCGGTACTCTTGGTTTCTTTGTAACCCACTTCTGCATAATCCCAGATGGTAAAGGCAATGTTTTTGTAGGTATCATATTGGCCGTCAAGGTCGCTGATAATTTTTTCTTTGATGGCAGCCGCAGGTGTTTTCTTTTGTGCCTGGAGTTGCACTGTTACCAACAAAATTAACGCAATTAATACCGCAGGATTTTTATGCATGTTACCCATTTTTTTGTTTTGGTTTTGAAAAAAAGCAGGCAATTATTACTGGCCTTTGTAGTCCGCATACAGCTTTTTAAAACTGCGGACAATCATATTCACAAATGCCACGGAAAAATTCCGCGCTGCCGTCCGTATTCCGTTGTTATTGTTTCACCAATCAATCCCGGTAATTCAGTGCAGGTTTGCGGTCGCCTAACAACGCCTTGTACTGGTAATCCCCCTTCTCTTTTACAAATTCTGCTTTTGCTTTTTCAATCAACGATGCCGTGGTAAAAAGGTCAATTGCTGTTAACGCCATTGTTTTAGCGCCTACCATCATCCCCTTGGTACCAATTTCTGTTCCGCCGCAAGCGACTGCCTGCCAGCTATGCGCAGGTGTTCCCGGCACCCAGGTAGCGGCACCCATACCAACAGTAGGCACGGCATAACTAACGTCGCCTACATCTGTCGATCCACCACCGGCATTGCTTTCTACTTTTATTGGTTTAACTACTGCTGCAGTTTCTATTGCATCCACCTTATAACCAAACGTTGTCTGCAATTTTTTTGCAAACGCGGTCTCTTCGGGCGTATAAGTTACACCGCCCACTTTCTCCAGGTTTTTTTGCATGGCGTCACCCAACGTTCGGTTCAGGAGTAAATCGTGGGTACCACCAATGATCTCATAATCAACCGTTGTACCTGTGCCCAGGGCGGCACCTTCAGCAGCTTTCACCACGCGATCGAAAATGCTGACAACCTCCTCTCTCTTTGGATGCCGAACATAATAATATACTTCAGAAAAATCGGGCACCACATTGGGTGCTTTACCCCCGTTGGTGATTACATAGTGAATCCTGGTTTCCTGGGGCGTATGTTCCCGCATCATATTCACCATATAATCCATCGCTTCCACGCCATCAAGTGCACTGCGGCCTCGTTCAGGTGCCGCCGCGGCGTGGGCCGACAAACCATGAAAACGAAATTTGGCAGATTTATTGGCGAGTGCACTCGTCATGGTAACACTGTTTTCTGCATCGGGGTGCCAGTGTATCACTACATCAACATCATTGAACAATCCTGCGCGCACCATGTATACTTTACCGCTGCCGCCTTCTTCTGCAGGACAGCCGTAAACTTTAATTGTTCCACTGATCTTTTTTTCTGCAATTAGTTTTTTTATTTCTATACCAGCAGCAACGGAGGCAGTACCAAACAAATGGTGGCCACAGGCATGACCGGCAGTCTTTCCATCAATACCTGTCTTTTCCGGTACGGCTTCCTGGGCGAGGCCAGGCAAAGCATCGTATTCTGCCAGTATACCAATTACCGGTTTACCATTGCCGTAAGTAGCCACAAACGCGGTTGGCATGCCGGCTACACCCGCCGCTACTGTAAACCCATTGTCCTGCAATGTTTTTTGAAGAAGCGCCGAACTTTTAACTTCTTTATAGCCCACTTCCGCGTAATTCCATATCTGCAAAGCAATTGTTTTATAGGTTTCGTAGCCTCCCTGCAGATCCGCCATAGCAAGGGATTTAAGTGCTTCGTTGTTTATTGTGTTTAATTTTTTTTGTGCTTCGGCCGAAAGGCATACCAGCAGGGTGCAACAAGCTACCAGGCCGGCAGCAATTGATTTTCTCATGTAAGTGGTGTTTACACACAATTTAAGGAAAAGCAATGAAAGGCCCCGGCGGGACACGGTTGCGTTGTAGTGATGAACGAAATTGGCTATAATTGTAAAATGAATAGCACGGATCCGTATTGAATATCCGCACGCAATGGACCGGCCGCACTACTACAGGTGTAAGCTAGTTACTGCATGGGCAGCTCAAAAAAAATCAACATCCCGCCAGGCGGGATGTTGATGTGGTAATGGGTGTATGGTTAATTAGTTAAACGAACAGGTCCATCATTAATTTATGCTGGGGATTAACGGCATAGTGTGAAAAGTCTGTGATGCCCGCTTCTGTTAATACATCTTCGTCGATGAAAAAATTACCTGAGCATTCATAAGACGGGCGCTGTAAAATATAAAATGCAGCATCGGCAACAATATCCGGGGTACGGCTTCTTTGCATCAGGAAATCGCCACCCAGTAAATTTTTAACGGCGGCTGTGGCAATGGTTGTTTTAGGCCACAAGGCATTCGCGGCAATGCGATCGCCTTTTAGTTCTTCTGCCAGTCCCAGTACTACCATACTCATCCCATATTTGCTCATGGTATAAGCGAGGTGTTTAGCAAACCAGCTGGGATCAAGACTGATCGGTGGTGATAAATTAAGTATATGCGGATTGTGCGCTTTTTTCAGGTGCGGAATACAGGCTTTGCTCGTAAAGAACGTTCCCCTGACGTTAATGCCTTGCATCAGCTCCCAGCGTTTCCACTCTGTTTGCTCGGTTTGTGACAGGCTGATGGCGCTGGCATTATTAATCAGTATATCGATGCCGCCAAAGGTATCTACGGTTGTTTTTACGGCCGCATTGATGCTCTCTTCAAAACGGATGTCTGCCTGCAACGGCAATACCTTACCCGGCCCTGCTTTTGCGATTTCTTCTGCGGCGGTAAAAATGGTGCCCTCTAATTTTGGATTGGGGTCAACGGTTTTGGCAGCGATGGCAATATTGGCGCCTTCCCTGGCAAGGCGCAACGCAATTGCTTTGCCGATTCCCCTGCTTCCGCCAGATATAAAGACCGTCTTATTTTCGAATTTCATATGACATGTTTTAATGGTTCGTTATCGCGTATAAGCGTTTCCAGTTACCCCTTTGCAGGTACATAAACTCTAAAACTAAGTGATTATGATATGGATTGAAAAATAGGGTGTTAATACAAAATTCCGTCCTAGTAAACATACGATTAAGCATGTAAATACCGAAGAAAAAAAATTAGGCGTTTGTGCGCTTGACCCACCCTGTAAAGGGTTGTATGTTTGTATTGTTGAATGAATGATACGCATGCGCAAATATCCAAATCCTAAGAAACCGAAACATCCAAATCCTAAAAACCAACTTGTCCAAATCCTGAAGAAACCATTTTAAAATCCAATGTCCGGCACCTTTTTAAGCGCATCCAATATCCTTTATTAAACACGAAAAACCTATCCGTTAAAAATCCAAATCCTGCTGAACGAACCATCCTACGTTTTGTACCTATGAAGACCTAAAAAATTGGCGAGGTTCGTACAAAAAACATTAAAGCCCCGGAGTGATTCCCCGGGGCTATTTTTATCTTTATGAGTCAATGGCAAGTAGCTTGCGCCAGTATATTTGGCACCCGATGAAAAAATCGGCCCTTACCAGTACTTATACCCCAATAATTTAACCAGTTCCACTTTTGCCAGGCACAGCTGGTATTCATACTGCAGCTTGCTGAACTGCGCACGCGCTACGTTGGTGCTGGCATTGGTAATTTCAAGATTGGTACCCACCCCGTTCTTAAAGCGGCTGGAGGCCAGCACCTGCGCTGCCTGCGCCTGTTCTATCTGTCCCTTGGTATTGTTGATTCTTTCCTGGTTGGACTGAATATCAATCAAGGCCTGTTGTATATCGCGTTTAAAGGTGCTGTTCAAGGTTTCGATAGCAAGTTTATTCTGCGTTAATACTGTTTCGGATAATTTCACTTGTTGTTTTGTTCTGTTACCGTCGTAAATAGGCAGCCTAAGCGATATTCCGGCGGCATAGTTAAAACGCATTTCATTCACGGCGGGTACGTAGCCATTTTTAAACCCCGCACTGGCGCCCACATTCACCGAAGGTTTGGTACCCAGCCGTGCAATAGCGATGTCATTTTGTGATTGTTTTACCCTGTCGTTTGCCAGCAGGTATTCAGGGTTGTTCGTCTGTGCGTCACCGAGTGCTTCCGCAACCGCCTTTAATGGAATTTCAAAGTCGAAACCGTGACCGGCCGTAGCATTGACACCCGTTGTAAATTGCAACAGGTTCTGTTGTTTTTGAAGGTAGTTCTGCAGGTCCAGTTTTTTATTCTGTTCTGCGTCAACCTGCGACTGAATACTTAGCAAATCGAGTTTAATGGCATCCCCGTTTTTTAACTTGCTTTCTACTATCTGCCTGTTATCGGTAAGGTAAGCCAGCACACTGTCTTCTATAACAATGCCTCTTTCAAAATAAATAATATTGTAATAGATATTTGCCACCTGGTTTGCCAGCTGGGTTCTTGCGAAATCTGTATTGTGCTCAGCGTACCGGATTTCTTCTTTTGACTTTTCAATATTGGCTTTCAGCCTGCCAAAATCAAAAAGTGTATAGCTGCCACCCACATTTGCATTAAAATTATGCACCGGTGCAAATTGAAAATCCTGCTGTTTACCATTTACTTCCAGCGGCAAAACAATTTTCGGTTGCACAAAATTGTAACTCGCATTGCCATCCACCACCGGCAAATTATTTTTTGCAATCGCCAGCCTTTGCCTGGCAGTCTCAACGGTGTTTTCTACTTCTTTAATTTTAGGAAAATAACCAAACGACTGGTTCACCAGCGCTTTCAACTCATCATTTGCAGTGGCCTGAGCCTGTGTGTGCAACAATGCTGCGAAGCTGAGGGCGGTAAATAATATCCTTTTCATGTGTTGATTTTATACGTTTTTTGCCGGCATTGCCAACAAAATAAAGTCGAAATTAATGTGATTCTGCAATGGCGGCCTTGGCAGCAGCCTGATCTTCCGGGCTGGTTTTCTTAACCCGTAAAAAAACCACCAGCGGAATCACGACAATAAAAAACACGGCTACCAGCCTGAACGTATCCAGGTAAGCGAGGTAATGCGCCTGCCTGTCCACTGCATTGTTTATCATAGCCATGGCTTTTGTGGTAGCGGTACCAATATCAAAACCACCTTTGTTTATAAAATTTTGCGCAAGGCTGGTGGCCCGTTCACTTACCGCAGCAGATCCCTGGGTAATATTGGCTACCAGATCGGTGCGGTGCTGCGCGTATTGGTGAGAGACATAGTTATTGGCCATGGCAATACCAAACGCACCGCCCAGCTGCCGGGTCATATTATTTAGTGCAATACCCGATGCATAGTCTTTTGGCATCAACCCGGCTACTGCCTGGTTAATCAACGGCAACTGCACCATGCTCATACCCACAGCACGCAATGCAAAAGGAAAAAAGAAATCCTGCCTGCTAACGTCCATGCTTACCCTGGAACTGTACCACGCATACCCTGCAAAAAGCAGGAAGCCTGCTATTACAAATGGAATGGGCTTTACGCCTTTCGCCATCAGTTTACCGATCACCGGCATCAGCACCACGGTAATCATCGTTGGTGCAAGCAGCGTTAAACCGGTCTCCAGCGGTGTATAACCCAATACGCTCTGCGCAAGTACCGGAAAAACAAATACAGAGGTGTACAATCCCAGGCCAACCACAAACGTAAAGATGGTAGTAAAAGCCAGGTTGGTGTTATTGAGTACGCGCAGGTTCACCGCGGGTTTATCAATGCTGAGTTCATACCAGATAAAACTAACCAGGCCTACCAATGCCAGTCCGCTACAGATCCGGATGGTCTCGCTGCTAAACCAATCATCTGCATCTCCCCGTTCCAGCACAAACTGCAAACAACCAATGCCTACCATCAGCAATAAAATACCAGTATAATCAATTTTAATTTCTTTCTTTTTAGTACCCTCCCCTGCTTTTTTATCAATGAATGTAAAAGCAAGGATGGTGGCGATTATACCGATAGGAATATTAATCATAAATATCAGCGGCCAGCTATAGCTTTCCATGATATACCCGCCCAACGTGGGGCCCAGTGTGGGACCCAACACAATACCCATTCCAAACAAACCGGACGCAATGGGCCGGTCTTTTACTTCAAATGCATCAAAAAGGATAGCTTGTGAAGTAGACAACAGTGCACCACCGCCCACGCCCTGTACAAAGCGCCACATAATTATTTCTATCAGGCTGCTGGACTGCCCGCACAGATAGGAAGCCACCGTAAAAATTATCATGGAGGCGATGTAATAATTTTTCCTCCCAAAATATTCGGCCAGGAAACCAGTGAGTGGAATAATGATAACGTTGGCAATAGCATATGCGGTGATTACCCAGCTAATGTCTTCAATACTTACTCCCAGGCTGCCGCTCATGTCGTTCAGCGCAACATTCACAATGGAAGTGTCAATAAGCTCCATTATTGCTGCAGAGATAGTTGTAATTACAATGATCGTTCTTGCAAATCCTTTCGGCGTAGCCATAACTTCTCTGTTTATTTTACCGGCACTACGATATAAGCGCTTAAACCAGCTCTTAGGATATTCCTGTATTGGTTAATATCATTGATATTAATTTTTACCGGAACACGCTGGGTAACTTTTACAAAATTACCGCTCGAATTATCGGGTGGAAGTAAGGAAAATTTCGCACCCGTTGCATCGCTTACACTTTCAAGTGTACCCTTTATTTTCAGATCGGGATAGGCATCCAGTTCAATCTCTGCTTCCTGCCCCTGGTGAAATTTCTTTATTTGTGTTTCCTTAAAATTGCCAACTATCCAATACGTGCTATCGTTCACAATAGAAAACAGCGGACTACCTGCCTGAACAAACTGCCCGGTAGAAATATTCCGTTTGCCTATTTTCCCAGCCTGGGGAGCATATACTTTGGTGTAAGAAATCTTCAGTTTCTGCTGATCAATAATGGCTTTTTTTACACCCAGCTGTGCTTCTGCTCTTTGTATGCCCGACTGTGAAATAGCAACGCGGCTTTGCGCAGTACCCAGTTCACTCTGGCTGTTGGTAGCCTGCTGACTTGCCTGTTCCAAGGCATAGCGACTGTCTTCCAGTTGTTTCTTTGTGATGGCCTGGTCTGTATACAAGTTTTTGTTACGGTTGTAATCATCCTGGGCCTGTTGTACTTTTACATCGCTCAATGAAATGGTTCCCCTGTTCGATTTTATTGATACTACCGCGTTGTTGAGTGCTGCCCTGGCATTGAGGATCTCAGCTTGCGCCACCCTGTAATCTGCTTCCATTTGCGCAAGCTGCGATTGCAGTTCTTCATCATCCAGCTCTACCAGCAACTGACCCGCTTTCACTGAATCATAATCGTTTACCGCAATGGATTTTACATAGCCCGCCACCCGCGGCAACACCGGCGCAATTTGCGCTTCTACCTGGGCATTGTCTGTTGTTTCGTGCGCCATTGCAAAAGATATTTTTTTAAATCCAACATATCCGGCAACAATGAGTATGATTGCGAGGATAATGAATCTAAGCGGTGATTTTTTCTTTGCAGCCGGTATTTCCTGATTTTCCATCTTGCTATTTATTATTTAAATGTTTTATGATTTAACCAGCAGGTGCGCATGCACCAGCTGTTTTAAATGATCCGCGAGGCGTTTTACAAAGGCGGCGTCCTCGTAAGGAATATAATCAGCCGGCTTCTCCAGCAATTTGATGCACATTCTTTTTGATAACAGTACCTGGTTAATCGTTCCAATGATGGAAGCAATAACCAGGGGCGGATCTACTTTTCTGAATACCCCTTTTTTCATGCCCGATTCAAGGACGCCTTTTATTATTAAACTGTTAGGATACAGGATATCAACAATTGCCTGGGCAAGCGGTTCCCGCTGATTCAACATCATTTCCTGGTGCAATACCCGGTGAAATTTCCGGTTAGAAAAAACCTTGTGTATATAGGTATCAATAATGAGTTCCAATTTTTCTATATCAGTAGAAGCGGCGTTTTTAACAATTTCATCCAGCAATCCCCTTGTGTAGGATGCCCGCTGTTCTACCATGCTTTCAAAAAGTTTTTCCTTCGAGCCGAAATAATAATTCACCATAGCAACATTCACCCCTGCCATCGCTGCCAGGTCGCGGATTGAAGTGCCTTCAAAGCCTTTTTCTGAAAAAAGCTCCACCGCATGGTTAATAATATGTAGTTTTTTATCTGTCATATTCGAAATAATGGAAGCAAAGTTAAACACTTGTTTAATATTAAACAAACGTTTAATTAGCTATTTTTTGTTGTTGATTGGTTAATGATTGAAAATTCCAGGGAAGTGGGGTTAGCCCGGCCTGGCGTTTACTTATACCGCTACAGCGACACTGTGCGGTTATTTTACAGGAGGTTTTGGGAGGCTGTCGGTGCTTTTGGCAAGGGAATCTGTTACGCCGGGCAGGGAATTACTGTTGCTGGTGAGCGAGTCCTTTGGCACCGGCAGGGTACCGCTGTTGTCATAGAATACCAGGTTGCTGAGGTCCTGTTTAGCTTCCAGCCCGTTTTTTCCATAGTTTACAAACTTGTCTTTCTGGCTGTAACGGGCCGGCTTATTGGTATAAAATTTTTGTGCGTTCTGGTCCCACCAGAGTTCTTCACAGCGCAGTGTATCTCCCCTCAGCACGTTTATCACCACTACACTGTCTTTCAGAAAAACCTTGTTTTCCCATTCGCGAAATTTGCCGTATTTGGCATCCAGCTGGCTTTCTTTTACGAGTGAATCATTGAAAAAGTCGATGTGCAGCGACTTTGGGAATTCTACGTACGGAGAGTCTACCTGGTAACGGTACATCAGCGGCGCGGTAAGTTTTCCTTTTACTTTTCCGTTCTGGCTGAGATAACTTTCAATCATATGGCCCTCTTCCAGCGCGGCGCGTTTGTCTTTCGGTGGCGCCAGATCTTTTAAATCGTTCTCGCAACCATACAAAACAAAACAGCCCGTTAAAAGGGCTGTCAGTAAATTTATTGGTTTGCGCAGGAACATCCGTTAATTGTATTTCTTTTTGATAAACCACAAATCGCTCAGGGTAAATCCAAAAGTTATCCGGAACATCGATTCGCGCAGCAGGTTATTGTTGTTTCCACGTTTGCCATATTCAAAACCAACGTTAATATAGGTAAACTGGTTGGTATAAGGATTTTTGCGAACCGGTAAACCTGCGCCGAGTGATATGCCCATTGTATTCAGGTTTTTTCCGTCCACCTTAACATAATCGGGACCAAAATTAAATCCCGCGCGGTAAGCCACATGGTTCCAGTAACCCTTTGGGCTAAATGCATCCGGTATAAACTGCCCGCCCACATGAAATGTCCAGCTGTTGCGTACCAAATCTTTTACGCCAAAAAAACTGTAATCTGTCCAGCTGGTTGTCGCAAAATCGGCACCTATCATCCACCTGTCCAGGCGTTCCAATGTAAATCCAACACCCAGGTTAGATGGGTAGTTAACTTTTCCTTTTACATCTTTTTGCGCTTCCACGGTGTCTATTGGAAAAGTTGCGCCGGAAGCATCATAGCTGAACGTTTCCCGAACAATATCCTGCGATCCGTTGAATGTCTGGCGAAGATTGCCGTACGCACCAATAACCAGTTTTGTCTTTTTGTCGATGTTTGCCTGGTACTGCACCCCGGCATTGAACAAAAATCCACCAAAGGAAGCCCTGGTTTGATAGTTTGATTTATAAAATAGCGTAGTGTCATTTAAAAACGTCTTGCGCGTACTATAGTTTTTAGAGCCAAAGAAATACCCCACGTTTACGCCCACACTAAAGTTTTTCCAGGCTTTGCCAACGCCGGCAAACGCTTCATACGTGCCGCCGGTGCCTTCATATAAATTATTGATGCTGTCTGCTGGTAAAGTGGGATCCGGGTAGGTATGCTTCTCCGCTGTCTGTATCTTATAATTGATCCTGGAAAGCGGCCGCAACCCCAGGTTCAATCCTATCTGTCGCTTGCGGCTCAGCGGAACGCCCAGCTGCAGGTAAGAGATAATGGCACTACTGGCATTGAACTTTTCCGCCTGCGCCGGCGAGCGTAAGGTTCGGCTGTCTATTTCAAAACCAAGGTTGAACGAAGTGATCCTGATTTTTGAATAAGAGGCAGGATTTAAAAAGTTGATGTTTTGCGATTTCGGGTATTGATCCTTCAGATCATAACGCTTATCGTAATCAACATAACCGGCTGCAATGCCGCCCATGCCGCGGTTCAATATGGACTGGTTTGGAAGCAAATCGCCCAATCCATACCTTGAATACGGAGAATTTTCCTGCGCATGCAGGCTAAACACGGCCGATAATGACAAAAAACTGAACCACAGTTTACGTTTGGTTGTTGCACTCACTAATAGCATATAATCCTTTGAATAACAAATCAGGGTCTGCAAATATCTGGTTTTTAAGGTGGGGAACAAAATAGGCACAATTACCCCC
>JBDSEV010000020.1:0-12869 GCA_039919885.1 Chitinophagaceae bacterium
TGGAGGCAACGCCCAAATGTATTTCCATTTTTTTTACCTGTAGAAAATGTTTGATGTTAGTTCAACTGTGTTGTTTCCCATCGCAAAAAAAATTATGGTGTTCATGGGGTTGACCTTAATTCCCGTATTTAATATTCAGAAAGCCAAAAAATCATCGTCATGAAAAAATTACTTTTGGTCATCTTTTGTATACCGGTATATTTCTTTTCAACTGCCCAGCATCGGGATGCGCTGCTCGAAGACAGTATTCTGTATTGGATCAGTTGGGTACCCGAAAAACCCTGGAAACCGCTTTCCCACGATGGCCGCACCATGACGGTGGGTCAGAAAACGGAGATGTATAAAATGGTGGACTGGATGATGAAGAGCTACCAACCGGTGGGCGCCGTGGGCACATTCAAGTCGGTCCTTACGGTATCGACCAGTTCGGATTTTAAGGACTACCGGCCACACAGTTATTATCTCGACTTCCGCATTTGGAACGTGAGTTACGATTACATGGATGCGAAAGGAAATTTCATCGGGGTCACAGAAGAATACAAAAAATTCCCGGTCTTATTTAACCGGGTACCAAGCGATGATATTCAATTTCTTAATGGGACGGGAGTGTGTTATTTTACCTTTCAGGCACAGGAAGACAAATCCCGGCTGGCGGATAACGATCCATACAAGCATGCAGATCCAAAAATTTCTGCGAACTGTGCGCCTTTTATCATACGCAACCAGACCGTCATCCTGGCACCAAATAATAAACTTCCTTTTCACCGGGTAACTATTGGCGAATTTCTTGATGCAAGTGAGGCCGCCCTGCCTTATGCGATGAGCGTTGAAAAGGCGCACAAGGATCCGAAATACCAGGATGGAATGGAAGCGAAATACGAGCACTACCGCACATGGATAAGGAAATGGAAGAAAGTGTATGCGGCAAAACTGGATGAGCCCGCTACCGTAGTTGATAACCCGGTAAACTTATCGAGCACGTTCAGTCAGGATGTGGACCCGTTTAGTAAAAGCCGGGGATCGGAAAAATATGAAATCTGGAAAATGAATCCCGAAGTGTTCGATAAAGCTAAGGAGGACAAGCCATTGTTTATCTCGTTTATTATCCCGTTTAAAACAAGCGCAGATGGCATTCAGGAGTATGAATTGTACCAGGCGCTTACGCAAAATGTAAACTATCAATATATTTATGACTATTACTTTGACCCGGCGAAAGTTAAAGGCAAAGTTTATAAACCTGCCGATGAACAGGGGATGCTGAAACGCCTGGCAGGCTATAATGGTAAGTTGCCGAATGGCACAAAGCTGGGATCCGCAACTGGGTCAACCAGTCGGCCAATTATTACGGCGGCTCCGACGAAATTGGCTGCCGGTATGCTGATAGACGACGATTTTACCAGGGCACCAGTTGGCCGCATGCCACTTGACTGGTATGCTCGTTCCTTTGGCAAACCCTCTTCCGTTGAAACTATAAAGGGTCTCGATGGGAATTGGCTGAAACTTGGTTATAACGCAACATTCCCGACTACCCTGCCAAAGATATTGCCGGAGAATTTTGTTCTTGACCTGGATGTGGTGTCTGTTGCAGATTTTGAAGGACGAACCGGCGGACAATTGCTAATTCATTTCAGCAATGGAACTGGTTACAACTCGAGCGGGGATGAAGTATCCCGGTCCGACCGGATTAACCTGGATCTTAAATTGATCGCCGGAAGTGATGCAGATCGCGTGGCCGCTTCAAATTTCCGCGGCGGGATTGAAATGGAAATGCGTGAAACCGCGGGGCCAAATACCGAAAATCACAAGGAAGGCCTATATCTCAAAAAGCCATTAGCTGAATTTACAAGTAAGCGGACAATGATCCATGTGACCATTGAAATGAACGCGGGAAATTGTACAGTCTACATCAACAATAAAAAAGTGATGGAACCTAAGGAGATGAAGTTAGCTTATGATAGCAAATGTGTAAGATGTGGGCTGCCTGCGGGTAAACCATTTTCACTTTTAAATTTCAGGAACACCGATAATACGGGGAACGATTTTCCGGTGTATATCGGCAATGTGAAACTGGTAAAAAAATAGGTAATTGTTTTTATCCTAACAATACCATTTATTTCATTGTCTTAAAAAATGTCATTTTGCGCGTTCCTGCCGTCATTTTTTTGCATGCAGATCACCATTAAATTACACTAATATTTTTTACCGTAATTGTATTTGAAAAAAAATACTTAATCTTTATGGCGCGTTCATTTTGAAATATATACTGTTCCTCCAAAAAGGCCTGGTTGTCTCCCGTCACTGATTTTGTATCATTATGAACATCTTCAAACTCGATATTCACACCTGCAACGTTATTGTCAGCCGTTGATTTCCATTCAACCTTGTCCAGTCCTGGTCTTGAGAACGACTCAATTACTTCCCGGTATTCATTGAGCCGTTCAAGAATAATGGCAGAGACAGGATATAATGCCTTTTGAACCATAGTTCTTTCTTAGCAGAATGTGGTGGATCAGGTACCGGTGAATTCTTCCGTTTCCGTCTACGAATGGATGGATGAATACAAACCCGAAAGCAATCATTGCGGCTGCCAACACCGCATCAAAAAAATGATTCTGTTCGATCTTTTGATCCATTGCGATGAGTCCGTTTATTAGTGAATGAAATAATTCCACCTGGCGGAAATATGATCGGGAATGGGCGTTCCGTGTCTCCGGTCGTGTTCGCCAATAAAACCTTTTTGCGTGCGCCATCCAAGTTTGGTGAACCGGACGTTATCAATTACTATCCATATGAAGAATGATTTTAAGTAGGTTTTCCTAAAAGACTATCCATTTTCAATTTCGTTTCTGCTATTATTAATGTTGTAGTTACGAAGTTTTGCTTCAAGGATATAATCGCGTCAAAAACTTATTACTGAATTAACCTTTAAAATATTTAAAGGCATACTTTAAATTTACAAAATCACTTGTAAAACATTGTTTAGGAGCAACTTGTAATGTGTTGTAACATTATTCTATCCGTTTTAATTGAGAGTACGAGCAAATTGGGTGAATTTTTAATAGCCAACCATTGAAATTATTTCTTATTTTTGCTAAAATTAGCAATTATAGGAAACAATTTTTCATATATTAAGTTTAGAGAGGAGCTAACCCCATTCAAGATTTTTTCTGTTAACGACATCCGTAAAGTATTCCCGTCGTTTGATAGTAAACGCCTGAACGAATGGCAACAGAAGGGCTATGTGCAAAAGATAATCAACAAGTGGTGGCGGTTTACAGAATTCCCAGCTACAGAACAGCTACAATACAGGGTGAGTAATCTGCTACTGCAACCTTCTTATATTTCGCTGGAAACAGCTTTGTCGCATTACCAGTTCATACCGGAAGCCGTTTATAGCATTGAAGCCATTACCACCGTAAAAACTGTATCCTACCAAACACCTGTCGGCAACTATTACTACCACGCTATCAAGCCCGCTTATTTCTTTGGTTATTCCATTCAATACTGGGAACGGCTGCCCCTGCTCATAGCGGAACCGGAAAAGGCCATTATCGATTACTTGTATTTAGGCAGCCGCCTAAACAAACCTGAAGACCTGGCAGCCTTGCGCTTAAATACCGCTGCCATTAATGAAACCATCGATTGGAAAAAACTGGCAGTATATGCCCAGGTTTTTGATAGCATTACCTTGAACAAAAGAATTGCCCTTTTTAAAAAAAATCAAACAGATGTTATCCTTAAATGAAATAGAAAAGCAATATCCGCCGGGGCTACATGCGTTTAAACGCTTCATGCTGCGCGAATACCTGCAACATAAAATATTGCAAATTGTATATGACAGTGTATTCGGCAGCCAACTGGCATTTATAGGAGGAACCTGCCTACGTATTGTTCATGGCAATACCCGTTTTTCCGAAGACATTGATTTTGATAATTTCAATATTGATGAAAATACATTTGAACAGGTTGCTGATATCATCAGCAAGGAATTATCAAAAGAAGGATATAAAATTGAAATTAAAACCGTTTATAAAGGTGCCTTCCATTGTTATATCAGGTTTCCCGGTTTGTTATACCAGGAAGGGTTATCCGGTTTTACAGAAGAAAAAATACTCATCCAGCTGGACACAGAACCACAACATTTTTCCTTTACCCCTGAACGTTTCCTGTTAAACCGGTTTGATGTGTTTACGGAAATATTTACCACACCAAAAGATATTTTACTTGCACAAAAATTTTATACCATTCTTAACCGCGTACGCAGCAAAGGGCGGGACTTTTTTGATACAGTATTCCTGCTCGCAACCATTGATAGGCCGAACTATGATTTCCTTTCAATGAAGGCGGGAATCAACAACGCTAAAGAACTAAAAGAACAAATCCTGGCCCGATGCGAAACGCTGGATATGAAAGCGATGGCCGACGATGTGCAACCTTTTTTATTTAATCCTGCGGACGCAAAAAAAGTCTTGTTGTTTGCCGACTACCTTAAACAGGTGGAACTGAAATAGCGTGCAAAATACTATCGCCATTTTTTATGAAAAACGAACCTGGTTTATGAAACCTACAGCATTACAAATAAGCATCATATGAAAGTCTTCGTTGAAGTACAGACGTACAACCACAACCTAATGCTGCTGGCAAAAAGAACGAATCTTGTTCGCAATTAAGTGTAAAACCGTTCGGCAGCAAATTCCTAAATGTGGATTCGGTTTGGTGCTGACCGTCCTATCTTATCTAAGATGATGGGGCATGAAAAAGAACAGACAACGCAGCATTATTATAAGGTGGGATTGAGGGAGGGGATTGAGTTTAGCGGGCTGGGAATATAATTCGGTCCGATTCCTGACAAGAGCACTTCCCCAACTAATTACCCCTAAATTCGCTTTGCAGAATGGCTTTTAAACAGACTTTATGGGCAAGTCACTTAAATTGATTAGAATCGTTTTAAAGGATGCATTGAAGCTTTTTCTTGAAAACGACCCTTTAAAAATGGCCGGCGCCACTGCTTTTTTTACCATGTTTGCATTGCCCCCTACTCTTATTATACTAGTACAGTTTTTTAGTATATTTATCGATCCGGAAACCATTAGGCATGAATTGTTTGTTAGCCTGTCTGATATTTTTGGACAGGAAGCAGTGCGGCAAATAGTTTCCGTTATCCGGGCAGTAAAAAAATTATCCTACAATTGGGTGGCCACTGGGTTTGGATTTATTTTTTTGCTGTTTGTCGCCACCACAGTCTTCAAAATTATAAAGAGTTCTATTAACCAAATATGGGAAGTTCACAAGCAGCCTCCTCAAAAAAAAGTAATTGCAAGTTTCCAGGCAAGACTGCAATCGCTGGGGGTAATATTTGTGACTGGCTTGTTATTTACCATCGGCGCTTTTATTGAAACCGTGCAGGTGTTTATTGGAAAATATTTCTTTAAGATATTCCCTTCTTTGTCCGATACTTTCAACCAGTTATTATCTTTCATCATTTCTACACTCGTCACTGCAATATGGTTCCTGATTATCTTCAGGTATCTCAATGACAGCCGGCCAAAATGGAGCATTGCCTGGACAGGCGCTTTATTTACCAGCTTGTTGTTTTCTGTTGGAAAAATTATTTTACACCTGTTACTCAACTACAATAACATAAATAATATTTATGGAGCGTCTGCTTCCATAGTGTTGCTCCTGCTCTTTATGTTTTATTCTGCCATGATATTGTATTATGGCACAGCTTTTACAAAAGTGTGGGAAAAACATAAAAACAACGCGGCGGCCTGATTTATATATTTATGTAAGTGGCCACAACGGAACATCTAGCCGTTAGCACGACAGCGCTAACTCAAAACATTTAACCGGCCATCTCTTATGAGATACATTACTTTGAAGCCTGCGCTGATTATAAGTTATCTTCTGCTATCCAAAGAAGAATTAATAAGTAGTCGTCCCTTCCAATCCATTCAAGTTGCGTTGTAATATTTCTGGTTATAGCCAGCGTTGTAAGGATATCACTCCTTTTTTTAGCGTTTAGTTACTTGGAACAATTTATCATGATTGAGAAAAACACCGCTTCCAAATCAAATTGTTTTAACTAGTTATAAATCGAAAAAAAAATATGAGCTAACGGCTCAGTGGCTGAAAGATTTTTCCTTTTTTCAGCATAGAATTTTCAATCTTCAAAATCGTCTTTTTTGATACTGATATGATTGTCTATACAGACATATTCTTACGGCTGCTATTACTATTCCCTTTGAAGGGGCCGAAACGAGGTAATTAGCAGGTATTATTCGATTTATAATTCTGGCATGAAAGACCGTTTTCAACCACGCATCAAACCACGCCTAATTTGATAGTTAGCCTGTTTGTTGTTTGTTGTCCTTAATTGTGTCATCGACCCCTGTTTTTCGTTACAATTATTTGCGCAATCTATTGTATCCAGGTTAATCAATCTTGACCAACTTCACCCGCTGTTCGAAATTGCTTCCTTGCAATACCAGGTAATACATCCCGGCGCGCAGATTAAGGGGCAGTATTTGGGTGCTAAACACACCTGCAGGTGCCGCCAAGGTGCCACGTTGTACAGCGCGGCCGTGATTGTCGGTAATGGTCCAACCTACTTGTTGCCGCCCAGGTAGATTCATCTGCAATTGAATCACATCTCTCACTGGGTTCGGAAAAACGGTTACCCCACCCCGGGTTGTGTTAACGCCCCGTACCGTAAGCACCGCAGCGTACACAAATTTATCATCCAGGTCAACCTGCCTTAGCCTATAATAGACTACCGTGCTGCTAAATGCCGCACTATCCGTAAACAAATAGGCATTTTCTCCCGAGCTGTTCCTTGCCAGCACTTTGCCAATAGATTCAAAACGGGTGCCGTCTAAACTTCTTTCTACCAAGAAAAAAGATGTATTTCGTTCGTTGGTGCTTACCCAGTTTAACACCAAATTGCCATTAACCTGCCGGGCATTGAAACTAAGTAGTGTTAGCGGAAGCGCTGATTGCGCAGCAGATGCCAGATAAAATGTAGAGAAGGAAGAGATGCTTGCTTCCAGCACATATCCATCAGCATATAACTTACCGTTTATCCGCACTATACCAGTGGCGGGCTGCAATGCAGCGTCACATTGGCGGTTCTCGTTTTTGTAGATGGCTAAATCATTGATGCCGACTACCCCGGAAGCAACACCACGTGAATTTACTGCTGCCTGCAGCGTTTCAAATTCTGTGCGGGTAAGGTAAATGCGCAGGTCAACAGGAGTGCCAGGCTGTGCGGTTGGGTTAATGGCTATATTCCTGTTAAGGAAGAGTCGGCCGCTGGCATCTTCTCTGGGTACACCATCGGTAACAAACAATGTGTAGTCTACGAGCCCAAGATTGTTGCCATTGGCGTTTATTGCTGCAATCAGATTGCCCTCACTATCCGTAAGCGGCACCCAGGCAGTATTGTTTGACTCATCTATCAGTACTGCGGTGTAGCTGGCGCATGTGCCCAATCGACCGTTAGAAATACCCGCAGCAGGTTGAAAAATGGAAACCGTATTGGAAAACATGTTTGACGTGGTAAAGTCGGTCTTGCCGTCACCATCCCAGTCTGTGCCAAACATTTCTGTGGTACCATAACCACTAAAAACGTCAATATTGGATTGAAACGAAGGGTTTCCCTGGCTGCTTCCGTTAGGAAACAATGATACCATACCATTACCAAAATACGCTACTGCAATGTCTACCAGGCCGTCTCCATTCATATCCGTTAGTCCCACCGCAGTTGGTCTAAAAACGACTGCCGAGGAAGATGGCCTGTTAACAAAATTTATGGTAGCAGATCCGGTGTTCATATAGGTATTTAACGTTGGTGAGGAGTTCGTTATCACCACCAGGTCTGCAAAGCCGTCTCTGTCAAGATCTCCACTTGCCAACCCATTTAGTTCATCTGCGCTGCTAAGGCCAATACGGGGCAAGAAAGACATAGACCCGCCGGCTGAATTATTTGTAAACACAAACAGCGAGTCGTTTTGCACTTGTGTATTTGTTTTGGTAATAACCGCTATATCTGGTTTGCCATCTTTGTTAAGGTCATCAATGACCATGGCCTTAGAAACCATGGTGCCAATACTTACCCTGGTGCCGGCTGAAAAATTCACCACCCCACCGCTCCCCGTATTTTTCATTACTAATAACTCTGGGGCATTACTAAAGGCCAACACAAAGTCAGGTTTGCCGTCAGCATCCATATCACTCACCGCTCCTGCAACAACGCTAGCGTTTATCGTTAGGTTTAACAAAAAGAAAACTGGCGCAGCAAAGCTGAAGTTGCCAGCACTAGTGGTATTGATAAATATTTTGAGCGTGTTGCTCGCAATGTCCAAAATAAGAACATCTAATTTTCCGTCGCCGTTGATGTCATTGCAAATGGCTTTTGCGGTATTGGTTGGTGCATTGATTGAAAACGTTACGCCTGCACCAAAAGCAAGATGGCCCGGCGTACTGTTGTTTTTACTAATAGTGAATCCGGTGTTGATAATCGTAAAAATATCGGCTTTTCCATCGCCGTCAAAGTCTGCGGCCGCAGTGCTGTAAGGGTTATCTGTGATACTAATATCGGATTTAGGACTGTAAAACCCTGCTGTTATATTAGAAGAGCCAGCAAATGTAGTGGTAAAAGCAAGAGGTGATACCGCTGTAAGATTGGCAACGCTTACGCTTACCGGCTGAAAGCCTGATCCGCCAGGAACGGCTACGCTCAGGCTGTTGGCATCGGCTGTGAGCACGGTTGCACGTACGGGCCCAAACCATACAATATTATCAGCTACAGTAGTGCTGAAACCGCTGCCCGTGATCACCACAGTGCTGCCAACAGGTGCTGCTGCAGGAGATACAACGGTTATCTGAGGTTGGGCAAATGTTTGTGAAAAGACCAACAGTAAGATAGTAAACGATAACACAATCGAGCGCGGCAATGAAAGCAGCCGTTTGAAAGCCGTAGTAAGAAGGTTCATCTGAAAGTAGTCTTGAAATGAATTTACAATAGCAAAAGCGCGTATTACAGAGGATTGGTAACCAAATATAGAACACGCTCATAAAACAACCCCTATTTATTTTAGTAGACAAATCGATAAGATAATTTCATATACGGAAGTTTTTGTCGGCAGTAGTAATAATTCTCTCAAGGCTTGCAGAAATTTCGGTTGTAGTTATAAACTTTGCCAGGCCTTTCTTTGAGGCAAAACCATAAGTGTTGAGCGGATCATTTATTGTTTGCTTGTAATGATTACGCCTGTTTTAAAAAAACAAACACAGTTATTAATTTCATTAACCGGAGTGTCTTTTTAAGTTTTCAAGTCTTTGCTAAATTGTATTGAGAGAAAATTAACGCCGCTACTCACTCATTAATTCTGTAATATCTCTTGTGAAATGCGCGTGCCCACACGCCGATTGGGAGCGATACAAGCCTTTACTTACAGATTCATTATTTCTTGACTTTTGAGGAGAAAATTGGGGATGAGCTTTCAGGCATTTTACGAAAAAATAAAAGACTTTAGTTCGCATTTGCGAACTGATTTTCACTAGGACTTTATCCTCAGAAGAGGAAGCTAAAGAGGAATTTTCAGCAATCTCCAAAATCGTAAAAATCGTTCAAACCCACGCCAGCACTCGCTTTCGTGGGTTTTTCGTTTCTGGCCAGACTCGTTTATTCCCATTAATTATCGTTAATTTTCTTACACTTTTACTACGCTTTTTCTTACGAAATTGCAGTTCGAACCTGGGTTTTCAGGTAAAGTGTGAGCGCAAAAATTGTGGAGAATGATACGAATACCTACCATTTCCGTCAAGCATTAACTGGCGGAAAGCAAGAACCAGGACTGGGCTTTTTCCCATTCACATCAGTGTTTACCTGCCCAACGAGAAGGCCCGGTATTACCCCGTTAAATTGCCAAAGAAAGGAAGTTATGAGGACTGGTCGGGCGAAAGAAAACTGTTGCTGCGCGGAGAGAACAACACACCTTCAACAATTACTTTAAAATGAACAACGCGGGCATTGGGTGAGCGCAATGCAGCAATTATTCTTTCAGCATAGTCCTGGCCTTCTCCATGTCTTTGTGCGTGATGCCATGTTTTTCCAAATCGTCCAAATCTTCCAGGCTAATGGTTGCATACGAAATACCATCGCTTCTTTTTAGGGATTTGAGCGCAGTATAGATTTCCTGCGCCTCTTGCCATTTGCCCTGCAGGAGCAGGCTGTGGGCCAAATTGCCTTTTATAAAATCTTGTTTGGGATCTAACAGCAAACCTTTGCGGCCTGCCTGCTCTGCCTCTGCAAACCTGGATGCAAATAACATGTACCAGGAACAGTTGCCGTAGTATGACGCCAACTGGTAACGGAGATCTCCATTTGTTTGCGCGAGGCTATCCAGCTCGTTTTGGATGGGCGCAAACGTTACGGGAATTGGCGCGGTAAACGCACCAAATTTTAAAGAATCTACCATGGCATTGTGCAGATTTACCAGGTAGTTCGCCGTTTCAATACAGGAGAATCCATACTCATCTGGCTTAAGCTGGCTGAGTTTTTTATACAGGCTGAATGCTTGCAGCAATAATTTACCTGCTTCAGCAAACCGGCCCTGATCTGTATATAAAGCGCCCAGTTGTGATGCCGCCGCTGCCTGCAACGGCTCACCGGCAGCACCAGTGGCGAGCAGGTGGATATACATCTTTTCTGCCTTATCGGTTTGTCCGTTTAGCCGGTAAAAACCGGCCACGTTAATAGGTGAATCGGCAATATTTGGTGCAGGTGGCGCGGGCCTGATGATGGCAGCAGCTTCAGGGTTGAAATGGCTCCAGGTATTATGCCGTGGATAAGCGCAATGCAGGTAGTGCGCTCCTCCCGATTGAGTATACGTAGTTTTTAATGAATCCCAGCCAGCCGGTGAGATAACTTCTACCTCGTTGGTAGCTGCATTCATTTCGCAACCGGTAAGCACTTTTGCCTGTAATGCAAACAAAGCCGGGGGCAAATCAAAATCACCGGCGAGCTCCCATATACGGGCTGTACCGTCAGCACTGGCGGTAAGTATCCGTTTCCCATCCGGGCTGAAAACGGCTGAGTTTACCGCGCCCAGGTGTTTCAGTGAATTACCCAAGTTGTAACCCGCTTGTGGCATCCCATAAACGGGCTGTACTGTCTTTGCTGGCAGTGATTACCAGCTTACTGTCTGGCGAAAAACTTGCATCATACATGTTCTCATCTACACTGAAGCCATGCCGCATAACAGACCCCACGGGCCGGCCTGTTTGCGCATTCCATAAACGTGCCACGCCATTGCCCATTTGCGTTTGACTGTTTTGTGTAAGTATCAGCTGCCCGTCTGCACTAAATACAGCCTGTATTGCCCTGCCTTCGAGTGGCAGTGTTACTCCAGCGTACTCACCGGTTTTTGCATCCCACAACCGCACGGAGTTATCTGCCGATGCAGTCATTAGTTTTTTCCCATCTGCGCTAAAAACCGCATCCAATATAGCGCCATTATGATATACCGGCTGGCACACGGGTTTACCGGTGGCCGTTTGCCATACACCAGATGTGCCAGCCGCCCCGGCAATAGTAAAAAAATTTCCATCAGCACTAAAGTTTGCGCTGTAAACATAACTTTTGTGTTTGATGACAACACCGGTGCTCATGCCTGAGACAGCATCCCAAACCTGCGCGGTACTGTCTGCACTGGCAGTAAGCAGGTACTGGCCGTTAGCGCTAAATACCACTGAGTAAATAAACTGTCGGTGTTTCATCCAGGGTGTAAGCGGTTTTCCGTCTGTGGCGCTCCATACACGGGCCACGCTGTCGTAACCAGACGTAGCAATTTTGTCGCCATTGGGGCTAAACACCACACACATAATGTCTGATCGGTGTCTTATTTCCTGACCAAGCTGACGGCCCGTGGCTGCATCCCAGATGCGTGCCACACCTACATTTCGGTTATAGGTGGTAGTTATAATTTTTTTCCCATCAGGGCTAAAGATGGCTTTACGCACTGCTACTTGGTGTGTTATTATAAGCGGAACGGATTGATAGGGCGATACAGTCCAAATGCGGGCAGTTTTGTCCTCGCTGGTGGTAACTATCTGCATGCCATCGTTGCTGAAAACAGCATTGGTAACGGTGTTGGCATGCTTAAGTACGGGGGCAAGTGGCGCACCGGTATGGGCATTCCAAAGACGCGCGTTACGGTCCCAACTGGCAGTAATTATTTGTTCTCCATCCGGAGAAAACAAGGCGCTGAACAACCAGTTTGGATGATTGATAGCAAGGCCGGTTTCTTTGCCTGTGACGGCATTGTAAAACCTGCTGAACCTGTCTCCGGCGGTAGTAAGAATTGTTTTCTGATCGGGGCTGATGACTGCCGTATTGATGGACGTATTTTGCCGGATAATCTCGCGGTTTTGTTTACCGGTAACAGCATCCCATTCTACTACCGTTTTTACGTTGCTGGCGGTAAGTACGCGCTGGCCGTCTGCACTAAAAACAGCGGTGGCCACAATACCGCCGTGCGCCATGGGCGGCGCTGATGCGTTACCGGTAGTAGCATCCCATAACCTGGCAGTTCCATCCCAACTGGCAGTGAGGAGTTGTTTGCCAGATGGACTGAACGCCACGGCTATCACGTATTTCTGATGTACCAAATCCGGGATCAGTTTTACGCGTGATGCCACATCCCACAGCCTGCCATTCTTGTCATCACTGCCGGTTAACGCCCATTTTCCATCGGGGCTAAAAGCCACCGCTTTAACGGCGCCGTCATGTTCCAGGGGTGTGCCATTCAGCTTACCGGTGGCCACCGTCCAGAAATAAGCGTACCTGTCCTGGCAAGCTGTAAGCA
>JBDSEV010000071.1:0-51124 GCA_039919885.1 Chitinophagaceae bacterium
GCAATATCATAACTGCGCAATGCCCCTACGTCATTGCCTATTTGCAGCCTGTTTACTGGGTTGGTTGCATCAAAACCGATATTGCCGTTGGTAGCAACAGTCATTTTTGCTCCGCCGTTATTTGTAAAAAGATTCAACGGATGATTGCTTTTTGTGCCCAGCCAACCGCCCGTTGCCCCATTAAAATTTCCAATCCAGCTACCGACGGTCACCGCTCCATCGCTATGGGTGAAGCCAAAATTATTGGAGGAGGTTTGTACAGTCAATTTATTTGCTGGCGCAGTAGTTCCTATGCCGATATTTCCGGCGGGGAGCACTGTAAAAACAGGAACATTTTTAAGATAGAACTGCAGAATGCCGGTTGTGTTGGTGGAAGGTGTGCCGAGGTATAAGTCGTTTTTATAGCTTTGAAGAAATCCTTTTCGGGTGCCGGTGTCGTCATTAAAAGAAATATAAGGCGTAGTGCCGCTGAGTCTTACTGCTTCACTGTCATTTTTAATGTGTAATGGTGCTAAAGGGGTAATGGTGCCAATACCCACGTTGCCTGCGTTGCTGTTAAAAATATTTGTACCGCTCTGATTCCAGGGACTGGTGCCCGTACCGGCTGTTCCCCCTGCTAATTCGGTCCACATATTACCGTTATGATACCAGAAACTGCTGGTGGTTGTGTCATATACCATGAGGCCTTTGGCCGGACCGGAAATAGCTGTTCTTGAAATGGTTGATGTTCTTGGTATCAATATGCCTTTATCGGAAGCGCTAACGTCCAGCATAGCGCTGGGGTGCGGTAAAGTGCCCGTGGCATTAATACCTATGTTTTGTGCCACTACATCCACCAGGTATATTGAACACAGCAGGACGAGGAAATATTTTTGCATGGTTGCCGGGAGTTTTCAATTGATTTTTTGGCAGGCGAAGGAAATACCAGGATTATTGCTTTTGACCTGACCATATTTCCCGGACAGAAGTGGTGCCATTGTTGTAAAATCGGAAAACCTTTGTCAAGCTAAGATTGGCGTAAAATGTAGCAAAAAAACTATCAGTGAAAGTGCCGCCGTTTACAATAAATTTTATACTTGCGCCGGAGGTCTGGTAGGGTAACCCAGTAATTTTACCAATTCGGGTTAGGTCTGCTTTACTGCCTGCAACGCATTTGATGGACCAGGCATCGGTCTTATAAAAGCCTGACCAGGTGTTGCCCTCCAGCATGGCTTGTGTAACGGCAACTGATCGCGTTAAACTTGCTATTTCAAAACCATTTACTGCAGGATTTGTAAAATTGACCCAGTTGTCTTTCGATACCACGGCGGTATTTACTGTTTTATTGGGAAAGGTTAACGTTATTTTATCGCCGTCCACCTTCCAGCTGCCGCCAGCGCGCGGCGCGTCCATATCGGTCCAGGTGGTGGTGCCGTCGCTGTTTACAACGAGGGTAAAGGGTTGTAATTCCTTGAAAACCCCGGTTGTATACTTGAATTCTCCTGCCCATACCGTCCCTTTTAATTCTTCGTTCCAATTGACAGCAGGGGTACTGGTATCATTACTTTTTTTGCAGGAGAAAAGGCTTCCTGCAACGATGCAAAAGATGCTGAAAAAATGGATACGTTTCATGGTAAGATAATTTAAGTAATGATTGCGTTTTTTAGCGTAACCTGGGGTTTGCTGGCATAAAGCTAGTTCGGAACAGCAAGGGGGTAATTGCTTAATCGATGAACAACCATTTAAGTAGACAAACGTCACTTTTGGCGATCAAAAACTGGTTTGCCAAGCATATCACTAAAAATTGTAAATTGTACAGCGACCTGAAAAGAGAAAACAATGGACCCGAATAAACAGCATTATACCTGCCTCATTGTGGACGACAATGAGCTGGACCGTCTTACACTTGTATCCTATGTCCGGCGGTACCCTTTTATTAAGATTGCCGGTGCTTTCAGCTCAGCGTCGGAGGCACTGGATTTCATAGGAAAAAATAAGCCGCCCAATGTATTGTTCCTGGACATTGACATGCCGGGCATGAACGGGCTTGAATTACGAAAACACCTTGGTGAGATTCCCGCCTGTATTTTTGTTACTTCTCATCCCGAGTTTGCACTGGAAGGGTTTGAAACGGCCGCGCTGGATTATATTGTAAAACCCCTGAAAGCAATTCGCTTTGCCAAGGCGATGGAAAGGCTGGAACAGTTTCTTGAAGTGCATTATAAAGCGGAACTGCTGGATTATACATTGGGAGAGGATACGCTTTTTATAAAAGACGGCCACACGCACATAAAACTGCAATTGTATGAAATTATCTACCTGGAAGCATTGAAGGATTATACAGGCATCATTACTAATAAAAAAAAATATTGTGTTCTCACCCCATTGGGTAACCTGCTCAAAGAAAAAGCATTCCAGACTTTTATCCGCATCCACCGCAGCTATGCCATCCAGAAACATTTTATCAAAGAAATTTCGTCCCGGGAAGTGCGGGTAAATGATATGATGCTGCCGGTTGGCAGAAGTTACAAAGAAGAAGTTGAAAAGTTATTGATCCAGTAAGCGGAAAAACACGCTTTCATGGATTGAATCATAAAATTTTAGTGTCAGCCAAAATGAAAACGCTCCTGATTGTTCTTTCATTGTCTTTTTTCGTACACCTGCAGGCACAGGTACAGTTGCAGGCCCAGCTGGATTCCATGCTCAAAGTATTGGCCGGGGAGCAGGATGATTCAAATAAAGTGAAAACGCTTAGCCGCATTTCGCAGTATTACTACAACGTAAATCCGCTCAAGAGTTTTCCTTATGCCAACCAGGCGCTTGCACTTGCAGAAAAAATACATTGGAAAAAGGGGATATCCAACCTTAATAACAATTTAGGATTGTACATTGGAGATACTGGAAACAATGTGCTGGCCCGGAAACATTTTGAGATAAGCTACCGGCTAAACCTGGAATTGGACGCTAAAAACAACCAGGTGAATAACCTCAATAACATTGGGAGAAGCTATATGGTGGAGTCTGACTATACAAAAGCCGCGGACAATTTTTTTAAAGCACTGCCTATTGCTGAAACACTAAAAGATCCCGATTTGATTTCCCTGGTAGCCAGCAACCTGGTCAACTGTTTTATTACACAAAAAGATTTTGCCAAGGGAAAGAAATATGCAGACATAGAGATGGAAAATGGCAAGCTGGCAAACAATATGCGCCGTATTACGCATGCATTTATGAGTTTAGGTACCATTAATCTCTTACAAAAAGACACCGTTGCCGCGATCGCCTATGCAAATAAAGCGTTGAGAATAGCAGAAGAAACAAACAATAAGGTGGATGAAACAAATGCATTGATAAACTTGTCCAATTATTATTTTCCGGATTATAAAAAGCAGATTGGGCTGATGCTGCGCGTAAATAAGATCATGGATGAGATCAATCCTACTTCGGAAACATCACTGGTTAACAATGCTGATTTGGGAGAAGCCTATATACATGCTGCAGAGCACAGCCAGGGCGCAGAAAAGGTTGCTTATATGCAAAAGGCAGCAGCTTGTTTATCGCGTGCCAAATTACTGGCTGAAAAAAACAATAGCCCGGGCTACCTGGCTAATATTTCCAGGATATTTGTTCACCTGGAAGAAGAAAGAGGTGACTATAAATCGGCCCTTGGCCTTTTCAAAAAACTAACGGCTACCAACGATTCTTTGTTCAGCCAGGAAAAAAAGAACCAAATAGCAGGTGTAGAGGGCAAATATACGATTGCGGTAAAAGACAATGAAATCGCGCTCAGCAAACTAACGCTGGCCAACCAGCGGAAAACACAATGGGGTTTAGTAGCAGGATTGGTATTGTTGCTGGTGATAGGAGGTTTATTGTACTGGCAAAGCCGTAACCGAAAAAAAACCAACACTACACTCATGGTGCTGAACAACCAGTTGGACGAAGCCAACAAAGTAAAAGCCCGTTTCTTTAGCATTCTTAGTCATGACCTCCGCAGCCCAATCGTAAACCTGGTGCATTTTCTGCAGCTTCAGAAAAATGATCCTGATCTGCTGACGCAGGAACAACAGGCTAAACACCGCGAACATATCAGCGAGTCTGCTGAAGATCTGCTGAATAATATGGAAGCAATGCTGCTGTGGAGCAAGGAACAAATGGCAAATTTTAAACCCAACATTACAACGATTCCCGTAACCACCCTGTTTGCCTATATTGAAAAGTTCTTTGCACAATCACCCGGCATTCAATTCACTTTTGATGCAACGGAAAATATCATGATAGCAACAGATGAAAATTACCTGCGTACCATTATGCAAAACCTAACATCGAATGCTATCAGGGCGTTGAAAAACACTACTGGTGCAAGCATTCAATGGAAGGCAAAGCAAGAAGCAGGTAAGGTTATTTTGTCGATAACCGACAATGGACCAGGAATAGCATCCGAACAGGCAAAAGTGTTGTTTGATGATAGTGCCGTTAACAATGCCAAAAATGGTCTTGGTTTACACCTCATAAGGGATTTGGCAAAAGCCATTCAATATAAAATTTCCGTGCAATCGGGAACGGGAAACGGAACCACCTTTATTTTATCTGGTGTTGCTGCCTAGCAGCGGGTCGTTTTTTTAAGCAGAAAAAATATCGACCCAGCAGACCCGCACATGAAGGGTTTGCTGACAGCATAGTCAGCAGGGAAAGCAATTCGTTTGCCGCGCAACGGTTTTTTCTGGAGATACCAGGCCGTTATTAAAAAATAGCTTTAAGTTTGATTTTCGAATTAAATGCTGCTTGTATGAACGATGTTTCATTGCCCCCATTAAATAATTATATAGCTATTGACCCCGCCCAGGTAGCCGCTTTTAGACAAAACGGTCACACGCTCACGCCCAACCTGCTCAATGCGGAAGAAGCCATTATTTACAGGAATATTATTAACGAGGCTGCCTATAAATACAATACCGAAAAGCGAAAACTGGAAGAAAGGGATACCTATGGAAAGGCATTTTTGCAGGTAATGAATTTATGGGAACTGGATGCAAAAGTCAGACAGTTTGTGCTGGCAAAACGCTTTGCAAAAATAGCCGCTACTTTATTGGGTACGCCAAATGTTCGTTTGTACCACGACCAGGCCTTATACAAAGAGCCCGGCGGCGGCATTACGCCCTGGCACCAGGATCAGTACTATTGGCCCCTGGACACTGCCCAGGCAGTCACGATGTGGATGCCAATGATGGATATCAACGAAGCAATGGGGATGCTTACGTTTGCATCTGGTTCACACCTTGCTGGTTTTGTTGAAAATGTTGCCATCTCCGATCAGTCGGAGGCACTGCTGGAAAAGTTCATCGCAGATAAACAGTTCAGCATTACCCGTGCATCCACCATGCAGGCCGGTGATGCCACCTGGCATTATGGATGGACGTTACACAATGCGGCTGGTAACAATGCTCCGGTAACACGGGAAGTAATGACCATTATTTATTTTGCCGATGGCGCTACAGTAACTGAGCCGCAGAATACCCACCAGGAAGCCGACAGGCAAAGATGGCTATCAGGCCTTGCGCCCGGCGCTGTTGCTGCGTCTGCACTGAACCCGCGTCTCTTGTAAACGCCTGTCCGCACCGGGCTTTATCCCAGTAGCGGCATTTTTAACGAATCCCAGGCGTATAATTTTGACTGATGTTTTTTTTCACGCGCCGCGGTGTTTGCCGGCGACAGCAATTAGAAGCACCTCGCGGATGATCCTGCCTTCCTGCACCGGCCCATCAAACCAGGAAAAGCAATACAGCAACTAAACCCGTTAAATAAAATACGCCCCTTTTTTACCGCCCGGCAAAGACCTTTTCAGCCACTAATATACCGCGTCATTTCCTTGCAACGGCTATCCATGGCATGCTATTGGGATATTGAGGCGTTCTACCATTACAGCATTCATATGAAAGTTTATTTTTTACTTTTTATTACGGCGCTCAGTACAGCCGCCTGCGTTAACAATAGTGCTACCACACAAAACAGCAGCAAAGACAGCAGCTTAACTGACAGCGGGCGGTCACTGGCTGGTGCGGATACGCTACCAGGTGGACCCGATACACTGCCCCCGCCATTTGCTACTGAATCAGTTAAACATTATAGCAAAGTAATCGGCTGGCCTGCAGGAAAGACACCGGTGGCGCCCGCTGGTTTTACTGTATCAAAATTTGCAGATGGACTGGACAATCCACGCTGGCTGTATGAAGCGCCCAACGGAGATATTTTTGTAGCAGAAGCAAACACTGAATTAAAGGGAATTAAAAAAATTGGGGCAAAAATTTCCCCCGCGGGTAAAAGCCAGAAGCTGGGCAGCAGCGCGAACAGTATTATTTTATTAAGGGATGCAGACAAAGATGGCATATTTGAGAAAAAATATGTTTTTGCAGACAACCTGGATCGGCCACTGGGAATGCTGATTCAAAATAACCATTTCTATGTGGCCAATACAGACGGACTGGAACAGTTTGACTATACGTTAGGAGACAGCATGGTAAAAGGTCCGGCAAAGCAAATTCTTTCTTTGCCATCGGGCGGTTATAACAATCATTGGACAAGAAACATCGTAGCCAGTAAAAACGGCGATAAGATATACGTGTCAGTAGGTTCCGGGTCTAACGTTGCCGAGCATGGAATGGAAAATGAAAAGCGCCGCGCAAACATCCTGGAGATTAATCCGGATGGAAGCGGGGAAAAAATATTTGCAAGCGGTCTTCGCAATCCCGTTGGGATGAGCTGGGAGCCGGTCTCCGGAAAACTTTGGGTAGCAGTAAATGAAAGGGATGAACTCGGTGATGAACTGGTGCCCGATTACATTACCAGTGTAAAAGAAGGCGGTTTTTACGGATGGCCTTATTCGTATTTTGGACAGCATCCTGACCCGCGGTTGAAAGACAATCCCAATACCCAGCTCGTTAACAAAGCCATAGTACCGGATGTAGCCGTGGGTGCACATACCGCCTCGTTGGGGTTAGCATTTTATGACCGGCAGGCTTTTCCGGCAGCATACCGGCAAGGCGCTTTTGTTGGTCAGCATGGCTCATGGAATAAATCTGTACTGGCGGGTTATAAAATAATGTTTGTTCCGTTTGTCAATGGCGGGCCATCAGGCAAACCGCGCGATTTTCTAACCGGATTTATTGCAGATATGGCAAAAGATGAAGTGTATGGAAGACCGGTAGGCGTAATAGTAACAAAAGATGGGGCCTTGCTGGTGGCAGATGATGCGGGCAACGCTATCTGGAAAGTGAGCGCGCAAAAATAATCACCGGGAATAACCGCAGGGGAATGTTTTTAAGCAGGCCCTGCGGTGTTCATTGTTTATTTTCTAAGTTTAACGCGCAGCACATACATGTCCGCAGTAATATAAATAGTTTTTTCATCTGCAGACAACACGCAGTTTGAGGTAAGCGCATCAAATTTTATTTTGCCAAGCAATACGCCGTATTTGTCGAAGATCCAAACGCCGCCGGGGCCGGTTGCATATACATTGCCTTTTGTATCAATTTTTAAACCGTCCGGCATTCCTGGTTCCGTTTTAGCTGCCGTACTGGCGTCGTAAAAAATTCTTGGCCGGCTGAGGCGGTTGCCCGCAGTCAAATCGAACGCATACCAGTATGGTTTGGCGGGGTCAGAGTTGGCAATAATGAGTGTTTTGCCGTCGGGGCTGATCGCAAGGCCATTGGGGCGGCTAATGGAATCCGTTAGTAAGACTACCTGCCCGTTTTTCTTCCGCTTAAAAATGCCCTGGAAAGGCAGCTCTTTTAGCGGGTCATCCATGTTTTTTTCTAACCCGTAGGGTGGATCCGTAAAAAAAAGTTCGCCCTTGTTGTTGAACACCAAATCGTTGGGGCTGTTAAATTTTTTCCCCTTGTAGTTGTTCGTCAATACAACAAAAACCGGTTTAGGCGCGGTAAGCGGCGCGTTCATAAAAGCAATCTGCCGGTTGCCATGCTGGCAGATTGCCAGCTGACCTGCTTTGTTCAGGGTAAGTCCGTTGGAACCTATCTCACCGCCCCTCGGTATCGTTCCTGTGTAGCCGGAAGGGGTTAGGTAAATTTCTTTTCCTTTTGCTTCCGTCCATTTATAAATGATATTTTTTGGAACATCCGAGAACAATAGCATCTGCTGTTTTTCTATCCAAATGGGTCCCTCGCTCCAATCGAACCCCTCAGCAATAACCTCCAGTTTTGCCGTGCTGTCGATGATAGCATCCAGTGCTGCATCCCATTTTTCAAAACGGCCGGTTTTAGCCTGGGCATGGCTGGTGGCGGAGATTACAAGGAGGAAACCCAGCAAAAGGAAAATTTTGTACATAAGCGGCAGCATTTAAATTATTTATTATGGTTGCGAATGGCGGCAACCATGCTCCAAGATACGACGCTGGCAGCAAATCACTGGCTTGCTTTTTCAGCCTGTTTATAGTCACCCATGTACGGCCGTCTCCGGTAACACAAATCGAAGTAGCGTAAAAAAGGAATCAGCAGGAAATTGTTTTATTTGTTTCGATTTTAAAATTGTAAAAATCCCCTAACTCACTTCCGGTGCACCCCATTCAACCAGCACAAGCGTAAACGGCAACCATTCGCCTGATTTGGAAGTTACACCGTGTTACA
The DNA here is from genome assembly GCA_039919885.1 of Chitinophagaceae bacterium. Taxonomy (GTDB): domain Bacteria; phylum Bacteroidota; class Bacteroidia; order Chitinophagales; family Chitinophagaceae; genus JACMLD01. The sequence goes on from JBDSEV010000071.1 coordinate 8,619, forward strand.
TGAAAAGAACGCCCAATATTTGAAAGCGTATTCCTGTATATCAACAAAAAGAATTTGTTTTCGGTGACAATAATATTACACTTAACGTAATGGTACCCGTTATAGCACCGCAAGCCTATCTATTTGCCCGAATAGGGCTGAAGATTGCAGGTACTGCGGATTTGATTTTTTCACCGGTTCAAAAAGTAAATATCTGGCATATTGGTGCCACCAAGTAGTAGCAGGTGGTGCAATACGTCTTTCCTGGTTGTATAAGTATTCGTTTTGGTTTTACAAGGAATGGCGGCAGTTGTCCGCCTTTTTTTACAATACCCCGTCATGTTGCTTAAAATTTTGACGGATAACTAAAAGGGAATATCTTTTATGCTGCTTAGCAAGCGGAGTTACCGGCTTGCTGGGTACACTAATTGCAGTTAAAATTAAATTGAATGAAGAACATTTGCATACTGTTTACCCTCTTGTTCGTTACAACGGGTAGTTTCTCACAGCAATGGTCAGTTGTAAAACATAGTATTGTTACGCCCTGGGCCGAAAAAGTAGATCCGGCAAATCCATTGCCGGCATACCCCCGCCCGCAGTTACAGCGTGGCAACTGGAAGAACCTTAACGGCCTCTGGCAATATAGTATTTCACCAAAATCGCAGGAGGCAATACCCGCAATTTTTGATGGAAAAATCCTGGTTCCTTTTGCCGTAGAGTCGGCATTGTCCGGGGTAGCAAAAACAGTAGGGAAAGACAGTGTATTGTGGTACAATCGTTCCATCACCTTGCCGGCATCGTTTAAAAACAATACGGTATTGCTGCAGTTTGGTGCGGTGGACTGGTTATGCGACGTTTATGTAAATGGGAAAAAGGCTGGGACCCACCAGGGTGGTTACGATCCTTTCTCTTTCGATATCACCGCGCTGCTGAATAAGAAAGGACCGCAGCAACTGGCAGTGCGGGTTTGGGATCCGTCTGACGAAGGGCCCCAACCAAGGGGTAAACAGGTGAATAGGCCAAACGGTATCTGGTATACGCCGGTTACCGGCATCTGGCAAACCGTGTGGATGGAAGCGGTACCCAAAACATATATCGCTGCTACCCGCCAGGCACCTGATATCGATAAAAAAACAGTGACCGTTACAACCGACATAAAAAATGCGCAGGAAGGTGACCGGATCATTGTTACTGCCTGGAAAGAAAAACAGCAAGTAGCCGAACAATCGATTGCGCCGGGCGAAGCCGCAACGCTTTCCATTCCCGAGCCGGCATTATGGTCACCAGAGCATCCATTTTTATATAATCTTACCGTAGCAGTTAGCCGCAAAGGAAAAATTGTAGATACCGCCGGAACTTATTTCGCCATGCGCAAAGTATCAATGTCCGCCGACAACAACGGCATTCAAAGAATGATGCTGAACAACAATTTTGTATTTCAGTACGGCCCGCTGGACCAGGGCTGGTGGCCCGACGGTTTGTATACCGCCCCAACGGACGAAGCGCTGAAATTTGATATTGAGCAGACCAAAGCAATGGGGTTTAATATGATACGCAAGCACGTGAAGGTGGAACCCGCCCGATGGTACCGATATTGCGATGAGCTGGGCATACTGGTTTGGCAGGATATGCCAAGCGGCGATTTGGGCAACCACTGGGAAAGCCGGCCCGGTATTTTTGGCAGGGCCACCGACAAAGACCGCACGCCCGAATCTGAGCAGATTTACAAGACTGAATGGAATGAAATCATGCAGGACCTGTACAATTTTCCCAGCATTGTAGTGTGGGTGCCTTTTAATGAAGCCTGGGGGCAATTTAAAACCAGTGAAATTGTAGAGTGGACCATCAAGAAAGATTCGTCCCGCCTGGTGAATACCGCCAGTGGTGGAAATTTTGAACCGGTGGGTCCAATCATCGATTTACACAATTACCCGGAGCCGCTGATGCCGGATCCAGTGCTGTTCGGTGCCAACCGAATTTTGGTATTGGGTGAATTTGGCGGTTTGGGATTACCGGTAGAAAATCATACCTGGCAACAAAAAAACAACTGGGGGTACCAGACATTTAAAAGTAAGGAGGAGCTATGGAAGCGGTACGCAGAACTAATCAACCGAATACCAGCACTAATTGAAAAAGGTTTATCGGCCGCGGTGTATACCCAAACCACCGATGTGGAAGTGGAGACCAATGGGCTAATGACGTACGACCGGAAGGAAATAAAAATGCCGGTGGCTGATTTAAAGAAACTACACCAGCAACTGTATGACAACTCAAAAGTGAAGTTTACGCGGTAATAGAAATAACTTTTTTAGCCGCTGCTTCAGTAAATACGTGCGCAAATGTATGTTACCAACTTAATAAAAAAATGCGGCCTTTGTTGCCTGCTGTTACTGGCTGTAGGCGGACGCAGTGTACGCGCACAGAAGATACATGCCAGCACGGTGGCCGATGAAGCGCAGGGTAATAACTTTGCCAATAATTATTACACGGGCAACAAAGCACCGTTGAAGCGCGAATACTTTTCAAAATTACCGGTTACAGCTTTTAAACCGGGTGGCTGGTTAAAAAAACAATTAATGCTGCAGCGCGATGGGCTCACCGGCCACCTGGGCGAAATCAGCATCTGGTTATCTAAAAAAGACAATGCCTGGTTAAGTAAAGAAGGAACCGGTAAATACGGTTGGGAAGAATTGCCTTACTGGTTGAAGGGCTATGCGAATATCGGTTACATGCTGGGCGATAAAGGCATGATCAAAGAAGCAATGTTCTGGATTGAGTTTGTACTTACTAACCAGCGGGAAAATGGTGATTTCGGTCCGATGGCCATACCCAAAGGCAACCGGGATGTATGGACCAATATGCCCATGCTCTGGTGCCTTCAGTCTTACTACGAATATTGCAATGATGCGCGGGTACTAACGTTTATGCGCAAGTATTTTAAATGGGAATTGTCGATACCAGATGAAAATTTCCTGGAAGATTACTGGGAAAAAAGCAGGGGAGGCGATAACCTCTACAGTGTCTACTGGTTGTACAACCGCACGGGCGACAAATGGCTGCTGGATCTGGCTACAAAAATTGATCGCAACACGGCCGACTGGCGGCAAAAGGCCGATTTACCCAACTGGCACAACGTAAACATTGCGCAATGCTTCAGGGAACCGGCTACATACTGGCTGCAAAGCAAGGACCAGGCGGACCTGGATGCGACCTATAATAATTTTAAGCTGGTTAGAAATATATATGGCCAGGTGCCAGGAGGCATGTGGGGCGGCGATGAAAATTCGCGCAAAGGCTATGACGACCCGCGCCAGGCAATAGAGACCTGCGGTATGGTGGAGCAAATGACCAGCGACCAGCTGCTGCTGCGTTTTACGGGGGATAGCTGGTGGGCCGATAATTGTGAAGACGTTGCTTTCAATACCTTTCCGGCTGCATTTATGCCCGATTACAAATCACTGCGCTATTTAACGGCGCCTAATATGGTGGTCAGCGATGCAAAAAATCATGCTCCGGGCATTGACAATGCGGGCCCTTTCCTGATGATGAATCCGTTCAGCAGCCGCTGCTGCCAGCACAATCATGCTGCAGGCTGGGTTTACTATGCAGAGAATGCGTGGATGGCAACCCCCGGCAACGGGCTGGTGGCGCAATTTTACACCGAAGGAAATATTACTGCCCGCGCGGGCGATGGCACGGAAATTACCATAGCCGAAAAAACAAAATATCCATTTGAGGAAACAGTTAATTTTAATGTGATTGTGCCAAAGCAGGTTGAATTTCCCCTTTACTTGCGCATACCGGCCTGGTGTAAAAGCCCGGTTGTATACGTGAATGGTAGAAACGTAAAGCTGGCTGCAAATACGGGTAGCTATATCGTGTTATCCGGCAGCTGGAAAAACGGTGATAAAGTAAAACTGGTATTGCCAATGGAGATAAAGGTCCGGCAATGGATAGCCAACAAGAATAGCGTCAGCGTAAATTATGGTCCGCTTTCGTTTTCTTTGAACATACAGGAAAACTACCAGCAGAAAGACAGCAAAGAAACAGCCATCGGTGACTCAAAATGGCAGGAAGCTGCCGATGTAAAAAAATGGCCTTCTTTTGAAATATATCCCGGTACTGCCTGGAACTATGGGCTGATACTGAATGCTGCTGCGCCCGAACAATCATTTACCGTAACAAAAAATAGTTGGCCAAAAGACGATAACCCTTTTTCAAACACGGCTGCTCCGATTGAGCTGCACGTAAAAGGAAAACAAATTCCTTCATGGATGGTGGATCAGTTTGGTCTGTGCGCCGTGTTACCGCAAAGTCCCGTGCAAACAACCGCGCCAGTGGTTGAATTGAAGCTGGTGCCGATGGGTGGCGCCCGGTTGAGGATTGCTGCCTTCCCGGTTGTAGATTGAATGGTGGGTAGTAAGTACATCTTTGAAGCGTAAAATGATTTTGAAAATGTTGTGCAAAATATTGTTACAAGCTTGAATACGTAAATAGTTATTGCATGTGTCTGAAAAGATTCTTCTGTTGTCTAATTATCCTGCTCAGTTTGTGTACATTGCTATACCCGCAAGCTGCAAAAACATTTACCAATCCGTTACTGCCATCAGGGCCCGACCCTTATTCATTCTACAAAGATGGATATTATTATTACACACATACACTGGGGCATCGGCTCGGCATCTGGAAAACAAAAAGCCTGGCGGATCTAAATACAGCAGAACATAAAATAATCTATACCCCGCCGGCAGGTACCGCTTATTCAAAAGATCTCTGGGCACCTGAAATTGTTTTCCTCCAGGGAAAGTGGTATGCCTATTTTGCTGCAGACAGCGGCAATAACCGAAGTCACCGCATGTATGTGCTCGAGAATACATCCACGGATCCCATGAAAGGAGACTGGGTCATGAAAGGCAAGATAACAGATGCTACGAACAAATGGGCCATTGACGGCGACGTGTTTGAATACAAAAAACAATTGTACATGGTTTGGTCTGGCTGGGAAGGGGACCTTAATGGGGAGCAGGATATCTACATCGCTAAAATGAAAAATCCCTGGACAATAACAGGTGAACGTGTGCGCATCAGTACGCCTCTCTTTGATTGGGAAAAAATAGGGGATCTAAAAACGGAGACGCCGCCGCACATCAATGTAAACGAAGGGCCGCAGGCGCTTATCCATGACAGTAATGTATTTGTAATATATTCTGCAAGCGCATGCTGGACAGATTTTTATGCGCTGGGGTTGCTCAGGTTCTCTGGCGACGATAATCTGCTGGACGCTGGTCAATGGAAAAAAACACCGGAGCCTGTTTTTAAACAATCGCCTGAAAACGGCGTGTATGCACCCGGCCACAATTCATTTTTTGTATCGCCAAACGGTAAAGAAAACTGGATATTATACCATGCTAACAGCAATCCCGGCGATGGATGCGGCAAGAAACGATCCCCGCGCGCACAACCATTTGGCTGGAACACAGACGGCACCCCCAATTTTGGAATGCCGATAAAAGAAGGCGTAGCAATGCCCGTGCCCGCAGAAAATTAACAGACGAACTGAAAACATAATGAAAAAAAAAATGTTCAATGCCTGACTGCTTTTTGCCTGGCGCTTACCCATTATGGGCTACCGGTGGAAGAGGAAATGTGTAACAGGAGAATGGAAGTATCGGCGAAGCAATGTTAATTTACAATGTATTGAGCAGTGAGATTATATTTGAATCATCAACCGGACAATACCTGGCACTGGCCAATCCTGCTAACATGCACACGGTTTTTATACTGGATAAAAAATTTTTGCCGGATGTACGGTGAAGGAACCGGGTACAGCTATTGAGTATGGTATGTCTACAAGGGCGTCGGCATCGCCTGCGGTAACATCGTTGATTAAAGGGGGAGGGGCTTACAATTTAAAATTGCCTGATGGATTTGAAGTATTGCCTTTATATTATTTTTGGATTTCGAAGCGTGGCAATACCAGAACGCCAACATTCCAGGCAGCTGGAAAATATATTTCCGGATAAAAAAGAAAAGTTGCAAGCACTGATCAAAACGAAACAAACTGATTTAAAAACAAAGCAGCTATCATCAACCTGTTGAAAGGATTGTAACAGCTTTGTTATTTTAATGCTGAGGTAACGCACGCGCCAAAATAAATGTTTATTCAAATAATTATCAAATGACTGTACAAATTAAAAAAAGTTTTTTCTTTTTATTTTTATTTGCTTTCGGGGTTGCCACAGCACAAAAAACAAAAAAGGTAGTGGCCCCTGCTGCAACCGCAGGTACTGTATGGACGGCAGAAAAGGCAAACGCCTGGTACAAAGAACACAAATGGCTTACAGGCGCCAATTATATACCCGCCAATGCCATCAACCAGCTGGAGATGTGGCAGGCCGCCAGTTTTGATCCGGCAATCATTGACAAGGAACTGGGCTGGGCCGAAAGCATCGGCTTTAATACAATGCGTGTCTTCCTGCACTCGCTGGCGTGGAAACAGGATCCCGAAGGATTTAAAAAAAGGGTGGATCAGTTTTTATCAATTGCTGATAAACACCATATACAACCGCTTTTTGTTTTCTTTGACGACTGCTGGAACAAAACACCCATGGAAGGGTTACAGCCCGCACCAAAAACAGGCATGCACAACTCAGGATGGGTGCAGGATCCTGGTCAGCCCGCTTCTTCGGACAGCAGCAACTATCCCGGACTTGAAAAATATGTAAAAGATGTGCTTGGCAGTTTTGCGCACGATAAACGGATCCTGCTCTGGGATTTATACAATGAGCCCGGCAACAGCGGAAAAAAAGACAGTTCATTGCCATTGCTTACCAAAGTGTTTGAATGGGCAAGGGCCGTCAACCCGGACCAGCCGATTAGCGCGGGCATCTGGGCCTGGGAATTTGAAAACCTGAACGCTTTTCAACTTACCCACTCAGATATTATCACCTATCATGATTATGAAGAAGTTGCCTGGCACCAGCGGGTGGTTCGGTTACTAAAGGCAACCGGTAAGCCGCTTATATGCACGGAATACATGGCAAGAACGCGTAACAGCAGGTTTTCTTCAACCTTGCCGATGCTAAAAATGGAAAATGTGGGCGCGATCAACTGGGGTTTTGTAGCGGGAAAAACAAATACTATTTATGCATGGGATACACCGATGGCTGATGGCGGTCAACCGGTGGAGTGGTTTCATGATATTTTTAAACAAGATGGAACGCCGTACCGGGAGGATGAAGTAAACCTGATAAGACAATTGAATAAAATGAAATAGCTTTTATACCTGGTGTTTTTATAGAGTGACCTCCAAAGTATAACGCTACAGCTCAACAAATGAAAAGCGGTTTTTCTTATAGCGCGTTTTCAGCAAATGAAACCTGGTGTCTTAACACCGGGGTTATTTATTAATTTTACCTGCGGCCATGAGTGAAAACTTTACCAAAATTACTTTACAGGATATTGCTCGTACATTAAACATTACGGCGGCAACGGTATCCCGCGCCCTGAATGATCACCCGGCAATAAAGGACGCTACCAAAAAATTAGTGCGGGATGCGGCGGAGAAACTCAGGTACCAGCCCAACAAAATTGCTTCTTCGCTGCGGTTGGGGAAATCAAATATCATTGGTGTTATTATCCCGAGTGCAGAAATCAATTTCTTTGGTTCGGTAATCCACGGCATCGAAAAAGTAGCCAATGAAAATAACTATAATGTGCTCATCTATCAGTCCAATGAAATGTACGAGTACGAAAAAAAGGGCATTCAGGCCTTTTTGCGATCGCAGGTAGACGGCGTACTGGCTTCCATTTCAAAAGAATCCATGAACCTTGATCATTACAGTGAAATAAAAAAGCGTGGTGTACCGCTGGTGTTGTTTGATCGTGCCAGCGATGAATTGGGCGTGTCTTCCGTTGTGGTAGATGATTACGCCGGCGCATTTGAAGCCACCCGCCACCTTATAGAACAGGGCTGCCAAAGGATTGCGCACATCGGCGGGCAGCAGCATGTAAATATATTTAACCAGCGCTTAAAGGGTTACATTGATGCATTGAATGTTCACCATATTGCGGTGGACGATGATTTGATTGTGTATGGAAAAGTAAGTATTGAATCAGGCAGGGATTGCATGGTTGAATTACTGCAAAATAAAAGCGCTCCGGATGGTGTTTTTGCAGTGGAAGATTTTACTGCACTTGGTGCCATGCAGGCCATTAAAGCAGCAGGCAAATTGATGCCGGAAGAAATTGCCATCGTGGGCTTTGCCAACGAAGCCTTTGGGGGATATATTACCCCGTCGCTGTCCTCGGTTAACCAGCAAACGGTTGTAATGGGAGAGGAAGCTGCAAAATTATTTTTTGAATTAATGCGCAGCGGCGATCCTTATGGTGGCGCTCCCAGGAAGAAAATTCTCCGGCCAGAGTTGATATGCCGTCAGTCCAGCACACGCCGACTTGCTGCCCGACGCTGACACAAATTATTATTGTTACCTCAATGTGCTACTGTCCTGCACAGAGTTACCAAGTAAAGTAGGCAAGTGGTGCCTTAAACTTCCATCGTGCCTTTGCCAACAACTGAATTTTCTGGGGCATAGGTTCTACAAATGTTAACGGGTTGCTATAACCTGCGTATGCATCGGGTTAACGGTAGCTGGTATGTTATTTGAACTTTCATTTGTATGACAATAGAATTTAAATTTATCAGACAAATACTCGCCTTTGCATTTGCGGCCGCACTGGTGTACTGCATCGCCGTTTTCTCCTACATCAGGCACATGGCTTATGAAGAGATTTTCATTCTCTATGTTGGGAATTTTTTATTTGCCGCTGTCATAGGAATATTTGTTGCGTGGTTTTATAAAAGACACGAAAGAAATATTGGAACGATACGACTGGTGGTCATTGGCGGAAAGACTGCAGTAGCGGGTATTGTTATTGCCTGTCTCCTGGTTCTTTTAATGCTGGTGGTGATGGTGCCGGAAATTTTTAATGCTGCTTCGGCCGACGTGCTGTCGTTGCAAGGTTCTCCAGGACAATTTGCAGGGAAGAACAAGGGCTTCGGAAAAATATTATTTCTGAATGCAATACTCGGAAATGCCGGCGCTTCTTTTTTTATTTCGTTGTTGATTCCATTTTCGGTCATGAAGAATATATATCCTGGTGAAGAAAAATCTTCACACAAATCAAAACAGGAAGAAAATCCCAAAACTAATTATAAACTTTAAATACACCGCTTGCAGAAGATTCTACTCATGCTGTTTGTTAGCGCTTTTGTGCATACACTTCAAGCCCAGGTGCGGTATCCGTTTCCGTTGCAGCGATTTGTATTTCAAGTGGAGGGTAAGACAAGTTATATGTCTTACATGGATGTACAGCCTGTTAACGGCAATGGCAAAACGATCTTATTGCTGCATGGAAAAAATTTCAGCGGCTATTACTGGAAAGAGGTAATACCAGTCCTGCAGGCCAGGGGTTATAGGGTCATCGTTCCGGATCTACCGGGTTTTGGGCGTTCCGGAAAGCCGGATTTGCACTACAGTTTTCATATGCTGTCTGCTATCAACAAAAGCCTGCTGGATTCATTAAACATCGGCCAGGTAATAGTGATCGGGCATTCAATGGGTGGAATGCTGGCCATTCGCTTTACACTTTTATTTCCTGCGGTTACCGATAAATTGATTTTGGAGAACCCAATTGGGCTCGAAGATTATAAGACTTTTATTCCCTATAAAACCCTTGATCAGTTATACGCAAAGGAAAAATCAGCGACCTACGAATCTTATAAAAAATACCAGCAATCGTATTACCCGGAATGGAAGTCCGTTTACGAACAATATGTAGCGGCACAGGCCGAAGCGCTGTCGGATCCGGGATTCGACAGCATCGCTCGTGTAAATGCGATTACCTACCAGATGATTTATGAACAACCCGTCATTTATGAACTGAAACGTATAACCCAGCCGGTACTTTTCATAATTGGCCAGGCAGACCGCACCGTGGTAGGAAAAGATCTGCTGGCAGAAGATCAAAAGAAGCGGTTTGGCCAGTATCCGCAGTTGGGAAAGGAGGCAGCTGCACGTATAAAAAACGCAAAACTCATTGAATTGCCAGGACTTGGGCATATACCGCATGTGCAGGACTTTCCTGCCTTTACTAAGGCACTGCTTTCATTTTTATAGACAGGCGCCGTGCATAAATTTTTGTCGCGTGCGTCCGCTTTATTGTTTACTTTGCCCTCATGTCTTTGTTTGTTGCATCACTGAATTCGGGGAGTAATGGCAATTGTTATTATATAGGTAACAAAGACGAGGCCGTATTGGTAGATGCAGGCATCAGTTGCCGGGAAATAGAAAAACGAATGAACAGCCTGGGACTTGACCCCGCCAAATTGAAAGCGCTGTTTGTTACGCATGAACACACCGACCATATCAGCGGCATCCCCACTTTGGTCAAAAAATTCCGTCTGCCGGTTTACATCACACCCCGCACGTATAATGCTACCGGTTTTTCCCTGGATGATCACCTGGTTAATCATTTCAATGCATTTGAGCCTGTACAAATAGGTGCTTTATCAATAACTGCTTTTCCAAAATGGCATGATGCCATTGACCCGCATAGTTTTGTCATTAGCTGCGAGGGCGTAACCACGGGCGTGTTCACCGACATTGGCGAGCCCTGTAAACATGTGATTGAATATTTTAAACGCTGCCATGCCATTTTTCTTGAGTCTAATTATGACGAGGCAATGCTGGCCAATAGCCGCTATCCTGTTTTTTTGCAGAACAGGATCAGTGGTAAACACGGGCATCTGTCAAATGCCCAGGCAGTGCAGCTATTTGCTGTGCATAAACCAGCTATTATGACCCACGTTTTTCTTTGTCACCTTTCCAAAGAAAATAACCATCCTGAAATGGCGGAAGCATTGTTCAACAGCAGGGCGGGCGGTACAAAAATTATTCACGCATCCAGGTATTCGGCTACCGCGGTATACCAGATAATTGCAACAGCGATAACAGCGCCTTTACTCCTTCCAACATTACCCGGCCTATTGCAGCAGCAAAGTCATTTGCAGGCAAGAAAAAAGAGACAGGCACAACCAAAATTGCAGTTGAGTTTATTCTGAGTTCCAAATTAAATTTTATAGCAGGCGCCATTCCCTCGGTGTGCGGAACAGGCGCAACCTTTTTGCAAGCTTGCCTCAAAGCGAAAAAAGCAGCTACTTATAAAAATTTACTGGCTACGTAGTATTGTGTAGCAGTTTGCGTATTTACACTTAGCGGACCAAATGAGCAGCCGGTAAAAATAATACCTAACCAAAATACCCGTTTGCTATATACGGCTTTAGTAACGCAGGCAATAGACTGCGATTTGTTTACGCCCATTCAATCCTGTAAAAACCCGGGATATCATAATCGCTGCTTTATGGATAAGCTGTTACTAAAAAGCATTACTATATATTTAACCGTCGACGAACAAACTATAGATAGTTATTTCAATGCCCACGATCCCTCTCCAATCTATAAAAGACAACTGAGCCACGAATTTGAAAAATACATCGCTTCCTCTATTGTTGCCATCAAACGCCACTCTTCCCTCCGGTATAAATTAGTGTGCACAAAAGAAACGGATCGTCAATATGTAGAACCGCTCATTCATTCCATTCGCCGGCATTTTTCCATCCAGAAAGTAATCAGGGAGTCCGAATTCGAGAAATTTAAAAAAGGTGCTTATAAGCTACTGGCCATCAGCCTGGGCATTGTAATGCTCAGTCATTTGTTTAACATCACATTGCTAAAGGACGATAACCGGTTGCATTCTATCATTGGCAATGCAGTGGATATTTTCAGTTGGGTGATTCTCTGGACCCCGATCGATAAGCTGGTTTTTTTCTGGAACCCGTTTTTAAAAGATATTTCTATCCTGGACAGGTTAATGAATGCAGATGTGGTGGTGAGTGTAAAACACAATGCGGAACTGGCGATAGAAGAAAGAAAATATGCGTAGCCTCCTGCTCATAGCACTGGCCCTAATCGCTATGAAGGAAGTCCGGCCGCAGACAACTATTAGTGTAGAACAATATTCTTACATGGGCCTGGGCAACGCCAGCCTGCTGACACCGGTGGCGCATTATGAAAATAAACACAACTGGTATGCCGAGGCCCGGTACAATTACGAAGACATCAATACGTTCTCATTGTATGCAGGCCGCACTTTTTCGGGCCACGACGATCTTTCCTGGTCATTGACGCCCATGGTTGGCGGCATGGCCGGCAAACTAAAAGGCGGTTCGTTTGGATTGAACTCAGCCTGCACGTTCAGAAAATTTGGTTTCTCTTCGCAGGCGCAGTACAGCGTATCTGCAGATACGCAAAACGATAATTTTTTCTATAACTGGTCGGAATTATACTACCAGCCGGTTCGTTGGATATATACCGGTATTGCATTGCAGCACACGCGCGCATATGCCACTACCGCCTTGCTCAACCCCGGCATCCTGCTTGGTTTTTCTTACAATCAATGGAGTTTCCCCCTGTACAGTTTTAATCCTTTTGCCGTTGAAAGGTATTTTGTGCTTGGCATTAACTGGGAATGGCGTGCTAAACGGCAGCAGCATAATGCTGTTTCACCAGTGCTGTCAAAATCCGACTAGAACGGGCTGGCTCTTTTTTATGCGGATGATTGGTTCATATTACCCTTATGTTATGATAAGTATTAAATGTGTTAGAAATACATTTGTGCAATTTAATAAACGTTTAATTTGCTGTGTGGAATATCACCTGCTAATCACCTCGTTTTAAATTCTTGTAGAGCGCCGCTTTTATTATTTCTTTTACATTTCTTGTGAAGTGTCCGGAGCGGGCATATTGGTTTAGCTACTACAACCGTGTGCGCTGAACCCAATATGCACCAATCCCACTGCAAGGGTTAGACCGTGCAAGAAATCTTCTACGCTAAGGCCATACAGGAAACAGCAACCAGGCCCATTAACAAGTATTCGGTGAACAGTGATGGCGACAAAAAGCCGCGCCACCTTAACAGCACTTGCGCTGCCGAGTGAGAAAATGGTAATGAATGTAAAACAAAATAATACCACACTTATATGATGAAATCTATTATTAACACTACCAAAATTTCCGCTTGCATCGCCGGTATGTTGTTTTGTGAAATGCAGGGGAACGCGCAAATTGGCGTGGGTACTACAACGCCTAACTCTACCTTGGATGTCAGGGGTTCTCTTTCCCTGAATTACCGGGGATTTACTACCAGCAACGGCATTACTGCAACGGATAACATGCTGGTATTTACGGGAACCGCTGCAGCCACTTTAACGTTGCCCGATGCCACGCTGTGTATCGGCCGCGCATACTGGATAAAAAATACCAGTTCCAATGTTTCGTTGTTAACCGTGGCCACCACGTCTTCGCAAACCATCGACGGCTTGGCCAGCTGGTTGCTGGATGAATTTAATGAAAGTGTGCGGGTGGTTAGCAATGGTGCTAACTGGAATGTGAGTGCACAAAGTTTGCCAACAGGTTCCGGCACCAACTGGAGCCAGGGCGGCAACAGCGTACCTTCTTTAAAAACCCTGGGCACCACCAATAATTATGACCTTCCGTTTATTACCAACAATACAGAAAAAATGCGTTTAAGCGCTACCGGTAATTTTGGCATTGGCGCTGCTGCATTTAACGGTACCTATCCGGAGAAATTTTTGGTGGATGCCGGTACCACCAGTTCGGTAAATGCTATTGTAGGCAAAGGAACCATCAACAGTTACCTGCAGCTGAATATCCAGAATTTGTCAACCGGCACAAATGCATCCTCCGATGTGGTAGCCACTGCCGATAACGGAAATGAAACATCCAACTATGTAGACATGGGTATTAACAGCAGCACCAACAGCAGCGGTGTAATGGGCGTAGCAAATGATGCTTATCTCTATAACCTGGGTCAAAATTTTTTAATGGGAACGGGCACGTCAGGCAAATCACTTGTCTTCATGACCGGCGGAACTGCACAAGCTTCTAACGAAAGGATGCGCATCGACGGTTCAGGCAATGTTGGTATTGGCAATTCCAGCCCTGCCTATAAATTACATATCAGTGCTGCATCAAATCCGTTGTATCTCTCCGGGGTGCAAACGGGAACTGGTGCAGACAGCGTACTAACCATCGTCAACGGGGTAGTAAAAAAAATAAGTCCTTCAGCAATCAGCGCCTGGTCGTTGCTGGGTAATGCTGGCACAAATAATACCACCAATTTTTTAGGAACCACGGATGCACAGCCACTGGTGGTAAAGGTAAACAATGTGCAAACCGGTCGCTTCGAGCAGAATTCACTCGCGCTGGGTATCGGGGCAAGTACCAACAATGCAACACAATCTTACGCAATCGGCAGCGGTGCTATTGTAGGCTACAGCAAAACGAATGCTTACGCAATTGGTGCAGGAGCAACGGTAAACGCTGACAATTCTTTTGCTATTGGTAACAGTGCAGTAACCAACGGTACCAATTCATTTGCTATTGGTAACAACGCAGTGGCCAACAATTCCAATTCCGTGGCAATCGGATGGACGGCCACTACTTCATACAGTATTACCGATGCCGTGGCAATTGGCTCCAACGCAACGGTCAATGCCTCTAACTCAATTTCCATTGGCGGCAACAGTACACCGGCAAACAAAACAGTTGCCAATGCGGCAGGTGCGATAGCAATCGGCAATACAGCCGTTGCAAACAGTGCCAATTCAATAGCTATGGGCACAGGTACTTCAACGGGATATAATCTGAACCCCATTGTGGCTATTGGAAACGGGGTGATAGTAAGTGGGAACGCAGGCGTTGCAATTGGCAACGGTGCAGCTATTGGTACTGTCGCAAATGCCACTGCCATCGGCTCGGGGGCCACCGCTTCAGGTACCGCAACAGGTTCTACCGCGCTTGGGTACAACGCTGTTGCCACGCTTCCCAATGAAGTAATCCTTGGCGACCGCAGCAATACCGCGGTATCGGTTGGCATTGGCACAGAAGGTTTTAATGGCAGCAACCGGGAGAAATTCCTGGTAGATGCAGGCGCAAGCGGGGGAACCAATTTTCAGAATGTGATTGTTGGAAAAGGTAATACCAACAGTTATGCACAATTGAATATTCAAAACAGTAATAACGGCACCGTGGCAAGTTCCGATGTGGTGGCCACGGCCGATAATGGCAGCGAAACAGCCAATTACATCGATATGGGTATTAACTCAAGTACCTACACGGCCACCGGTATACTGGGCGGTGCCAACAACGCTTACTTGTTTACCACAGGCAATGACTTTGTAATCGGCAATTCTACCAATAACAAAAGCCTTATATTTTATACCACCGCCAGCAATGCGAACACCGAGCGCATGCGCATTACGAGTGCCGGCCTGATTCCGGGCCAGGACAATACCTACACTATTGGCAATACCACTAACCGCTGGTCTGCACTATGGTCTGTAAACGGAACCGTACAAACTTCAGATATCCGGTTAAAGAAAAACATCCTGCCACTTAACTATGGATTAAAAGAAGTACTCCAGCTAAACCCGGTTAGCTACGATTGGAAAGACAACACTGGTCAGCATAAAATTGGCCTCATAGCCCAGGAAGTAAAGAAAATTATTCCCCAGGTGGTGATGGGTGATGAAACCAAAGAAATCCTTGGAATGAATTATGCGGAATTGGTCCCTGTGCTGATCAATTCAATCAAAGAATTGCAGGAGCAGATCACCGACATGAAGAAAACTATCAGCGAACTGAAATCAAAATAATCTCTCCAACTTTTAAATTCAGTTCAGATGAAAAAAGCAAATTTTTTAAATATGGCGCTGCTGGTATTGCTGACTTCCGATATACAAGCGCAGGTGAGCTTGCAGAACAATGGCACATTGTACGTAAGCAATTCATCAGCAATATTGTTTGTCAATGGAACTTTTACCAATGCGTCAGGGGCTGCATTTACCAATAACGGCAGTTTATATGTAAAACAAAATCTCATAAATGATCAGGCAGGCATGGCAGTAGGAACGGGTACGCTGTACCTGAACGGTTCAGCGGGGCAAACACTATCTGGTGCACAATTATTCAGCACATTTAACCTGGTAACCAATAACGCTTCCGGGATCACGCTCAATACTGATCTACGCGTAAACGGCCTACATACCTTTTCGGCTGGCGTTATCACGACATCAGCAACGCCGAATTATTTATTATACGAAGCAGGCGCATCCTACACCGGAGATGGAGATACAAAGCATGTAAATGGATGGGTACGTAAAACTGGTGCTACTGCTTTTATATTTCCACTGGGGAATGGCGTAGTGGAACGCACCGTTGCCACAACGGGTCTCTCCGGTGCTACTGTCTTTAATGCGCTGTATGCTGGTGCAACAACAAATACAGGCAACCTGGCAACCCCCCTTATAACAGTTGACCCCTACGAGTACTGGACGGTTAATAAAGTGAGCGGCGGAACAGCCGCCATTATAATGAACTGGAACAATGCTAAAGTTACCATGCCACCCTATGCCCTGGCCGATATACGGGTAGCCAACTACATTACCGGCAACTGGACGCAGGTAGGCGGAACTGCCACCGGAAACGTAACCAGTACCGGCACCATCACCTCCAATTCGCTTTCTTCTTTTGGCGCCTTTACATTTGGCAGTATTTCTTTTGCACTGCCGGTAAACCTGGTTCAGTTCAGTGCATACAAAAACAATGGATATGGCGTGGTGAACTGGTCAACGAGCGACGAAATAAATGTAGATCATTACGAAATACAGCGTAGTGATGACGGCGTGGTTTACTATACTGCAGGCATGATTGCCGCCAGAAACATTGCCAGCCTGCAGCAGTATGAATTTTCGGATGGTAAACGGCTAAACGACATCACCTATTACAGGTTGCGCAGCGTCGACGCTGATGGCAAGTCGAAGTTATCTAAAGTAGTGAAAGTGACGGATAATAATGGCACCGGTGTATTCATGGCCGCTAGTAATCCTGTTCGTAACAGCGTTCGTATAACAATCAAAAACCTGAGCGGGGTTTTTGAATACCGCATTAATACGATTAGCGGACAAACCATTCAGCGGGGTACTATAAAAATGCCTGCTGCGGGTATGTACGATATCTACCTGTCATCTGCCGTGAAGACCGGTATTTATCTATTGGAGATACAAAAGACCGGGTTTAGGTTCACCGAAAAATTGCTGGTACAATAACCTGCACAGTTCGATACAATACCATTCTCATAACTATCATATTTATTTGAAAACGTTTTTTATACAAGCAACCCCTTCAGATGGCAGAAGGGGTTGCTTGTAAATGCGGGAAGCTAAGTATAAGGCTGGTTAAGAAAATAAGCGTTTTAAAAGTGATTGCTTCGCGGGTGCGCTTGTTTCCGCGGGTTCCATGCGTTTTTCTATGCGCTCCATGATCTGTTTAAATTTTTCAGTACTCAAAGAGGATTTTACAATATAATCCAGGGCGCCATGTTTAATGGTATTCACGGCTACCTCAATGTCTTCCTGCCCGGAAATAAATAATACAATGATGGACGGGTTAAATTTTTTAATTTGTTTTAATACGTCAATTCCATTCAGTTCATCCATATTATAATCGAGAAAGATAATCTCAGGGTTGCCCTCGTCAAGTCCTACCAGGCAATCGTTCCCATTGTCAAATAAACTTACATTGGTGTAGCCAAGCTGTTTCAGGAATTGGTTATACAGGTTCAGGCATAAAACATCATCATCAACCAAAAAGATACTGGCAGTAAATCGTTTGAGCATGCTAACCGGTTTTTAATTGTCTAAAATGATCATGGGTACGCCCGCAGTGATGCGTAGATAGCATAGTAAAACGCTGATTCTAAAATTGTTATTGTTACTATGGCTAAATAAGTATAAAGAACGGTTGGCTTCCAGCTATTGGAGGTTTTTAACTTGAGTTCCAGGCTGGCAATCCTGCTGGCCGTTGCCCAGGTCTTCGCCTCTTTGCTTTACCGTTAACCGGTTGTATTTTACGGTTCCGGGAAACAAAAAGCCGGCGCCACAAGGTTAAGCTAAGAATGCAACATTGTGTCTAAACAAGTGGTTTTTAACGGTTTTTACCGGTAAGAAGGAACGGTTTACCGTCAATTTTATACGGTTGACGGCGAAAAACCGACGTTGCTGGAATGCATATTATACAGCAGCCTATTTATATTTACATTTACTGCCTGAAATACAACGGATGCCCTGCGAACGGCATAGGCAGCAGGGGGTTACATTAAAAAATTGTTTTCAACCAAAGGACATGGGATTAAAAGATTTCCTGAAACAGCAGGGCTTTATTGAAGAAGCCCCGGCTGATAAAAAAAATGAAGCAACCGTGATTCCGCGTGCGGCAACGCCCGCCATTGAGCCGGTTTATTTTCCGATAGCCGCCGGCGGTGCTGGCGCAAAAACCGCTGCGGATCCTTCATTTGTAAGTCCCCCGCAGCAAATTGCGGCAGCGGGCACAGAAGCGCCCGATCCTACTTTTGTCAAATTTTTTGAAGACGAGCTGGTAAAAGCCAATCTGCCCGGGCCAGATTATTTTGAGTTCAGGCAACTGCTGTCTAAAACGCAGCAAAAAATGGCTGCGAAAGGTGTTGTGGCGCCCGATGTGGTATTACAGGCGGTAATGATGAGTTTTGAGGCGCAGGACATCACACCGCTAAAGCTTGCCGAGGCAGCCAATCATTATAAAGGCGTACTAAAACAAAAAAACGATGATTTTTTGAAAGGTGCTGCCGCAGAGAAAAACAACCAGGTGCAAAAAAGGCAAACTGTCTTGCAGGGCCACGAGGATGCCATTAAAAGAATACAGCAGCAGTTGCAGCAACTGGAACTGCAGAAACTGCAACTGGACGAGGCGCTGACCAAAGAAAAAAGCCAGCTCGAAGCAGATAAATCGCTGGGGAGAGAAGGAATCACGAAAATTGAAAAGGCGGAGCATTTGATATCTTTGGCGCATGCCCATATGCAGGCGGCCATTGACGCAGATATCAAAAGATTGCAAACAGTTTAATATTTTTTCTTAATCATTATAAACGTACAAATCGAATCATGATGAATGATGTAATAAAAAGTTCCTCCGTGTATACACTTGAAACAGCGGATGAAAAAAAGATGCGGATGGGAATTACCGTTGCTATGGTAGCGGTATTTCTGCTGGTAGGTTATTTTTTGCTGCCCCTTATTACCCAAACCATTCGCAACTGGATAGATTTTGGTATTCAGGTGGGCAAGTTATTTATTATGATAGGAATAGTAGGCACTATCATATTAATGCGCAAAGTACTGATAGCCCGTTGGAAAAGTGCCATCCGGAAAATGACCCGTTTTCTGATTAAGACAGACTTGCCGGGCTTGCTGGAAGTAGTGGTGCAAAACCGCCGCGACACGCTGGCAAAATTTAATAGCAGCATCAAGAAAATGATGGCTGCCATCAGCCTGCATACCACCAAAATGGCGGAGCGCAAAGATTCCATGCAAAAAAACCTGGACTACGCTGCGCAGTTTAAAAAGCAGTCGGACAACAAAGCGGCAGACCAGCACATGCGTGATAAAGCCAAAGACCAGATTGCACATTTTGGGCGGGAAGCAGCGGAAGATGAAAAGTTGCTGAAAATCATGCAGGACGACAAACAAAAAATGCTGAAAAGCTATAATTTCTTCGACCGCCTGTACAGTAACCTGGAGAGCAGCACCGAATCCGTAGCCAACACCATTGGCCGCCTGCGCGACCAACTGCAAACCTCCAACACCTGGAGAGAAGCCGCTCACAGTGCTTCTGCATTGCTGGGGGTATCTGAGTTTGAAACCATTACGCTGGAAGAAACGCGTGATCGCATCGCACAAAATGAATCCGAGGTGATGTCGATGATTCATGACCACGAAACATTGCTGATGAAAATGGAAGCAGAAAATGGTATTATGGACGATGCCGGACAGAAGTTGCTGGAGCAATACAGTAACAAAGTAGATGTGTTCGCCTTTATGAAAACAGAAGAAGGTGGGGGCAGGAACGATGCCGCTGCTGCTACGGATACATCCTGGTTAACAGCCAATAAAGATTTATTAAAGTAATGCAGTATTATCCTGCGCCGTTAATAATGGTTCAGATTATTTTTAAGAATAGAACGAACGATTTCAACAATATACCAACCAACAACAATCAATCATTATGGAACTAACTGAGAAAGGGCAGAAGACTGTTAAAGCTATCCGTAACGTAGTCATATTTGCTGTAGTACTGGTCGCTGGTTACTTCGCATATAAACAATGGGGCTCGTCCAAAGATGGCAAAGTGCCGGTTGACGGTAAATCCGGCAAACCGGACCTGGTCGTTGCGTATAATACGTTTACTGGTGTGGAAGGACTGGTTCTGCAGAACGGTGGCATGGAACCGAATGAAAACAGCCCCCTGTATAAAACCTACGGTATTAAACTACTCATTAAACAAATGGACGCAGTAAAAGACACCCGTGCGGGCTTGCATTCCGGCGACCTGGATCTTGTCTACTGCACAACGGATGCACTGTCTGTAGAAATGGGTTCTGGTAGTGAATTGCTCGCCGACAATGTGGTGCAAATTATGCAGGTGAACCAGAGTCATGGTGCAGATGCCATTGTGGTACGGAAGGGAATTGACGATGTAAATGGACTCAGGAAGAAAAAAATTGCGTACGCGGTAGGAACAGCTTCACATACATTGCTGCTGAATGTGCTTGAATCCTCCAATTTAAAAATGACGGATATCGATGGTTACCAGGTGGCAGACGGTGTAGAAGCTGCCAATGCATTCAAGAATGGCCAGTGCGACGCCGCGGTAGTATGGGCCCCAGATGATGAAGATTGTATTGCGGCTCAGGCAGGGTCAAAAGTGCTGGTAAGCAGCGCAGTTGCCAGCCAGATAATTGCAGACGGTTTGCTGGTAAAACAAACCGTGCTGAAAGAGAAGCATGATCTTATTGCCAAACTGGTAAAAGGCTGGTTGCAGGGGAATGCCCGTGTAAATTCGGATCCAGCTGCAAAGAAAGAAGCCAACGCCTTGTTCGCAAAGGGCTTTAAGTTTCCGGAAGACGTGGCGGCCAAATCGGCCGACAAAGTTTATTTTTCTACCCTGGGAGATAATATCAACTTCTTTGGACTGAACAGTACATACACTGGTATGACGGGAGACCGGATGTACGGCAGAATGGCCATTAAATATACAGAGGCGGGACTGGCCAAATCGCCCGCTCCGTGGAGAAATGTTTCTGACCCTTCCATTATTCAGCAGCTGATGAACGACAAAACATTTGCCGGCGAAACCAGCCAGGCGGCAGATAAAGTAGTGGGTTTTAAACCTGCCACGGCAGAAGTAAAAACACAGGTATCGCAAAGCAGTAAAGTTGTGAGCCTGGAATTTGCATCTAATTCTGCGCAGCTGGACGAGGATGACAAAGTGCTGATCGACCGCGAAATAAAAGAGTTAGCGCAGGGATTTGCCGGCGCCTATATCCGGGTTGAAGGAAACACAGACAATTCGGGAAGCGCTGCACTAAATGATAAGCTTTCTTTAAGCAGGGCAAAATCAGTGGTGAATTACCTGGTGAACGAGCATAAGTTTGATCTCAATAAATTCATTGTGGTGGGCAACGGATCAGGCAAACCAGTGCCAGGCTATGAGGGCAATGCAGACGAAGCCAGCAAAGCAAAAAACAGGCGCACTGAGTTCCAGTTTATCTGGGAGAAAAAATAAAAAAATTAGTTGCCAGGTACTTTTCTATACTGTTAAACACCGTACATGAGCGATAACAATGAAAATGATTCATTCGGCCTGGGCCTGAAAAAGTTTGCTGCGAAATATCTTTCACTGATGCAGCTTTCGGGATGGGTTATATTATTTATTATTTGGTGGCTGGTGACCAATTTCGGCATCATCAATAATCATGTGATGCCCACGCCGCAAAAAACATGGAATGCGTTTCTTGAATTAAAAAAAGAGGATAACCTTCTCACCAATATTCTTTTCTCGGTACGCATCAACGTGCTGGGTTATTTAAAATGTATTATTGGCGCGCTGGTAGTGGGCTTTGCCATCGGGTTATCGCCCAGGGTCCGTAAAATGTTCAGCCAGCAGGTAAACGCGTTACGCTTTGTGCCCATTACAGCACTGATGGGAATATTTATTGCGATTAGTGGTTTAACCATTGCCACTAAAATTAATTTCCTGGCTTTTGGTATATGGGTATACCTGGTGCCGGTGGTAGTACAGCGCATTGACGAAGTAAATACCACGCATATACAGATGATGAAAACCCTGGGCGCCAATTTTTGGCAGACTGTACGGTTCGTTACCTGGCGATCAGTGATTGCCCGGCTGTCTGATGATATCCGCATACTGGTGGGCATTAGCTGGACCTATATTATTGTAGCAGAACTGGCAGGCATACAGGGCGGCCTGGGCAGTCTTATTTTCCTGGGAGAAAGACAAAGCAACGTGGGCAAAGTGTATGCAGTCATTTTTCTTATTGTTGCCATTGGTATTATCCAGGATGCAATATTCAAGCTAATAGACAGGCTATTGTTCAAATTCAAATACCAGTAATATGAAGGAAGGCCAGTTAGCAGAACAGCATACAACCGTAGCGACAGGTGGGCTGCCACCAGTGCTGGAACTGAAGGGAATTCACCAGAAATATTTCGATAGCAAAACCCAAAAAGATTTTGTTGTATTTGATGATTTCAACCTGTCAGTGGAAGATTATCCAAGTATCGGGCAGTTTGTAGTAATTATGGGTAAGTCTGGCTGCGGAAAATCAACACTCCTGCGGTACTGGACCGGCTTACAAAAACCGACGAGCGGAGAAGTGTTTATCGGTGGCCAGCCAATTGGCGAGCGCCAGAGTATGCCGATGGTATTTCAACAATACTCTTCACTTGAATGGTTTTCGGTACTTCAGAATGTTGCCCTTCCGCTTACATTAAAAGGCGTATCAACAAAAGATGCCGAAGCGCAGGCAATGGAGATGATTAAAGTGGTAGGCTTGGAAGGTCACGAAAATAAATTTGCAAAGATGCCGCAACTCAGTGGCGGACAATTACAACGTGTTGCCATTGCGCGCTGCCTGGTAGCCAACCCGAACATGCTGCTGCTGGATGAACCCTACGGTGCACTGGATGGGTTTACACGCGCGAAAATGCAGTTTTTTTTGCTGGATATTTTTCAGAAGCGTGAACTGGCGGCCCTTAACCCAACGGTCGTCCTGGTTACCCACGATCCGCGGGAAGCGGTATTACTGGGACATGACATCTATATAATGGATGCCAATCCGGGCCGTATTATCAAACACATTAAACCAGATCTGCCCGCTCAACGGGACAGGTCGATCCGTAAAGATTCGCGGTTCATAGAAATCGTGGCCTATATCGAAGATGTAATGGAAGGCTCGATTAAATAAATTCAGTCGGCAGTACACCATAGACCGATTACGTGGTGCATCATTAAATTTTATGGCAACAAAAAAGGTTGACTTTGCAGACGTTTTGCAAAAATGTGAATCCGTGGTTCAAGAGATGGGCCTTGTAGTGCAGTATACGCATAACCTCGATCCATTTTTTAAAGGTGACCTGGATGGTAAGGTAATTTATATCGGCAGCCATTTGTCGGCAGAAGAGAAGGTATTTAACCTGCTGCATTTGGCCGGGCATAGTGTTCAATGGAACATAGACGAACTGTTGCGTAACCTGGGATCCGAATTGTATAAAAATCCTGATGATGCGTTGATGTTAAAATTGCAGGAGTATGAATGGCAGGCCAATTGTTACGCGCTCGCTGTCTTGCACAACGCCCGCGTATTCAATTTAGATAAATGGCTGAGCCGTAAGTACGTGATAGATATGCTCTACCTGACGCATTTTTATAAAACCGGTGAAAAGCTCAGGAAAATAACCACGGCTGCAAAAGCCTATCCTTTTAAAAGAGATTTAGTGCCCATGGCGATACCTGCTTTTACCGCGCGTGCGGGCACGCATACCCGCAACGGGTTGGTGATTTCTTTTTGATCCAAAACAGCGTTCCACCAATTGCCCGGTGTTGTTTAAGGAGTCTGTTTAACCGGCATAAGGATACGGCGTGGCAGCAGCGCGTAAACACCGTTGCATGTGGATGCATCCATTTTCGGATTTTGCGGTTTTCAAGACAAGATTCCCGCAAAAAGCCGCAAATACTGATGGTTGTAATGCGGTTTTATGTTAGCTTTGGTTACAACCACGCTAACCAATGCTGAAAGAAGAACGCCACAGCTACATTCTTCATCAGATAAATCTCCACAACAAGATTTTATCTTCCTCACTCAGTGAGCAGATCCAGGTATCGGAAGACACCATCCGCCGCGATTTGCTGGAACTTGCCCAGGACGGGAAAATTGTAAAGGTGCATGGTGGGGCGTTGTCAAAATCATTCAATCCTGTTATTGGCGCCCAGGGAAACGTATATGCCCTGGAAGAAAAACGGGTTATCGCCCGCAAGGCATTGCAGTTTATCAAAGACGGCATGTTTATTTTAACAACGGGCGGTACTACTATTACGGAACTGGCCAGGATACTTCCCAAAGATTTGCAGGCAACCTTCATTACCGTTAGTCTTTCCGCAGCCACCGAATTTACCAATCATCCAAATATAGAAGTAATCATACTGGGTGATAAACTTTCACGGAATTCTAAAATTACCATTGGCGCGGAAACAATCCTCAAAATTCAGCACATTAAAGCCGACCTGTGTTTTATAGGCATCAATGCCATGGACATTGATGGCGGGCTGATGGACAACGACTGGGATGTGGTACAAGTAAAACGTGCAATGATTAAAAGTGCCAAAAAAGTAATTGCCTTGTCTATCTCTGAAAAAGTAAATTCGTTTGAACCCCTGAAAATATGTGACGCAGCCGAAATAGATATACTGGTAACAGAACTTGAGCCAGGATCAGAAAAGTTGCAACCGTATACAACCAAAGGCATCCAGATTTTTTAAACATTTAATACCAAAACTACACTGTATGAAACCAAAACAATTTCTTAGAACAGTCTGGGCCAAGTCTTCCCTGCTGCTGTTTTTGTTCAGCATGGTTGCTATCTGCGCCGCAGCCCAGGTAACTATTTCCGGGAAGGTGACGGATGAAACCGGCAAAGTCTTACCTGCTATCACTGTACAGGTGAAAGGTAATAACCAGGGCAGTGCCACCGATAACGATGGTAACTACCGGCTGGCAGCTGCTTTAAAAGCGGGCGACTATACCGTTAGTTTTTCGGGCGTTGGTTACGAAAGCCGCACGGCAGCCTTGCGTGTGGGCACATCGCTTTCCTATACGCTGGATGCAGTATTAACTACCCGTGTTTCCAAACTGGACGAAGTAATTGTAACGGGTACTTCAGCCGGTACCACCCGTCGCCAGCTGGGTAGTTATATTAGTTCCGTAAATGCCGACGAACTGACTAAAGGCGCAACCGGTAACGTACTCGCCGCACTGCAGGGCAAGACGGCAGGTGCGCAGATAAGCCAGAACTCCGGCGATCCTGCCGGCGGCATGTCGGTTCGGTTAAGGGGAATCAGTTCCATCTCTTCCTCATCGGAACCCTTGTATATTATTGATGGCGTAATTGTAAACAACGCTACCAACCGGGTTACCAATACCCAAAGCGGTTACGATGGAACAAGTTTTATTGGTGCCATTGGCCAAAGCCGTATGTCAGATATTAACCCGCAGGACATCGACCGTATCGAGGTGTTGAACGGTGCCGCTGCGGCCGCTATCTACGGAAGCAGGGCCAATGCAGGTGTTGTACAAATATTCACCAAGCGTGGAAAAACAGGTGCGCCCAAAGTAAACTTCAGCACGAGTATCATCAGCAGTAGCCTGCGCAAAAAAATAGGCGTTAACCAGGCACCGCTCAAATTTGGTGGTCCTACAGACGGACCAGGCGCGGTAACACAGGATATTCTTACCCCGGCACTCACCAGCACTACGCCGGTAACACGCTATGATTACCAGGATTATATTTTTCGCAGTGCATTGGGTACAGACAATACCGTGTCTGTAAGCGGTGGAACAGACAAAACAAAATATTATGTTTCCGGTTCTTACTTTTTTAACCAGGGAATTGTAAAGAATACAGATTTTCAACGTTTCAGTTTCCGCAGCAATGTTGACCAGGTGCTGAACAAATGGCTGAGCTTTAATATAGGACTTAACTACGTAAACAGTTCGGCCAATGAAAAACCAGATGGTAATTCATTTTACTCACCCATGAACTCCGTAACCATTATCGGAAACTTCCACGATATACAACAGCGGGATGCATTGGGTAATATAAAGGCGGTGGGTGAAAGAGGAAGGGCAAACCCGGTATCTGTTATTGAAGACATCAAGCAGAAGCAAACCACCAACCGTGTGATTGCCAACCTGGGTTTTAAGTTGAAACCCATCAACCACCTCAGTATCGACTACACTATGGGTATTGATAATTATGCGCAGTATGGCACAACTTATATTCCGCCGTTCGCATATAATGTGAGTACTGCTTTCTGGGGCGGCGGTCCAACGCTCGACCCAACCCAGAACGGTTATGCCAGCGCAGCCACAAACAATTTTTTTGCTATCAACCATGATCTGAATGCTACCTATAATATTGATATCAGCAAAGACATCAATTCAGTAACACAGGTTGGGTTCTCGCAACAGTATGAAAAAAACACCTATATATTATCGCAGGGGAGGGGCCTGGCGCCTTTTGTGCAAACCGTAAATGGTGCAAGTACCATTATACCGGGCACGGATGACCGCAGTGAAATATCCGTATCCGGCGCCTTTGTACAGCAAAATTTTAAATACCGCAATCAATTTTTTGTTACAGGTGCAGTAAGACTTGATGGGTCTTCCGTTTTTGGCGAAAAGCAGCGCAACCAGGTATATGCCAAAGCAAGCGGCAGTTATGTTATCTCCGGCACCGACTTCTGGGCAAAACTGGGTGTATCTAAATGGTGGGATTTATTGAAGTTACGCGTTGCCTACGGACAAAGCGGTAACCTTACCGGTATCGGCGCATACTCTAGGTTCAATACGTATGCCGCAACGTCTTATATCGGCAGAACCTCGCTGACTTCCAGCGGTACCCTCGCCAATGAAAATGTAAAACCGGAAAGACAACAAGAGCTGGAATTTGGTACAGACCTTTCGTTTTTTAACAATCGTCTCGGCCTTACCGTTAACGTGTACAACAAAAAAGTAAAAGACCTGCTGATTAGCCGGTTTATTGCACCTACAAATGGTTTCTCCAGCCTGCAGGATAATTTTGGCTCCCTGGAAAACAAAGGTTTTGAAATTGTTTTAACGGGTGCACCGGTAGCAACAAAAAATATAAGATGGGATATAACAGCTATCTACAACCATAACCGCAATAAGGCCATCAATATTGGCCAGGCATTGAACCTGCTCAGCACTAATGCAGGCGCACCGGTAGCAATTATCCAGGGGCAACCCATCGGTGTTTTTTACGGAACTTTTTTTGCGACCAATAACGGTGAACAGTTAAAAACCCCGGCAGGCATTCCTACTATTGAACTCGGCGTGCAAAATAGTGTACTGGCATATACTGCGGGAAGGGGCACCAATGGTCTCCCCACCGGCGCTACACTGCGTAAAATACTGGGCGATCCCAATCCATCTTATTCAGGCAGTATCGTTAATGAAGTGACTTACAAAAAACTTGGCCTGCGCGTGCAGTTGGATTACCTGCAGGGCGCAGATGTTTGGAATGCCGACTGGAGAACAAGACAAGGTGTTGGTAACGGAAAAGTAGCTGAACAGGAAGATCTTGGCCAGGTGCCGCGCGGCTACGTGGCCGGCGTATATGCCATTGAAGAATGGAGAATCGATGACGGTTCTTATGTAAAGCTCCGCGAACTATCGCTCAGCTATGATTTTGGTAAGGTAAAAAGCATCAGCAATATCACAGTGAGTTTTAGCGGGCGCAACCTGATCAGCTGGGATAATTATAAAGGATATGATCCGGAAGTAAATGCAGGCGGACAAAGCACCATTTTGCGGGGAATAGATTTTGGTGCCGTACCCATTCCAAAAACCTTTAGCCTTGGTGTAAAAGCATCCTTCTAAACCATTAAAACATTTCATCATGAAAAAAATTATCAGAATAGCAAGTTTCGCTGGTTGTATCCTGCTCTTGTCAGGCACCATCGGCTGCAAAAAGAATTACAGTAATCCCAACGCCGCTACCTCGGCGCAGGTATTGAGTTCGTCCAAAGGCCTGATGGGTACTGCCATCGGTATCCAGCGGACGTACGCATTAAATGTTGCCCCCGGTCTTTCCGATGCAAACGGCTTGCTTACAGGTGAAACATTTTTACTGAATGCAGGCAACACCTCCGAACTGCAACTCACTACGGGTGGTGCTGCAGTAGATGGTACCAATGCATTGTTGGGAAATATATGGACCAGCGCCAACAAGTGTGTCTACGATGCCAACAATGTAATCAATGGTGCAGCATTGCTGGGTGATAAGGGTTATGCCAGCGGATTGATTGGATACGCTACCATTATAAAGGCATTGTCTATCGGCAGCCTTTCAATGCTTTGGGAAAAAGTGCCCGACACCGTAGGCACTGCCGCAACCGTGTTTGTAGACAGGGTCGCGGGTTTTAACAAAGCCATTGCCGCTATCGACAAGGCATTGGCTGCTATTGGAGCAAATGCAATCAGTACAGGTTTTTTAACAGATATGCCCGCCGGTATACTATCTGCTACGCCTTCCAGCGCGGATATGATAAATGTACTTACGGCATTGAAGGCAAGGTATTTACTGTTTGCCGGTAGTTATCCTGCAGCACTGGCCGCGGCCAATGCGGTAGATCTCAGCAAAAAATCAACGTTTAACTTTGAGGCGGCCACGCCAAACCCGGTGTACAATACCGCCACTTCTACTAATAATCTTTACCAGCCGGTAGATTCTACCCTGGGCCTGCCCGTTAGCATTGCACCTGACCTGGCAGACAAACGTATTCCTTTTTACACTACCATCAACGCTACCATCAACCCACGTTTCCGGTTAAACGGATTCTGGAGTGCGGCTACCACCGCTATTCCAGTATACTTTCCCGGGGAAATAACCCTGATAAAGGCAGAAGTATATGCACGGCAGGCGACACCAGACCTGGTAAACGCCGTTGTTGAATTAAATAAAGTAGTCACTAAAAAAGCAGCGGCTGATCCACTGGGCGTGGGCGCGGATTTACCTGCTGTGGCGCCAGCTACGCAGGCCGATGTGCTAACGCAGATTTACCGCAACCGCTCTATAGAATTATATTTATCTGGTTTGAAACTGGAAGATATGCGCAGGTTCACCAGGCCAACAAGCGAACGTAAACGCAACCTGTTGCCCTATCCGTTCCGCGAGCGCGACGGCAATCCCAATACCCCCGCAGATCCAGTATTTTAAGCAGGAAGTGTATTAATAAAAGTATTATCTTAAACCAACAATGCAGCTGTAACGGCTGCATTGTTGTATTCAAAACAATCTCATGAACGATTGCTACGTAAACAGAATAAAACGGCTGGCCCTTGCTGCGCTTGCCTCATTCACTTGTGGCCTCGTTTTTTGCCAGTCGCCCAAAAGACCACCGGTAACCGGCATTGCGTGTGTGCAGTTGCAGGTGAGTGAACTTAAAACAGCAACCACCTTCTATGGTTCCTTACTGGGGTATTCGCTTGTACGTTCACCGTTGAACAAACGTAGCGTTATCATACGCGTGAACCCGCGGCAGTCGATAGCAATCCAAGATGGGTTACCGCCCGGACAGGATGAGCGCCTGTTCGGGATTTCCTTTCAGACAACCGATGCAGCAGCCATGCGGGTTTATCTTCAATCTGCAGGTATTTCGGTGCCAGCCGCATTGAGCACGGAGGATGGTCAGCTTTCTTTTACCATACAAGATCCGGATAAACATGTTATAAAATTTACGCAGTCTATCGCGGGCGATCAACCGAAAAGGGCGAATCCATTTTCAGGCAACGAAATTTCCCGGCGCATACTGCATGCCGGGTTAACCATCACGGACGCAAAGGCGGCTAATAATTTTTATGCCGGCATACTTGGTTTTTCAGAAATATGGCGTGGTGGTGCCAGCGACAGTATTACCAACTGGATAAATATGCGCGTGCCGGAAGGAACTGATTACCTGGAATACATGCTGGTGAGCGGACCTGTTGGTCGACAGCAGCTGGGCAGCCTGCACCATATTGCGTTAATGGTACCAGACATGCAGCAAGCTGTGGATGTGCTAAGCAGCCGGTCCATCAGTAACGGTTACCCCGTGGCTGCGCCGAGGATTGGGCGAAACAACCGCTGGCAGCTGAACCTGTTTGATCCCGATGGTACAAGGATAGAGCTGATGGAACCCTTTCCGATGCGTTAGCGGCAGATGCCGGTTCAATTTCCTGCCACCCGCTAACTGGTTTATGTGAATGACTCATTGCAGGTTTGATGAGCACCCGACAAGCTGTTTTTTGCAGATAGTGACGCAAACAGGGTGGCACCCGAAAAACAATTGCCTGGTTTCTTGCTTCTTATTTTTTAAGCTACCATGAAATTTGTTTTCTATCACCTGATTAGAAGAAAGTATTTTACTAATTTGCCAATGTGAATTATACAAACATTTTTAATAAGCTATTATTTGTATGCTAAAAAAGTTCGTTAAATGGACCTTGATTGTATTGGGCAGCTTGCTTGCCATCGTAATCATATTGTATGCTATTGTATACTTTAAAACGGAAGCAAGAATAAATAAAGTCTACGCCGTTTCTGTACAACAGCTCACGATTCCAACCGATACAACCGCCTACGTTGCCGGCAAACACATTGCTGAAAACCGCGGCTGCTTTGGTTGCCATGGCCCTCATCTTGGCGGCGGTCGTGCCTTTCTTGATGAGCAGTCCCCGGTGGGCGTATTGTATGCACCCAATATCACCAGCGGTAAAGGTGGACTAAAATATACCGATAAGGACTGGGTGCGTGTTTTACGGCATGGGCTTGCACAGAGTAATAAGTCGGCCTGGTTTATGCCTTCTCAGGACATTTACCAAATCTCTAACCAGGAAATGGGCGAACTGATTTCCTTTGTAAAACAGCAACCACCCGTTGATAATACGGTTCCTGTGAAATCATTGAAGCCGTTGGGCCGGGTACTCACTTTTTTAGATAAATATCCCCTATTGCCTGCCGAGATGATTGATCATAATTTTGTAGTGAAGGACAAAGTGCAAGCCGGAGTAACGGCAGAATATGGCGCTTACCTGGCTACTACCTGCAGGGGGTGTCATGGCATAGATATGAAAGGCGGGCCGGCCCATGCGCCAACTGAGCCGCCCATACCGGACATAAGCTCTACCGGTCAAACAAGCAAATGGCAGGCAGCGGGTTTTATAACCGCTATCCATACGGGAAAAACGCCAGAGGGTAAACAATTATCTGACGCCATGCCGTGGAAATACCTCACGTTTACGGATGATGAACTGAAAGCGATATTATTGTATTTGCACCAGGTCAAATAAATAATGAAACAGGGATTTGGATGAGATCGCAATGAGGTGAGCGCAATGCCGCATTTGCATATATCAATTACTTCAAAACGGTAGTTTGTGCCGCACTTATGAAAAAAAAACTATTGCTCGTCATAATCATAAATGGATTTGTGCAGGCGCTGACAGCACAGAATAACGGTATAGACAGTATTATTGCCTGGATGAATGCGCATCCCAAAATTGATTCACAATACATTACGGCCCTGCACAGAGTCAGCTACCGCACTGCAGACAAAGACCTGAAGATGTCTTTTGATTATTATGAAAAGGTTTCATATTATAGTGACAGCCTCAACTTTGTTTACGGAAGATCGCTTGCACAAATTAATCTCGGCATCCTGTTTAGCAAATCGGCTAATTTTTATGCCAGCAACAATGCCTATTTTCAAGCCATTGAATACGCAGAAGCCTGTAAAGCGCTCCGTCTAAAAGCTATCTCCCTGAACAACGTGGGCGATAATTTTAAAAAACTTCAAGACATTCCAAAATGCCGGCAGTATACAAAAGAGGCCATTGGAATTAATACCCAGTTAAAAGCCTGGCGGGGTGTAGCCATTAACTATGAACTGCTGATGCGTTGCGACCTGGAGGAAAAAGCTTACCGTAGCGCACAAAATAACCTTGTATTGGGTATGAATGCAGCAAAGTTGTCGAAGGACAGCAGCCTGTTTCCATTATTCTACCTTGGTTTTGGCACCCTGCATGCGGTCAATAAACAAATAGACTCGGCAACATTTTATTTTGATAAAGCCATTCATGACGCAAAGCGGAATGGTGATCCCGCCAACGAATATGCCGGCTATGTGGCAAAAGCAGCATACCTGAAAAACATTCACACAGACGACAGGTTGCAGTTTCTTAAAAAAGCCATGCAGTTGGCCCGGCAAACTTATGATCTTGATTGGATCGCGGAAGCTGCACACCAGTTATTCATTGCCTACGACGAAAAAAACAACAAAGATTCTTCGCTTGCATACTACCGGATATACCGAAGTTCTGCAGATTCGCTTTTCTCTTCCAATAACAAACGGAATGTGGCAATAAAGGAAACGGAATGGATGGTGAAAAGGAAAGAGATAGAAAATTTACACCTCAAGGAATTTACGCAATTGCAGAACAAGGAGCTCGCTGTTAAAAACAGCATGTTGCTGGCGGTGGGGATTTCTTTGCTGCTCATCATTATTATTGCGGGGGTGGTCTATAATTCCATCCAGAACAGCAAGAAAACGGCTGAATCGCAGTTGAAGCAAAATATTGCGGAAACCCAGATGCAGGTGCTGCGCTCGCAGATGAACCCGCATTTTATATTTAATAGCCTGAACAGTATTGATGCATATATCCAAAGCAACGATAAATACAATGCCACGTTGTACCTGAATAAATTTGCCAAGCTCATCCGCAATGTGCTGGATAGCAGCAAGCAAAATGTTGTATCGTTTTCAAAAGATATTGAAACGCTCCGGTTGTACATTGAACTGGAAATTCAGCGCAGCGAAAACAAATTTATCACCGACCTGAAGATTGATGAAGAACTGATGAACAGTGACTATAAAGTGCCGCCGCTCATCATTCAGCCTTTTGTAGAAAACGCCATCATTCATGGGCTTAG
This sequence comes from Chitinophagaceae bacterium, assembly GCA_039919885.1. Taxonomy (GTDB): domain Bacteria; phylum Bacteroidota; class Bacteroidia; order Chitinophagales; family Chitinophagaceae; genus JACMLD01. The sequence goes on from JBDSEV010000071.1 coordinate 41,896, forward strand.
AAACCGGGACGACAACAACGGCCTGCTGCAGATAGCAATTACTAAATCCGACAAACAGATTTTTTATTCCATTACAGACAATGGGGTGGGCCGCAAAGCATCCGCACAAATGCAGTCGCATAAGGGCAAGTCTTACGGCATTGAAATGACCTACGAAAGGATTAAGTTGTTTAATAAAGAGGTTACACCATCCGTTGAGATTACCGATCTTTATAAAAATGAAAATCCAGCCGGCACCAATGTGCTGGTGCATTTAAATATAATATGAAATACAAAGCAATTATCATAGATGATGAAGCAAAAGGTCGGCTGGCGCTGAAACAGAAGCTGGCAGACTATTGCCCCGATATCGAAGTAGTAGCAGAAGCGGAAAACGGACCGGAAGGCATTTTCCTGATTGAACACCATAAACCGCGCGTGGTTTTTCTGGATATAGAAATGCCCCGCATGAGTGGATTTGATATGCTGAACGAACTGCCGGAGAAAGAATTTCATGTAATCTTTACCACTGCCTATGATCAATATGCTATTAAGGCAATCCGATTCGCGGCTTTTGATTACCTGCTGAAGCCAATTGATATTGAAGAACTAAAAGCTGCAGTGGCTAAGATCCAGGATGTAAAACATACCCAGGTAAAAAAACAAGTGGAACTATTAAGACAAAATATGCAGCAACCCCAGCTGCAATTTCACAAACTCGCCATCCCTGCGTTGGAAGGATTATTTTTTTATGACATCAACGAGGTGGTGCACCTGGAAGCCAACAGCAATTACACCAATATTTATTTTGCTAATAAGACAAAGATTGTTGCTTCCAAAACCTTAAAAGAATTTGAAGAATTACTGCCCGAAGAATTCTTTTTCCGCACGCACCATTCGCATATCATCAACCTGAAATTTATTAAGCGGTATATTAAAGGCGATGGCGGGCAGATTGAAATGCAGAATGGCAATTATGTAGATGTATCCCGTCGAAAAAAAGAGGAGTTTCTTAAAGTGATCGGATTATGAGCCGACGCTTCTGCCCGCTATAGTGTACATGTTGTGGCATGTCTTTTTCCTTAGGTTTTCCGCATGGCTTTCCTGCTCATCAGGTATAGGTCGATTGATCCATCGCCAGCTGCCCGGCCTTCTACCTACTTCCAGCTAAACCGATACTGTACAAGTCCCTGATGAATGTTTGTTCAACCGCGAAGGAAAGACCGGCAGCTTTCTACACATTTGCTCAATGAACGGGTTGGATTGTGCTGGACCAATTTCAGTAAAAGTATTTGCTGAAACAACAAGTTTGTATCATGTATTCCCTGCAAACGCAAGCAAAAAAATGGCAGCATTGAAAGGTCAGGCATAAAAAAGGCTGCACCCAATTGGATGCAGCCTCGAAAAGAAAGGTGAATTGAATTTGTTATTGTTTGGTTAGCCTCAGCGATACTGCTTTCCTGCCCTGCACTACCTGTACAAAGTACATGCCCGGACGATAATTGCTTCCTATCGTGATGGTACTGTTAGCCGCTACACCAGGTTTGGCTTCTACAATTCTTCCCATCATATCAAACACCTTAATGCTCACTTTCGCATTGTTATCACTTTGCGTTCTGATAGAGAATGCAGTGTTTGAACGGCTTGGGTTTGGAAATACGATTGCCGCAAAACCCTGTGCGGTGAGTCTGCTGCTGGCCGTGCCGGCAACATTATCCGGAGCAGGTGCGGTGCCCCTGCTGTTGATACCCGTGATTCTTGCAGCGGCTGGTGCCGGACTGCAGGCTACGGTTACTTTAAAGCAGCAGGTTGTTTTAACACCGGTGATGGTATTCGTAATCTCATAACAGATGGGGTAAACGCCCGGCGCCTGAACACTGCCGTAAGCAATACCGGAAACCTGCGTATAAGTAAGAACCGGGTTATCGAATTCTGCAATAAACTGGAAATTCCAGTTTGCGGAAGCATCGTTCCAGCGATCATTGGGTGCTACACCGCGGATATGAACATAAGGCTCGTTTACCGTGGTGGCGGTGCCATTCTGATTGTTCGGTTCCATATAATTCCAGTCTGTGAAAGCAACGGTTTCACCAGTAACCCATGCGAATGATCCGGGGGTGCCTGTATTGTACAAACCTATCCATGCGCCGAAATCGGGCTGCGGCAACGATGCTTTTATAAAGTCGCTTTCACCTGCGTCGGTGATGGTTACGAGGTGACCTGTTACGGCACTTGCAGCAGTCTTTGCATCATTCCACGCGTACGCGTCGTTTGACTGATAGTACCCATGACCGTTATAAACACCTTTCAGTAAAAGCGCGCCATCGGCCAGCGTGGTGCCACCTGCTATACCGATGCTGTCCGGGAACAGTGCAGTGGGAAGCATCCACTTAACAACAGCCGAACAATCTGCGCTGGTGCTGGTGATAGTCGTGTCGTTGGGACAGGCTGATGCAGTACTGTTGCACAACACGGTAATCTTAAAGCAGCAACTGGTAGTAGTGCCGGTTGCATTATTCTTAATATCATAGCAGATCGTATACTCGCCTGCGCCTACCGTTGAACCAGGAACCGGTCCGGATGTCTGCGTGTAAGTAAGTACCGGGTTGTCGTATTCTGCCATGAATTGCAGGTTCCAGTTAACAGACGCATCGTTCCATTTGTCATTTGGTGCTGCGCCGCGGATATGAACATACGGTTCATTCACTGTTGTTGCAGTTCCGTTTTCATTATTAGGCTCCATATAATTCCAATCGGTGAAACTGAGCGCCTCCCCGGTTACCCACGCGAAGCTGCCTACGCTGCCGGTATTGTATAAACCTATCCATGCACCAAAATCGGGCTGTGGCAGCTGCGCTTTTATAAAGTCGCTTTCTGCTGCGTCCGTTATGGTTACAAGATGCCCGTTCACCGCTGCTGAAGCAATCTTTGCAGCCGGCCATGCGTAACTGTCATCGGACTGGTAGTACCCATGACCGTTATATATTCCTTTTAATACCAATGCTCCACTTGCAAGGGTGGTACCGCCTGCAACAGGTATCGTATCTGGATATAATTTGGAAGGAATGGTCCAGTTGATAACGGTTGTGCAGGTGCCACCGTTTACAATAATGGTACTATCGGCAGGACATGCATCGCTGCCACCACTACCTCCCGACACCGTTTTGCCCACTGCGGTTGTACCGCTACTGGTGCAATTGTTGGCATCCGTTACTGAATATGCATAGGTGCCCGCGCTGAGGCCAGTATACATTCCGGTTGTGCTGCTGACACCGTTCAGTACAAAGCTGTACGGAGCGGTACCATTGGCGCCGGTAATGGTAACTGTTCCATCGGAATTGTTGTCTGTCTCATTGGTGGATACGATGGTGCCTTTTACATTGCAACCAGACGTACACGCCACCAGGTAATCATTGTTAAGTCCGTTTCGCTGACCTGTACCGGGGTTGCCGATGGTAATAACAGGAAGTGCAAAACCGCCCTGGCTGAGCGCAGCTGTAACGGTATAGTCAAATCCACCTGCAGCGAGGTTGATGCCAAGCGTTGCCGGATCAATGGGGAAGCAATAAGAAGAATCAGCTGGCTGTGTTGTTAATTTTGGGCTGCTGATCGTTTTAACAAAGGCATTGTTCTGGTAAATATTAAGCGAAATGGTGATGTCGCCGGTGGTAGTGATGCCACCATTAACTGTATAAGGAAGGCTGTATTTTGTGCAGATACTGCCCGTTCCGCAACTATCAAGTTGGGCATTGTTCAATGTAATGCTACCCTGGTTGGTAATGATACCACCTACAGGACACTGGCCGGAGAAAAGGTTGTCAAGGTATGCATAACCGAAATGGCCGCTCAGGTTACAATCTTTATTGGTAAATACAATCGTTACATTTTTGCCTACGTATGCGGAAAGGTTAACCTGTGCCAGGCTCCAGTCGCGGTAAACCAGTAATTCAGATTGGTAGATTTTGCTCTGAAAAAAAGGGTCCCCTGCATCTGCTACAGCAATATTGCTACCGTTGCCCAAATTACAAACATTGGGCAGTTCAAGACCGGTAGCGCAATCATAAGCGCGTACGCTAAATGCGGGCTGGTCGTCGTGGCTGTGTCCCGGATCCTGCAATACAAGGGCATAATAAAAGCTGAGGATACTTTCGTTGGCATCCACGGTAATGGTTTTGGCCAGCACTTCGGTGCCACTACCGTTTACGGCATTGCCCAGGCGCAGTGACTGGTTGCCGCCGTTTGCTGCCACCAGGGCTATGCCGGATGCCGGATCATTACCCGCTGATTTTTGCACAATGGTCTGGTGCGCTGCACTGCTGGTGAGCGAACCGGATAAAAAACCATTGGTTAAATTAAAAGGATTGGGATACAGGTCTGCAGAATAAAAGCCGTATGAACCGGAATATTGCGTCTGGTCGAGGCCGGATTCAAAATCTCCGTTTGTGCAATAGGATCTTACTTTGCCGCAAAAAAGGTCCTGCGGCGCCAGTAAACCCGGGCCGCTTGCCGCCAATGTATTATTTTGGTTGGCATACACGTGACTGTTTAGTTCGGCAAATTTCTCAAAAGACATTTCCGGTTTTTTTATCTGCAGGTAGGCGGCACGTAACCTCGTTTTTGCATCAACCGATACGCCTTTTTGTGCAATCGTATCATTGCCGGTAATAAGCAGGAGTACAATGAAAAAGAATTGTGCAATTAAAAGTGGCTGCCGCATCAATTTGTTTTTCGTGAGCGGAATAACACGATGTCCAAACAGCCGGTTAAATGTTTTTTCGATCCGAGGGGGGAGGACCGACAATTTTGAAGGGTTGAAAATTTTCATGGAATGCTATTTAGTGTTTAAAAATGAAAACGCAGCAAATTGAACCAACAACAGTTTCCTGCACAACCACCAGTTTTATTACACAGGTGTTAATTGCCACTGCTTCTGCGTAAGCAAATGCTGGCAACAGGCATTGTGTTTTTCAATACAATACAGCCAATAAAAAATGAAGGATTACAGAATGTTGTAGCTTCTTAAATCAAAACTTTACCAAGTGGGACATAACTTATCATAAGATGTTGGAATTCGGTAGCGGTAATCATTTCAAAAAATAAAAAACGTCTTAAAAAGATTGCGTGAGAAATGCTCTTTGCAGAAAAAAGGAGGGTGGCGGACTGGATTAAAAGCAAAATATCTTTCAATCAAAATGTTAAAACAAATATAAATGAATTTATTATTTACAAATAAATATTTCTCATTATTTAAATATTATTTCGACTGCCTGGAGCAACGATTAAAGTTCAAGTCTGCCAGCATTAAAAAACTACCCCATTTAGGGTATACCAGTAGAATAATTATCATCCGGATTTGTCAACACGTTTTGCCTGGCATCTGATTGTACACAAATCTGCAACAACGGGTAATGATTGAAGTCATAGGAAGCGTCTATCAGCATTTTTTTTGCTTACGCGAATGCAGCCAGCCGCAGACCAGCCAACCATTTCGCTGAAATATATACAGCGATCGGTCTGCAACCGGATAAACACGGCAGGAAAACCCGGGGAAATAAGAGAAGTTGCGGCATCTCTTTATTGCGGCATCCTCGTTTATAGTAAATTCGCAATACAATCACAATACATGGAAAAATACGCAGCACTTTTACACGATTTGTACAACAGGATACCTCGCCGGCACACAGCTGAAAACGTGCAGGAGCTCACGGCTATCGTGGATGAGTATACAGCTATTCTGGGTAAGATAGAATCCATCAATGCCTGGTATGAAAAAAATACGGCCGGATTTTATCCTTCACTGGAAACTATCCAGGGCAATATAAAAATGTCTAACAGTAGCAAACATTCCAAAAAAGCCAAGGATGAATTGTTTGGCGAGGCATCGGGCAACCTGAAGGATGATATTGAATCATTGATAAAAATATATGGCAGCGGTAAAGAAGGATGAGCACCCGGGCACGAAGACAAAATTTCCCACGGTAACGAATCATTCTATAAAATACTTTTTATGACGAAACACATGGCCCGGCGCCTACTTTTTTTGCCAGCCTTTTCCCTGCTTTGTTTCGTTTCGCCGGTAATCAGCCAGCAGCAGGTAACGCCAGCCGTAAAAGATGTTTTGCAAGCAGGTATAGCGGCCCGGCTGGGTGGCTTTATCGGGGAGCGACTGGACGGTGCTTACCACAACCGGATACTAGCCCAGGATGCCGATAACCTGGTAAAGCCGTTTCTTAATCGTACTGAAGTGTCTTGTTGGCAAAGCGAATTCTGGGGTAAATGGTTTACCTCCGCCTTGCTGGCTTATCGTTACAAGCCAACGCCGCAATTAAAAATTGTGCTTGATAAATCGGTCGCCGACCTCATAGCCACACAGTCGCCGGACGGCTATATCGGTAATTATGCGCCCGACAAACACCTTCAGCAATGGGACATCTGGGGCCGTAAATATTGTATGCTGGGCCTAATCGGGTATTATGACCTTACACAAAACCGGAAGGCTCTCGACGCAGCGGGGAGAATTGCCGATCACCTGATAAAAGAATTAAGCGATGCCAAAGCGCTGATAGTAAAACAGGGCAACCACCGCGGAATGGCGGCCTCGTCCGTACTGGAGCCAATCACATTGTTATATACACGCACGGGCAACAAACGTTATCTCGATTTTGCAGCGGAGATTGTACGCGAGTGGGAAACCGATGACGGTCCCAGGTTGCTTTCAAAAGCGGTAACGCCCGTGGGTAAGCGCTTTCCAAAACCTACTGGCAGTTGGTATGGGTGGGAGCAGGGGCAGAAAGCTTACGAAATGATGTCGTGCTATGAAGGACTACTTGAGCTGTACCGCATTACCGGCAATGCCGCTTACAAAGCAGCGGTGGAAAACACCTGGCAAAGTATACGGGATACAGAATTAAACATCGCCGGTTCCGGTTCGGCCATGGAATGCTGGTTTGGCGGAAAAGCCTACCAGACCCTCGCTATTAATCACTACCAGGAAACCTGTGTTACCGCCACCTGGATTAAATTAAGTCAGCAGTTATTGCGGCTCACAGGCGAAGCAAAATATGCCGATGCGGTGGAGCAAACTTATTATAATGCTTTGCTGGGTTCAATGTTTGCCGATGGCGCCGACTGGGCAAAATATACACCTTTATCCGGCGAGCGCCTGACCGGAGCGGAGCAGTGCCATATGGGAATCAATTGCTGCGAAGCCAGCGGTCCCAGGGGCTTATTTACGTTGCCGTTAACCACCGTTATGACAACAGCAGACGGTGTAAGTATTAACTTTTTTACCCCGGGCACCTTTACCACAAAAACAGTTTCCGGCCAGCTCCTTCGGCTGGATCAGGTAACGGATTACCCGGTGTCGGGAAAGATCCTTATTACAGTGCAAATTCCAAAAGCAGAAAAATTTACCGTTCGCATCCGTAATCCATACTGGAGCCAACAGTCATCAGTAACCGTAAACGGGGATACCGTTTCGGCGGGAGCGGCGGGCGAATTTATTGCCATTAACCGCAACTGGAAAAACGGCGATACGGTAAATGTTGTGCTGGATATGCGGGGCAAGCTTACGCGGTCCGGCGCAAATAAAGAATTTTTTGCCATTACACGCGGGCCATTGGTATTGGCAAGGGACCAGCGACTGGGTGGTCCGGACACCGATGAACCGCTGAACCCCGTGCTCACCAGTGAAGGCTATGTTGACCTGCAGCCGATTGACAATGCAGGCAAAACTTTTCTTTTCCAGGCCAGGGCCGTTTTCATCGCGGAGTCGCACGCGGAGGGTGGACCAAAATCCATCCAGTTGTTATTGTGCGATTATGCCTCGGCGGGAAATACGTTTGATCCATCTTCCAGGTTCCGGGTATGGATTCCGCAACTGGTTGATCCCATTAAATTACCGTAGAAGTATCACCGCGGCCAGCAATAACGCGGCTAAAACGCATGCACCAAATAAAAATTTTCATCACTTGTATGACGGCCGGGTGTTTACTTGCCGCATTTGCGCACAAGCGCGGATACACTGCTGCGGGTATAAACAAGCTTGGTACAACTGCAGCTAGTCATATGCTGTGCAGGGTGCCTGCAAGAACCGGGGCACGCGCTGTTGCTGTAAAGACCGGCATTAAAATGGAGCAGCATCATGCAGCAATGGTTTTTATAAAAGGCGGCAGTTTTAAGATGGGATCGGATGATTTCAGCGATGCACAGCCACGCCATACCGTAACCGTCAATAGTTTCTGGATGGATGAACAGGAGGTTACCAATGCTTCCTTTGCGGCTTTTGTAAAAGCCACCGGTTACGTTACGATAGCAGAAAAGAAGTTGAACCCGGCAGATTATCCCGGCGTACCGGCCGATAAACTGGTGCCCGGTTCAGCCGTATTTACGCCGCCGTCCAAACCAGTTTCGTTGGATAATCCGCTGCAATGGTGGCAGTATGTGCCGGGGGCCAACTGGAAGCATCCAAAGGGCCCGGGCAGTAGCGCCAGCAGCCGGCTGCAGGATCCCGTTGTGCAGGTAGCTTACCCGGATGCCGCAGCATATGCAAAATGGGCGGGCAAACGGTTGCCTACCGAAGCAGAGTGGGAATACGCCGCAACCGGCGATCAGTTACATGAGACTTACTACTGGGGGAAAGAATTAAAACCCGGTGGCAAATGGATGGCCAATATTTTCCAGGGTAGTTTTCCGGCGGGCAATACCATGGAGGATGGGTATGCAACCCTGGCGCCCGTAAAATCATTTCCGCCCAATCACTATGGTTTGTATGATATGGAAGGCAATGTTTGGGAATGGTGCAGTGATTTATACCGGCCTGATTATTATAGCAAGAGCCCATCGCGTAACCCAACAGGCCCGGCCGACAGCTATGACCCCGATGAACCCAACGCGGAAAAGCATGTACAGCGCGGCGGCTCTTTTTTATGCAGTGACGCATATTGTATACGGTACAAGGCCGGCAGCCGCGGCAAGGGAGAAACGAGCAGCGCCAGCAACAACCTGGGCTTCCGGTGTGTTAAAGACAAATAGGTGCGCCTATATGCCAAAATCGATTCCCTAATTTTCATGCAGCGGTTGGTTTTTGGTCGTGCTGCAGTGGCAGTGAAAGTATCGTTTAAATAATTATTGCTACATTGCCGCATGACACGCATCAAAAAAAGAAGGTCGGGCAAAAAGCGCACTTCAGATCGTAAAAAAGCCACCGCTGGCAGACGCGGTGCCCGTGCTGTGAAAAAAGAAACAGCGA
>JBDSEV010000024.1:0-15064 GCA_039919885.1 Chitinophagaceae bacterium
ACTTTTAACGCTTAACACTGCCATCCATGCATTTTGTTGGTGCGGTCCAGGCGCTTTGCCTGCGCCCAACACCAACAAAGGCGGAATTATATGAAATCTGCTGCGCGGTTCGGCTCAGGCCGCCGGGGCCTCGCCGCTGCAACGGCGCTGCACCCGCTTCTTTGCTCCGCAATCCGGCTACCGCCGGAACCGAACCGGCTGAGGCGCCTTATGCAGCAACTGGTATCATAGAAACCAAGTTGTTTTATATTGTTTATTAATCGTCTCTCAAACGGTAGAATTGGTGAAGCTGAAGTCACAGTAGTATAGAAGCTTAATCAGGGAACGTTGTCGAAATCGGGCAGTTTTCCCTGCCCGACTCGTCATTCAGGCGGGGATTTCGACTGGCTTTTTTGCGGTACTTTTTTTCCATAAAAAAAGTAGCCACGAAAAATTTGAAGCACGGTTCCGTTACGGGTATTCGATTGAGGCCGCCGGGGCCGCGTCGTTGTAACAAGTCTTGCTTAATATTGATTATTTAATCGCCTCTCAAAGGGTAGCATTGGTGAAGTTGAAGTCACCGTAGTACAAAAGCTCATTTGAATATTTTAATAGCCATATTTTTCTTTCCAGCGCTGGCGCAGAAATTTTCTCAATTCTTCTTCGCGCGCATTTTTTCCTGGATCGTAAAAGACGGTGCCGCTGATTTTTTCCGGCAAATATTCCTGCGCAGAAAAATTATCTTCATAACTATGCGAATACTGGTAACCCTTACCGTAATCCAGGTTTTTCATTAAACGGGTTGGCGCATTGCGGATGTGTAGCGGCACGGGTAAATCGCCGTGTTGCCGAACAGCCGCCATGGCAGCACCAATCGCTGCCACCGCAGCATTGCTTTTGGGAGATGCCGCCAGGTACGTAACGCATTGCGATAAAATAATCTGCGACTCCGGGTAGCCAATTTTATTAACGGCATCAAAAGTAGTGTTGGCCATTACCAGTGCGGTAGGGTTAGCATTGCCAATGTCTTCGCTCGCCAATATGACCAACCTGCGTGCGATGAATTTCACATCTTCCCCGCCTTCTATCATTCTTGCCAGCCAGTAAACAGCGGCGTTGGGATCACTGCCGCGGATGGATTTTATAAATGCCGATATGATATCGTAATGCTGTTCTCCTTTTTTATCATACAAGGCAATGCGTTTCTGCGCGATGTCCATTACTTGCTGGTCTGTAATGACGGCATTGTTGCCCAGTGCATCAGTAACCAGTTCCAGCAGGTTCAGCAATTTGCGGGCATCGCCACCCGAAATGTTTATCAATGCAGTGGTTTCTTTTAATACAATGTTTTTTTTGCTGAGTTCCGGGTCTGTTACCAGTGCATGTTGTAATAAGCGCACCAGGTTTTTTTCATCCAGTGGTTTTAGCACGTATACCTGGCAACGGCTAAGCAATGCCGAATTGACTTCAAAAGAAGGATTTTCCGTAGTGGCGCCGATAAGTGTAATGATGCCTTTTTCTACAGCACCTAGAAATGCATCCTGCTGGCCTTTGTTAAAGCGGTGTATTTCGTCGATAAACAGAATGCAGTTTTCTTTTGTTTTTGCCGTTTCAATTACTTCGCGCACTTCCTTTACTCCGCTACTAATGGCACTCAGTGTAAAAAACGGCACCCCCAGTGTATGGGCAATAATGTTGGCAATGGTTGTTTTTCCCACACCTGGCGGTCCCCATAAAATCATGGAGGGCAGCTTGCCATGCTCAATGGCCGTGCGCAATATGCTGCCTTTGCCGGTTAAATGTTCCTGACCCGCAAGCTCATCCAGGGTGCTGGGGCGCAGGCGTTCTGCTAATGGAGAAGTCATAGATGAAAGTAACAAAAAAACCAGTCAGCAGGTTCACAAACGGATGGTAGCACTTGTTAGCGCGCTGCTACAAGCGCCGGGCGCCCATGGTTATGAGGATGATCTTACTCCACATGCAATTTTAAAAATGCACCTATTTTATCAAAGGAATCCACCAGATCGGCACCTTCCCAGCCATGACTGCCAGTGGGATAAAATACATATTGACTGGCAACGCCCAGCATTTGCAGTTTATCACGCACCATGGTTGACTGAGCCGGAGGTACCAAAGGATCTGCGCCGCCGTGGAGCAAAATAGTGGGGGGCGACTGCGCGGTAATGAAATTATAGGGGCTTGACTGCTGGTACAAACCAGGGTTGAGGGAGGGCGTAGTGCCCGTTACCCCCAACATCGCCAGGGCAAATACCGGGTTGGGTTGGTTAAAAAAGCTGATTAATTCACTCGGTCCAAAAAACGAAACGACCGCTTTTGGCCGCACAGGACTGTTGTATTTATATGCCTGCAGCATCGCAAGGTGGGCACCGGCGCTGGCACCCAGCAATACCCACTTGTCAGACACCTGGTACTCATCGCGTTTGCTAAATATAAATGCCACCGCCGCTTTCACATCCTCCTCCTGGGAAGGAAAAAGATTTTGCCCGTTTGCTGCAAGGCGGTAATTAATATTGGCAAAGGCATAATCGGGAAAACGTTTTTGCAGGGTAGCCACATACACGGAAAAATCACCTTTATCACCTTCTGTCCAGCCACCACCATGAATCATTACCATCAGCTTAGTGCTACTGGCAGACCGGCCTGCCGGCAGGTAGAGATCCATCTTTTGTTTACCGTCCGTTCCGTATGGCACGTCTATCGAGTTTACGGGCGCCAGCGTGGCCCCAGTATTACTGTCAGATTTTTTACAGGCCTGCAGCAAAACAATACTCATACAAAGGAAGATTAAGCGCATAAAGGAAGTTTTATTATAAACGTAAATAACGCGAAACAGGTGTGAAAAAAATGCTAATCATCTTTAATTAAAATAGCATGCCATGCTCGTTTACAATCGTAGATATACGTTACCGTTAGCCAATGTTTCTTTGTGACAAAAAATTGTTAACCCCGCAGTTGCCCCTGCGTACTCCTATTTACGCTACATCAAAAATTTTTTCCACAGTTCCATAGGTGTTAACATTTAATCTAATTTTAATCTTTAAATTACAATAACTAAAAACTTTTTTATGGGACAAACGATGCCACGCAGGCAGTTTCTAAACAGCCTGGCCGCAAAAAGCAGTTCACCCATTCCCCAAACCGTAGAAAAAAGTTTTACCCCCATTGTTCAACCTACCAGCACTTACCGAACAGAAGGTGCTTTGTCTGGCATCAACGCTTATACCGGGGCCTGGACCGAAGCAGAAATGATGCACCTGCTGCGCCGCGTTTGTTTCGGTGCGCCCAAGGCCGCACTCGATCAAATTAAAGGAATGTCGATGAGTGCCGCGGTCGATTTTCTAATTGATAACCCGGTGCAACCGGCCACTACGCCTGTTAACAATTATACGGTGGGCACCGATACCGGCGGGGTAGCATTCGGGAATTCCTGGGTAACGGCCGACCTGCCCGACCCCTTAGACAGTACTATTAGGAGTACGCTTAACAACAGCCGGCTGGGGCAATCGTTTAAACCCTGGTGGATGGGGCAAATGATTAATCAGCAAACGCATATTCTTGAAAAACTAACCTTGTTCTGGGCAAATCATTTTGGAACGGATACTGCCAACAATAACCGGCCAAAAGCCATCTTTCAGCATTATAAATTATTGCGTACGTACGGGCTGGGCAGTTTCCGAGATTTGATTAGGCAGGTGACCGTTGATCCACATATGCTGTATTTTCTAAATGGCAACAACAGTTATAAAACAGCTCCCAATGAAAATTACGGTCGTGAACTGCAGGAACTATTCACCATAGGTAAAAGACCTGAATCACCCGCGGCGGATATAGAAAACGATGTAAAAGCAGCAGCAAAAATTTTAACCGGTTGGGTGGTGTCCCAAAGCGCAGTTACCGGAACGTATTCGGCAGCACTAAATGCAACCCGTCACAACACCGAGCTAAAAACTTTTTCATCCTATTACGGCGGTAAGACAATTAATGTTACGGATGGCGCCGCAGAAATTGATGCTTTGCTGGACATGCTGCTGCAACACACTGAATGCGCAAAATACCTGGTAAGGCGGCTCTATATCTGGTTTGTGTATTCTACTATAACGCCCGAAATTGAAAACAATGTAATAGCGCCTCTGGCAACCATTTTTCGAAATAGCAACTATAGCATACCGGTAGTTTTAAAAGCGATTTTTAAAAGTGAACATTTTTTTGACCCGCTGAACAGGGGTGGCATCATCAAAAGCCCGGTAGACCTGTACGTAGGCATGGCAAGAGAATTTAAGATTACGCTGGCTGCTGCGCCGGTGGACATTCAGTATGCGCACTGGAAGAATTTCAGTGACCGTTGTGCCAACCAATCGGAAGGCCAAAACATTGGTGATCCGCCAAATGTGGCTGGCTGGCCGGCTTATTACAATGAACCGTCGAGGTTTTATGAAACCTGGATGTCCGGTGCTTCTATACAGGTAAAAGCAAGAAACCTGAAAAGTTTTAACAGCAAAAACGGTGTAACCGTGAGTGGGGTAAAGCTGCAGGTAGATCCGATTGCGTTTAACAAAGGCTGCACTTCCCCGGGAGACATCAATGCCGTAGTGCCGTACTTTATTTTTTCCCTGTTGCCGGTAGATCTTACCACGGAGCAAAAGGACACGATGAAGAAAATTTTGCTGAATAACCAGGCAAATGAAAATTACTGGACCTCGGCCTGGAACGATTATATGGCCAACCCTACCAATACCACTTTTATGGGTATTGTACAGACCCGGTTGTATGATTTGCTCACCTATGTTACCGCCCTGGCTGAGTACTTCCTGTATTAATTCATTCCAGTTAAAAAGAAACACATGAAACGCAGAAATTTTTTAAAAACGGCACCGGTATTAACGTTGCCATTACTTATAAAAGGCTTTCCGGTAGAAGCGATGAACACCAACCCATTGCTTCAATTGCTGGGCGAACAATCATTGAACAACGGCCGGGTACTGGTACTGGTGCAGCTGAACGGCGGCAACGACGGTCTGAATACCGTTATTCCGCTGGATAAATATGCGGAACTTACCAATGCGCGGGCAAATATCCTGCTTCCATCAAACCAGGTTTTAAAACTCAATAACAGCGTCACCACCGGCCTGCATACCTCAATGGTAGAAATGCAGGAAATGTACAACAACGGATTAATGAATATTGTGCAGGGCGTTAGTTATCCCAATCCAAACTTTTCACACTTCCGGGCCACGGATATTTGGCTAACCGGCGCTGCCTCCAACCAATACCTCACCACAGGCTGGCTGGGCCGTACCATCGACCAGCAATACCCGGATTACCCTGACGTGTCGCCCACCGATCCGTTGGCGATACAAATCGGGTCGCAGGCATCGTCCATGATGCAGACGAGCCAAACCAACGCAGCATTTACAGTAACAGATCCTACTTCATTTAACGACTTTTTGAATGGCGTGGTACCCACTATGCCGGATACGCCCTATGGCAGGGAGGTTACTTTTTTAAGAAAACTGCAGCAATCAACAGAAGCCTATTCAATTGTTATCAGGAATGCCAATACATCAGGAAGTAATGTAGCCACCTATCCTGCCAATAACTCGCTGGCTAACCAGCTCAAAATTGTGGCCAGGCTAATAAAAGGCGGTCTTAAAACGCCGATTTATATTGTAAATCACCCGAACAGTTTTGATACCCACGCAGGCCAGGTGGTAGCAACCGATCATACCACTGGTTACCACGCCAATGCGCTTGGGCTGCTGTCTAAGGCCATTGGTGCTTTTCAAAAAGATCTGGATGGGCTTGGCATTAAAGACCGTGTTACCGGAATGACTTTTACTGAATTCGGCAGGCGCATAAAATCGAATGACAATGCCGGTACCGACCATGGTACTTCCATCCCTATGTTCTTTTTTGGCACCAAATTAAATCCCGCTCTTACGGGCACCAGCCCTGAATTACCGGCAAATGCCACGGTGAGTGATCAGATACCAAGACAGTTCGATTTCCGGTCTGTTTATTATACGGTTCTTCGCGACTGGTTCCAGTTATCGGATACAGACCTGAGCAGCGTGTTGTTTACGCCCTATCCGCAAATGTCTATTTTCAATCAGCTTGCCCTGCCGGTTAGCCTGCTGGCATTTACGGGTAACTGGAAGAATGGTACGGTGTCACTGCAATGGACAACCGATAAAGAAACTAGTATAGACAGTTACGAGATACAACGTTCGGAAGACGGCACTAATTTCAGCAAGAAGGGAACCGTGGTGGCACTGAATGTCACCAGCAAGCACGAGTATAGTTATTATGACAATATGCTGCAGGCCAGCTACTATTATTACCGTATCAAAGTAGTGGAGCGGTCGGGTCAAATAAAATATTCCAACGTGCTTTTGCTGAAAGATGCACAGCAGGTAAAAGGCGTGCGGGTAAAAATACTACCGAACCCGATTGACGACTGGTTTACGACTTCTTTCCAGGACAAGGTTACCGGCAACATTACCGTGCGGATGCTTGATTTATCGGGTAAAGAAGTCTGGAAAGGCGAGCAGCACGCGAATGATGTTTATAACCTTACGTTTTCGATTAACAAACACATCAGCCCCGGTGTATACGTAATCCAGGTGCGCGACAAAGAACACGAAGCATCCGAAAAGGTACTGGTACGATAAAATGGGTGTTTTTTCCTGTGTAAGTGATTGTTTTGAGGCTGTCCGAAATTTTGCCAGGCGTCGGCAAGCGTTTCGGTCAGCCTCATCTTTACAGCGTTTTACGCTAACGCAGCTTTACCGGGTGAAATAAATATTAAAGCACCAGTTGGGTATAGAGGTGGTTCAGCGTTTCTTTAACGTCTTTGCAAAGGCCGGTATGGGTCTTGGAAGTTTGTACTACGGTGCTCCGGGTAGCGGTAAGCCAACGGAAACGATCGGCCACACCTAATTTTCCAATGGGTCCACTGTCTTTTGTGCCCGCGCAGATTTTTTCGAAAGCCTGCAGGTATTGACCAATTTCAGGAATATCCAGTTCGCAGGCAAATGCTTTTATCCGTTCGCAATCGAGGTGAAACTTTACTTCCAGGAATTTTTTTTGCGGGCAATAGAGCACTACCCCCACGTTGAGAAATTCTTCGCGTTCCACTTTTGGCACAATACGAAGCACCGCGTATTCAAATAAATATCTCTCTTGCATGCTGGGCTTCTTTTACAAAAATGGCAGAATTTGCAATACGCAATGTTAAAAAACGGATATAAGCCTCACGGTGATCAGCAACCGTATTAAAAGGCGCGTCTACCAGCCATTCGTCGGGCACCAGCGATACAATTGAACGGATGCGTTCTGCGGTGAGCAACGATCTGAACTTCATATCAATTACCGTTAAGTCCGCCGCGCGCGGCAGCAATACGTGATCTTTTACATGGGTAAACGGGCGAAGCGCCTGCGCCTCCCAGTTCTGCCAGGCATGATGAAAATACAACGATGCGCCGTGGTCAATCAGCCATAATTCTTTGTGCCACAAAAGCATATTGGTGTTGCGGTAAGTCCGGTCTACATTGGTAATGAGGCAATCCAGCCATACCACCTGCGAAGCAAGCAGGGAATCAATCATACTCACTGTGGGGTCGAAGGTAATGGACCCGGATAAATAGTGTAGCCCGATATTAAGACCCACACTTGCTTTTAGTAAATCCTGTATTTCTTCGTCGGGTTCGGTACGGCCAAAGGCATTGTCGAGTTCCGCCAATACAATCTCCGGCACTTTCAACCCCAGTGCCCTTGCAATTTCTCCACCAATCAATTCAGCAATCAATGATTTTGGCGCCTGCCCCGCACCGCGAAATTTTATTACGTAGAGAAAATCATCATCCGCCTCCGCAATCGCAGGCATCGAGCCGCCTTCGCGCAGGGGAGTAACGTACCTCGTTACGTGGACAGTTCTTACAGGCGTCGTTATCTCTTTCAACAGTCAAAAATTTTTTAACAAACCGCAGTTCCGGCCCAGGGCTTATGGCTATTGCAGTAATAACAAAAATAGTATTATCTGGGGTTGAACAAATAATAATATCACCCGATTTTTCCGCTGTCGTAGCGATGCATCCCGCCATGCGCCCCGTGGGCTATCGGGCGGCGCTGGCACCTGGTGTAGTTATCGAATATCGATGAATGCAGGCAGCAGGCAGCCTAACTATTGTATTTTATAAATTGTGACAGGCAATTTATTCCTTTGCATCTTTTCCCCGCTCTTTCTTACCTTCATCGCTCATTAGAACTTGTTATTAATAAAAATTACCAAGACTCGTATTTGTATGATCATAGAACCCAGAATGCGCGGATTTATTTGCCTGACCGCCCACCCGGAAGGATGTGCACAAAACGTCCGGAACCAGGTTGCCTACATTAAATCGAAAGGAACCATTCAGGGACCTAAGAAAGTGTTGGTTATTGGTGCTTCTACCGGCTTCGGATTGGCCTCACGCATTACAAGTGCATTCGCCTTACAGGCTTCCACGATTGGTGTATATTTTGAAAAGCCGCCCTCGGAAGGAAAGACTGCTTCTGCGGGCTGGTACAATACGGCGGCATTTGAACAGCAGGCAACGGCGGCTGGTCTGTATGCCAAAAGTATTAATGGCGATGCCTTCTCGCTGGATATAAAAAATAAAACGATTGATCTGATTCGCAAAGATCTTGGACAGGTAGACCTGGTGATCTATAGCCTTGCTTCACCCGTGCGCACCAACCCCGTTACCGGCATTACGCACAAATCCGTTTTAAGACCAATCGGAGAGCGTTTTACAAACAAGACCGTAGATTTTCATACGGGGGTGGTATCCAATATTTCCATTGAACCTGGTAATGAAGAGGATGTTGCCAATACGATTGCCGTAATGGGTGGCGAGGACTGGGCGATGTGGATGGATGCATTGAAAAAGGAAAATTTATTATCGCAGGGTGCTGTTACGGTGGCGTATTCTTATATCGGTCCTGCGCTTACAGAAGCCGTATACCGGAAGGGAACCATTGGAAAAGCAAAAAATCACCTGGAATCAACTGCCTTTGCCATCACCGACGCGTTAAAAGAAATTGGCGGCAAGGCGTATGTTTCAGTAAACAAGGCGCTGGTAACACAGGCAAGTGCTGCTATCCCGGTTATCCCGCTGTATATATCGCTGCTGTATAAAATAATGAAAGCGGAAGGAACACATGAAGGCTGTATTGAACAGATTCAACGATTATTCAAAGAGCGGTTGTATACCGGCGATAAAGTGCCCGTTGATGAAAAAGGAAGAATACGAATTGACGACTGGGAACTGAAGGAAGATGTCCAGGCTAAAGTTGCAGCATTATGGGAGGAGGCCACTACAGAAAACCTGCCGTCAATCGGCGACCTGGAAGGATATAAAACCGATTTCTACAATTTGTTCGGCTTTAAAGTACCTACGGTTGATTATACAAAAGACAGCAACGAAATGGTGTCCATACCCGGCCTGGTATCCTGAGCATGTTGATTGCAACAACTGGCTTACCACCGGCTGGTAGAACTAGGTTAGCTCTGAGAAAAATACCTTACAGGGTTTGTAAAGTATAACTGTTACCGCACTGCAACATCTATATGAGCACGCAAATCGCTATCCCTTTATCCAGCTTTGCATTTCTCCGTCTTTTAAAGAAGAACAATAACCGCGAATGGTTCAACCGGAACAAAAACAGGTTTTTGGAAGAACAACAGGCGGTAGAAATTTTTGCAGATGCGGTACTGGCGCTGCTCAACCAACACGATCTGATTGAAACGCCCAGCGGAAGAAAAAGTATGCAGCGTATTTACCGGGACACCCGTTTCTCCAATAATAAAACACCCTATAAAAGTAACTGGGCTGGTGGTTTTACGCGCGCCACCAAATTGCGCCGGGGTGGCTATTATTATCACCTGGAACCCGGCAATAGTTTTATTGCGGGCGGCTTTTGGGGGCCTGGCCCAGCAGACCTCAAACGCATTCGAGACGATATTGCTTTTGACGCCGCACCCCTGCGAAAAGTAATTGCCAGCAAAATATTTACAACAAATTTTGGCGCACTGCAGGGTGCGCAATTGAAAACGACACCGAAAGGCTTTGATCCGATGGACACCGCCATTGATTTGTTGCGCTATAAACAATTTTTATTGATTCGCAGGTTTACCGATGCTGCTGTGCTAAGCAATGATTTTTTAAAAGAAGTGAACAGTACCTATAAAAACATGCGGCCCTTTTTAAATTATATGAGTGAAGTGCTGACCACAGATATTAATGGAATTGTGCTATAAAATTTTCATCACCTGTACACGCGGGGGCGCCAGCATATTTAAAAACGCAATTGAAGGAAATCCGGTTGAAATGGCGCCGGCGCTCCTGGCTATGAAAGCCGATACGATGCTGAGAACACTTCCGTTTATGGCAGCTATCGCAAACCTGCCCGTTTTTTATCGTCTTCCCTTGCAAGCAATATAACAGGTGTAACGGCAGATGTAGCCGGGGTTACTACTGCCGGATTAATTTAACGGGTGCAGGCCCCTCGCAAATAGTTTTCGTGCCCTAAGCAGACCGCAGCTTTTGGCGCAAATGCATTTTCGCCTGCCTATTGTACACTGCCGCCGTTATCTTCATTTTAAACAATCCGCCTTTTTGTTCGTTATTTATAGCAGGAATGGTAGTCGAATATTTATCGTTAACTTAAAAAATAACATATGGCTATTGAAAAAGCAATCCTGGCAGGTGGTTGTTTCTGGGGTGTGGAAGAGTTGATTCGTGATCTTCCGGGTGTTGAGAAAACAGCGGTGGGCTACACCGGTGGAGACGTCCGAAATGCAACGTACCGGAACCATGGTACACATGCGGAAGGAATTGAAGTTACGTTTGACGCAGACAAATTATCATACCGTGATTTACTGGAATTTTTCTTCCAGATTCATGACCCTACCACAAAAAACAGGCAGGGCAACGACCGGGGAACTTCTTACCGGTCAGCTATTTTCTACCTCAATGAACAGCAGGAAGAAACTGCGCATGCATTGATCCAGGAAATGACCGCGTCACAAAAATGGCCGGGTGCAATTGTTACGGAAGTGGTGCCTGCATCGGATTTCTGGAATGCAGAGGAAGATCACCAGGATTACCTGCGTAAAAATCCCAATGGTTACACCTGTCATTTTATAAGACCGGAATGGCAACTGACCCCGGTTAACTAGGAATTCTTACCAGGCACTGCATATTCGTGCTGACAGTGTCAGTGCCTGGTAATTGCTTTTGCATTCAATTCCATTTGTTACAGCTTCCCTGGATGGCCGTGTGTGTTTCAACAGAAAAATCTTTTTTAGAAACCGATACTGTTGCCCCCATCCACCGGCAACACAACACCTGTAATATATTTTGCAGCATCACTGGCTAAAAACCACGCCGCTTCGGCAATATCGGCCGGTTCTCCCATGATGCCCATAGGCGTTCGTCCGAATACTTTTGCTTTTCTTTCCGGGTCGCTGTCCAGCGCTTTTGCAGTCATCTCAGAATAAATAAATCCGGGTGCAATCGCATTGACGCGAATGCCTTTTGGCGACAGTTCCACGGCCATCGCTCTTGTCATTCCGTCAATCGCCGTTTTGCTTGCGGAGTAGGCAATTACTTTTGGCAAACCATACTGGGCGGCCATTGAACTGATGTTGATAATACTTCCTGACTGGCGTTGCAACATATGTTTTACCACTTCACGGCTCATTACAAATACAGCGGTAAGGTTGGTTTGAATGACCTGCTGAAACGCTTCATCCGTTACCTCGGTAAATTCTTTTTTCATATTGATACCGGCATTGTTCACCAGTATGTCTATTTGTCCGTATTTATCAATTATGCCCTGTACAAAACCAGGTATGGCCGACAAATCCGCAAGGTCGCACGGGATAGCCTCGCACAATCCGCCCAATTGCTGCTTCGCAGTATCAAGCTTTTCCTTATTTCTGCCGGCGATAATTGTGTGAATACCCTGAGCTACAAATTTCTGCGCAATGGCCAGGCCCAGGCCTGAGCCGCCTCCTGTTACGATTGCAATCTTTTGTTTTGTTGCTGTCATTTTTTTACCGGTTTTTTCCTTGGGTCATTAATTGTGTGTTATAAAATGCTTTGTCGTGTGGGCTCTTTTCACGTGCAGCGTCTAAACGCACACATGCTGCCAGGAGCCCGGCAGCGCGCTTACATTGTTCTTATTTAAAGATAAAGTAGCTTGCTGCTGGTGGCCATATTCGCGCGCTCAAAAGTAAGGCTAACAAGCCAATTGTTGAGCGGCCAGGTACAAAGTCTTGAATTGGCTGCCATGACGGGCTTTTGCCACGACAATCGTTCTACCCCGGGGGCTACGGCATTGATAGCACCGATTGCTTCGAAGAAAGTTAAATCAATGGGTCTATTCACATGTAGGATTGCGTATTTTTTAACCAGGCTCATCAGCCTGGTTATTGAGGGGGTGGTAACAGGAGCCGGTGACCGCGAGAACAGTAAAGGGCCCAGGCTTTGAAGGCGTTTACCATGGACTTGCAGGTGAGAAGTGTTTGCCCGTTGCAGCGCCGCTCCTTTTTATCCTTGCGTTAAAAGACATAAGCTGTCTTCCAATGCTTCTACACTGTGCAAAATGTTTACGGGGATTTCTATTTCATCAAACAGGGCGAGTGGGGTGCTAACATCATTTTGGTGGTAAATGATTTTTCCTTTTAATACAAATAATTTGCTGGGTGAATGGGCCTGGTGTTCTTTTAATACCATACCTTTTTTAAACCCCATAGCCAGCACTTTAAAATGTTCGCCTTTGTGCAGGGCCTTTGCTACAGGGTGGACGGCGGTTGCCAGTTGCGTTTCAAGTTCCTTTAATATCATGGTTATAAATTCATGGTTAGCGATGTAATCAGGTAATAGATTGCCCATCCACCAAATAAAATAATTACTACCCAAAACCAGGAGGGTATGCTTTGTGGTGTTTCACTGCCTTCTATTAAAAAACGTTTTTGGTCACCTTTGCTGTAGGCATTAATCATTAGTGGAAGTATTCCGTCTACCACACTGTTGGCACTGAGACCTTCCACCGCTATGGCCGGCCCATTGCGAACGATGAACGGAATTGTACGGATTCCTTCTTTTCCCAGTATATTTTTACTAACTATTTTTAAAATATGTTCACCGTCTACTAATTTGGTAGTGTCCAATTCAAAATTTATGGGTGTCTTGTATTCACCCAATGGTTTTGTGTCTGCATCTATGTAAATTAAAACACTGCTTTGAATTGACATGTTATTGTTCGTTTAAAATGAAAAGCTTAATGTGGTCCTGGTTTTTTTCGTTTGGTTTTATGAGCCACTTTACTGAATAGAACAAAGTAAAGATGGCGATGACGATAGCAACAATTACAATTACATAATCCCATTGGCTATCCGGCCCTGCACCATGGGTAAGTGCCAGTAGGGCGTTGGCCTTGTTTCGTTCACAAACAGGACAGCCATTGGCTGCATATTGCAGGGCTACAAAGCACAACGCCATTAATATTTTTTTCATTTTGCTGAAGCTTTTATTTTAACAAATTCCATGATCTTTTTTATCTCTTCGGGCGTTACCTGTCGGGATGCGTTGCTCCAGCTGCTTCTTTCATAATTGATAATAGCAGCAACCTGGTTTTCATCAAAGTTCATATTAGTGCCAACGGCCGCCATCACACCGTATTCGGCCCGGGCATCGTAGCCATTCATAATGATGTCAACATACAATTCTAAATTGTCACCATTAACAATGGGGCTTCCCTTTAATGGCGGAAAGGCGCCCTTTAATCCTTCACCGCTTTCCTGGTGGCAACTCTGGCAATTGGCACTGTACAGGGTTTTGCCTGCTAACGGTGATTTGCTATTTGCTGCAGAACCAGCAATTTCTTTAGCCTCTTTTTTGTATAAGAATTCCATCGGCTTTGCCTCTCCGGGCAGTAGCGCCTGTTGCAAAGATTGAATATAAGCCAGCAGCTGCAATGCTTTGTCAGTGGCTACCACCTGGCCTTTTCTGCCATTCAAAAACCGGGCAGGCATCGCAACAATCACATCATTCTTAGCAGGGGTTTCCTTTATTTCAAAAAGCCATTCGTAACTGGGCATAATGGATTGTGGTGTTACGGAGCGGGGATTGAAAAGGTGCATCAGATTCCATTCTTTGCCAGGTTGGCGTTTTCCTACATTCGTAAGGTCGGGGCCGGTGCGCTCAGTGCCCATTAGCGTTGCGGTGTTTACCCAAATACTCATGCGGTTATTTTGCGCATAGTCGGCGGGCACACCTGGTCTTGCGCCAAATTGTTTATCCATATCTACATTGCGTACCTGCTGGCTGTGGCAGCCAACACAACCTTCGGAAATATAAATATTTTTTCCTGCCAGTGCGTCGCCGCTTAGTGGCAGCGTACCAGGCAGGGGTGCGTTGTTTTGCTGATTTTTGATTGCAGGCATAATCGCCGTCAGGTAAGTCAGTATTAAAAAGAACAGGCCTGCCGTAGTATATAGTCGTTTATGATTGTTGAAAATTGTCATGTAGGTTCTTTTTTTTCTGATAATTTCAGCAGTAGCCTATTTCGTTCCAGGCTTATCTTATAAAACTGAATAGTGCGCGTGGCAAAATTGTATGCCGCTGAACGGCTTGTCTATAATTTCATTTTAGCGCAATAAAATAGTAACGGATCCAGGTTCCAATCCATAGTCCCTTGAGAATAGCACAGCGCATCAAGTGCTGCCGTGCTTAAACCGCCGCTTTGCCAGATGCCACATCTTTTTGCAGTTGTTTAAAAGTTTCTTCCTGCAGATCAATCTCTTTTACTTCGTTAAATGTCATTTTATAAAAGTTGTAGCTGAAAATAATATGCGATATAAACATTAAGCTGCCACCGATTGCCCGCCATATCCAATAATCAAACATTAACACCACGCTGTCAATAAATGGTTTATCGCTTTGCCACATCAGCCCTTTTAAGGTAGCACCATACATGAGTGGAACTGCATATAAAAGCAGGCCAATAAATGCAAGCC
>JBDSEV010000009.1:0-65313 GCA_039919885.1 Chitinophagaceae bacterium
GTTTCAAAGCAGATGGAAATCAATGAAATTTATTCAACCATCGCGCCCGAACAGGAAAGCGTGATCTATGATCTGATTAGGCAGGCGGACCAGGAATGCATCCGCTTCCGCATTATCCCAGACCTCAGTTTTTTTATCAAACAACCCGTATACATCAATTACCTCAGGGATATGCCGGTGTTGTCGATGCGTAGCGAGCCCCTGGATGATGTGAGCAGCCGTGGCAGAAAACGTTTTTTTGACCTGATAATTAGTTTTCTCGTAATTGTTTTTATCCTATCCTGGTTGATACCGCTCCTCGGAATTATCATCTGGCTGGAATCCAAGGGACCTGTGTTTTTTGCGCAGCAACGAACAGGGCGCGATAATAAAACATTTAATTGCCTCAAATTCCGGAGCATGACGGTAAACAACGAGGCCAATACAAAACAGGCGCAGCGCAATGACGCGCGCCTTACCCGCATTGGTAAGTTTATGCGGCGGACCAGCCTGGATGAGTTTCCGCAGTTTATCAATGTTTTTAAAGGAGAAATGAGCATAGTAGGCCCAAGGCCGCACATGCTGCGGCATACAGAAGACTATTCCAAAATTATGGGTCAATACATGGTGCGGCAGTTCCTGAAACCTGGTGTTACCGGTTGGGCACAGGTGCATGGCTACCGGGGTGAAATAAAAGACGAAGAACAATTAAGAAAACGAATCGAACATGATATCTGGTACATGGAACACTGGAGCATCTGGCTGGATATGAGGATCATGTTCCTGACCGTCTACCGGACCGTTAAAGGCGATGAAAACGCATTTTAATAACAATACACAATACGATGCAACAACCACGTGGCGCGGTCGTGCTATTGTTATTGCAGCTCGCTGATACAAAGGGCAAGACTCTTTTCCCATGCAGGAATAACCAACTTATAAATCGATTTTATTTTCTCCTTGCTCATTCCTGAATAGGCTGGCCGACGGGCAGCAGTGGGGTAAGCCGTAGCAGGTACAGGATGCACCTGGCAATTGCTACCGCTGAGTTTGCCGATGGCAGTTGCAAAATCAAACCAGTTGATAATCCCCTCATTGCTATAATGATAAATGCCCGGCGTCCATCGCTTACCGGCAGCTTCATTGGCTGCTACAACAGACAAAATACAACCGGCTAAATCTGCTGCATATGTAGGGGAACCAAACTGGTCATTTACTACATTGAGGTTGTCCCGCTCCTTCATCAGTCGTAGCATCGTCTTTACAAAATTATTACCGTGCGTTGCATATACCCAGGACGTACGTATAATAATACTTTCAGCGTTGTATTGCATGCAAAGCTGCTCACCTTGCAATTTTGTAACGCCATAGTAATTTACGGGATTCGTAAAGTCGTCTTCCTGGTAAGGAGAAGTACCAGTTCCGTCAAATACATAATCGGTAGAAACATGCAGGAATTTTGTACCCGTAGATTTGCATACCGTCGCCAGTACGCCTACTGCTTCACCGTTGACCAGCATCGCAAGTTCCTTTTCTGTTTCGGCTTTGTCTACGGCAGTATAGGCAGCACAGTTAATACAATATGCCGGTTGAATTTCATTGAAATACGCCTCCACCTTATCAGATTGATGAATCGGTAAATCATGCTTTACAAGAAATTTATAGTGAAACTGCGGATACAAAACGGACAACTGTTTGATTGCTGTACCCAACTGGCCATTGGCGCCGGTAACAAGTATTACTGGATCAGGCATATGTTTTATTATTGAGCAAACACAAAATTATGGCGGCAATCAGCAAACGCGGGATGCAGCAAATCCTTGGGTGATAATATCATTTTCTCAGCGGGAATTTTCCAGTCGATGTTTAATGCAGGATCATTAAACGCCACGCCGCCTTCGGTTTCTTTGTTATAAAAATTATCGCATTTATAAAAAACCTCCGCGGTTTCACTGAGTACGGAATAACCGTGCGCAAAACCTTGCGGCACCAGCAACTGCTTTTTATTCTGCGCAGATAATTCTATTGAAAATACCTTTCCATAAGAAGTTGAGCCCGCACGCAAATCAACCACCACATCCAGGATGCTTCCTTCCAGTGCCCTTATCAGCTTTGTTTGTGAACTTGGGTTGTTCTGAAAATGCAATCCCCGCACAACGCCATAAACTGAGCGCGCCTGGTTGTCCTGGACAAACCTGATCCTGATACCGTTGTTTGAAAAAGTATTTTCATTGTACGATTCAAAAAAATAGCCCCGGTCGTCTCCAAAGACCATTGGGTCAAACACCAGCAAATCAGGAAAATCAGTTTTGATAAATGGCATGTACAATTGAATAGTTTGGTGATAAATAGCAGGCATTCGTTACAGCAATTGAAGGCTGGTATCCGGCTTTATCTTTTTACATATTGTTCCGCGTAATAATGCTGGTAGTTTCCAGAAGTAATATCATTTATCCAGTCTTCGTTACTCAGGTACCAGTCAACAGTTTTCTCCAGCCCTTCTTCAAACTGCAAAGAAGGAGACCATCCCAACTCTTTATTTAATTTAGTGGCATCAATGGCATACCGAAGGTCGTGCCCGGGCCGG
This sequence comes from Chitinophagaceae bacterium, assembly GCA_039919885.1. Lineage (GTDB taxonomy): Bacteria > Bacteroidota > Bacteroidia > Chitinophagales > Chitinophagaceae > JACMLD01. The sequence continues at coordinate 2,567 of JBDSEV010000009.1, forward strand.
TCCTTAACATAGGTAATCAGCCCTGCACTGGTGCCGGCAGGCCGGGACAGTTTTTTATCCATGATGCCGCAAAGCAAATGGACGATATCAATGTTCTTCCATTCATTGAAGCCGCCTATATTGTAGCTTTCGCCGATTTTACCATTGTGAAAAATGGTATCAATTGCCGTTGCATGATCTTCCACATAGAGCCAGTCGCGCACATTTTCGCCTTTCCCGTATACCGGCAGCGGTTTACTATTCTTAATGTTATTGATCATTAACGGGATCAACTTCTCCGGAAAATGATGAGAACCGTAATTATTAGAGCAATTACTCATGATAACCGGTAAACCGTAGGTATCATGGTAGGCCATTACAAAATGATCCGATGCCGCTTTGGAAGCAGAATACGGAGAATGGGGGTCATAAGGAGTTGCTTCTGTAAAAAATCCTTCTGCGCCCAACGATCCATATACTTCGTCAGTAGAAACATGGTAAAAAAGCTTGCCCGTGGTAGCTGACTTCCATTGCTTGCGACACGTATTGAGCAGGGTAACCGTGCCCATCACATTTGTCTTTACAAATGAGAGCGGATCCATTATACTCCGGTCTACATGGCTCTCGGCGGCCAGGTGAATCACCGCGTCAAAATGGTAACGGCTGAACAGTTCCTCCACCCCCTTTTCATCCGTGATATCTGCCTTTTCGAAAATATAGTTGGGTTTCTTCTCTATATCCTTCAGGTTTTCAAGGTTACCGGCGTAAGTAAGCGCATCCATATTTACAATCCGGTAAGACGGGTATTTATTTACAAACAACCGTATCACATGCGAACCGATAAACCCCGCTCCGCCTGTTACTAATATCGTCCTGGAAAAATCTGTCATTATAGAATCCTTTATTGCTTATTATTTTTACATAATGCTTACAAACTCTTTCGGTTGCTTAACCAGTTCTTCTTTTGGCAACGACTTAAAATATTCGTAAGTAATTTTAAGGCCTTCGGCACGGTCTACTTTTGGCGACCATCCCAGCACTTCTTTTGCCCGGGCAATATCTGGTTTGCGTTGCTTGGGATCATCCGTTGGCAATGGTTTGTATACTATCTTCTGCCTGGTGCCGGTCAATTTGATAATTTCTTCCGCAAAATCCTTTAATGAGATTTCGTTCGGGTTACCCACGTTTACCGGTAAATGATAATCGCTCATCAGTAAGCGATAGATACCTTCTACCAGGTCATCCACATAACAAAAACTCCTGGTTTGCGAACCATCACCAAATACCGTCAGATCTTCACCGCGCAAAGCCTGACCAATGAATGCCGGCAAGGCTCTTCCGTCGTTCAGTCGCATCCTGGGTCCGTACGTATTAAAAATTCGAACAATGCGTGTTTCCACTCCATGAAAATTATGGTAAGCCATGGTGATGGCCTCCTGGAACCGTTTTGCTTCATCGTATACACCACGTGGACCGACCGGGTTTACATTTCCCCAGTATTCTTCATTCTGCGGATGCACCAGCGGGTCTCCATAGATTTCAGAGGTGGACGCAACCAATATGCGCGCTTTTTTATTTTTTGCTAACCCAAGGCAGTTGTGCGTACCCAGCGAACCTACTTTCAGTGTCTGAATTGGAATCTTCAGGTAATCGATGGGGCTGGCCGGCGATGCAAAATTCAGGATATAATCCAATTCTCCGGGTACATGTATAAATTTTGAAACGTCATGATGATAAAACTCAAATTGTTCCAGCTTAAAAAGATGTTCGATATTTTTTAAATCACCTGTCACCAGGTTATCCATACCAATTACATGAAATCCTTCCTTTATAAACCGATCGCACAAATGCGAACCCAGAAATCCCGCGGCACCCGTTACCAGTACTCGTTTTTTTCTCATACTTTTTATTTATTGTGGTTGCTGTTAACTGGTATGGCCGTTGCTCTACCCACACTTTCATAATAAAAGCCCAGTTCTTTAATGGCACTTGTATCAAACAGGTTGCGACCGTCAAAAATGACCTTGTTTTTAAGTGAAGTAACAATCTTTAAGAAATTTGGCGTACGGAATTCGTTCCATTCCGTTGCTATTATCAGCGCATCTGCATCTTTAAGACAGTCGTATTGATTTTCGGCATAATTAATTTTATCGCCTACCACCTGTTTTACATTGGGCATGGCTTCCGGATCGAAAGCACATACCGATGCACCCTGTGCCAGCAATGCATCTATCATGTACAGGGCCGGTGCTTCGCGTATATCATCCGTGTTGGGTTTAAATGCCAATCCCCAGAGCGCAAATTTCTTTCCTTTCAATTTATTATTAAAATACTTCTGAATTTTTGGCATCAGGTGCAGTTTCTGCTTTTCATTGATGTCCATTACTGCATTGAGAATTTTAAACTCATACTGTACGTCAATCGATGATTTCACCAATGCCTGCACGTCCTTCGGAAAACAACTTCCGCCATAACCAATACCTGGAAACAGGAAGCGTTTGCCAATGCGTTCGTCGCTCCCTACGCCCCTGCGTACCATATCAACATCGGCGCCCAGCTTTTCACAAAGCAGGGCAATCTCATTCATGAAAGTAATCTTCGTTGCAAGGAAGGAGTTGGCGGCATATTTGGTTAGTTCAGCAGAACGTTCATCCATAAATATGATTGGGTTGCCCTGGCGCACAAATGGGTTATATAAATCGTTCATCACTTTCTGGGCCCTTTCTGAAGAGGTACCCACCACTACCCTGTCTGGTTTCATGAAATCATCTACGGCTACTCCTTCACGCAGAAATTCGGGGTTAGATACCACATCAAATTCACCCTTATAATTGGCGGCGATGGCAGCATGCACTTTTTCTGCAGTACCTACGGGAACCGTGCTTTTGTCGATGATTACTTTATAGTCTGTAAGTATTTTACCCAGGTGGTCAGATACGCCGAGAATGTATTTTAAATCTGCTGATCCGTCTTCGCCGGGCGGGGTGGGCAATGCCAGGAATATGATGGCAGCTTCTTTGATGCCTTCTTCCAGCGATGTGGTAAACCGCAGCCGCTCTTCTTTAAGGTTACGAAGAAATAATTTCTCCAGGCCAGGTTCGTAAATGGTAATCTGCCCGTTGGTCAGTTTATCGATTTTACTTTTGTCAATGTCAACACAGGTAACATCGTTGCCTGTTTCTGCAAAACAGGTTCCGGTTACCAGGCCTACGTATCCTGTTCCTACTACTGCTATTTTCATCGGGGGAAAGGGTTTAGTTATTTAATTATTTAAGGTATTCTAAAACTTTGGTTGTAATAAAGGTCAGCTGCTCTTCATCCATTTCTGTGTGAACCGGCAATGAAATCACGCGTTCGGTTAGCCAGTCTGTTACGGGTAACTGATAATCGCTTCCCCCAAATGCAGCAAACATCTGCTGGCGGTGGGCAGGTACCGGATAATAGATCATGGATGGTATTTTGTGCGAAGCAAGGAACTCGTGCAAGCCATCCCTATCTGCCCCTTCAACCAGCAATGTATACTGGTGAAAAACATGTTTCGTGAACGGCGACCTCAACGGCACGGTGAGTTTCGGATGGCCGGCAAATGCACCGTCGTAAAAATAAGCAACTTTTCTTCTTGCATCAATGTATTCATCCAGCTTTTTCAGTTTAACATTGAGCACTGCAGCCTGTATGGTATCCAGCCGGCTGTTGCAGCCTACTATTTCATGATAATAACGGGTACGCTGGCCATGATTGGCAATCATTCTCAGTTTTTCTGCCAGCGCATCATCATCTGTAAATATTGCGCCGCCATCGCCATAGCAACCAAGGTTTTTGGAAGGGAAAAAAGAGGTAGTGCCTATCGTTCCGATGGTGCCTGTCTTTTTAGTGCTGCCGTCTTTGAAAGTAAAATCGCTCCCAATTGCCTGGGCATTGTCTTCTATTACAAAAAGGTTATGTTCTTTTGCAATCTTCATGATGGCTTCCATATCGGCGGACTGGCCATACAGGTGCACAGGAACAATCGCTTTTGTTTTGGGGGTGATGGCCTTGCGGATTGCTTCCGGATCCACGCAAAAATGCCTTTTGTCAACTTCAACAAATACGGGCTGTAAGCGCAATAAGGCGATGACTTCAGTAGTGGCAACATAAGTAAAAGAAGGGGTAATAACTTCATCGCCGGGCTGTAAGTTCAGCCCCATCATGGCAATCTGTAATGCATCGGTGCCGTTAGCGCAGGGTATCACGTGTTTTACCCCGAGATAAGCGGCGAGGCTGTCGGCAAATTCCTGGACAGGTTTTCCGTTGATGTACGCTGAGCTATCGAGTACGGCGTGTATCCCATTATCAATATCTTCCTTGATATGCTGGTATTGCCTCTTAAGGTCAACCATTTGTATGGGTAGCATCAGTCACTTTTAATTTGCGGCAAAAATAATAAAATATAGGTAGGCTGAAAGTTTGATTTTAGATTTGTGCATACTTAATTGATTATTACGGTGGCTACAGCGTTTTACAGGCTTTTTTTATGGCTTTACCGGTGCGGTGCGTTGGTGCTGTCTCCTTTCAATGAAAAGGCAAACCTTTGGTTATCAGGCAGAAAAGATGTATTCGTACGCCTGGGCACATTTAAGGCGTCAGAACAGCGGGAAATCGTCTGGTTTCACTGCGCTTCCCTGGGTGAATTCGAGCAGGCAAGACCGTTGCTCGAGGAAGTAAGGCGCCGTTTCCCCGCCTATGCTATCCTGCTGAGTTTTTTTTCTCCATCCGGGTATGAAATAAGGAAGAACTATACGGGTGCCGATTGCGTCACCTACCTGCCCATGGACGGGCCGCTGCATGCGCAGAAATTTGTCTCCCTGATACAACCCACGCTGGTCATCTGGGTTAAATATGAGTACTGGCATTTTTACCTCCGGCAAATTAAGCAGCGCAATATTCCGCTGCTGCTGGTTTCGGGCATATTCAGGCCGCAGCAACCCTTTTTTAAAAGTTGGGGAGCATTTCACAGGAACATGCTGGGATGCTTTACCGGCCTTTTTGTTCAAAACCAGGAATCTAAAAGGTTGTTAGGCAGTATTGGGTTCTCTGAAAATGTACTGGTGAGTGGCGACACCCGTTTTGACCGTGTCATTGAAATTGCGGGCCAGCAGGAAGCGCTTCCGCTGGTAGAACAATTTATCGGTGCCTGCCCCGTGGTGGTGGCGGGCAGTACCTGGCAGGAAGACGAAGAAGCGATTGATCATTTTGCCAACTCCCATCCCGCGATAAAATTTATTATTGCGCCTCATGAGATTGACGCCGCACATATTACAGAAATTGAACGACTGTTTCAACACAGCTGCCGCTATTCTTCATTAACAACGCAAACAGTAGATCATAATAATTTGCCGGATGCAAACGTGCTTATTATTGACAATATCGGTGTACTCTCACGGTTATACAAATACGCTACGGTTGCCTATGTGGGCGGGGGCTTTGGCAATGATGGGGTACACAATGTGCTGGAAGCCGCCGTATACCAAAAGCCCGTTATTTTTGGGCCTGTGTATGAAAAATTCGCAGAAGCCGTGGGGCTGGTTGAAGCAGGTGGAGCATTTAGTGTGGAAAACGCACTGGAACTAGAAGAGAAATTAGGGTTGCTGTTAAATAGCAGGCTGGAATGTGCTGAAGCAGGTAGTGCAGCCGGCGATTTTGTGGTTGCGAACAAGGGTGCTACGCAAAAAATACTCGGCTATATTCAGGAAAAACGTCTTTTAACGAGTTGATAAAAGTGCTGGGTGGTGGTTTTTCCATCATCCCATCCAAGTTTTACTTTTAGCTCCCGCTCTATCCAATATTCTGCCTCCGCCAAGATGCGGAACCCGTTAATGGTTTTGATACTTCTTTCATACATAGCATCATCGCCACGGAAAAGTTCACTTAAAAAAACATAGCGGTCATTAATGCCGATACCTTTTTTAAGGTCACGGATAGGAGCATCCAGCAGCACTGCTCCCATTTCCGTTTTTTCTGTTTTTAATTTATCGTTGAGTGAAAACCCATGTTGGCCAATGGTGTCGTTGAGTTCTTTTGCCATTACCTGCTGGGTGAGCGTAGGTATTTCTTTCATCGGGTCAAACAACCAGCCGCCATCATCTGTCTTATTTTTTGCCGGAACCGGTTCGTGCTTTACCTGGGGCATTTCTACTACCTGGGCCATTTGGGGGACTTCCTTCGGTACTTCTTTTTTTACATCCTGCGTTTCCTGCACGGGCGGCATAAAACGGATATGACTAGGCATTACCACGGCGACCTTTGCAGTACCCAGCTGCCTGGTAGATACAACGCCACCGGTCAGCTCCATTTGAATTTGCTGCAGCGTTGAAAGCAAAACGTCCTGACCTGCATTTTGCTGTGCCTGTTCCTGGAGGGTGTTGATAAGTGCCTTAACTCTTTCCATGGGTTGTGCTACATTTGACGTTAAAATTGCTATTAAAGTTAATAAGTATTTTTAAGCAAATATTGTTAAAGCATGTTTATTGAGCCCAATCTTTCAGGTGAGCGCCGCGGGTGGATAGAAGTAATCTGTGGCTCCATGTTCAGTGGAAAAACAGAGGAACTTATCCGCCGGCTTAAAAGAGTGCGGATAGCCAACCAGAAAGTGGAAATATTTAAGCCCAGCATGGATATCCGTTATGATATCAGGAACATTGTATCGCATGATGAAAATGCTATTATTTCAACCCCCATCGACAATTCACAAACCATATTGCTGATGGCCAGCGATGTGGACGTGGTAGGAATTGACGAAGCCCAGTTTTTTGATGATCAGCTGCCGGATGTTTGTGACCAGCTTGCGCTCCGCGGTATACGCGTAATAGTAGCCGGGCTAGACATGGATTACACCGGCAAACCATTTGGTCAAATGCCTTTTCTGCTTGCCAAGGCAGACTACATAACCAAGTTACATGCCATTTGCGTTAAATGTGGAAATATAGCGAATTACTCCTTTCGGAAAACAACACAAACAGGCCAGGTTTTGCTGGGGGAAAAAGACATGTACGAACCCAGGTGCCGGCACTGCTATCATAATGTAAAATAGGTGCCTGGCCTCATTTGCGTCGCGGCAAATAAATTATCCCCGAACCGCTGCAGGGCTTTACTTTTGTTTTAAATAAAATTCTATTAGACCGGTCCAACACATCATTGCTTTATTTAAAAAAGATCTACTGCTGGAAATTCGCCAGCAGTACAGCTTTTATGGCGTGCTGCTGTATGTGGCTGCCACCATATTTGTTTTGTACCTGGCGATGGGGCAACCGGAAACCACTGTTTGGAATGGCCTTTTCTGGATGATCCAATTGTTTGTTTGTGTAAATGCTGTTGCCAAGAGTTTTCTGTCGGAGACCAGGGGCCGGATGCTCTATTTTTATTCGGTGGCCGGTGGCAGGCATTTTATCATTGCCAAGCTACTGTTTAATGTATTGCTGATGGCCATCATGACCTTAACGAGCTGGCTGTTGTTTGCTGCTTTTTTGGGTAACCCAGTTATCCGGGGACTGCAGTTTCTGGGAATCAGCATATTGGGTGGAACCAGCCTGAGCCTCGTGTTTACTTTTCTGTCTGCCATTGCTGCCAGGGCACAGCAAAATGCCGCGCTCATGGCCATTATGGGTTTCCCGTTAATCATACCACAGCTCATGTTACTGATGAAGATCTCCAATATTGTTTTTTCTGATGTAATACAGGGCGGACTCCTTGAAATGGTATTGCTGCTGGCAGGACTGGATATCCTGGTAATAGCACTGGCGGTTATCCTTTTCCCTTTTTTATGGAAAGACTAACGGCCCGGGAGCCATTCGCTGTTTCCGCTAAATTTACTTTCTTCAATGGTATATTGAAAAGGTTTGTGCTACATTTGCAGCGCATAAACGCAAAATAATATGCGCAAGTCCTGGTGGAAAATTCTCTGTGTCTGTCTTCTTTTTTATACCGTTGCCGGTGGCCTGTTGTTCGATATGCCCGCCCGTGAAATCCTGCACGAAACTATCCGGAATATGTTTTTTCATGTGTGTATGTGGTTTGCCATGATGATACTTTTTACTGCTTCCGTGGTATACTCAGTCAAATACCTACGCTCTCAAAACCTTAAACATGATATTTACGCCGTAAATTTTGCCAAAACAGGAATTCTGTTTGCGTTGCTCGGTTATGCTACCGGTGCGGTTTGGGCGAAATATACCTGGACGGAATATGCAGACGATACACAAATTTTTACTGAACCAAAACTCACCGGCGCCGCTGTTGCCCTGCTCATTTATTTTGCTTACCTGGTGTTGCGCGGTTCGTTAACGGATATTGATAAGAAAGCCAGGATTGGCGCAGTATATGCCATTTTCGCCTACGCCATGCTGTTCCCTTCTATCTGGATTTTACCCAGGCTGATGGAAAGCCTTCATCCGGGCAAAGGCGGAAATCCGGCCTTAAATTTCAGGGATTCGGATGATAGAATAAAGATGGTTTTTTATCCGGCTATTATTGGATGGACGCTGCTGGGCGTTTGGATCACATCCTTAAAAATCAGGTTCGATCTAATAAAAGAGAAAAGTTTATTAAATGGTTAAGAAAATATTTTTACTGTTTACGTGTTTATATATGGCGCTTCCGGAGTGGGTGCTGGCGCAGACAACCGATACAGAGAAACAGTATACTGCCTTCGATATGCGGCACAACGGTAAGATTTATGTGGTGGTATGTGTTATGCTAATGATACTAACCGGGCTTATTTTGTATTTGGTCCGCCTTGACCGGAAAATAACAAAATTGGAAAAGGAAAACAAATAGTCAATTCCGTTCGTTCTTCAAGGAACCCGCTGGCTGTATGACACGACATAACTACAGATCTACTATCAGGAAACCAGGGGTTGATAACAACACTATTTTTGTATACAATAATCACTGTCCTGCGGCAGTAATCAGTAAAACTTCATTAACTAACAAACGATTGTGACCCTATAAATTAAAAAACACATCTTATGGCAGTACAACATGAATACAGTTTTTTTGGCGCCGTAGAAAAAAGCTTCGATAAAGCCGCCAAATTTACCAGCATCGATCCAGGTTTACTGGAACAAATAAAACAATGTAATTCAGTGTACAGAATGCATTTTCCTGTAAAAATTGGCGATAAAATAGAAGTGATCAAAGCCTACCGTGTACAGCATTCTCACCACAAAACACCGTGCAAAGGCGGTATCCGTTTCGCTACTTCGGTTAACCTGGACGAGGTGATGGCCCTGGCCGCGCTGATGACTTATAAATGTGCTATTGTAAATGTACCGTTTGGTGGTGCAAAGGGTGGTATCACCATCGACCCAAAAAAATACACGGCGTATGAGCTGGAAAAAATTACCCGCCGCTATACACATGAGCTCATCAAGAAAAATTTTATAGGACCTGGCACCGATGTGCCGGCGCCCGACTATGGTACCGGTGAACGTGAAATGGCCTGGATACTGGATACGTATACCAGCATGCGCCCCGGAGAGATTGATGCGCTGGGTTGTGTAACCGGCAAACCGGTTACACAGGGCGGCGTGCGCGGCCGCAGGGAGGCCACCGGCCTGGGGGTTTTTTATGGCCTCCGGGAAGTTTGCAATATGCCTGATATTATGCAAAAACTTGGGCTGAGCCTCGGCGTAAAAGACAAACGGATTATTGTGCAGGGGTTGGGTAACGTTGGTTACCATGCGGCAAAATTCTTCCGGGAAGGCGGTGCAAAAGTAATTGCGCTGGCAGAATATGAAGGCGCTATCATGAATGCGGATGGACTGAACGAAGAAGAGGTTTTTCAGCACAGGAAAAAAACAGGATCAATTTTAAATTTTCCAGGGGCTATCAATTTTCCAAAATCAAGTGATGCGCTGGAGTTGGATTGCGATGTCCTTATCCCGGCAGCATTGGAGAATGTAATTGACGGCAAAAATGCGCCCAACGTAAAAGCAAAAATTATAGGTGAAGCCGCCAATGGTCCCCTTACACCCGATGCCGACGAAGTGTTTGAAAAGAAAGGCGTGTTGGTAGTGCCGGATATGTATTTAAATGCCGGAGGAGTAACCGTTAGTTATTTTGAATGGTTAAAAAACCTTAGCCACGTTCGCTACGGCAGAATGGAAAAACGATTTACCGAAAACATGAACAGTCATATCCTTGGGCAAATAGAAGAACTTACCAATAAGAAAGTAACCCCCAAAGAGAGAGACTTTATTATGCACGGCGCCGATGAAGCCGATTTGGTATACAGCGGGCTTGAAGAAACCATGATTGCCGCTACGCGTGAAATTATGGACGCATGGAAAGCCAACCCTGCAGTACCCGACATGCGAACTGCTGCGTACGTAGTAGCGATCAATAAAGTAGGTACCAGTTATGCAGAACTCGGAATATTTCCATAAAACAATAAATGAACGTATAAAAAAAAGCCCCATTCAAAAAAAGAATGGGGCTTTTTTTTATATTTAATAAAACCGCTACCGGCGGTACCGGTCATTGTATAATCACACATATTCCCGTTTGCGGCGCTCCTTATATTTGTCGTGTATAATAGTGGCCATGGGTTTCTGGTACACCTTACTTTCCACCCAGGATATAATGTCCAGGTAAGCAAAAGCCCGGGTTTCAAAACGGCTTTTTTCGAATTTTTTAATCTTCTGTAAAAATGTTTCCAGCTCTGAGCGCAGTTTGGTCCTGGGTAAGTGAAAGGAATGACGGAGAAATTTAAACATCTCTTCTTCCAGTACTGTTACATTTTGCTTTTTAGCCATAAACCGGTAGACCGATTTGGTAAGGTATTCCATCAATTCATAGTTACCCATTTCAAAATGTGCCATCAGGTGCAGTAAGCGTGCGTACGACTGCAGATCGTCCCGGATATCTACCTGTTCGTTAATAATTTTCTGTAGGTAATCGATACAGGTACCATAATCCTCGCCGCCAAAGTACAGCGTTGCAATCTTGTAATTGAGCACCATAATCCGGTGATTGTCTATGAAGAGATCGTACTCATTTAATTTTTCTTCAATAGACGGCACCAGTAAAAGCCCTGCTTTAAATGTACCCAGCATACAGTGCTGGTTTATTTTTGCACTGGTGATATAAATAAAAGCCTGTATGCGGAAGTTGTCGTGATCCATCACCCGCTCTGTATTGGCAAATGCTTCAAACTGCCGGAGGGTTATTTCAAATTTTTCGTAATTGCGCAAATCAAAATGTGCATTCAGTAAAGTATGCAGGCCTTTGATAAAATGCCCGGTCTCAACACGCTTCATCAGTGGTTGTTCCTCAAACAAATCCACCCATTTCTGGGAATAACGGTAATACATTAAAAAATCCTGACGGATAAAGGCATACCATGAATAGCTTTGAAAAAGATACAGTTTCTCATAAAAACCAGTTTTCTCTTCCGCGTTGGGTGGAAGGTTTACATGAAAGAAATGTTTGACTGCAATCTCATCGTCTTCATTGCGCGCATGCCCGTTTTTTATAAACCAGCTGTACAGTTGCAACGCAAGGTTAGAAAGTTTAGCCACCATATCTATACGGCCGGTTACTTCCACTGTTTCGGCAGATAGTTGTTCTGCCCGGCTTTGCATACTGCGGGTGATGTGCAGCATTTCAATGCGCTTTTCCAGCGCCAGTACCAGGGTGAGGTAATTAAATTTCTGATTTGCTTTAGCCGTCTCTTTGGCCTTATCAAGGATTTTAAGGCTTTGTGAAAAAAGTCCTTTTTTATATAAAATATGGGCGTAATCAAACTGCTCATTTAACTGCAAGTCAATACTGTCCGCGCTCTTTAGCAAGCGAAGGCTGGCCAGCAATTGTTTGTAGAGGTGTACTTTAATATTAGACAGCTGGGGTTTTTTGATAGAAGGGAGCTTTTTGAGCAGCAAGGCTTCATCATATTCCTTTAATTTATCCAGCGCGTCGAAAAGCTCAATAATTTTCAGGTCTTCATTCCCCGAACTCCGCTTGATATATAGCTTGAAATTCCTTTTTTCCGACTTTTCCAGTGATTGGACCAGCTGAAATAAACTATCTGAAAAACGGTTGGACATAATAATCTAATTTTCATAGAACCCGGCACTGTAAAGGCTTTTCATCCCCCGGGCTTAGTTTAAGCGTAATAAAAACACTTATAACTTGATTAAAAGAACATCCCAACACATCCTATCTTTACAGAGTTGAAAAGAAAGGAAGTGCTGGAGATGTTGGTTGGCAAAGCAATGAATCGTTAAAGGTCGTAAAAAAGCAAAAGAAAGCTGTAAATGCAGCTCAAGATATTTCGAAGAATTTCATATGGCAAGCAATCGTTAGAGGTCAGTCCGTTTCTACGGAAGGGCCCTTTTTTTTTGTAGAGGCCGTGAAATTATAAATAAAAGATAATATTCAAAATTCTTTTTTTCGGCTTTTGCGGGTTTTTACTCATTATCTGGTTGGTCGTGCACACTACATCTTACTACTAATTGATTTTCAATAAATTGGGTTTAGCTCATCCTGCAAAGAAAAATCTTCCTCCACCGTATTTTTACGGTTTCTTAATCAACAAACTGCAGTTGCACCGAGAAATTGTGTACCGAATTAACTATTTACACTTTGTTTGCTACAATTTTCGCTTAAAATTACTACCGGATGCCTGTTAGTTTCCGCCCATTCATTATCCGGCTGCCACCAACGCGCTACTCAAACTTTCCAAACTGATATCATTTTGCAGCTTAATTTTAACCTTCAGCAAACCCGCTTGAATGATTAAATGGCTTTTCTATTCTGTTTTACCGTTTCTGCTATTTTCATGTGTAGTTTCCAGGAAACCAACCTACACTACGTTGCCAGTAGCTACCGTATTACCGCCGCTCCCCGAATCCAACATCAACGTATCTGTAAAGGTAGTTGTGGCGTCTTTCCTTGAAAAAGCAGCGGTGCTGGTACCGAAAGAAGTGACCAGCGACGGCTGGCCGCAATACCTGCAAACCGCCTGCGATTTTCATTACAAATACCGGTTTGTACCCGGCGGATTCACGTTCAAATGTGTAAACAACCAGGTGATGGTAAAACTGAGTGGCACTTACCAGGTCTCAGGCGAAAAATGTGTCTGTGCTTTTGGAAAGCAAACCTCTCCCTGGATCGGTGGCAGCTGTGGTTTTGGAAAGGAACCCATGCGCAAAACCGATATTTTTATCAATTCAGTCCTGCAGTTTCAACCGAATTATACCGTTCACACAAAAACATCCGCACAAAAAGCCACCGCGTTGGAAAAATGCACGGTATCGATGTTTAACCTCGATATCACCCAGCAAATAATGGACAGCATCAAATCTTCAACCAATGCTTTTTGCTACTCAATGGACAGTGTTGTGAACGGGCTTGATTTCAGCAGCACTACCAAATCGCTGGCCGAACGCATTAATAAAAAGATACCGCTGGATAAATACGGGTACATCAAAATAAACCCGTCCGCAGTAAAAATGGGCAAAATGAACAGCATAAAGGATACGTTGCAGGCGAACCTGGGTATTTACTGTTTTCCGGAATTGCACAGCGACAGCACGAATAATTATACCGCTTCTTTTTTACCGCCACTGCAAAATGCGGATGTGGTACCGGGCATCACAGTCTACACCAACGCCAAATATGATTACCCATTCATCAACAGCATTATTAACCAGCTGATAAAAGACACTTCCTTTGAAATAGAAGGACGTACGGTGATCATTAAAAATGTACAGTTGAACGGCGCCGACAACGGCAAAGTAGAAATAATGGTAGATTTTGAAGGTGATAAAAAAGGTAGCCTCTACCTGATTGGTACGCCACAACTGGATACCGGCAGCCAGGTTATAATTATTCCCGACCTTGATTACGCTTTAAAAAGTCACGATTTTATACTCAATATTGGCAAGACTTTTTTTGGCAATAAAATATTGCGTACGCTGCGCGAGAAAGCCACCATCAGCATTACCGACCTGGTGCAACAAAACCGCAAATCGATAGACGCACAACTGAATAAAACTATTATGGAAGGCGTTGTGTCTGCCGGCACGCTTACTGATATTCGCGTATTGAGTGTAGTGGTAGGCAAGGATGCATTACAGGCCCAAACCTGCGCCAGGGCGCAGGCTGCTATCGTAATCAGCAGTTTGTAATAAGACGTCTTTCACCCTGATTTTTTATGATCAAACCATACCGGTTTGGCGTCATCCCAGTTGCCGTTGTAATTAATAAATAATTCCTCCCGGGCATCAATTGAACGCATCGTTTTAATGGTAATCGTGCGATCGTCAAAATCCATTTCATATTCGCAGTTGGCTGCATAAGAATGGTTGTACATGGGCACGTAACCAAGTGCCATGCAGCATTGGCTTTCATCATCGCCCCATTCAAAAATATAATCGTGCAGCAGGGTTTCATCCAGCTTCAGCCTGTCAGCCCGGCTCATCACAATAACCGGTGCAATTTCAATGACTGTATCAGGGGCAATCGGCACATCGGTAAAGACACCACGGTCCATGGCATTTGCCGGGGCGATAAATAGATAAGGTTGTATCATTGGTTGCTGCAGGTTTACTTGTAGTGCTACCGGTGACGCTGCCGGTGAGCGCCTACCCGGATAATGACTGAAATTACTTCATCATTTCGCAATTAACAATTGACAGTTTAAATGCAAGAAACGGTAAATTTGGATCATGAGTTCAGCGTTAGAAGAATCGACTATGGAGGAACAGTTCCTGGATGTAGTGCAAAGCGATGATGTATTGCGGATCAAAGAATTTCTAAACCACCAGAACATCAGTGATGTAGCAGCGCTTATCAATAAATACCCCGACTACGAAAGCCAGATAGTTGCCAATATGAGCGTGCACCGGGCAGCGAAAGTTTTTAAGATCCTTGATCTTGCTACGCAGAAAAATATTATCCATGAGCTGCCGCCATTAAAAACCGCGGAGCTGCTCAACGAGCTCCCCGCCGATGATCGCACCGCCTTTCTGGAAGAGTTGCCCAGTCAGGTTGTAAAAGAACTCATCCGAACCCTGGATCCCGAAGAAAGAAAAATTACCCTGGCGCTGCTCGGTTACCCCGAAAGCAGCGTAGGCAGGCTGATGACCCCGGATTATATTGCCGTTCCGCTTGAATGGACGGTGCAGGAGGTGTTGCAACAAATACGTGAAGTGGGTAAGAACAGTGAAACCATTGATGTCATTTATGTAGTAGATGAGAAAGGCATTTTTATTGATGACATCCGGATAAGGGAAATCATTCTCGCAAGCCCTGATAAAAAAGTAAGCGAGATAATTGATAACCGGTTCATCACACTCAATGTGACCGACGACCAGGAAGTTGCCAGCCAGACTTTTAAAATGAACAACCGCGTAGCACTGCCTGTGGTTGACAATAATAATTTATTGCTGGGGATAGTTACCATTGATGATATTTTATGGGTAGCCAGTGAAGAATTCAGTGAAGACATGCAAAAAATGGGTGGTACCGAAGCATTGGATGAACCTTACCTTGAAATACCCCTGTTCAAACTATTTAAAAAAAGAGTGGTTTGGCTGGTTGTGTTATTTCTTGGCGAGTTGCTTACGGCCACTGCCATGAAATATTTTGAAGGCGAAATTGCAAAAGCTACTGTACTGGTATTGTTCATTCCTTTAATCATTTCAAGTGGCGGCAACAGCGGATCCCAGGCTTCAACGCTGATTATCCAGGCAATGGCAGTTGGTGAAATATCACTGAAAGACTGGTGGCGGGTAATGAGAAGAGAGATACTATCCGGTCTTTTACTGGGAAGTGTTTTAGGTTTGATTGGCTTTCTCCGCATCGTATCCTGGTCGCAGATATTTCCAAATGTATACGGCCCGCATTATTTACCCGTTGCTTATGCCGTGGGTATTTCGTTAATGGGCGTGGTGTTGTGGGGAACACTCAGCGGTTCAATGCTCCCCCTCGTTTTAAAAAGATTGGGTGCAGACCCGGCCGTTTCCTCCGCTCCTTTTGTGGCGACCCTGGTGGATGTAACAGGGTTGATCATTTACTTTTCCGTTGCGTTTTCAATTTTAAGTGGAATAATACTTTAATTAATTACTTTATTACCGGTATGAGAAAAATCACCTGCTTTATTTTATTGATTAACACGTTAACCGGAGTCGCGCAAAATCAACCGGGTGTACTCACTGTTCAAAAAATTATGCGCGATCCTAAATGGATCGGCACCTCGCCCGCAAATATCAGCTGGAGCCACGACAGCAAAAACATTTATTTTAACTGGAATCCAGAAAAAGCCATCACCGACTCCCTGTATTATATCACCAGGGAAAACCTGGTACCACAAAAAATTAGTTACCTGCAGCTGCAATCCATTCTGCGGGACGGGGATATAACGTACAACAGCAACCGCAGCAGTTACGTATATGACAAGGACGGTGACATTTTTATGGCCGATACCAAAACCAGTAAAGAACGACGCGTTACGAAGACAGCCGACGTTGAAAGCGAACCGGTTTTTTCTTTCAATGATTCCCAACTGGTCTACACCCTCAACCAGAACCTATATGCATGGGATATTGCCACCGGACTGACCACTCAGCTGACCAACTTTCAGCGCGGGAATCCTCCACCAAAAGATTTAAAAAAAGACAACCTCAATACCCAGGAAAATTGGCTGAAAGAAGACCAGCTTAAAACATTTGATGTACTGCGCAGCCGCAAGCAAAAAAGAGATCTCACAGACTCCATGGCGAATGCGATTCCAAAAAAGAAAATACTGAAAACGATTTACCTGGAAGGCAAAAGCTTGTTTGGAACTACCATCAGCCCTGATGGAAAATATATTACCTACCGGCTGTTCAAGGCGGGCCAGGGGAAGACGACCATCGTACCCAGCTATGTAACCGAAAGCGGGTTTACAGAAGATATACCCGGCCGCACCAAAGTAGGCAACACCCAGGGCGCGCAGGAATTATATATTTTTGATTTGGAAAAAGACAGCATAGTGCGGGTTAAAACAAATGAAATAGCAGGCATCAGGGAGATTCCGGCATATTTTAAAGACTATCCTGAACGCTATCAAAAGAAACTGAAAGATTCACTGGACCGGCCGCTTAGTTTCTTAGACCCCGTATGGTCGGGCAAAGGAAGCCATGTAATCATTGACGTACGGGCGCAGGACTCTAAAGACCGGTGGCTGTTTTTAGTAACTCCCGCAACCGGCAAAATTAAGTTACTCGACCGCCAGCATGACACGGCCTGGATAAGCGGGCCCGGCATAGGCGGCGGGTTTGGCGGCGCCAACATCGGCTGGATAGATGAAAATACCTGCTGGTTTCAATCGGAAGCTACCGGTTATAGCCACCTGTATACTTTAAATGTTGTAACTGGTGAAAAGCGGACCCTTACAGCCGGAAAATTTGAGGTGCAACAGGCGGATTTGTCAAACGATAAGAAAGAGTTCTATATTACCACTAATGAAGTCCACCCGGGCGAACAGCAGTTCTACCGGTTACCAGTAACCGGCGGTAAGCCTCAGCGCATTACCAGCCTTGTTGGTGCCAACCAGGTACGCCTGTCGCCCGATGAAAAACAAATTGCATTCCTGTATTCTTACAGCACCAAACCCTGGGAGCTATACGTGCAGGAAAATAAACCTGGCGCCGAAGCAAAACAAGTAACTAATAAAGCAGCCGGAGACGAATTCAATTCTTATAAATGGCGCGATCCGCAGGTAATTACTATTACCGCCAGGGACGGCGCCCCGATATACGCCCGTTTGTACAAACCTGCCGGCCCGGCACCATCAAAACCGGCCGTAATATTTGTTCATGGCGCAGGTTATTTGCAAAATGCACACAAATGGTGGAGCAGTTATTTCAGGGAATACATGTTTAACAATTTACTGGCCGACAACGGCTATACCGTATTGGATATTGATTACCGCGGCAGTGCAGGATATGGCCGCGACTGGCGTACGGGTATCTACCGCTTCATGGGCGGAAAAGATTTAACTGACCAGGTAGATGCCGCAAAATACATGGTAGATTCATTAGGGGTTGATGCAAAACATATTGGCTTATACGGTGGCTCGTACGGCGGTTTTATTACGCTGATGGCATTATTTACCACGCCAGATGTATTTGCTGCCGGAGCAGCATTACGGCCGGTTACGGATTGGGCGCAATATAACCACGGCTACACAGCAAATATTTTAAATGAGCCATTTAATGACAGTATTGCATACCGCCGGAGTTCGCCATTGTATTTTGCCGGGGGATTGAAAGGACATTTACTGATTTGCCATGGCATTACAGATACCAACGTAAATTTCCAGGATGCGGTAAAACTTTCGCAGCGGCTGATAGAACTGGGGAAGGACAACTGGGAAATCATCGGCTACCCACTGGAAGATCACGGCTTTGTGGAGCCGAGCAGTTGGACGGACGAATACAAACGCATTTTCAAATTATTTGAAACCAACCTCAAATAAAATATCCGCCTTACCAAAAAAGCAGCTACATGTGCTTGCTATAAAAATGCAGAAGGGAGCCTATTTCTATTCTGCATTTTTTATTTTTCAAGCTTAGTTTTTTAGTAATTGCCGTACCAGGGATCACTGTGAATAAAAGCAATGAGTAAAAAATTAATTTTGAGAGCCGGCACAATAATCAAGACAGATAATTTATTGAATTAGGTCTTTACACATGTGCACATGCTTCGCCCCTGCCCTGTTGTATTTAAAAAAGTTCCTTTATCGAAACGCTCATCCCGCTAAATATAAAAGCATCTCCGATTTTTTTATCTTGCAAGCTACCTGCCAGCGGGGCATGAGGGGAAAGAAACAGTATTTGTTTATCGTCCACGATTTGCTTACCAAGGCCGGCAGCAATGAAAAAAGCAAGCTTTTCCGTTTCGAAAAAGACACCTGCAGTTACCTGTTCGTAAATAATACTGGTATTTACTGCCAGCAAATCGCTCAACTCTTTAATGTATTCAGACAATTGCCGCGCGTGCATATCTTTTTGCAAGTGACCCATGGCCCGGCCTGTTTCGTACTTATCACCTGCTGAACTTTTTTCTTCGTTATTAGCAGCATCCTGCGCGTGACGGATGGCCTCCCTGGCTGCAGCCATTCGTTGTTCAATCCGTACCTGGCAAAAATGTTTCAGGTGGTTCTTAAATAATATTTTCTCTTCAGTAGTCATGCCATTCATCAATTGCCTGGCATGAAGATATTGATAAAAAACATCAGTTACCATCTGGCTTAACGACTGTTACAAAAGCGCTTTGCGGCCAGTAAAAATTTTCCGGTGGCGGAGGTTTTGCCGGGTCGAATGCGGGAATAGCCGGTTTGATAAATTTTTCCAGTGGCAAATGCTGTTGTCTTATGCTGCTTACTACACATGCTGCCAGCTGGTAAGCACCGTAAGGATTAAAATGTGTATTGTCTTTCAATGCTGCAGGCTGGTTAGGAAATGTATTGGCCGGGTAATGAACAAATGCTTTTGTAGAATTCTCTTCGCCCCACGCTTCATACAATACTTTGCTCATTGAATTAAGATCTATGAGTGGCACATTTTCTTCCTTTGCCGTTTGCCGCATCGCTTCCGGATAATCCATGAGCGTATTAATGATATGGCCGTCTGCATCAAAACTCCTGCGGTGCATGGAAGTTACCAATATTGGCGTAATTTTTCTTTCTCTCGCGCCGGCGATCCATTCTTTCAAAGTTTGCTTATAGGTTGTAAATGGGTCCAGATAGTTTGGTCCAGGTTTCTGGTCGTTGTGTGTAAATTCAATCAGTAAAAAATCGCCCGGTTTGGCCATGCTCCAAATTTTCTCGAGCCGCCTTTCTGATTTGAACGCCTTTAAAGTTTCGCCCGATTCTGCATAGTTGGCTACCACCGCCGAACCGAGCGATATAAAGGTTGGAAACATTTGTCCCCAGGCAGCCCATGGCTCCCGATCCTGATCTACCACCGTGGAATTGCCTGCCAGGAAAATGGTTGTAGCTGTTGTGTTGCGCGTAATTTCAACGGCGGATATTTTCGGCAATGAATCATTAAATTCGAGCGTGAGCAAATTGTCCCAATGCAGAAAACCAGACTCGCGTGGTTTCAGCTGTACGGCAGCAATTGCTTTACCGGCTACATTCCGAATAACACTATCCCTTACATGAATAGTTATTGTTTGTGCTGTTATGCTTCCATTGGCAGTTTTGCAATTCTCCACCATCAGCCGGCGGCATTCTGCTCTTACGGTGGTAGCAGCGTTCCCTTTAGTATCACCCATTGTTATTTTTACATCATAGTTGCCATCCGGTAATTTAACAGAAAAGTAAAAAGGTTTGTTGGAAGTAATAAATGCTGCAGTCAGCGGATTTTTTGAGGTACGCGTTACGGCTTCGGTTATTGAATGCTGATCGAACCCATAACCGGTAGTGTAATTAAAAATAGTTTTGGGCGTAACGGGTATATAGCCGTGTATTTTTTTACCATTACCAAAACTAAATTTAAAACTTGTTTGGCCATGCACAGATAAGATGGCTAAAAAGAAAAAACATATGGCGGCTGCGTTTTTCATTCTTGTTTGCGTGCTCCTGACATCTTGCCAAACATTAAAGTACATTGAATACACATGATTAGCGGAACTAATTTTTTATTTCACTATAAAATTGTAGCGAACTGTCATTTATTTTAAATGCATTTTTCTTCAGCAGTTGCAACATCTCGCCACCGGCTAAGAGCACGGGCCCGTAGCCATGCGCGGCATAAACATTTACCGGTCGGAAATAATAAAATGCCGGATCGAAACCCATACCCGTGCCAACACAAACACCTTCTACCTGTCCTTTGCCGTTTACTTTGGTAGATACTGCCGCCCAACCCAATGCGGCCACCGGTGCATACGCTACACCATCAATCCAACCCTTATTTACCGCGTGCGCAATGCAATAGGTATAGATAGCGGTAGCCGATGTTTCCAGGTAAGAATCATTCCTGTCAAGCAACTGGTGCCAGAAACCATTACCCGATTGATAAGCAGCCAGGCCTTTCACATGCGCGGTCAATTGTTCAAGAAGATAAGGCCTGCCGGGATGCGCTTCTGGTAAAACATCCAGTAGCTCAACCATGGTTAGCACAGCCCAACCGTTTGCCCGGGCCCAATGAAATTGCGGATGTTCGCGCATCCCCTCCACCCATCCGTGCATATAAACGCCTTTTTCTTTGTTGAACATACGGTCCGAAAATTGCCGCACCTGTTTTATGGCGTCATCAAAATATTTAGGATCGCCGGTTAGTTTACCCATTTGTGCCAATGCAGGCACGGCCATATACAAATCATCCAGCCATAAACTGTTTGGCTGTGGTCTGTTGCGCGCCAGGGTGCCATCTGCCAGCCTGAATTCCCTGGTGCTGATGTACTGCAGAAAATTATCGATTAGCGGCCGCAAGTTTTCGTTTTGTGCACTGCTGCGCACACTTTTTATCATCGCTGCGCTGAGCGCGCCACCATCGTCCAACGCATGGGGATTAAAATATCCGCGCATCGGATTAGGCGCGCGGGGATTTTTATCATACAATGTTTTAAGCGATGGCGCGATGGCAGCAATAAATTGTAAACGTTTATTGGTGTATTCAGTAAATTTTTTGTCGCCACTGGCTTCCCCCACCAGCAACATACCACTGTACGTAACACCCCATTCATAACTCAGCAGCCTGAAATCACCGGCTTTAAAAATACTGTTGCTATCGGTTTTACTGTAATCAGTTATTGTTTCGCCGGTTTTTTTGTTTACCAATTGCGCTGGTGTTACCGCATCGAGGTAATTATACATTCGGTCCAACACTTTTTTTATACTGTCTTTTACCGGCACACCGTAGGGAACGGTATAATCGGGTTGAAGTAAATGTAAGGGTGTATTAACATCGTTTCCTTTGGGTACTGTTTGTGATTGTACAATAAAAGGCAGTACCAGGCCAAGAAGCAGGCGCATGCGGCTGAAAATAGATCTGCTCATAGTGAAATTTTTAGAAAAATCTGTTTGGGAGTAGCGGTTAGTACAGAAGCACGTTATCAGACTTTGAGCTAAATAATACCCCGATGCTGAAGACTAAAATCCGATGGCAAAAAACTGTTCAAAAAAAAGGACGGCTCAATAAAATTGACCGTCCTTTTTTCAAGTTAGATAAGGAAATAATTAATATCCGGGGTTTTGCATGGCTTGTTTCTGTGCTCCGGTGAGGGCAACTCCTGACGCCTGAATGCCATCAAGGAAAGTTTGCGGTATTGGCCTCAGGTTATTAAAGTCTTTAATGTTGGGAGCCGCATCCGGGTTAAAAGTCTTAGCGCGGGCCACCAAAGTTTTAGTACGGGATAAATCCTCCCAGCGTTTATATTCCCCGCACAGTTCGCGCGAACGCTCATTCAACAAAAAACACATCATTCTTTCGTAAGTTGAAGTGTAACCTAATTTGCTGATGATGTACTCATCATTTGCGGGCAATGGAGCAATACTGGTAACAGCCAAATTCGTAGCTGTTACAGGCGGTGCTAATAAATTAAAATTATTGGATTCGCAATAAGAATTTTCAGCCATGTAAGAAAATGGTATTCCTGCCTGGAGCGTTGCGTTACTGGCACCACCGCCATCGTAATATGTCGTACGATTTTCACCAGCCTGGTATTGAGCCCTTGCTCTTACCGGGTTAATATAAGGCAACGCGTCTGCATAAGTACCGGTTCCCATATTAGCAAGCCGTATTTTAGCTTCGGCAGCAATTAAGTACGTTTCAGCACTGCGCGCCAACGTAATATCACGAAGACTTCTCACATCATTAAACCCACCTACACGGGAACCATCAAAGAATTTACTTAAGGAGGGAAAACGTGGCTCAACAAACAAGGCGCCATCGTTTACGGCTCCGTTTGGATAGGCAACATAAACGTTTGCAATTGGCCTGTTTGTTCTTGCATACGGTACTGTATTTAAAACTTTGTAAGAAGTAAATCTGGCATCACCGGGTTGGTTAATCACATACATAACGCCTACATCACTTGTAGTGTACGCACCCGAAGCTTTATTAACCAGGCTCTTGGTTCTAAAACTCTTCCAAAATCTCGAATCATTGACTAAATCATACACCCTGTACATAAAATAATTAGTACCCAAACGACTAAAGGGACGATCTCCGCTCAGGTCACGCTGCATAAAAGGTAAATCATCGTACCGGGCTCCGTAATAAAGATGCTGGGTATTAGAACCGCTCGCTGAAGCATCGGCTGTAAATTGCGCAGATAAAATTAATTCGCTCAGTTTTTCATTTGCGCTTTCGGGGGCAGTATATTTCCATAAATCACCAAAATTTGGCGCCAATGGATGATTGGCGATAACGCCATCGCACAGCGGAACAATAGCAGCCAGGTCAGCTGCTTTCGTGGCAGTGTTCCAGGAATCGTTAATTTCACTGGCACGGCTTAAGTAAGCCTGAGCTAAAAAATGAGCCGCAGCGTCCTTGGTTATTTTTGCAGGGCCACCTGTATTTGTTAATAGGTTAAAAGCTAATGTAAAATCGCTGATAATCTGTGCAAATACGTCTTTAGGTTGAGCGCGGGTAAATTCCAGTTCTACACTGGTACTCGGCGTGGTCTTTAAGGGTACTGCTCCAAATTGGCTTACCAACCTTAAATAGCTATAAGCGCGAAAAAAATACCCTTCGCCCAATGCTGTTTTTTTAATGGCATCGGAGGTAGACGGGCTTGCGGTCGCATTTTCAATAATAAGGTTTGCATAACCAATACCGAAGTATAAATTATCCCATTGTGCATTTGCGGTTGTTGTATTACTATTAACAGCAGAAACAAAAGAGGCCAAACCATTACCATAAGAATTAAATGCTGCGTTTGAGTTGTCTCCTCCTACATGAAATTCATCTGTACCGTAAGCCATATTGGAAAATGCAAATTCCCCGTTAAACGGCGTATTAAATACCTGGTAATAGGTACCATTTGCCAAAGAGAGAATTCCGGCATCAGTTTTATAAAACTCCAGGCTTCTTGCGGTGGTCAGATTTTCATCCAGGAAAGTCTTTTTACAGGAACCAGTCATCATCAGAATCGTACTAATCACGATACTTATAAAAAATTTATTATTTTTCATACTTCAATGTTTTGTTTTTTAAAATGCTGCATTAATACCAAAAGTAATACCCCGGTTGTACGTCATAGCAGCCACATCCATATCCAGGAAATTAATTTTTGAAAATAGCATACCGGGATTAGCCACCTGAATATATGCTCTTAGGCTTGACATCGTCATTGCACTTAAGGTTCTGCCCGTAAAATTATAGGAGGCTGAAATGTTTCTTATTTTTATAAAAGATGCTTTCTGGTATCCTAGCGAAGTAGAATAAAGGTCTCCTGTACCTGTGGAATAGATTGGTTTCTGATACTCGGCATTCGTATTGTTTGCTGTGTAGTAATCAAGTGCCCGCGTACTGGCCCTGGCCACCATTGCTTCTCCGCCAGTGTTAAACATGTAATTTAACCGGCCATATAAAAAGATCGAGAGTTCGAAATTTTTATATGTAAAACTATTTGTCATACCCACTACCCAGCGGGGCTTGGTATATCCTACAATTAGCTGATCGTTGTTGGCATCGATTTTACTATCGCCATTAACATCTACCGGCCTCACATTACCTGCAGAAAAACTGCTTCCGGTGAAGCCTTTATAAATTGCTGAATCTCCCACGTGCCATAAACCATTCGCCTGGTAACCATAAATAATACCAATTGGTTGTCCGATGAACCATTTGTTGAGAATATCATCCTGTTTGCCGTTTGCCAAAGAAACAATTTCTTCCTTTTGCCAGGAGGCGTTGAAAGAAGTTGTCCATTGAAAGGATTTATTAGAAATATTGACAGTATTGATATTGATATCGACCCCTTTGTTTGCTGTTTGGCCAATATTTTGAAATGTAGAGCTAAAGCCCGTGACCGTAGGTATACTGCGGGCCATTAATAAATCTTTCGTTTGAGAAGTGTAAACATCTAATACACCTGAAATTCTTCTGTTAAACAACGAAAAATCTAGCCCCAGGTTATACTGTGTCGTTTTTTCCCAACCGAGTTCCTGGTTTGCATAAACCGCAGATGGAAGAGAGCCTGCAGTAATGCTACCTGCAAAAGGATAGAATAATGGTGTAATTGCGCCTTTTGTTGCATAGGCGTCAATGGCTGAATTGCCTGTAACACCAGCGCCGACGCGTATTTTTAATTCGTTAAGCCAACTAACATTTTTAATGAAATTTTCCTGGTCGATACGCCATGCCACTGCGGCACTTGGAAAGACGGAATATTTATTACCTGGTGCAAATTGCGAGGCACCGTCCCTGCGCGCAGATACAGTTAACAAATACTTATCGTTGAAGCCGTAATTTAACCTGGCCATATAGCTAAACAATTGTCTTTCTATTAATGCAGAATTGGGAGTTATAGAAAGATTGGCAGCAGGAATAACACCCTTGTTCAACTCATTCCATTTTTGGCTAGCAAACGGAACGCCTGTTCCGGCAATCGTATTAACCGGGTCGGCAACGAATTTAGTAGCGCTTTGCAAAAGCGTAAGTCCAAAACTATGTTTCTTGTACGACTTGTCGTAATACAATAAGTTATCCAATGTATACGAAAAAGTTTGTGCTTTTTGCAAAGAAGCAGAATTGCTACCGCTGCTGGCAGCAGAATTTCCATCAATATAAATTCCATTCTGGTATTGTGAAAAATCGGGACCAAAGTTGAACCTATATTTTAAACCTTTTAAGACCGGGTGAATTGCGCCAAAATTAATTTGAGCATAAAGGCTCCCGAATGCCCGAAGTGTTTTACGTTGGTCTTGTGAATAATTCCATTCATTCACTACATTTTTGAATGCAACATCGCCGCCTGGATAGAGAACCCTTGTACCTGTTGAATCATAAGGCACTGCATAAGTGTAAAGCCTTCTTGCAGATTCGTAGATGCTTGTCGCCGGGCTTCCAACAAAAGCACCAATTACGCCATTTGACTGGCCAAATTCCTGTACACTATAAGTTAAATTCAAATTGCTACCCATACTAAACCAATTGGTAGCCTGAATATCTACACTTGCCTTTCCAGAATACCGCGTAAACGTTTGACCAATCGATGTGCCTTTATTGTTTAAGTATCCAAATGATGCGTAAGATTTTATCTTATTAGTACCTCCGCTGACACTCAGCGTATGGTCTCCTGTAAGACCTTTCTGAGATACCAGCCCTTTCCAGTCTGTAGTGGCTACCTTTGAACCATCCCATGTACCCGAAGCCCAGCCCTTATTGATATTTGACCAGGCAGCCGGGTCGCTGGTAGCCAGGAAGATATTTCTATCATTGGTAATATTGGGATTATCACCTCTGGGAAAAGTAGTCGGATTAGAATAATAATAAGCCCAACGACGAAAATCAATGGATTCAGCGGCTGTCATTGCCGGAGCCCTGTCCACTATAGTTTCGGTAGTAATAGAACTGTTGAGGCTTAATTGCATTTTACCAATTTTGCCCTGTTTAGTGGAAACAATTACAACACCATTCGCACCTCGTGAACCATAAATTGCGGTGGCAGACGCATCTTTCAAAATATCTATCGCTTCTATATCATTAGGGTTTAAGTATTCAATTCCGCCGGTACTTAAAGGAATACCGTCCACCACAAACAGTGGTGAGTTAGACGCAACCAGGGAACGTACTCCACGAATATTAATACTTCCAACCTGGCCAGGTCGCTCGTTAGAAGTAATATCCACACCAGCCACTTTACCCTGCATCGCCTGCAATGCATTGGTTACCGGGCGGGATCTAATGTCTTTTTGATTAATACCTGCAACAGCACCTGTTACATCTTTCTTTTTAACGGTTGCGTAGCCAATCACTACTACGTCGTCCAGCGATTTTGAATCCTGTACCATTGCAACCGTAACGCTTGTGCGATCTTTGAGGCTTACCTCCTGCGAGGTAAAACCTACATAAGTGAATATTAATGTCTCTTTTCCGGTTAAAACGCTGATGGAAAACGAACCTTCTGCATCTGTAGTCACCGCTTTTCCGCTATTGCCCTTAATGCTTACCGTTACCCCCGCAAGGCCCTGCCCACCATCACCGGTTACTTTTCCGGTTACGGTAACATCATAAGCACGATTGGCATTTGCTGCCTTTTCATTTTCGGTGGAACTGTTTACAACAGAAGAAACTGATTTTTTTGATCGGCCTGCAACAGCGATATCTTGCTGGGCTTGCAGGTAAAAACATGGAGATAATAGTACCAGGATTGTAAGAAAATTCCTGACGGCAATCGTCTTTTTTTTCATATAGCAGTATTTTGGTTATTGTTCTGTGCGACTAGGAAATACCAAATTCCAAATAAATCATCAACTTATTTCAGGCAGTACTAACAGGCACCTTACAAAAATAAAACCGCTGTAAAATTTAGGCGGATTATCTACGCAATCGATTGCGTAAAATAGGGCAAGCGCAGCAGGACAGGGCAGGACAGTTAATACCCGGCTTTAAAAATGTATCATTTCGGAGCAATAATGAGCAAAGGTGCATTCCAACTTCAGGGAAGAAAATTTCTTTTGAGATTCAGTTTCTCGCGCAGCATAATTTTTAGTTCGGCATAACCAACGGCGGGTATTTGCAACAAAGTAAAAGGCTCATATTTTCTGAGTGACCAATAGCCGATCCAGATACCCACAATTACAGGAAAGACCGTAGCCAGTGCTACCCCGTAAATATTGCCAAAAATAGCTATGCCTGCAAAGTCGGTCGCTACATTCACCGCCAGCATAACCAGTATTTTAAGAAAATTGATATTCGGTTTGTGTATTACATCCAAACCAAGCGCAATAAACCTGTCGGCGGGAAATAGCAAGGAAAAAGTCATGAAAAAGCGCAGCACATTGGCGGCAGCAGGATCCCATCCCCCATTGATCAGGTAAACCGCCAGGTCAGCAAAAATTACGCCTCCTATGCAAACAGGTATCAGCGCAATACTCAGCAGACCTGCGTATTTCTTCATAATATAAATGACTTCAGATTTATTGCCGCGGTTATACGCAGCCGATAGCGAAGGCATTGCCGTTGCTATAAAACTGCGAATGGGTATTTCAATAATCTCCATCAGTTTTAAACCAATATTATAGGTGGCCACCGCCTCCGCACCCAGTGTGCCGCTGATAATAAAGATGTCCGACCCCCGCAGCAGGTAAGAACTGATATTACCCAGCACGCTGTATTTTCCAAAATGATAGAGTTGCATTATGCCCTGCATGCTTTTGCGTTTCCAGGCCCAGAAATTGGTCCATCCCTTAAGAAAAACGAAGAGACTGGTCAAAAACAGTGATACCAGGTTGGCATAAATAAGTGTTTCCAACGTGAGCTGGTGCATAAAAATGAGCACGGCAATAAATACCAGCAGGGACAGCTGGTTTACCATGCGCATGTACAGCAGCCGGTCAAACCGGGCTTCTGCCTGCAACACGCAGTTGGCAATAAAAGACGGCAAGGATAGCAGGTAGCTCAGCCCAAACCATTTAAGAAAAAAAGACAAGCCCTCTACTTTAACAACCCCCACCAGTAGGAGTGCAGGAATATTTATCAATAACAATCCGATCGTAATGGCGGTCGCCAATGCCCAGGCCGAACCAATGACTTCGGCCGATCGATCCTTTTCTGCACCCGCGTAGAATTTAATGGTGGCGGTAGTTAAGAAACCGGTTCTGAACATTTCTACCAATGCAAACATGGTTTGAAAAAATACCCAGTTGCCCATTTCCGCTTTGTTGGGAAGGTACCGGTACAAGATACCCATGATGATAATAGAGAGGCCAGACATGATGACGTTGCCTGCCAGTGAGAAAAAGTGTTTATTATTAAATTTTGCGAAAAACTTTGGTAAGGCCATACATTAAATACCGCAGCACAGCGCGGCATTGCATTTTTATGATGTAAACTAATATTTTTCTATTTTGCAGTATTTTACAACCGATTACCACTTGTGCAAAAACTGACAGTGACCCAACAATAGAATGATTAGACAGGTTTTAGATAAAATAAAGCGGGTAAACAAACGTTTTTATCCTGCAAAAAGCATGTATATCTTTGATTTTTACGCACCGTATTAACATTACAGCCGCAATAATACAAATTTGACCTCATATTTTATAGAATTTAACCCAAAAGATAACTTGCAATATGGCTACCACTCAGCATTTTAGTGATGTTACATTACTGGTTACGCACTACAACCGAAGTCGCTCGCTGGAGCGCCTGCTGCAGCGTTTCCGTAGCCTCGGCATTTCGTTTGGCGGCATTGTTGTATCGGATGATGGCAGCAAACCGGAACACCTGGATTATTTAAAATCGCTGCAACCGCAGCTCAATTTTCAGTTGGTAACCACTGAGAAGAACAAAGGCCTGGGCAACAATATTAATAAAGGGCAGGACGCGGTAGGTACGCCTTATACCTTGTACGTGCAGGAGGATTTTGATCCGACGCCTGTTTTTCAATTGCATTTTATAGATGGTCTCGCTATTATTAATGAAAGAAAAGACGTTGACGTAATCAGGTTGTACGCCTATACAAAATACCCCTACCTCAAACCACTGGGGAAAGGTTTTTCAGAAATGATTTTCAGCGTTTGGAAATGGGGATATAAAAAATTTTACGCCTACAGCGATCACCCGCATTTGCGCCGCAGCAGCTTCTTCCAGAAATTTGGCCGGTATGCAGAAGGCGAGAAGGTAGAAAAAACGGAATACCTGATGATGATGTCTTTCCTGCGCAACAAAGGCAAAGCAGTCATCTATGAAAACATTCATGATCTATTTGAACAGAAAAACTCTTCCGCGGAACCAAGTACCGTTAAAAGAAATTTCTGGAGAGAAAGTGAAGGAATATTTTTTGCCAATCTCCGGCATCTCTACCGGCACGTTAAATTTAATTTCGATTACCTGTTCAAGGGATAAACTGAGGAGCCTGGTTTTACCAGCTAAGGCAACAGGAATACCGTCATGCTTTTGGGGCCATGCGCGCCCAGCACCAGCGATTGTTCTATATCCGCAGTTTTAGACGGACCGGCTATGAATACCCCGTAATCATAGGCTTCAGCAGCAATTTTGTCGTACGCTTCATGCATGTTGTGAACAAGATCCTGCTCGTTTAATACCACGACCAGGTGCTGGCAGATAAAGGGTAATACCCGCGTTTTCAGGGAGGACGCAGTGATCCAGATAGCAGCATTTTCTGCCACCCCAAAAGCTCCACTAATTACCGCTACTTCCACATCCTCCAGCGAGTGTGCTTTATCGTTATGATTGATTTGTTCAATCCCTGTGAGTGCTATAATGCTGGTTATAAACTTATCGCCTTCTTTAAAAGTGTCACGCACATAATCGCCTACCGCTGCTATGTTATTTGCATGCAGTAAAACACCGCCGATTGTTTCCAGCACCGTTTTAAATTTTCCCTGCAAATCATCAAACCGCACCGCATCAATATCCTGCAATGAAGGTAATTCCTCCAGCGCTGGTTGATTTTTTTTTACGGCTGCTAATATTTTTTCCCTGCTGTTCAAGTTAATTTAATAAGTGAAAAGTAAAAAGTCATTACCAATGGCAACTATTGTAAAAAAAAGGCTACTAACATTTGCATCTCGACGTTTGAATTTTGAATTTACTTTTGCATCATTTCCTGTTCTTCCTGTACCACTCACCAAACGATGCTTTAGGCGGGGTGGGCATCTCGCGTTGCTTAAACCAGGGATTGAATTTATTATTTACCAACCATGGCATATAACGAATCACCCAGCGACCCATTTTGCCCGCGGCACGGTACAATGCAGGCTTTGACAAAGTAGTTGCCATTGTTTTCATGGCCATTGTTTTTGCAGCTGGCGAATAGCCTTCCTGCGTTATTACCTGGCGCCATTTGTATAACTGCGTATGAATATCAATTTTTACCGGACATACATTACTGCAAGAACCACAGAGCGTAGAAGCAAAAGGCAGGTCGGCATTTTCCTTCATGTTTAGATTGGGTGCCAGTATCGCGCCAATGGGACCTGCAATTGCGGTGTGGTAGCTGTGCCCGCCACTTCTCCTGTAAACGGGGCAGGTGTTCATACAAGCACCACAACGGATGCATTTTAGAGAACTGCGAAAATCTTCACGACCCAGTTGGGTACTGCGCTCATTATCTACCAGCACAATATGCAATTCCTGCCCGGGTTGGGGTTTCACGAAATGACTGGAATATGTAGTTATCGGCTGGCCGGTAGCACTTCTTGCCAGCAACCGTAAAAAAACACCAAGGTGCCTGCGTTGCGGAATTATTTTTTCAATGCCCATGCACGCAATGTGTACGTCGGCCAGGTGCGCGCCCATATCCGCGTTGCCTTCATTGGTGCATACAACAATTTCACCAGTTTCGGCGATAGCGAAATTGACACCGGTGATGGCGATGCGCCGCGTCAAAAACTTTTCACGCAGGTGCAGGCGGGCCGCATTGGTCAAAAACTGCGGATCCGCATTTCCGGCAGGTGTACCTAAATGTGTGTGAAATATGTCGCCTATTTCTTCTTTCTTTTTATGAATACAGGGTAACACAATATGACTCGGTGATTCACCGGCCAGCTGCACAATGCGTTCACCCAGGTCCGTATCAATCACTTCTACGCCATGTTCTTCGAGGTAATGATTGAGGTGGCATTCTTCGGTGAGCATTGATTTGCTCTTTACAATTTGTGTTACGCCATGCTTTTGCAAGATGCTGTGCACAATGGCATTGTGTTCTTTTCCGTCCTGCGCCCAGTGAACTATGACGCCATTTTTTTGTGCATTTTTTTCAAATTGTTTGAGATAGCCATGCAAATCAGACAGCGTATTGAGCTTAATCTGACTGGCAGTTTCACGCAAATGCTCCCACTCTGGCAATGTCCACGCAGCTTTATCTCTTTTCTGCCTCACCCACCACAAGGTTTCATCATGCCAGTTCACCCTTGCTTCATCGGCATTGAACTTTTCCGATAATTCGGCGTGTGTATGCGGAATGGTTTCGCTCATAATTGCAACAATTGTATTTTTCTACGCACGATGTATTGCTCACTTTGGCTGGCTACGCACCAGCCTCACCGTTCAAAATCTCGGCAATATGAATCACTTTCACTGTTTTGTTTTGTCTTTTCAAAATGCCTTCCATGTGCATCAGGCAACTCATGTCTACGCCGGTGATGTATTCTGCATGGTGCATCAAATGATCCGCCACACGGTCCTTACCCATTTTTACCGACACCGCTTCTTCTGCAACACAAAAAGTACCACCAAAACCACAGCACTCGTCATTTCTTTCCAGCGGAATCAGTTCGAGGCCGTTTACCATTTTCAATAATTGCAAGGGCTTGGAAAATGGCGCTGCAACTAACTCTGTCATCTGGGAAATGTGCAATCCCCGCTGGCCGTGACAACTCTGGTGCATCCCCACCCGGTAGGGAAAACGGGCAGCAATGTTTTTCACCTGGAGAATATCTGTCAGAAATTCTGTTAGTTCATATACTTTGCTGCGGATGGCCGTTGCCGTCACTTCATCCCCATCATCATGCAAGTGATCTTTGATGTGGAGCGTGCAGCTCCCCGAAGGGCAAACAATATAATCGTAGTCTTTAAAATTTTTTACAAACAAATGATTGCAAGATTGTGACAGGTGTTCGTACCCTGAATTGGCCATCGGCTGCCCGCAGCAAGTTTGGCCGAGGGGATAATCAACCGTGCAACCGAGCTTCTCCAATAACTGCAAAGATGCAATTGCAACCTGCGGGTAAAACTGGTCAACGTAACAAGGTATAAACAATCCAACAGTCATATTTCTATTTTCTCAATATTGGCATAATGTTTCAAATCAATCAGCCCGGTTGGAAAATCACGCTGGTTCCAGTAAGCATGAACAGCCAGGGCCGCACCAATGGAAGAAGCCTGCGCTACCGATGCCGCGCATACGTCAATTTGCGGAAAAGCAGCAGCCAGCAGGTGCATGTACACAGGATTATTGCCAAAGCCCCCGTCTACAAAAATCTTTTTTACACTGCAGTTTTTTAATACTAGTCCGGTGGATTGTTGCTGCAAAGCCATCATATCAATCATCAGCTGGTGATACGCATCACTGTAACTATTGAATGATGACAATATTCTTTTACCGAACAACGATTCCTGCATCATTGTTTTGCCCACGCCACTATTTTTTAGGCCCGGCCTGGCGGCCAGGCGTTGCACGGCACCGGGGTCAAAAGCTATTGTCTTGTAATGGTCTTCTTTAACATCAAAATGCGCAGCCAGTTTCTTCACCTGTTGCTCATGTTCATAGCCGGCAAAAAGACGCGAGGCCTTGATGGGTTTACCCCGGTATTCCATATAACAAAGGCAATCCTGGTTCAATTCTTCCGCTGTTAACGTACTTTGATTAAAGGGGTTAAAGCTGATGCACCAGGTTCCGGTTGAAATTAATACAAACGGTTCTTTAAAACCGGCAAGGTAGGGAATCAGCGCGGCGGAACTGTCGTGCAACCCCACCCCGCAAAGCAACGGTTTTCCATTCCAGTTAGTGGTTATTACCTGGTCGGAAGGAAAAATGGGTGCCATTTTTTCAATGATGTGTTCGCGCTGCAACCACTCATGGTAATGATTTTTTGTAAAATTCCAGAGCGCGGTGTGGCAACCTATACTGGTAATATCAGAACAACGCCTGTTCGTCACCAGGTAACTCATGTACTGGGGAAGGTGCAAAGACATGTGTATTTTGGCGAACAGCGCAGGTTTCTGCTCTTTCAAGTAATATAGCTGCAAGCCCGAATTTAAATTGCCCAATACCGGTGACGCTGTAGCAATAGAGAAATCAACCGCCCCGCCATATTTTTTGTAAAAATTTTTTTGCAGTTGCGGTGGATAAACTTTCAGGTAATTGTACAACGGAGCTACCGGCTTTCCTTCTGCGTTAATGTGAACAAAACTTGCACCATAGGTTGAAAAGTTAAGCGCCTTTACGGACAATTTTTTTGATTCCATCAGCCAGTTGATAGACGACTTCACCCATTGGGTAAGTGCCGGTAAATTTTCGCATGCATCGCCATCTTCATCTTCTATTTCCGGTACCTGCATCGTCTTTTCCAGCAGGATATTATACTGCGTGTCAAAAACAAAAAGTTTCTTATTGGTCTTGCCAATGTCGAAGATGGCGATTGCTTCGCCTGCTTTTATTCCCAGTTCCGGCGACGCCGCAGGCGCTGGTTTTATCTTATCTGTGCGACTTTTAATTGAACCCTTCATTATCGGATCATTTTTCAGCACCTTCAACATAGTAACTGTGAAAGAAACAACTACAAGCCGGTAGAGACTGTTTGCGCGCCCCTTTCTTTTATCAGCTGTCTTCTTACTTTCTGCTCACGGAATAATTGCATCGGCGCCAATGCTCCTCCTGCACGCAAACGCGCTTCCGCTACCAGCGGCCGAACATCTGTGCGGTATGCCTGCTGCAGTATTTCCTGTGCAAGCGTTGCATCATTGGCATCTTGTGCAGCGCTTAGTGACTTTTTATCTATGAGGAGTGCCTGCGCGTAAGCAATTTTTATCGCTTCAATGGACTGCAGTAAATCTTCCAGCGGATCTTTTACATTGTGCGATGCATCAATCATCCAGCCTAAATCGGTGGCATGGTTCATACTTCTTGCATCCATGCCTTCCACCAATTCATTAAAAATTAAAAACAGCTGGTAAGGATCGATGCTTCCAACAGTCAAATCATCATCACCATATTTGCTATCATTAAAGTGAAAGCCGCCTAATTTTCCTTCATTCAGCACCAACGCAACAATCTGTTCAATATTTGCATTTGGCAGATGATGTCCCAGGTCTACCAGCGTATATGCTTTTGGTCCCAGTTTGTTTGCATACAACAACGACTGTCCCCAGTCGCCTACTGTCATCGAATAGAAATTAGGCTCGAACGCTTTGTATTCAACAAAAAGTTTCCAGTCTGCCGGCAGTGCTGCATAAATTGCTGTCAACCCTTCCAGCGTACGTTGAAATGCCTTTCTAAAATTTAATTGTCCGGGAAAACTGGAGCCATCACTCAGCCAAACCGTGAGCGATTTGGAACCCAGCGCAACACCATGTTTAATAACGTCAATATTATGGTCAATGGCCTGCTGCCTTACCGCTTTGTCCACGTGCTGCAACGAGCCAAATTTGTAACTGTGTTCCTGCCCCGGCTGATCCTGGAAGGTGTTGGAGTTCATGGCATCAAACCGCAAACCATGCTGCGCGGTTAATGTTTTGATTGCTTGAACGTTTTCAGGAATATCCCACGGTATATGCAGAGAAATTGCACCACTTGATTTGTTGAGTGCATGCAGCAAGCCGATGTCTTCAATTTTTTCTTCAATATTTCCGGGTTCCCCACCACCGGAAAACCTGCCAAACCTGGTACCGCCGGTGCCAAGCGCCCAACTGGGAATGGCTATCTGAAAATCAATTAATTTTTGCAACAAACCTGGTAGCTTTTCAATACCTGCTGCAGTAAAATCAAACCTTCGCCGGTGTTCGGCAAGCAAGCTATTGTTGTGTTCCGCTATTGCATCCTTTTCTATCTGCATGTTCAATCGTTTATGGTAGGTAAAAAACTTCCTTTAAAGGTACACTAACGGGAGAATTATTGGGATTGCTTTCCATGATATCGCCCATATACTGCCACCAGCGCTGCATGACGGCGCTGGCCGGCAAATTCTCCAGCGCTTGTGGATCTGTTGCTTTCAGCACAGCAAATAAATTCCCCGTGTCTTCGTCAAGAAATATAGAATACTCGCTGATGCCGGTTGCTTTTAACAGTTCAGCCAATTCGGGCCACAGTTCGTCGTGGCGTTTTTTATAGTCCGCCTCAAAGCCTTTGAACAATTGCATTTTGAATGCTACTCTGTGCATTTGTAATTAATTTTTAAAAACCGCAAGAAAGCTTTTAGCCTTCAGCTGTTAGTGTATCACAATGGAAGCCTTTTATCCGCAAAATTTATATTTTGATCTACACGGATAACTTCACAAGTACTTCAACTTATCGCTACAGGTTATTAGCTTTCTACCGCACAAACGCCATCGCAACACCACCGTCCACGTTCAGCACGTTACCCGTAGACTTATTCAGCAGCCCACCCACAAAAGCAAGGCACGCTTTCGCAATGTCCTCGGGTAAAATAATTTCATTTAATAAGGTACGTTTTGCATAATATGCAGGCAGCTCTTCTACTTTTACACCGTATGCTTTTGCTCTTCCTTCTGCCCAGGCACCCGCCCATATTTTACTGTCGGAGATAACAGCATCAGGGTTCACGGTATTAACCCGAATTTTATCTTTTCCCAACTCTGCCGCGTTCAACCGGCTTAAATGAAGTTGAGCTGCTTTGGCAGAACCATACCCGGCGTTATTGGGTCCGGACACCAGTGCATTTTTACTAACGATGTTTAATATGTCGCCGCCAATGCCCTGCTTACGCATCATCTCAACAGCGCCCTGTGTTATAAAAAACTGTCCTTTTACCAGTACATCGTATAAAAGATCCCAGTCTTTTTCGGTATGCTCTTCAATTGGTTTTGAGATAGAAAGGCCTGCGCAGTTTACTACAATATCCACCCCGCCGAAAGCCAAAGCCGCGGCAGTGTATGCTTTCTTTATGTCGGCAGCGCTGGTCACATCCAGCACTACATCAGTAAATACATCTTTGCCATATTGTTGCTGAAAAGCTTCCCGCGCGATTGCCAAACGTTCCGCATCATTGTCATTCACCACAATACAAGCGCCTTCTTCCGCAAATTTTTGAGCAATTGCCTTACCAATACCGCCCGCACTACCTGTAACCAGCGCAATGCGGCCCGTTAATGTTTTTGGCTTGGGCATGCGTTGCAACTTTGCCTCTTCCAGCAACCAGTATTCAATATTAAACGCCTCCTGGCGGGGCAATGATGTATAGGACGATATGGCTTCAGCGCCTTTCATTACGTTAATAGCATTGGTATAAAATTCCGCTGCTACCCTTGCTGTTTGTTTGTCTTTTGCAAAAGTAAACATACCAACACCCGGGTAAATAATCACTACCGGGTTGGCATCACGAATGGCTGGACTATTAGCATGTTTACAGGTGTTGTAATAATCAGTATACAGCTTACGGTAAGCATCAAACGCCGGTGCTAATTTTTCCTTGATGGCTTTTGTATCGCCCAGGTCATCTGCTGCTTTCAAATCCAGCACCAGTGGACTTATTTTTGTACGCAGGAAATGGTCGGGACAGCTGGTACCCATGGGCGCCAGCCTTTGCAGGTCTTTGGAATTGATAAATTCCAGTACACGGTCATCATCCGTAAAATGACCAATCATATTTTGTTGGCTGGAACAAAACCCCCGCAAAACAGGCGCCAGCGCGGCTGCTTGTTTTAACCGCTCCTCTTTGTGCAGGGACTGCAATTGTTGTCCACCGAATACCGGGCCCTTTTTACCATAGTTTTCTTCCAGGTATTCAGCGCAGCGTTCAATCACCTCCAGTGTGTTAATATAACTCGCATAGGCCGTATCGCCCCATGTAAATAAACCGTGCGAACCGAGCATGATGCCGCGGATACCCGGATTTTCATCCAGGCATTGTTTTAACTGCAGGCCCAAATCGAAGCCGGGCTTCTGCCATTCCACCCATCCAATGCTGCCATTGAATAACTCATGGGTAATTTTTTTTCCGTCTTTTGCGGCTGCAATGGCAATGGCTGCATCCGGATGCAGGTGATCAATATGCTTAAAAGGAAGAAAACCGTGCAGGGCGGTATCGATGGAAGGTGCCTTTGAACTCAAATCATAAATACAGTGGTTAAAGAGATCTACCATTTCATCTTCATGTTCTAATCCACGATAGATATTTTTCAAACTAAGCAGGCGATCCATATACAGGGCTGCGAGCCCGCTTTTTTTTAACGTACCGATATCCCCACCCGATCCTTTCACCCACATTACCGCTGTCTCCACACCGGTCAGCGGATTTTTTGCAAATGCTTTACAGGAGGTATTGCCCCCGCCGTAATTGGTGAGCCGTAAATCTGCACCGAGTAAGTTAGACCGGTATATCAGCAAGCCTACTTCATCACCGGCAAGCGCAGCCGCTTTTTTATCATCCCATAAATAACTTACATG
Organism: Chitinophagaceae bacterium; assembly: GCA_039919885.1. GTDB lineage: Bacteria > Bacteroidota > Bacteroidia > Chitinophagales > Chitinophagaceae > JACMLD01. Next base: position 40,838 of record JBDSEV010000009.1, read on the forward strand.
CTTAAATTCTTTTGTGGTACTAGCTGGCATGATACTATCTTTTATGAATTAAAAATATTATTTTATTTGTGCAGTGAATTGCCGTAACCTACCACCAGTACAGAGATAATGATGGTTATAATGCCCATCGCAATCATGGTTGTCGTTTTTTTGTTGACACCCTTCCATTCCTTTAATATAATACCCCACATATTTGCGACCAGGATAATAAACGCCATGTGCAATATCCAGGAACTGGCGCCATTGCCCAGTTTGCTTTCTCCCATGCCGTAAAAAAAGAATTGCAGAAACCACGTAATACCTGCCAAAGCTGCAAAAATGTAATTGGACAGTAGCGGTGTTTTAGCATTGGTATAATCGCCAAAAGTTTTATTGCGTGCGTTCAGTATCATGCACCAGATAAAATTGGTGGTTAATCCGCCCCAGAGTACAATCACATAAGTAACATTGTTCTGGAACAGAAACTCACCTTGTCCCGGATGGGTATTCTTCCATATCGCGTTGGCGGTTTCTGCCATTGGCTTTCCGGCTTCCAGTCCAAAATTAAAACATGCACTTAATACGCCCGATACAACAGATACCAGCATGCCCAAACCAAACTTGTATTCAGTGGTCACTTTTACGCCATGCGGATCAGTAGAGGCGGCAGACAGTTGCTTTTCCTTCATGGTGCCTGCCTTTCCGCAAAAAACAATACCAACGATGCATAAGGCCAGGCCGCCCAAAACAGTAAGGCCCCATGCGGAGCCGGTGAGCATACTAAACGTGTCTTTACCTTGTGCGGGAAAAAAATCATAATAAATTGAAGGTATCAGTGCGCCAAATACCATGCATAAACCTAAGATAATACTGCTTCCCAACGATACACCCAGGTAGCGAACACCCAGGCCATAGGTAAGCCCGCCGATACCCCACAGTAAGCCAAAAAAATAAGCGAGGCCGATAGAACTGGAACTTGTTTGACGGATAATATCGGCAAAACCCGGTATGGTAAGCCATGCAGCAAGCGGTGGAACAATTAGCCAGGAGAAAAGACCACCAACTATCCAGTAACTTTCCCAGGCCCAGCCTTTTACCTTTTTATAGGGAATATAAAAACTACCGGAGGCAAATCCACCGATAAAATGAAAAATGACACCTAGTATAACACCCATGTTTAGTAATTTTCAGTATGGCTGGCAAATGACGGGTAAATGTAGGAGATAGCCACATCTTATCTATCATGTACTATCATGCTTTTTGTATTTAATTTTTCGTAATTTTTGCCCCGTTTCTTACCGAAGCAGCGGGTTTTAGCAAGCGGGAACGATCGCGCAACAGCAATTTAAATTTACCAAATTAACATTCGAATCAGATTCCCGCGAGTAAATACGGGAAACTGCAGCAGCAAATGAAAAAAGATTCCATCTTTCAGCACCTTTTTATTGATTATTATTCAGCAACGCCGAAGTACCTGCAACTGGCAAATTCTATTGTTAATGCCATTGCTGCGGGAAAATTAAACAAGGATGAAATACTGCCTTCCATCAACGAACTCAGTTTTGAATTTGAAATCTCGCGGGACACTGCAGAGAAAGGCTATAAACACCTGAAAAAAATCGGGGTGCTGGGGTCGGTGCCCGGCAAAGGCTATTTCGTAAAAACTACCGAACTACACCCGCAGTTGAAAATCTTCCTGCTGTTTAATAAACTTAGCGCACACAAAAAAATTATCTACGACGCTTTTGTGGCGGCGCTGGGCGAAGCAGCCTCCATTGATTTTTATATTTACAATAACGACTTCGCCTTTTTTAAAAAACTACTGCTTAACAAAAAAGACGAGTATTCTCATTATGTTATTATCCCTCATTTTATGGATGGGGGTGAAAATGCGCACGAAATAATTAATACCATTCCCAAAGAAAAACTGATCCTGCTTGATCTGCTGGTACCCGGTGTAGTGGGCGAATACAGCGCGGTCTACGAAAACTTTGAAAAGGATATTTATGATGCGTTGGAGCAGGCGCTGGAGCAGTTGAGCAAATACCATACACTAAAAATCATATTTCCGGCTTACACCTACCATCCGCAGGAGATTGTGAAAGGCTTTTACCGGTTTTGCGCCCAATATGCCTTTACCGGCAAGCTGGTGCACGATATTACCATTGAACCCATCAAAGAAGGTGAAGCTTATATTAACCTGATGGAAAATGATCTTGTATTGCTGATTGAGAAAATACTGGCTACAAAAATGAAGGTTGGAAAACATGTTGGGGTGATTTCCTACAATGAAACGCCCATGAAAAAAATAATCCTCAATGGCATTACCACTATTTCCACAGATTTCCAGATGATGGGCGAAAAAGCCGCGCAACTGGTTTTGGAAAATGCCAAGCAACATATTGCGATCCCATTTCATTTAACACTGCGATCCTCCCTGTAAGTTGCCGGATTGACGATAGCAAGAAAAAAGCTTTTCCGTTTTATTTCAACCCAGGAAGTCTGCCCGGTGCGGACTAAACACATCCACCAGCATACCTGGTTCTATGCAAACTATCCCATGCAGGGCGTGAGGCGGAACATAGTACCCATCTCCCGTCTGAATTCTTTTGGTCACATTGTCGATTGTCATCTCAAAAACGCCGCTTTCAATATAAGTAACCTGGCTGTGCGGGTGATGGTGCAGGGTGCCGATGGCGCCCTTGTCAAATTTAATTTTAAGCATCATTACTTTGTCATCATACCCAAACAGCTGCCGGTGCAAACCGTTTTTCAAATCTTCCCAGGGCAGTTCTTTATCAAATTGAAAGGAGGCACTTTGCATACTGATTGCTTTAAAAGATAATGCGCAAAAATACATGGTTATGTTAATAATAAGCCTGGTGGTATGACGGCCGTCTGTTCACCGGTAGAACGGGCTTTCTGCCGAAAAAAAAAACAGGCTTATCACAATGGTCCCACGGTTAACAAACAAAATAAATATCTTAGCAAAGCGGGTTCTGGTACTTACAATTGCCGTTGGTCAGGCCTGCAAAAGCTATTATAAATTTTATATTTTATGACCAATCCCCCATCTGCAGATACCATTGTTTTACAAGTAGACGGTCTGCATGTTAGTTACGGCGAATTCCATGCCGTAAGCAACGTTTCTTTTGATGTAAGAGCAGGAGAAATTTTTGGCCTGCTGGGGCCGAACGGTGCCGGTAAAACAAGCACCCTTAGTGCTGTAGAAGGGCTGCTGCGCCCGCAGTCAGGCAAGATTGTAGTGGCGGGGTATGACGTACAGAAAAATCCGCTGCATGCGCGTGCCAACCTGGGCGTTCAATTGCAGGCAACCAATTTTCAACCGGAACTTAGCGTAGCAGAAATTCTTCAATTATATGCGGGCATTCATGGCGTTTCGCTCACCAGGGAAAAATTACAAAATATCCTGGCTTCTATCAAACTGGAAGATGCTGCAAAGAAACGTTTTGGACAATTATCGGGTGGTCAGCAGCAGCGTGTGTCGCTCATTATTGCTATGATTCATAACCCCCAGCTGGTATTGCTCGACGAGCCCACTACGGGTCTTGACCCGCAATCACGCCGGCAATTATGGGAACGCATGGAAAGCCTCCGCGACAATAACCACGGCATCCTGCTAACCACGCACTCCATGGAAGAAGCCGAAGCGGTGTGTGATCGCATTGCCATCATTGACCACGGCAAAATAATTGCGATCGATACACCCCAGGTGTTGATTGACAAACACCACGACAACCCGGAAGTTATAAGTGTATCCCGAAAAGGAAAAATAACCCTGGAAGATGTATTTATTGGCCTAACCGGCCGTACTGTACGTTCATAAATAAACGCCTAACATGTCTACAACTGTTATTCCATCCAACCGTTCGGTATTAACTGCCCTGCTTCGCGCAGATTTTATCACGCAGTGGCGCAACCGAAAATCAGTGATACTCATTTTACTGATTCCTGTTATTATTCTGATTTCGTGGAAAGGCCTGGTAGATAAGCTGGGTGGCGCTTTTGTACTATCCAACTGTATCGCCATAGGGTTGAATGCCATTGGATTGATGGGCTATTCAAATACCATTGCGCGTGACCGTGATAAAGGAATTTTTCAACGCCTGCGCGTGGCGCCCCTCACCGCCTGGTCTATTATGGTGAGCCGGCTAACTGTGCAACTGGCCATGATCCTGTTGGTTACTACCGCTGTATTTGTTGCGGGCATTTACGCTGATAATATTAAGTTGAGTGCAACGGGATATGCCCTTGGATTCGCGATGGCTTTTGTGGGCGGCGCTGTTTACCTCGCGCTGGGCCAGGCAATTGTGGGACTGATAAAAAATCCCGAAACGGTTAATGCTGTTACGCGACTGGTGTATTTTATATTTATAATGGTGGGCATGTTTGCAGAACTTGGTGCATTACCCCCCAACATCACCAGTGTGGTTAAGTGGTCTCCGTATGGAACCGTTAAACATATTCTTTCCACTGGTATGCAACCGGCCACCTGGAACCAACATAGCACGATAGCTTTGCTGGCAACCATTGCCTATACTATATTCTTTGCGGCAGTGGGCATAAAATGGTTCCGGTGGAGTACCAAATAATTGGGCATGATCCTTACCAATAAGAATTCACCTTTATGAAAAAAAAAGTAAAAACGCTATTGCAGCTCATCCCTTTGGAAATATTGGTAACATCCAGTCTCTTTTTGCTGTCGTTATTTACTTTTTCTTTTATCGTGCATGAAGCAGTACTTGAACAGGAACCTGTTTTTGACAGAAAGGCAATACTGTTTTTTTCAACGCATGCCTCCCCGCTTTTTATTGAAGCAATGAAAAACGTGACAGTGCTGGGTTCATCGCTATTTCTGTTGCCTGCATACACTGCGGTAATTACCTGGCTGCTGTTTAAAAAGAAAGCGCAGCTTGCCATTGATATAGCAGTAATAGCGGTTAGCAGTACCGCGATAATGTTTGCATTAAAAGCATATTTTCACCGGCAGCGTCCGGAGCTGCCTATTATCAAAGGTATTTCAGGATATAGTTTTCCAAGCGGACATTCACTTTCCTCATTTATTTTTTGCAGCATTATGATTTACCTGGTTTGGCAAACGGGCCTGTCACTTACCCGCAAATACCTGCTGATGCTATTTTTTCTATTGCTCGCATTCACTATTGGCCTCAGCAGGGTGGTGCTCAATGTGCATTATGCTACGGATGTTATCGGGGGATTTTGCCTTGGTATTATCTGGGCAATTCTTTCGTTTGCTATCATGAAGAAAATAAGGAAGAAAACCGTGGTAGGTAATCCTAATGGCGGTTCATAAACGCAGTCCCTTATTTCGCTATATTTATTTATGAAACATTGTAACAAAGCGATCCTTCTTTTTTTGTTTTGCCTGAGCTACTTTACTGTATTCACGCAGAAGCGGGCAGCTGGTTTATCCTTTAAAGTGGTTCCCCTGGGCGTTAAAGGCGGCAGCGATGAAAGTAACCTGTCCGCCTACATGCTGGCGGCGGCAGGCAGCAATGATTACGTTTGCATGGACGCAGGCACCGTGCATTATGGAATACAGAAAGCAATCAGCGCAGGCATTTTCCGGGGACCGGTACAAACTGTTCTGAAAAATAATATAAAAGGCTACCTGATTTCACATCCCCATCTTGACCATGTAGCGGGCCTAATCATTAATTCGCCAGATGACACTACGAAAAACATATATGCGCTTCCTTTCTGCACCGACGTACTGAAAGAAAAATACTTTAGCTGGAAGAGCTGGGCAAATTTTGCCGACGATGGAGAAAAGCCTTTGCTGAACAAATACCATTATAGGGTGCTGGCACCGGGACATGAAATACCTGTGGCCAACACTACCCTTGCTGTTACCGCCTATGAGCTGAGCCATTCCAATCCTTTTAAAAGTACTGCCTTCCTGGTACGCAGCGGGGACGCCTACCTATTGTACCTGGGCGACACAGGCGCAGACAGCAGCGAGCATGCAAACAATCTTTTATTACTTTGGCAACGGATAGCGCCATTGCTTAAAGAAAAAAAACTGAAGGCCCTCTTTATTGAAGTTTCATTCGACAACGCACAGCCAGAAAATTTATTATTTGGCCATCTTACGCCCGCACTGCTGATGCGGGAAATGAATATACTGAGCAGCCTGGCTGGTGAAGCCGCCATGCATCAGCTTCCAGTGATAATTACGCACGAAAAATTCGGTGGCATAAGGGAATCGCTAATAAAAAAACAACTGTTTGCACTAAACGCCGTTGGGGTTAAACTAATTTTTCCCGTACAGGCGAAACAGCTGTCATTTTAGTGATCGCATGTTACGGCAATGTTACCAAGCCCTTAAAAGAAGGCGTATTCAGATTTTTTTTTGGTGTTTTTTATAGCTGTTAAATGGGTTGGGCATCATTCAACAATTTTGTTAAAACCCTTTACCAGCATGGCTTTCGAGGCTTTCGCGGTAGTTTTAGCATGCTAAAACCATTATTTATTTGATTTGTACGCTGCAATACCCCGTTGTATGTTTGCGTTAGAAATGAAAACAAACACACCAGCTCTGGTGTAAGATTTAAAAGAGCCGTTGCCCCATTCTTTCTTTTGTCTGCCATACTACTCTACACGATTTTTAGCCTTCTTGAAAAAACAGTTAGCATTTTTTTCAAAATTTACTATACACTCTTATTTAATTATTTATTAACTAATTATTATTCACCTCTCAAATCTACAATTATGACAAACGTTATGAAAAACTACAAAACACTCGCAATCGCATTATTCGCAGCATTATCAATTGCATCTACCAGCAATGTAATGGCAAACGAAGACCTGAAACCAAAATCAGGCATTGATTTGAAATTTATCGGGAACGTTGAAGACAAGCCCGTTTTTCAGCTGAATGTAAACAACACTGAAGACGACGAATACATTGTTACGTTCCGTGATCAGCAGAACAATGTATTGTACTCTGGTAAATTAAAAGGCATCAACATCACTAAGAACTTCCAGTTAAGTTCTGAAGAAAGTACTGAAAGCCCAATGAGTGTTGAAGTAAAGTCAAAAAAGACAAACAAATCTGAAGTTTACAAAATCAACAGAACACGCAGCTTTACCGATGAGATTGTAGTACACAAAATCTAAGTAATCCCTATCATACTATAAGTCTCTACAATAAGTCATTAAAGACGGGCAGTTGCCCGTCTTTTTTTATTTGCTGTTTTTCGTAATTAGGGCGCCTGCAGGCGCCCGGCGACTACCGATCGCCGCAGTCAGCATAATTTCCTCCGCAAGACGCCATCAGAAAGGAGCAGCCTGTGCAGCACTTTACCTGTTCCAATAAAATAAAGCTGATGTTGTTGCCCGGGCGTCCATTACGCTTTCCTTCCGTAGACGCAACGATTTTAATCGCTACCGCGGAAAGACGTTTCGTTATATATACCGAGGGCGGAGCATATTTCTTCGGAAACATTTTTTACACCCATGTAAAAGGATTGCCAGAAACGACATGAGTCACTCTTATACCCTGCACTTTGGGCTGCAACCACTCCTGTAACCATTGCAGACCGGGCTCTTCACTTACACTGTGCCCCAATACAATCAGTGCAGTTTTTTCACCCAGCTGCTGGGTATCCCGTATGTATTCTGCCGTCTCCCATTCGTGAACTTCCCCAACAATTAAAACATCCGGTCGCTCCTTCTCCACCACGGTAAGGTGGTGCTGGCCGCCACTTGCTCCGGGTAATAACGCGATGCGTTCACATTGCTGTGAAAGCTTGCCTATTACCCGAACTTGCTGAATGTCCAGCGCTTTTTTAAGGTGTGCCGCCAGGTTCCCCAATGAAATGGCGGGTAGCTGAATAATATCACTGCCCGGTTTAAAGTAAGACAGCCAGCCGGCACTTTTTACCACCCCGTATTGCACACTGTCAGGCACAAAAGAATGCAGGTAATCATGCAGTCGCCACACCGTTATTTTATGCCGATCCAATAAGACGGCTTTTTGTTGTACGATGTGATTAGGCATTACCCATGCCCTATCGTCTGTATGGTTGTAAAAAGTAGGTTCATGTGCAATAATGAAATTTACACCGGTTTTAGCAGCTTGCTTTATAATATCAATCGTTGCAAACATGGTTGTAATTATTCCAGTAACAACCATTTCCCGGTTACCACTCTTTAAAGTATCAACCGTTTTATTGAATGGCGCACCAGGTATATCTTTCAGTACAATGTCCATAATGTTTCCTACCGTATACGTTTTGTTTATACCGGAGAACATTGCTCCAGCCTCACCGGCTGTCACCATCAACGCAGCGGCAAGGGACGCTTTTAATGCACCGGTTATAAACAATCTTCTTGCTATTATTTCTTTATGCGTTTCGGTATAAGGAAAATACGATCCCATCTTGAAATGTGTTTGTGTTAAATTAAAGTAATGATTAATTTTTATGCTTTGCGTTTGCCTGCCTTATAAATTCTTTTACCGCCGCAGGGTAAATGGCGATGCGATGCGTGCGCACCAAATCGGCTGTAGATTTTGCAGCATCCTGCAACTGCAGAAAAATGGCTTTTGATGGCAACGCCGGCATGTGACAGTCTATGCAGTTGTCAGTTAAAATCATTCCTGTAACAGGTTTTATTTTGCACTCCAGGTTAGCTGCGCTGTTATGGCAGCCGGCGCATCTCCGTGAATACAAGACCGGATCGTTTACTTCGCGGGCATGTGAACTGTGACAGGAAGAACAGGTCAGCTGGCTTTTTTTGAAGCATTTACTGGACATGAGCAGTCCATACTGATTGCCGTGTACATCCAGCGATGCAGCACTGTCAGCATTGTATACCGGTAAGGAAAAATCATCCAGCCGGTCACCGGTTTTAAATGAAAAGGCGGGCTTTACCTGGTTGCGTACCCCGGCATGGCAGAGCGCACAGCGATCCAGATTTTGTTGCCTGTCCAGCTTTTTCTCATTCACTACAAAATGCCCGATTTTTTCTGCAGGGTGACCTGTATGAAAAGCTACATGTTTCGCCGACGGGCCGTGGCACCGTTCACAGCTGATACCATACACGATTGAGTTTCTGTCAAAGTAATTTACATTCTTGCCTGCATCTTCTATTACCGCATTGGAAGCGTGACACTCCAGGCACCTGCCGGAAACCAGGCGGTTAAACCTTGGCAAGCTTGCAGGGTAACCAGGACTATTGCACCAGCTGCCCATCGGTATGTAGTAGGAAACCGGTAACTGGTACAACAAATTTTCGTTCCAGTACAAAAACGTTTGCCCTTTTTTTCCTGACCCCACTACAATATCCATTTGCTGGCTTCGCGAAGGTTCGCCATTGATGTATACAGTCTGAAAAAATGCGCTGTCCTTTTTTTCTATTTTAACATCTACAAACTGGTTGTAACTGAAATGATTTTTACCTTCCACAACACTTCCTTTTATAAATTCCTCCGCGGCAATACGGGATGTTGTATAATGAGCGGTAGCAAAAAAACTGTCAGCAATAGCTTTATGACAATTAATACAGGCTGCAGAACCGGCATAGGAAGTATCCAACTCATTTGCAGGCAGTGCAATATTTGATTTACTGTAAGCGGAGCACAGTATACTTCCTGCAGCCACCATTGCAAACAGCAGGAATGTGATAAGCGATTGTTTTTTTATGTTGCACAGCAGCGCACGCATACAGAAATCGTATTTTGGAACAATGTAATCAATCGTGGTGGATCAAGCACCACTATCGCGTAGCAATATGTCCGTTTTTGTTAACCTTAGTTCTCGCGCAATACCAGTAGCAGGCCTTTATTCGGCGCTACTGTTATTGTTTCGCTCGTTTTGAAAGTCTGCTGCAACTGCATATCCTTTATACCCGGAGCGGTGATGCTTGCGGTATTTGCGTTTATATCCAGGGCTTTCCAGTCAATTTGCAGTTGCACCTGCGCCGTAGTATCGGCCCAACTGGCTACAGAAAGCAGGGCATATCCTTTCTTTTTATAAACCGTTACCAGCACCTTGTCGTTGTTTGTTTTAACCGGGCAATGGCTGCTCCAGTACCCAATCATTTCGCTGCCTTGCAACTCCAGTTTTTTCCATAAATTCCACAATGGGCGGGGATCGCTTTTATCGCTCCAACCAAGCCGGCTGGTCATGCCGTAGATCATACCCCGCCATGGATTACCATCACCTTGCAGCATTTCGCCCATCAGCCCAAAAGGGATGCCGCTGATTTCCGTTAAGAAAAAAGCAGGGCTGTTATTCTCATAATCAAAATATTCCCCGAACCACAACCTGTTTAGGTAAGGAAAATGTTCCATGTACAAAATAGCACTGTTATTAAATCCATCATTCTTATTGAACTGATTGGCAGAGTGAAGGTCTATTATACCGGGGTGATTGTCTTTTGTAAGTACGCGTTTAATTCTTTTCATGGTGATGCGATCAAAGGCCACATCATCCAGGTAGATACCATCTATGCCAACTTTTTGCGTAAGCCAGTTCATCCCTTCAACATAGTAATTGTGCCACCTGTTCATGCCGCTGTTTATCAGCGCCGCATCTTTTAAACCGGGTACAAACCAGGCCGCAATATAATCACTGTCCAGGTGCTCTTGTAACCAGCTGTAACCGCCTCCTTTACCGGCAGTATATACTTCGTGCCCAAGGCTGCGCAAGGCCGGGGTTTCATAGGCGTGGTTTGACAGTTCCCTGACCGTATTATAAATTTTAACTTTAAGGCCAAGCTGGTGTGCAGAATCAACATAGGCCTTCATCTTTTTCCATTCTATAAAAGGATAATTTATCCAGGGATTGATTGCGGTAGCGTGATGGATATTAACAACGGTGGCCCCGGCAGCCTTCACTGAATCCAGGTTGTTATACCGGTGATAGAAACGATTGTTCCACTGAAAATCAGTATCAAGCGTATGAAAGGGCGTTATCAGCAACGTAAAATTATAAAACAGTACAGTTCCCTTTTTAATGAACCGCTGACCGCTATAATTGTTGGCGAGGATAGATCCGCCTTTTTTTGATACCGCGATACCGCCCTTTCCGTCGTTGCCCCAGGAGGACGGTAACAGCAATGGTTTTTGCAGGTAAAAATTTGTATTCAGCGGGCGGGTGTAGTTTTCATCACGCAAAGAATATTGCAGGCCCGCATTCACCGCACCTATCCATGCGCCATCCTGGTTCCTGGTGGCAACCGCCCATTTCCAGCCAACGCTATCTGGCCTCAACCCACCTTTTTGCCCGAGCCCCATGAAGTAAGTGGCCGCTTCCTTTTTGAAGGGCAGGTGCAGGGTGATTTCCTTCATATCGATATCATGCAACGCAGTCAGTTTCACGGAATACGAAACAAACCCGTCGAACTCAATTGAGCCGGAGACGGCTACTTCCATTGTGTCGTTTGTATTGACTGCTGTCCATGCTACCGTGCCGGCTTCCTTTTTTGTAAATACCAGCCCGGTATTTTTAAATTTCAAGTCTTTTCCGTCTGCGGCACGGGTAAAATGAAAATGTACGGGTTCCGTAAAAAGATTATTGGGTGTTGTGTTCAATCCGGTCATTTCTTCTGTAAAAAACGTTTGGATTTGACTGGGAAAGCCATCCTTGTTCAACGTTAGTTTTCTGCCAAGTAATCTGATGGCATTGTCGCTTGTTTGCAAAGCTGTATACGGTGCAATGAGGTCATTCTGCTGTGCAAGATCAGAATTTAGCCAGGCAAGCCGGCTCATTTTCTCCGGCTCAGCTGCACCATGATCTGCTACTGTATTGCTACTAACGGTAATGGACAACACAATGCGCTGTGCCTGCTTCCCCGTTGCGTTGATGGTAGCAATTCCTTTGTATAAACCCGGGGTGGCATTTGGCGGAACCAGTATCGTACACCACAAAGGCTGTACATCTCCGGCCGCAAGATTTATCGTATTCTTTACTGGCATACTGTTGTAGCTTGTACCACCCGTATTGATGCAGGAAATGTTGGTTGCCGGGATAACAACACCTGCGGCACCTTTCAAATCAGAAAAACGCAGCTGAATATTCTCCAGGCTGGTTACGGCATAAATTCCCAATTGAAATGCATACTGCTCATTTTTATCTGCCCGGCCACTGAATTGACGTACCGGTCCTTTTGTTATCCATCGTTGTGGTAAATCTTTTTGCATTCGGATGGGATGCATGCGGTCTTCCGGAAAAACAATAAAGGCTGAGCCTGCATTCTTTTTCAGCAGCGCTTGTGTTTCTGCTGCGGTTGCGATGACTTCCATCGGGTAGAAACTATTGAACGCATTGATGGATTGTATTTCCGTGCAAACAGCATTGGGCAGAATGGTGTGCGCGCGTAAAGATTGCAGCCAGGCAGGGCTGGCGCTTGATAAGGAAGGCAGGTAGACGCTGGTTGGATAATTGCTGCGCCCTTCATTGCGGTAGGGCATATAATAAATGTAGTACACGTCGGTTCCTGCAATGGGTTCAAAATAAATATCGCCTGTTTCGCGGGTCAATTTGTTAACGCTCACATTGTCAATTTGACGCCCGCCTGCTGCCTCTACAATGATTCTTTTGGAACCGGGATCTTTATCGCGCCTGCGCCATTGAATAATTACCCTGGCTGGCTTACCCATTCCGTTGTATTTAACAACGGCCCGGTGGTTTCCCAGGGAATCTGCATTCCAGCTATCAGCGCCATTAGTATACCTGATTGGCTGCGCCGAACAAATGCAGGCAAGTAAAACAAGCGGCACTAAAAGAGTAGCCACTTTTTTAGTTTTTATCATCCTGTAATTTAATTATTTCACCCGTATAAATGGCAAAGGACAATTGTGTTGTTACCGGGCAAATCAACTATATATTTTTTGATTTTATTTGAAAACTCCCCAATAAATTTGTTTGGCCAGCCAGTCGACGGCCGCTAAAAAAACGATTAATTTTTTATTTTAGATAGTAGCTTTACATTCGGACAGCGTATTAAACCTAAGCGAATGAAATATTGGTACTGCGTATTACTTGTTGTTTTTCTTTTTACTGCCTGCGCTTCCCCCGATTATAAATATCCGCATGTAGTCATTGCCACTCAGGCAGGCGATATTGAAATTGAATTGTACCCCGACAAAGCGCCGCAAACAGTGAAAGCGTTTCTATCGTATGTGGATGCCGGCTATTATAAAGGCTGCACCTTTTACCGTGTGCTGGCAGATGATAATCAGCCGATGAATGCTTATAAAGCCAATCTTATCCAGGGTGGTATTTGGAAAACCGATTATAAAAGGGCTACTTCCCTTCCTGGCATTCCACATGAGCCAACAAATAAAACATCCATCCTTCATAAAGATGGCGTCTTCTCGTTATCAAGAATGGAACCCGGCACCGCTACAACAGAATTTTTTATTTGTATCGGCGATCAGCCTGGCTTTGATTACGGAGGTGATAACAACGCTGACGGGCAGGGGTATGCTGCTTTCGGAAAGGTGGTAAAAGGGATGGTAGTTGTACATAAAATTCATGATTTCCATTACCATGACGAAGCATTCGATCCTCCTGTTGGAATTATTAATATCAGGCGCCTTTAAAACGCAATGCAGCAAAGTGGCGATACGCGCTACCGGGTGATGATTTAGCCATGGGCTTGAAGCTTGCATACCGAAACTTGCTGCGAGCGCTGGTACAATTGGCAATAACGATTCCCTTCCAAGGGGATTGCCTGTGCTGACAAACGTTACTTTGCCAGGTTTCCTTTTACTGCATAATACAAAATATACAAATAAGATGGCAACATACAAACCAGGAAAGACAGTGCATTGGATAGATGAAAAGGTGCCCCTTTTAAAAATCCATACAGCAAGGGAATTAAAGCGCCGCCTGCAATGCCCATGATTAATAAACCGGCGGCCGTCTGTGTAAAACGACCAAGATTTTTAAGCGCTAATGGCCAGATAGCCGGCCACATTAACGCATTGGCCAGTCCCATTAAAGCGATGCAAATAATTGAGGCGTAACCATGTGTTGCAAACACAAGTACTGAAAGTATGATACCAAGGATGGCCGAATATTTTAACGCGGCCTGCTGGGACAAATATTTCGGGATCGTTAAAATACCGGCAACATAACCAATCAACATACACAACAAAGTATAAGAAGTAAATGACTTGGTTTCATCCAAAGGAAGACCCATCGCCTTACCATAAGTTCCTATAGCATCACCGGCCATCACCTCCACGCCAACATATAAAAAAAGACATAATATTCCCAACACAAGGTGTGGATACTGAAATACGCTGGTTTTAGCAATTGCGCCATCATTAGTTGCTTCCTTTTGTTCATTTTTTATTTCTGGTAAAGATGACAAGTACACAATTACTGCCAGCACAACCAACACTATTGCAAGAACGATATACGGTGCTACTATTTTCTGACTCAATTCGTCAAGCAATATTCCTTTTTTAAAAGGGTCAGCTACTGCTTCAATATCAGACTCTAGTTTTGTTGCATTGTTCAATAATACATACCCGAGAATCAACGGACTAAGTATACCTGCTATCTTATTGCAGATACCCATAATGCTCATACGTTTTGCAGCACTTTCAATGGGGCCAACAATACTGATATAAGGATTAATGGCCGTTTGCACTAATGTAAAACCCATTCCCTGTACAAACAGCGCAGTCAGGAACAATCCAAAACTTCTTGCATTGGCAGCCGGTATAAATAGCATCGATCCAACGGCCATTATTAGCCATCCCAGCGCCATGCCTTTTTTATACCCTGTAATTTTTAAAATGATTGAAGACGGTATAGCAAGAAAAAAATAAGCTATAAAAAAGGCAAACGTTACAAGGAAAGGTTGCACTTCGCCCTTAAGCTGGCATACCAACCTGAGAAATTGTATTAAGGTTCCATTGAGCCAGGTAATAAACCCCAACATAAAAAACAACAACCCCAGGATAGAAATAATATAGACATAGTTCTTATTGCCTGTAGGCGATGATGCCGCATGTGCATTAGTTACTGGAGAAGCCATAATCAATAATCTTTAAATTTTAGGGATACCAAGAGGCAGTTCTGCCGAAGTTAAGGAATATTGACTGCCGGAATGGCCAGTAAGAAATATCAAACGTTTGCGGAAAATAATTAAGTCCGCTTTATTGTGATTGCGCAGTTTGCGTGTTATGCAGGTGCTTGAGAAGCCGAGTCTTCCTTGAAAACCCCTTCTTATACGTCATTAGCCATCTTTGTTGCTGTCATTCTACAGCTTAAAAAATATTTTCTTTTTGTAAAGGAAATAACACAATAGCCACTCCAATGTAAAAATACAGGCCGAGCCTATTACAAACTGCCACAGCTCCTGGGTTCCAAACCAGCCGGATACGCCGTTGGAAATGCTTCTTACATATTCATTGAACCAGCGGTCGCCCACAATTTCAAAAAATATATAAATGAAAATTGAATTCATACCCACAATGGTAAAAAATAGCAGGTAGCGACGGTGCTGCCGGACATCTATCCACCAGTAAGCCAACGCAAGAAAGCAAAGACACCATCCTAAAGAAGCGAGGATAAAGGAGCTGGTAGCAATTCTTTTGATGATGGGTGTAATGTGCAACGCGTCCAGCCCGAAACCGATAATAAAACAAACCAGCGCCCATACCAGCAGCACCTGCAATACTTTTTTTCCGGACATTAGCAGTTTGCCTGCCAGTGCGCCGGCAATAGTATGCACGGCAGTGGGGATACAATTAATGGCTACCCAACCGCCCGCATTTATCTTATTCATTAACTGCAGATCCATATAGTTACCAAAATTGTGCTGATCGGTAAAGGGTTGGTCGAAGCCTGGTATATGAGTATAACGGTATAAAACTTCTGTCGCCAGTAAGAGCCCTGCGCAGCACAATACTTGTGCTGTAACGCGCCACCTGAAAATAAGAAACGCCACCATGGTTGTAAAGGAGAGTTGCGTAAGCACGTCCCACAATTCAAACGATAAACCTTTGGGACGAACCGCATAGTCCAGCACACCCCAAAAAAACAGCCAGCCACAGCGTTTCGTAATTTTTACAAAAGACTGTTTCCAGCTCACGCCATTGCTCCATTGCTTATGCAGCGAATACGCCATGGCAGTGCCGGCCATGAACATGAACGCGGGTTGTACCAGGTCCCAGAAACGCAACCCGTTCCATGCATGATGGGTAAACTGCCTAATAAAAAATTGAGAACTGGTTCCGGCAGTATTTTCATCCAGGAATCCATAAAGACCGGTTGCCTCAATAGCGAGCAGTACCATAATAAATCCACGCAGAAAGTCGAGCGATAAAAGCCGGTTGCCCGGTGTGACTATGGGTGCGGTTAGCGGCATCTGCTTACAATTAAGTGAAAAATTAATAATTAATACCTAAGGCTTCCGTAAAATAATCTTTTAAATGGAATGGCAGCCGGGTGATTGCAATGATTAATCTACCGCGAACGTGTACACGCCGGAGCCGGTCTCCACTACTGCAAACCCTTGCTCATACCGCAGCATTTGTACAGGCTGACCATTTTCTGTTACACGGCTGTTCTGCCCGGATGGAATATAAATAACGGCACTTGTATTTGGCGGAATAGTAACCTGCAGGGTAAACTTTTCTTTCTCCTTTTTCCAATCGGTTTTTATAATCCCCATTACCGATTGATAACTACCCTTCGCCCAGTTGATACCGCCGGCGGGCTGTGGCTTGATAAGAATTTTTTTAAATCCCGGGGCCGCGGCATTGATACCCAGTAGCGAGCGGTAGAACCATTCGTCTATCGATCCAAACATGGGATGGTTGGCGGAATACAAGGTTCCGGGCTGTGCCCAGGTTTCCCATAAGGTAGTGGCGTCGTTGTTCAACATGTTTAGCCAGCCCGGAAAATCCTTTTGCTGTGCAATCCGGCAGGCTTCTTCATTCATATTATTCTGGCGCAATACGTCAAACAACATTTTGGTCGAGAAAATACCGGTAGATAAGTGCCAGTTGTGCCGCTCAAATTCCTGTACAAGCGCCTTCATGGTATTTTCCTTTTCCGGGCTCAAACCATACCAGAGCGCAAACAATTGTGCACTCTGCGTACCATTGTCAAAACGGCCGGTGCCGGGTAATAAATATTTTGATACAAGCGTAGCTTTGATCCGTTGAGCAAGCGCTGTATATTTTAGAGAATCGTCCTGCCTGCCCAAAATGCCTGCAAACGCAGCCCCCATCATAACATGGTGGTAATAAAACGCGGTGGCGCTTAATGCTTCGGGTTTAGGATCCAGTGCTTCGTGGTCGCTGATATCCCAATAAAAATTATTGTCTTTTGCCTTTGATTCCAGGAAGCTTAGTTGCTTTTTAAATGCCGCATAATTGTTTTCAATGATGCGCTTATCGCCATACATTTCATACAATTGCTGCTGTAAATAAGGAAAAGCAAGTTGCCAGCCCAACGGGCCGGATTCCCCGCCATATCCCTTATCGCTAATGCCAGTAAAGGGCGCTATTTCTGTAATTCCCCCATCGGGCTGCTGATCGTTTGCGAAGTCCCGTACTGTTTTGGTATAAAAAGTTGCTGCATTGTAATTATACATATAAGCGTTGGCGGTAACCGCAATGTCTGCACCGTAACCCATTTTTTCCCGGCCGGGACAATCCGACTGCACACTGAATACATTGCTAAGGAAGGTCCATTGAATCACTTCATGCAGTTTGTTGAACATGCT
Source organism: Chitinophagaceae bacterium (assembly GCA_039919885.1). GTDB lineage: Bacteria > Bacteroidota > Bacteroidia > Chitinophagales > Chitinophagaceae > JACMLD01. The sequence continues at coordinate 58,559 of JBDSEV010000009.1, forward strand.
GTCTGAGCAGGCAAATTCTCCGTCGCGCGTCATATCCGTATTCATCCGCAGACCTTCAATATCATTTACGGTGGGTGTACCCGGCCAACCGGAAATCTCTACATAACGGAAACCATGAAACGTAAAACGCGGATGCCATTCTTCTTTACCTTCTCCTTTTAAAATATAACGGTCTTCCTGCAACATGGTTTCCGGTGCACCCGGCCCACCTTTGATTCCACCTTTTTTAATCTGCGTAGCCGCGGTAGTCATTACATTCAGCGATCCGTCTTTAAACAACGCTTCCCCATAGCGAAGGACGATAGTTGTACCTGCAGGGCCTGTTACTTTTATGGCTGCCACGCCTGCAAAATTTTGCCCCATATCTGCGATAAATACGCCGGCTTTGTAAGCAATCATCTTAACAGGATGTACAATTTTTGTAACCCTTACCGTTGGTTGCAGTTGCGCAGTGAGGGTGCCATCGGGACCAGGAACAACCACTGCATTTTTCCATACTGATTTGTCGGGATTGCTGCTACACCAGTTTTTCTGTTCCAGCCGCGCATCATAATGTTCGCCTATATAAACATTGTTTTGTATTACAGGTCCTGGTGCCGCCTGCCAGGATTCATCAGTAATGATTGTTTCTTTTGTTCCATCAGTATAGTTCACCTGTATCATGGCTTTTGCACATGGCCGCCCCGTTTGTTGGTAATCACGGAGATCCCAACGGCCGAAAAATTTAAACGGCAACGGGTTCCACCAGCCACTGCCCAGCATGATACCAGCAGTATTCACTCCTTTTTTTATTAGCGGGGTGATATCGTGTACAGCATACAGCACCTGTTTTTCATAGGTGGTAAAACCAGGGTCCAATACACTGGTCCCTATCTTTTTTGCATTAAGGTAGGCTTCGTAATAACCCATCCCCGAGATGTACAACCGTGCCGACTGGATTTTTTTTGTTGCATTGAATGATTTTCGCAGCAGTGGCATCCTGTCCGGCTTATAATAATCTTGATCACTTGCCGGATTGTTGCTGCCGTCATTTATCCATTTTGCCTTCCAGTCGCCGGCGGCAAGCATAGCTGTTTCAAACCAACTGGTGTTACTCCATGCTGAAGCTTCTCCTTTTTGATTGTACACTTTAACCCGCCAATAATAACGCGTAAACGATTGAAGGGGTCTACCGGTGTAGGCTACCTGTATATTTTCAGAAGAAACAATTTTTCGAGTGGTCCACGCATTGCCCATCCCTTTGCTTATGACAGCGGGATCATCACTCACGATAATTTCATAGGCCGACTGGACCTGATTTCGTCCCGCGCTGCTAAAGTTCCAGCTCAAACGGGGTGATGGCATATCAATGCCCAGCGGATTTGTTGTATACTCGCAAGTGAGCGTTCCGGGTTGCAGCGGTGATGCAGCACGGAGGCTCATGGAAAAAATAAGGGCCGCAAATAAATTGAACAGTGTTGAATTTTTCATCCCCATTTCAGATAATTACCAATCAATTACTGGTTGCTGTTGGTGTATATTCAAAACTGTATTCTCCCGATCCCGCCTCTATAACCAGGTTATTTTTGTCCTGTTTAATATTTTTAAAAGCCGTTGCCACCGGCACGCCGGTCTCGGTTACTTTATCCGATTGTGCAGCCGGCAGTATAATGGTAGCCATGGTGTTAGCGGGCACTTTTATTTTTACCAGCATCTTACCATCCTTCATTTCCCAACCCGAGGCAATTTGCCCATAACCGCTTTCAAAGCTAGCTTTGGCATAAGTAAGTTTTTTATCCGGTTGTGGCTGAATAAGAATGTGCTTATAGCCAGGCTGACCAATTTCTATTCCTGCAGCTACGCGGTACATCCAATCACCAATGGCACCATACGCATAATGATTAAAAGAATTCATACCTATATCCTGGAAGGTACTGTCGGTTTTTTGGCCGTCCCATCTTTCCCATATTGTGGTAGCGCCCATTTTTACCGGGTATAACCAGGAAGGAAAGGTTTGCTGCAACAAAAGGTCGTACGCAACATCTGTACGGCCATTGGCAGTTAGTACATGGCACAGATACGGCGTACCAAGAAATCCTGTTGACAAATGATTGCCCCTTCCTTTAATATCGTCTACCAGGTATTGTGTGGCTTTTGACCGCATTGCTTCCGGTAACAAACCAAAATGCAATGCCAGCACATAACTGGTTTGTGATTCGGATGCTATTCTTCCTTCCGGGGTTACATAGTTTTTATTAAATGCTTCTTTCACCTTGTCAAAAATATTATTGTACGTCTGTACATCATCTTTCTTATCCAGCGCTTCCGCTGCCTGCGCAAGCAGTTTTGCGGAATAGGCGTAGAACATGGTAGCAATCATGTCAGGGCTGGTGTAGCCATCGTTTTCTGTTTGTTGCATAGATTTGTAAAACAGCCAGTCGCCAAAGACGCTTCCGCCTTTCCATAGAAATGAATTGCCTGCTTTTTTATGAATGTATTCAACATAAGCTTTCATGCTGGGGTATTGCGTTTCCAGTATTTTTTTGTCTCCGAATACCTGGTACATGGTCCAGGGTGCAATAACAGACACATCGCCCCAACCAGCTGAAGTACTTTTATTTTTTAATACATCCGGAATAACAAACGGCACAGCGCCATTCGAATCCTGGTCTGTAGCAACATCCTTCATCCATTTAGTAAAAAAGGCCGCTACATCCATATTGTATGCAGCCGTACGGCAAAATGCCTGCGCATCGCCAGTCCAGCCGAGTCTTTCATCGCGCTGGGGACAATCGGTTGGTACATCCACAAAATTTCCTTTCTGCCCCCATTGAATATTGTGCTGCAACTGGTTGATAAGTGCGTTGGAACATTCAAAAGTACCGGTCGGCGTCATGTCAGAATGTACCACCACCCCAGTAATATTTTCCGGTTTTAATTCTCCGGGAAAGCCATTCACCGATATGTACCGGAAACCAAAAAAACTAAAACGCGGCTCATATGTTTCCTCATCACCACCTTTCAAGATATACTCCGCAGTAGCTGCCGCAGCCCGCAGGTTATCCGTATAAAAATCACCGTATTTGTCCAGCACTTCTGCGTGGCGGACGGTAACAGCGGTGCCTGCATTCCCTTTTACTTTTAACCTTACCCAGCCAACCATATTCTGGCCGAAATCTGCAACGAGTATACCTTTAGGCGTTTTAAAAATCCTGACTGGCTTAATTTCCTGTATCTTTTTTACCGGTACAGATTGTGCTGCAATCAAATTATTTTTTGATGTATCGGCTACCACTACGGCCGTCCATTTACTGTCGTCAAATCCGGTACTGCTCCATCCTTTCATTTCTTTGCGGGCATCATATGTTTCACCATCATAAATACCGTCTGTGGTTACCGGGCCATCCTGGGTTCCTTTCCAGCTGTTGTCCGTAATTATGTTTTCCTCACTGCCATCCGTATACGTAATCCGGAGCTGGCAAAGCAACCCCAGTTTTTTCCCGTAGATGCCCCAGTTGTTTTCCCAGGCGAGCGAACTACGGTACCAGCCATCGGCCAGCATTGCACCCACACTGTTCTGCCCCTGCTGCAATAAAGCAGTGACATCATACACCTGGTACTGTAATCTTGTTTTGTAGGAAGTCCAGCCGGGTGTAAGCACTTCATCACCAGCTTTTTTGCCGTTGATGTGTAGTTCATAAAAACCATGACTGGTAACATACGCCCGGGCGGATGCTATTTTCTTTTGTACTGCAAAATTCTTTCGTACCAGTAGTCCGGGCATATGCCTTTCAGCTGACTGCACAGGTTCTATCCATTGTGCCTTCCAATCTGCTGGCTGCAACAAACCCATTTCCCAATAGGCAGGACTACTCCACGCAGATTCTTTGTTGCCGGCATCCCACACTTTCACCTGCCAGTAATATCGTTTACCTGATTGCAGCGCAGACCCTGCATACGTTTGCAGAAGCGATTCGCCGCTTGCTATTTTGCCGCTTTGCCAGCTGGTTTTTCTAAAGTTTTTGTCTGCAGCTACCCGGATGCTGTATGCTGTCTGCATGATATTTTTTCCGGCGCCGGATAGTTTCCAGCTCAGGCGGGGCGTTGGTATATCTACCCCAACCGGGTTCATCTTGTGCTCGCAGGAAAGTTCAGTCACCAATAATTTTTGTGCAAAAATGGTTTGCGAAAAAAGTAGCAGGAAAGCAATGCTCAGATATTTCATAATGGTTATTTATTATTCAGTAAGGGATCATGCACTGTTGAGGCTATGTTTGATTTCTTCGGAATATAAGGATTTAATACCGTGCAGCTATCCCGGTCACTTGCCGGGCAATGCAAAAGCAACGTAGCTATCACCGGATGTTGTTTTCATTTTACCGCCACCACAAGCAATCACAATATATTGCTTTCCGTCCAGTTCATAGATAGCAGGTGTCGCATAACCGGGAGCCGGCAGGGCCACCTCCCAAAGCAATGCACCGCTTGCTTTATTGAAAGCACGAAACTTACCATCTTTGGACGCGGCAATAAACAAAAGCCCGCCGGCTGTTACCACGGAAGCGCCATAGTTTTCAGCGCCCGTAGGTGTTTTGCTGCCCATCGAAAATTCAGGATCATTGCCAAAAACTTTCTTCCACACGTATTCGCCCGTGTTCAGGTTGACGGCATTCAGGGTGCCCCATGGCGGGGAGATGGCGGGATAGCCTTCCTTACTTAAAAATTTATTATAGCCGGTAATGGTGTAACCAACCGTAAATGGCGCATCAATATCCTGCTTATTACTATCGATATACTTTTTTACTTTGTCGTTGTTGTCGAGAACAAACGATGCAATTGCCTTTCGCTCCGTTGCATTCAATTGCCGGAATGCAGGCATCATCCGTCTGCCCGACTGCAGCAAGGTATCAAGGGCAGCGCCTGTATACTTTCTATTAATGTTAACCAGTGACGGGTAATTGCCCGCGCCTTTTCTTTCGGGGCCATGACAGGTCATACAGTTAACCTGGTACAAACGCTGACCGGCCTGCAGATAATTTTCACTGCTGACTGTCTTTGCAGGAACTGGCACCGCTTGTATTATCCAGGCCATTTCATTGGCATTAATGTATAAGATGCCTGTCTGCAGATCAAAAGTTGGCCCGCCCCATTCTGCGCCACCGTCAAGCCCCGGGAACACAACGGTACCCTGGATAGAAGGTGCATTAAACATATTGTCTGACCGATAGCCGGCAAGTCGTTTTTTGACTTCCTGGTATGATGAATCGGGCAGCAATGGATTGATGTCTTTTTCTGTGACCAGCTGCCGCATAAACGGCGCAGGTTTTACCGGCACCGGCTGTGTGGGTGATAATATTTCGCCGGTTAAATCTGTTCTGGTGGGCACCGGTTTTTCTTCAATATCATACACCGGTTTTCCTGTTTCTCTTTCCAGCACAAAAATAAATCCCGATTTAGTAGTAACTGCTACTGCATCAATTTTTTTACCTTCTTTTGTAATGGTTACCAGTGCAGGTGGCGATGGAATGTCCCTGTCCCAAACATCGTGGTGTACACTTTGGAAATGCCAGATCCGTTTGCCGGTAGCCGCATCCAGCGCAAGTATGCAATTGCCAAACAAATTATTACCGATGCGCTTACCGCCAAAAAAATCGTAAGAGGCAGAGCCGGTGCATGCAAAGACAATTCCTCTTTTTTTGTCGAGGCTAAATCCGCTCCAGGTATTGGCACCGCCTACGTATTTATAAGCACTGGTGTCTGCCCAGCTATCGTATCCATACTCTCCCGGGTGCGGAATGGTATGAAATATCCAACTTCGTTTTCCGGTGCGTGTATCGTATGCACGGATATGTCCCGGTGCAGCATGCTGTCCTTCATCCACCCTCGATCCAATGATCAGCAAATCATTAAATATAATTGGCGGAGAGGTAGCAGTAACAAACAAGTCTTTCACATCCCGGTCGAGATCGTTGTGTAAATCTATTTTTCCATTGCTGCCAAAATCCGTAATTGTTTTACCGGTAGTGGCGTTTACACAAAAAAGATCGGATCCGGCGGTGTAAAAAATTCTTTTGTCAGCTGCACCATCGCTCCAGTAGGCAACGCCCCGTGCGTTGTTCATATTAAAAAAACTGCGTTTGTTGCCCACCAGCGAATCAAAAGGGCTGAACTGCCATTTTTCTTTTCCTGTTCTTGCATCAACGGCCACCAGTTTCAAACGGGGTGAAACGCCGTACATAATGCCCTCCACAATAATGGGATTGCATTGTATCTGTGAGTGATTGGCGGTATCGGCATCGCCGGTATGGTATTCCCATGCTACCTGCAACTGCTGCACGTTGGTGGTATCCACCTGTGTAAGCGACGAATAATGGATGTTTTCGTTAGAACCTTTGTATTGTGGCCATGAAGTATATTCTTTTGCTGCGCCGGATTTACAGCCGGGTAAATAAAAAGCAGCAATAAAAACCACAAGAAGCAGTCTGGCAGGCAATCGGTTGGTTGGCATTTCAAACAAATTGTTTATAATTATATTTCGCTGCTGTAGAGACGCGATGCATCGCGTCTCTACCAAAAACACATCGCATCTCTGCTAAAACACACCGCGCCTCTACGAAAACAAACCGCGCCTCTAGCAAAAGATACCGCATCTGTACCAAAACACATTGGAGACGCGATGCATCGCGTCTCTACCAAACACATTGGACACGCGATGCATCGCGTGTCTAGCGTAATTTGCCGATTTCCTCGTTGTATAATTTCACAGTCTCTATTAC
>JBDSEV010000017.1:0-49058 GCA_039919885.1 Chitinophagaceae bacterium
GCACAAATACCTGCCGCCACGTCGTCTGCCATTACACCCCATCCCCCCGGCAATTTTTCAGCAGCTGCAATAAAGAGTGGTTTTACGATATCAAAAAACCTGAATGCCACCAGGCCAGCCAGTACAAACTGCCACTGCTGGGGTACAAATAACAGGGTGCAACACATGCCCGCCACTTCATCAATTACTATTTTATTACTGTCTTTGCCCCAAACCGTTTCCAGCCTGTTTGATAGTACGATGCCGGCAACGGTAACAAGTACGAAAAAAATCACCTGGGCGATCGTCCAGTATGGCCCTGGGGGAATGGTATACCAACCCAGGCAGTACAAGATGGCAACAATCGTTCCTCCCCCTTTAATATTGCCGATTCCGCAACAGCTCGCAATTAGCTGATATAGCCTCAAAGCTTGGCCAGTTCCTCCTCGTAGTAATCCAGTCCGAGATGCGTAATCAAATCTTCACCCATCAGGTAACGCAATGTGTTTTCCAGTTTTATCAGTTGCTTAAATATGTCATGTTCAGTACGCAGTTCAGGCAAAGTCTGCGGAGACTTAAAATAAAAACCCAGCCACTCCTGTATACCCGATAAACCGGCCCGTTTTGCAAAATCTGCAAACAATGCGAGGTCCAGCACAACGGGTGCAGCCAGGATAGAATCGCGGCATAAAAAATTTATTTTTATTTGCATCTTGTAACCTAACCATCCAAAAATATCGATGTTGTCCCAGCTCTCTTTATTATCGCCGTGGGGAGGATAATAATTGATGCGTATTTTATGGTAGACATCGCCGTATAAATCGGGATTCTCGCCAGGGCGGAGTATTTCTTCCAGTACACCTAGTTTTGATACTTCTTTGGTTTTAAAATTATCGGGTTCATCCAGCACGTATCCATCCCTGTTACCCAAAATATTGGTTGAAAACCATCCATTAATACCGAGCGCCCTAGCCTGTAAACCCGGGGCCAGAATTGTTTTCATCAGTGTCTGGCCTGTTTTAAAATCTTTACCTCCGATGGGGGTACCGGTCACTTTAGCGAGTTCAATTAACGCCGGTATATCGCACGTTAAATTAGGCGCGCCATTCATAAAAGGTATCCCGAGTTTAATGGCCGCATACGCATATATCATGCTGGGTGCAATTGCAGGATCAGAGTTTCTTAATCCTTCCTCAAAAGAGGCAATGGACGCATGCACATCACTCGCTTCAATATATTTTTCTGTAGAGCCGCACCATACGATAACCAGCCTGTCTAAACCATGGAAGTCTTTGAAATTCTCAATATCGTCCTTTAGTGCTTCTGCCAATGCATACTTACTGGAAGCTTTTTTTACGTGCGTGCCATCCAGGTTCTTGATATAGCTTTTGTCGAACACTGCTTTCATTGGTTTAATTGCTTCCAGTTCCGTGCGTACTGCATGCAATAAAAGGGGCTCCAGCACTTTTGCCTTGCTGGCTGCTTCAAACACGTTGTCTTCATACACATCCCATCCGCCAAAAACGATATCATTTAAATCTGCCAGGGGTACAAATTCTTTTATTTTAGGAAAGCGGTTTTCTGTTCTTTTGCCCAAACGAATACTCCCCATTTGGGTAAGTGAACCCACTGGCTTTGCGAGGTCCTTTTTTACTGCTTCAACACCCGCTATAAAAGTAGTGGCTACTGCGCCTAAACCCGGGATGAGAATCCCTAGTTTGCCATTGGCTGGTTTAATGTTATTTACCATTTGTATATTTTTTTGATAAGAAGGTTTATATCCATTTATTTTCTTTGTACCAGGCAATGGTTTCAGCCATCCCGGTTTCCAGGTTATACAAAGGTTTGAAACCCTCGTTTTGTTCTATCCTGCCGATACTGCAAGCCCAATTGCCCGCGGTCAGCTCCTTTACCCTGTCTGCATTGAGCACGGGTGTCTTATTGCTCCGGCTGTACAACCTGTCCATACCCACGGCCACTTTTTTTATTATGCCCAGCGGAAATTGCATACGGATAGTTTTTTTGCGCAGGGCCTTTTTTGCCGCATCTGCAAAAGCATAGCGGTTGTATACATTTCCATCGCTGAGGTTATAAAATTCAGCATTCATGCTGCTTTCAAGACACTTTACCGCCACATTTGCAACATCTTTAACATACACAAAGCTGAGCTGCTGTTCACGCTTCCCAATGTATACTTCTATGCCGGTAATGACGGATTTTACCAATAGCAATAAATCTTTTTCACGGGGGCCATATACGGCCGTAGGGCGCAATACAATAAATGGAAGGTTAGGGATGGCACGGAGGTAGCTTTCGGCAAGCAGTTTACTTTTTCCATACCAGGTCAGGGGTTGCGGAATATCATCTTCTTTTACCGGACCGCTGGTTGCAGATGGTCCCAGCGCTGCAAGACTGCTGATAAAAACAAATTTTTTGATCCTGGCTGCTGCTGCAGCAATGGCCAGGTTACGGGTTAACGTTGCGTTTGAAAAATTAAAGACCGATTCCGACTTTGCCCTGGTAAGTCCTGCAGCATGAATGATATACTGAATACCATGCAGTGCCAGCACCGCTTGTATATTATCGGGATCAGACATATCCAGCTCCACGATTGTAACACGGGCCTTATCCAGGTGTCCCGTACTGCTCAATTTTCTTATTCCTGCGTAAACTTCGTATTCCTGTGAAAGCGCTGCTTCTATTAAATGATATCCCAAAAATCCACTGGCCCCTGTTATCAGCAATTTTTTTTTCATATAAGCTTTTCAAAAATCCTGTACTTCTTGTAAGGCTTGCCGTTAATATCCTGGATGGCTTTGTTCATCAGGTAATTGTCTTCCAGCACCCAGGATGCTTCCGCTGTGGTAATGCCCTTGCGTTGTACCTGTTTAATAATGTCTGCATAAAAAACGGTTTCAATGCCCATCTTTCGGTAGCCTTCTATTACGCCGAGTGTTATAATGCGTATCATTTTAATGCGCTTGCGCTGGAACAAGAGCCTGAATATGCCCGTAGGAAAAAGCCGGCCTTTCCTGATTTTTATCAATATCTGGTTGATGTCCGGGATGGCCAGGCTAAAACCAACCATTTTACCATTGTGTTCAGCCACCGTACAGAAATCTTTATCCATGATCAGCTTCAGATCTTTCGCCAGGTATTTAAATTCGTTTTCTGTCATGGGAACAAATCCAAGGTTTTTATCCCATGCTGAATTGTAGATGTCTCTTATCTGGTCCGTTTCTTCTTTAAATTTTTTGAGGTTGATGGGACGAAAGATAATTCCCCTTTTTTCCAGTCTTTCTTTTATCATGTCAACCGTCTTCAGTCTCCGTTCATCGCGTTCCGCCACCACAAAATGATACGCAATCAGGTCCATCTTTTTCTGAAAACCCTGGCGCTCCAGTAAACCGCGGTAATAGGGTTCGTTGTAGGTCATCATGGCGGCCGGCGGCGAATCAAATCCTTCTATCAGCAAGGCGCAGGTTTCATTGGTTGACAAATTAACGGGACCAATCATACTGTCCACGCCTTTGCCTTTCAACCATTTTTCTGCAGCATTGATTAATAAAGAAGCGGTCTCATCATCGTTGATGCAATCGAAAAAACCAAAAAAACCATCGTTGGCTTTATTGAAAGTGTTGTGGTTGTTGTTTAATATGGCGGCAATGCGGCCCGTTATTACGGAACCATCGAAAGCAAGAAAAAGCTGTGCTACAGAGTGATCGTGAAAAGGATGTTTGCCGGGCGTAAGCAAATCACGCTGCGCTATAAATAATTCGGGTACATAGTTTTTATTATCCTTGTACAGTTCATGCCCAAAATCAATAAAAGAGGCAAGCATCGACGGCGAACTTACCGCTTCAATTTTTTTCATGCATTCTGCTTAATTAGTTCTACACCGGTTACCTGGGCTGCGTTCACCAGTTTGTCCACGGCTTCTTCAATCTGGCCAAAACTATGCGTGGCCATTAAGGAAAACCGGATCAGCGATGCATCGGAGGGAACAGCGGGTGATACTACCGGGTTAACAAATACGCCGTTCTGTTCAAGTTGTTTGGTTAACATGAAAGTTTTTGCGTTATCTCTTATGTATATCGGAAGGATAGGACTTTCAGTAGGACCTAAATCAAAACCATTTTCCTCTAATAATTTCCGTGCGTAGCGGGTGTTGTTCCACAGATTGGTCATGTGGTGCGGCTCATTTTCAATGATGGTCAAGGCCGCAAGTGCGGAGGCGGCGGAAGCAGGTGTAATGCTGGCACTAAAAATTAACGAGCGCGCATTGTGTCTGAGGTAATCGATGGTCGCTTCATCGCCAGCAATAAAACCGCCCAGCGAAGCAAGTGATTTGCTGAAGGTGCCCATGATAAGGTCAACGCTGTCAGTCAATCCGAAATGAGAAGCGGCCCCTGCGCCTTTTTCTCCAATCACGCCCAGGCTATGCGCATCATCCACCATAATATTTGCGCCATATTTGTCGGCCAAATCTACTATCTGCGGTAAATTGGCAATATCGCCTTCCATACTGAATATACCATCTACTGCAATTAGTTTGATAGCTGAGTCTGGCAAATTGGAAAGCTTTTGTTCCAGGTCGGCCATGTTGTTGTGGCGGTACTTAATTACTTTGGCAAAAGACAAACGGCTGCCATCAATAATAGAAGCATGATCAAATTCGTCCAGCAACAAGTAATCATTGCGGCCAACAATGCTTGACAAAACCCCCAAATTCACCTGGAAACCGGTACTAAAAGTTACCGCCGATTCCTTTCCGGTAAACTTAGCCAGCCGGTCTTCCAATTCTATGTGAATGTCCAGGGTGCCGTTCAGAAAGCGTGACCCTGCACAACCCGAACCATATTTGTCAATGGCCTTTTTTGCAGCTTCTTTTATAGCGGGATGACTGGTAAGACCCAGGTAAGAATTGGATCCAAACATCAACATCCGTTTGCCATTCATTCTTACTTCGGTATCCTGCCCCGATTCGATTACCCTGAAATAGGGATACAAATTCTGCGCTTTTACATCTGCTACGTCTTTATACCGCGCAATTTTGTGCTGTAAGTTTTTTTGCATTGGGCAATTTCTTTTCTTGTAAAAGATTTCTGGTTTTATGTTAGTGTAAAAGACCGGCAAAAATACTTCTATTTTTTGAACATATTTCAATTTTAGTCAAAATATACGCTATATACCCGGACAGGTCACTAATGACTAATCGTGTTTATTGTTCGCGAATTGTTGTAATGGTAAGGTCAGCAATGTTTTAAAGGGCTCGGAATGACTAACTGGCCAAGAGACAACAGGTAAGGGGGTTCTCATGCTTAATTAATTTATCAAATATCTGCTATTAATTTTTTATGAACAAAGTTGATCGCAAATATTTGCAGCTTACCTGCATAATATTATCAGGTTCCAACACCGGTAAATTTTACCAGTTTCGCTAAACGGCGCTGCCAACTTTCGTTCACTAAAAATAATAGTCATAAAACATTGATAATCATCCATATAAATAATATTTAGCGAAACCCTCCTCCCACCCCAAGAAATAAGCAGACAAATGGGCTCTTTTCGTAAACTTGCATAAAATAATCGAGTATATGGCCACCGATATAAAATGTCCGCAATGTGGGCACCAGTTTCCGATGGAAGAGGCGGTTGCTGAGGAATATAAAAAAGATTTGCGGGACCAGATGCAGGCGTATAAAAAGCAAAAAGACAATGAACTTGCCAAAAAGGAAACGGAATATGCGACCCTGGCCAGTAAAAAAGAGCTTGAATTCTCCCAAAAACTGCAACAGGAAAAGCTGGAACTGCAGCAATCCCTGGAAACAAGCCTGCGCAAAAGCATTCTGACAGATTTTGAAAATAAACTCCGCGTCTTGGAGCAGAATAACCACGACAATGAGGAAAAGCTAAAACTTTCCCGCCAGAAAGAACTGGAGTTCCTGCAAAAAGAACAGTTGCTCAAAAACAGGGAAGCGGAACTGGAGATTTCCGTACATAAAAAATTGCAGGAAGAACGTGGCAAGCTTTCCGAGGAACTGCGCAAACACGAGGAGCAAAAAACCGCTGCCAAAGATAACGAACACCAACTACGGGTGAAAGAGCTCGAAAAACAATTGGACGATCAGAAGAAACTGGCGGAAGAAATGCGCCGCAAGGCAGAACAGGGTTCCATGCAATTGCAGGGCGAAGCACAGGAGCTGGCGCTGGAAGCCATGTTGCAGGCGGCATTCCCTTTCGATTTAATCAGCGAGGTGGGAAAGGGCGTGAAGGGCGCAGACTGTATTCAGACGGTGCGCAATAACATAGGACAGGAATGTGGTAAAATAATTTATGAGAGCAAGCGTACCAAAGATTTTGGCGGCGACTGGATAGAAAAACTTAAGGCAGATATGCGCAGCCTGGGCGCAGATGTAGCAGTGATTGTAACGCAATCTATGCCAAAAGACATGGCTGGTTTCGGCGAAAAAAATGGGGTATGGATTTGCCAGTTTACAGAAGCCAGGGCCATGATTGCTTTGCTGCGCGATGGGATTCTAAAAGTACACAGCGCGTCAAAAAGCCAGCAAAACCGCGGCGACAAAATGCACCTGCTCTATGATTATCTTACCGGCAACGAATTTGCGGAGCAATGGAAGGCGGTGCGCGAAGGATTTATGAGCATGAAGCTATCGATACAACGGGAAAGAGATGCCATGGAAAAATTGTGGAAAGCACGGGAAAAACAATTGGAAAAAGTGTTACTCAACGCAGCCTATATACGCGGCTCCATTGAAGGCATCGCCGGCCAGGACAATATTGATTTGGCCCTGACCGATGAAGAGGACGATAAATTGCTTGATTAACGGTTAGCGGTATTTGATAGCAACGGCGTGATAGCTTCCCGAAGACATCACCGGTTTTTCCGTTGGCCGCGGCTCGACATTTTCAGCAAATAGCTTACAATTTTGTTCACGTATGCAGCCAGGCCAGCACAAAACTGCCAAACATTTTTGCATGTACGGTAAAATAACGCATTTCATTTTTGGTAAAAAGAAATGGCAGGGAAATAAGTTCATCCGCAGAAAAACTGATGGCGCCGGTTAATTGCATGTGCTGCCGGAAATCCATTTGCCCCGCGCCATACCATTTAAAAATGGTTTCCTTGGCACTCCATATCATTGTAAGAAACTCCTGCTCAATCTTTTTTTCCAAATCAAATTGGTGTAGAAATGCCTTGTATTCGTCATTCAAAAAAAACAATTCATCCGGACTGGTGAACTTGTGCCGGACGCGTTCAATTTTGTCAGTCACCAGCTCAATGTCTATTCCCACTCTTTCTTTGTTGCTCACAATGGCAGCAGCATACTCACCGCAATGAGAAATGGAAAAGTGGTATTGTTCATTTTCCAGGAATGGCTTCCTGGTGTCTGCTACCAGTATTTCTGCCAGCGGAAAACCTTCAAAAAGGAATGGCAGCAAATAACGACCGGCGAGGTGCTGCAACCTTTTATGCGGGTGCGATACATCTTTTTTAAGTGGAACTTTTTCAAGAAAAAAATCTTCCGGCTCCGTTATATGCCAGATACCCAGCCGGGTATTTTCGTTGATAGTATGTTGATAAACCAGTGGCAAATAGAAGATTTAAGATTTTAGCTTGCAGATTTAAGACGTCATTTTTCGTTCATCAAAAAAACAACCTGCTTACAATGATTTTGTCGGATACAAGAATACTGGAAGAAATTGAGAAAGGAACAATTAAAGTAGATCCCTATTCGAGGGAATGTCTCGGCAGCAATTCCTACGACGTTCATTTGGGCAAATGGCTTGCCAAATACAAAGATGAAATACTGGATTCCAAAAAGCATAACCTGATAGATTATTTTGAGATTCCGGAAGAAGGTTTTATTCTGCAGCCGCAAGTCTTTTACCTGGGCGTTACCCAGGAATATACAGAGACGCATGCACATGTGCCTTTCCTGGAAGGTAAATCTTCTACCGGCCGGCTTGGTATTGATATACATGCCACCGCTGGTAAGGGAGATGTGGGCTTTTGCGGAAACTGGACACTGGAAATTTCTGTAAAACAACCAGTGCGGATATACAAGTACATGCCCATCGGCCAATTAATATATTTCCCGGTAGAAGGAGAAATTGAAATTGCTTATAATAAAAAGAAAGATGCCAAATACAGCGGGCAGCCCAATAAGCCCGTAGAAAGTATGATGTGGAAGAACAAGTTTTAACGCAGCAGGTAAAGGCTGCCGGACTTATGAATACACGATGTAACAGCCGCACGTATAGCGGCAAGAAGCTGGCTTGAAATAATAGCTGAATGCTTCCACTATACGGTGAGGGAAACTACCATTGTTATAAATATGCAGGAATTTAAACGGATGCCTTTACACCTTACACCGCAAACCACACACTGTAGTTGTACATCTTAGTTGTTCATCTGCCAGATCGTATAATTCAAAATTGCCGCAAAACTAACCCAGCTAATATAAGGCACCAGTAACCATGCCGCCGTTTTATTAATACGGCTGAAAGCAACAATGGTACAAAAAATGGCCAGCCACAATACTATTATCTCAACAAAAGCCCAGCCCATCTGGTGTTGCCTAAAGAAAATAAAGGACCAGGAAAAGTTTAGTGCAAACTGGGCAATGAATATAATAATCGCCCACCGCTTAGGATCGGGTGCTGCAGGCGATTTCCAAACCAGGTAAAGCGCGATACCCATGAGCAGGTAGAGCGTTGTCCATACCGGGGCAAACAAACCATTCGGCGGATTCCACGACGGCTTATGCAGCTGCGCAAACCAGTTCGGTATCTCAGCCGCAGTAAAAATTCCGCCCAGCGAACCCAATCCTACCGTTAACACAATAGAAATAATAAGTTTTGATGTATTGCTCATGTAGCAGATTATAAAACACCGCGCACGGCGGGTGCATGTAAGATTATCAATAGGCATACCAGACTTTCGCACCCGTGGAACGCATACTGTACGCATTTCAAACCCCGGCTACGCCTCCCTGCCAGGATCACAAAGCTGCTGCTCCGTACTTTTTATAGTATGCCACCATGAATGCCATCACTTCGTTGTAGCTCAGCATACCGGACGGTTGTTCATTTGCCCGCAGGTACTGGCCATACAATGTTTTAATATAAGGTTCAACCGGGTTTTCAAACCTGGCATAGAATGCCTGCAACGCGAGGTTGTCTTTTTTTACCTGGACCGGCTTTCTACTGTTCAATGCAATGGCCAGCAGGCTGTCGCGACCAAACAATTCACGTATCCCATAGTTGTATAAATCAAAATAAACCGAATACCTGAAAAGCGGATCCAGTGAAGACTTGCCCGAGAGGTAACCCGCAAAATTGGCTTCGTTCTCTTTGGCGTAACCCAGCTGGTGACCCATTTCATGACAAGTGGTGAAAGGTTGCACAAAAACCGGCACCGTAGTATTTACCTGTGCCTCCCCCGTAAAAGGGTTATAATACCCCGTATAGCCCAGGTAATCGCCCAGGTAACTAAATAAGGAGGGTTTCACACTTCTAATTGAATAAGATAATTGGGTGTATTTTTTTTCTGCCGCACGATAGCTATTTGCGGCCTCATGGAACAGCATTTTTTTGCTGGAATACGCCCGCCTGCCGGCAAAGGCTTTTGTATTGGTTGAATCAAGCCGGTCTACCACCACCGCCATTACGGTGGCCAGCTCTTCCGTTGAATAGGTTTTCAGTTGCAGCTGCATCTGGTAAGCCGTGCCGAGCCGATTGTAATTAAGTCCCCAGCAAACATTAAAAACTACATATACTAACAAGCTGTAAAATGCCAACCGGCGCAGGCTGTTCCACCAGAAGAACCGGCCGGCCTGCTTTTTAAAAATAAGCCGCAGTGCAATCACCAAATGAACGATTAGGTATACGGCCGTTACCGCGTACAGGATATCACCCACACTAAAAGGGAGCCAACCAAACAAAAAACGGAGGAGGCCGCTGATTACCGGGTAGAAGCCATTGGAGTAATATTGCTCTACCGCCGCCGGAAATAATGAAAAAATTTTTATCGCTGCAACCAGTAATAGTATCGTTACCCATGCCCGCTTTTTTGTATGCATCACCAAAAATAATTCTTTCTGCCAGAAGCTGCAGCCATTTCATGTTACTGATTTTATAACAAAAGAAAAAACTAATTTGCCTGTATGAATATCCTGCACAACAAAAACGAAGATGCCATGAAACTGTTGTTAAGCGGATTGCAACAACGTTTTGCAGCCGTTGCGCTGGGTGGCGGAAAAAAAGCCATCGACAAGCAACGTGAAAAAAATAAACTCACTGCCCGCGAACGCATCGAATACCTGCGCGATACCGACAAGCCTTTTATTGAAATTGCCGCTTTTGCAGGGTATGAAATGTATGAAGAATACGGGGGCTGTCCCAGCGGCGGCACCGTGGCAGGCATCGGTTATATCAGCGGGCGGCAATGCGTAATCGTTGCCAACGACCAAACGGTAAAAGCAGGGGCCTGGTTTCCCATCACCGGCAAAAAAAACCTGCGCATGCAGGAGATAGCCATGGAAAACCGGTTACCAATTGTTTACCTGGTGGACAGCGCCGGTGTTTTTTTACCCTTGCAGGATGAAATATTCCCCGACAAAGAACATTTTGGAAGAATTTTCCGGAATAATGCAGCGATGAGCGCCATGGGCATCACACAGATTGCAGCGGTAATGGGCGCCTGCGTGGCTGGGGGTGCCTACCTGCCCATTATGAGTGACGAAACGCTGATGGTAGAAGGCAATGGATCTATTTTTTTAGCAGGACCCTACCTCGTAAAAGCTGCTATCGGCGAAGACGTTGATGCAGAAACATTGGGCGGTGCAGTTACGCACACCGAAATCAGTGGCATTGCCGATTATAAATTTGCGACTGAACAAGAATGTCTCGACCAGGTAAAAAAAATCATATCTAAACTGGGACACGGCCGCCAGAATGCAGGCTTCGACCGGGCAGATAGCAGCAATCCCTTAAAAGACCCTGCAGCATTGTACAATATTATGGCGGAGGGCAACAGCAAGCCGTACGATATAACGGAGATGATTGAGTGCATTACAGACAACTCCGAATTTGAGCCGTTTAAAAAAGACTACGGGAAAACCATTGTATGCGGGTATGCCAGAATTGGCGGATGGGCCGTGGGCATTGTAGCCAACCAGCGGCTCATCGTAAAAAATAAAAAAGGAGAAATGCAACTGGGCGGTGTTATATACAATGACAGCGCAGACAAAGCTGCACGATTTATCATGAACTGTAACCAGAAAAAAATACCACTGATTTTTTTACAGGATGTTACCGGCTTTATGGTAGGCTCAAGAAGTGAACATTCCGGCATCATCAAAGACGGGGCGAAAATGGTTAATGCGGTAGCCAATTCTGTTGTTCCTAAAATCACTATCATTATTGGGAATTCGTTCGGTGCTGGCAATTACGCGATGTGTGGCAAGGCTTATGACCCCCGATTTATTTACGCATGGCCCACAGCAAAAATTGCAGTGATGGGCGGCGACCAGGCGGCTAAAACCATGCTCCAGATCCAGGTTGCTTCCCTGAAAGCAAAAGGTGCCAGCATTACGCCAGCGGAAGAAAAAAAATTACTGGATGAAATAAAAAGCCGTTATGAAAAACAAAGCAGCCCCTACTACGCAGCTGCCAGGCTTTGGGTAGATGGAATTATCGATCCGGCAGACACCCGGAAAGTAATAATTGAAGCCATTCATGCAGCTAATCACAACCCCGATTTGCCTGTATTCAAAACCGGTGTTTTGCAGGTATAATGTACGGTTGGGTGATTTTTTTAATTTTATCATAAATGACTATTTTCACCGAAATTTACCACTAACTATCTTACTATGAGGAAATACAGCCTTCGGAAATTTTTATTGCCATTTGTTGTTATTGTGGTGGCTTTCCTTTCCTGCAAAGACGATGCTTACCTCACTGTTGCTCCGCCGCTTCCTGACGCGTCTTTTGTACAGGAATTTGATACCGTTGCAGCAGCATATGATAAGGGCTGGAGATACATTAACGCATCTGTTCCGAAGGGGACCGGCTTCTGGACCCAGGGACTTTTCAACAACCCTGTTCTAACCGGATTTCCTGCACCGATTCCTTTTGCTGCTTACTCTTCAAAAGGCACCTATGTTGGTTTTATTGGTGCAGACTACACCAGCACCGCTGCTGATGCGGGCGTTATCAGCACCTGGGCTGTTTCACCGGTAACGCTGATTAAAGCCGGTGATAAAATTGTTTTTTATACCCGTTCGGTTTTGTTGCCCACTGCTACCACAGACTCTACTGATTACGGCAATCGCCTGCAGGTAAGGGTAAACACATACAACGATGGATTGAATATCGGATCTGGCGCAAACACGGGCGATTTTGCGAAACTGGTCCTTGACATCAACCCTACCTATAAAATGTATCATACAGACGCCAGTCTTTTTGATCCGATTGCATATCCTTCCAGCTGGACAAGGTTTGAAGCTACCATTGAGAACCTGCCAACCCCTGTAAACGGACGTTTCGCATTCAGGTATTTTGTGGAAGGCGGCGGATCAAACGGCCTTGGAACTGCCATTGCAATTGATAGCGTGGCCTATATCAGTGCCAGGTAAATTTTTTCTGAATACTTTAAAGACGAGATATGAAAAATAAATGTATAGTCCCGTTATCATTGGTGCTCACTTTTACTTTTTGCATAACGGCCTGTATCAAAGATGAAAAAGCGGTGACCGACAACCGGCCACCCGTGGTGTCTGCGTCATGGAGCGAAGAATTTGATGATGTTGGCAAACTTGGTAGTAAAGGTTGGGTAATTACTAACAACAGTGATAAAGTTGGACCCGAAGCCTGGAGACAGGGACGATATGAATCTACGAACAAAGCTACTTTTGGTTTGGATTATGTAGTGGGTTTCCCTGCGTATTCTGCGTCAAAATCGCCCAATGATTTTATCAGCTGTGATTTTTATGCCGGCGCAGCAGTAGCAAATATGAGCGTGTGGCTAATATCTCCGCCTACTAAAATGAAAAACGGCGACCAGATAATATTTTACACCAGGGACGCGATTGATGACGGTTCATTTAATCTGAAAGACGGTACAGACCGCGTGCAGGTACGGGCAAACCTGGCAACCACGTCTACCTTTACCGGAAAAGATTGGACCGGCGTTGGTGATTTTAACTCGTTGTTACTGGATATCAATGCGGGCCTTGCATTTGGTGGCTATCCAACCGAGTGGACCAAATATACCATTACGCTATCAGGTATAACGGGTACGGTGAGTGGACGTTTTGCATTCCGTTACTTTGTATCAGAAGGTGGACCCGATGGACTTAATGCAGGTGAAGTGGGCATAGATGCGTTGTCTTTTATAAGTAAATAATTTAATAAAACTGCATACAACCGGCCCCGGATCAGCGGCCGGTTTTTTTATTTCTCCCTATTTTGCAGCAGTAATTATGAAACATCCCTACTTCTTTTTAACCGTGCTGTTCTTTCTATATTCCTGCGGAAACAGCAGGCCGGCCCAGTTTTCTTCGGATAGCGCCGTCCTGAATAAACAAATGATACAGGATGCAAAAGCTGGTATACAAAGCGGTGACGTAATCATGAGAAGTGGCAGGGATTTTACCAGCTACCGCATCCGCGAATTATCAGACAAAGACAAAACGTATTCTCACGCAGGTATAGCGCTGGTGACAGACAGCAACGTACTTATCTATCACATTACCCCGCCAGATTTGGATGAGCCGAAAAGCGACACGGTAATGCGGCTGGAAACGTTGGACCAGTTTGCCAATCCCGCCAGGTGTTTTGGTTTTGGAATCGTACGCTACCAGCTCAGCAAGGGGGAAACGGATAGTGCTATGTATTATCTTGACAGCCTTAAGAAAAGCAAAACAACTTTTGATTACCGTTTTGATCTGCTGGATGGAAAAAAAATGTACTGTTCTGAAATGGTTGACAATACAATGCGCTATGCTACCAGCAACCGCATCAGCCTTGAAAGAAAATATTTTACCAAACTGCAGGCTAAAAAAGCGGCGAGGTATTTTCACAGTACAATGGAGGAGGTGAACAAGCGGGCGTATATTTCCATCGACAACCTGCAGCTAAACCCGCACTGTGCAATTATTTACAATTATCTATTCTTAAAATAATTTTTCAGAGAATGAAAATACCTGTTTACTATGCGGATGCATTTACCAATACATTATTTGGCGGTAACCCTGCTGCTATTTGCCCGGTAAAGGAGTGGCTGGCGGATGACCTGATGCAAAAAATAGCAATGGAGAACAACCTGAGTGAAACGGCCTTCCTGGTAAAAGAAAATAATGATTATCATATCCGCTGGTTTACGCCGGCTACCGAGGTTAAGCTCTGCGGTCATGCTACACTGGCAGCTGCCCATGTTTTATTTACCATTCTTGGCCACAGCGGCGATACGATTGTGTTTCATTCAAAAAGTGGTCCGCTGAAGGTAACCAAACTGGCCAGCGGGAAATGCATGCTCGATTTTCCCTCAAACCCGCCGGAAGAAGCAGCGGCGCCGCCAGGGATGCTGGAGGCCATGGGCATCACCACCGCCCTGGTTTTTAAAACTTCGTTTGATTACATGGTGGTATTGCCTTCGCAGGAAATGATTGAACAACTGGCCCCAGATTTTAAAACGTTAGCGAAAATTCCGTGCCGTGGCATTATTGCCACCGCAAAAGGAAGCGATGCTGATTTTGTATCCCGTTGTTTTTACCCGCAAAGCGGGATTGATGAAGACCCGGTAACCGGCTCAGCCCATACCATTATGGTACCCTATTGGGCAAAACAACTGAACAAAACATCACTGAAAGCGATACAGGTTTCAAAACGGCGCGGCTACCTGGATTGTGAATTGAAAGGAGACCGGGTATTAATGAGCGGAAACGCCGTTACCTATCTACGCGGAGAGATTGAAGTCGTGTAAAATGTTAGCGGTTATTTATAATCGTTAGTTATTGCGGTTTGCCAGGAGAAATTGAATAAAAGGACTTGCATAAACGACGCGCGCCCTGTTTTGGAGGTGTTGAAAAAAGCGTTGCCGTACAAGTGTGCGACGCAACGATGCCTTATTGAAAAACAACTGCCGGGATCAAAAAAAAATACATGCCAGGTAACGGATTAATTATTTATACAGATGGCGCTTCCCGCGGCAACCCCGGCCCGGGTGGCTATGGTGCTATTCTAAAATGGGGCAATACAGAAAAAGAATTGTCGGGCGGCTACCGAAAAACCACCAACAACCGGATGGAGTTGATGGCCGTTATTGCGGCGCTGGAGGCATTAAAAAAAGAAACTTTGCAGATTACGGTCTACAGCGATAGCCAGTACATTGTAAAATCCGTAGAACAGGGCTGGCTGAAGAATTGGATAGCCACCGATTTTAAGGGTGGTAAGAAAAACAAGGATTTGTGGTTGCGTTACCACGCGCTCAGCAAGAAACATCAGTTGAAATTTATTTGGGTGAAAGGACACGCGAGTAATGCGTTTAATAACCGTTGCGATTTGCTGGCCACGGCTGCTGCAGACGCGGGCAATTTACCGGTGGATGAAGGCTATGAAGCCGGGAATTGATGGCCAATAAAAAAGCCATCCCGTAAGAGATGGCCTTTAAATTTGTATCGAATAAAATTGTTATGCGTGCGCTGCTTGTTGTGCAGTAGTACTGTTTTTTGTGAAAAGATAATAACCGCCAAAAAGAATGGTGCTAAAAAATAACGTGGCCATCAATGCCCCTTTGTAAAAAGGCAGTCCGTCTGCGTACGCCATCAATAATCCGTCAAAAGTAAAAGGCCGGTTAAGACCGCGCATTCCTGCCAGGCCACTCCAGGTAACAAAATTTGAAAGCAGGAAGAATACAGTGGGCGCTATCAAGGACGCTGCCAGGACGTTGAGCACATTTATTTTTTTGATTGCAAAACCGATGACAACCATCAGGGCAAACAGGCAGTAGTTGATCCACTGACCGGAATAAAAGCCATAGATATCCGATATGAAACCAGCGCTGTACAAACCCTGGTAAAGCAGATCTGATAAAAACATGGAGAATATCGGTAATGCAAAGGCCCACTTCTTGTCCTTAATGATTGCACCACCAAATAATGCCATGGCAATCTGCGGAGCAAAACCCCATGGACGACCCGGAACAATGCGGTACAATGCTGCAATAACAATTAAAGCAATCAATGTCCAGATAAGCGATTTGTTAGATTTCATAATGTTGTGCTATTGCGCAAAAATAATTCAAAATATCCTGCCGCGCAAACAAAGATCGGTGCAATGGCGAATCGCGTCAGTTGGGATTACAACGGTACTTCTGTAATAATCAGCGCTTAACCGGTACAGTGGCGCGGTATATTTCAGCAGCTTCCGTTGCATGGATGCTGATGGTTGCCCCATTTACCGCCATAAATGCTTCTCCTTTTTTAAACGCCGATGCACCTCCTCCATTTCCTGCCTCTACCAAACCATGCAGCAGGAGAAATATGTCAACCGTTGAAATTGTTAACCTGCAGCTTTCATTGGCAGCAAGGGTTATTTTTCGCAGTTCAAAATCAGGGGCGGGGGTCAGAAAAACCCGTTCGGTTTCACTGGTTGCTATGCCGTGTATAATATTTGGTGTGATGGGTTCAAATACTACATGCTTCATCAATTCTGGTACATCTATATGCTTAGGCGTTAAACCGCCCCGTAAAACATTGTCGCTATTGGCCATAATCTCTACGTTTTGTCCTTCCAGGTAAGCATGCAGAATACCGGCATCCTGGAAAACGGCTTCGCCTTTTTTCAGGTAAACAATATTAAAAAGATACACGGAGAAAATGCCGCGGTCAACTTTATCGCCTGCATTAAACGTAAGCGCTGCTCTTGCCGCCCAAAAATCTGGTCCGTTCTTGTCCAGCTTCCCCGCCTGGTACAAAGGAATGATGCGGTTGAGCAGTGGTTGCAGGACAGCATTTACGCGTGACTGCTCCATGGTCATTACCAGCTCATACAAAGCCTTATAATTGTCTTTTTCAAATACGGGCAGCATAAAATCAAACTCCGGCACTTTTGCAATTGTTGCAGTGAGCTGGTTTGCCGGCTGAAAACCGTGCAACAACCAAAAATCGCTGAGTGCGGTCATGAGTTCTGGCTTATGGTTGTCGTCTTTATAATTGCGATTGGGCGCATTGAGCATAACGCCGTTTTTATTCTCATTGGCAAATTCTGTGATTGCCGCTTTTTTATTGGGATGCACCTGGATAGAAAGCATATCCTTTACATCCAGGATCTTCAGCAAATAAGGCAGGCGGCCAAATTGCTGCTGCACCGCCGGGCCCAGGTACGCCGGATTCTTTTCAATTAGATCATGGAGGCTTTCACCATTCTCCAATTGCGCGGGGCCATTTACGTGGGCACCCAGCCAAAACTCCGCAAATGGCTCGTGGCGGTTATTAGTAATATGCAGTAACTGCGGGATGTAATCAAAACCACCCCACTGGTAATGTTGTACTTTGCCCGTTAACCTGGATATATTAGTTTCATTACTCATAAACTGGATTGTATCGGTTTATTGAAGTCTTATTTTCGCTGTTGCGTACTTAAAGATGGTAAAATAATAAAAAAACAGCAAAGCATTGGCAAAGCATCATTTATTGGGAAATGAGGGCGAACAACTGGCAGTGAAATGGCTGCTGGAAAAAGGATTTATCGTGCTGCACCAGAACTGGCGGCATTCGCATTATGAAATAGACATCATCGCTTCCATTGAACAGGTGCTGCATTTTATTGAAGTAAAAACAAGGCGCAATAAAAAATTTGGCGAACCTGAAGAGCGTGTAGACAATAAAAAAATAACGAACCTGATGAAAGCAGGCGCAGCGTTTCAGGATCAATACCCGGTATGGAAACGCGTACAGTACGATGTCCTTTCCATCAGTGTACATCCCAACAATACCGCCGAATATTTTTTTATAGAAGATGTGTATTTGTGAAGGCTGATGATATGATCAAATAATTGGGGGTTGTCTGAGACTTTTACTTAGTGCGCAACCAATTCCGGGCCCTCAACAATGCTTCGTTCCTGCCACGCAATGGCTGTTTTAACTTCCAGGCAGTGTCCCCCTATTTTACCTGGTCGGCCTTCACCAGTTCCATTATTTTCTCCACCCATTTGTAGGTAGCCGGACAAAATTCTACATTCTGTTTGTAGACATGTACATAATCGGTCATTTTCTTTTTATGGTGATGGGGGAACCCGGAGCAATCTTCGGGACGGACCTCATAAATAGAACATTTGTTATCTGTGAGGTTTAAAAACTCGCAAGGCTGTTTTACATTCATCCAGTCGCCGTCGCGTTTGTCTTTATACAGGTATCGTTCTTTGAAACCTTTGGTTGTCATATTAAGGTGCAACGATATCCGCTTAATGTCGACGGGGGTAAAAGTCGGCGTCATGGTTTTGCAGCAATTAGCGCAGCTAAGACAATCGGTTTCGCTCCAGGTATGCTTGTCTGCCACCAGGGCGATCGCTTTTATATCTTTGTGTGGCGTTCGTTCCAACCGGGAAAGAAAAATGCGGAACCGTCTCCTGTTATGCCTCACTTTCTGTTTAAAAGAGCGCAGATTTACCAATTGCATTGCCAAAGTTATCAGTTGTGGATTTTATTAGCCAAATTTGATAACCGAAAATAAGGCATCTCGTTCAACTATATTCATCTTTATAGCAATCGCCCATGTGGGAACCGTACAAAAAAGGATTTAAAGCTTACCTGCAACTGGAGAAATCACTGTCTGATAATTCCGTGGAAGCTTATCTGCGGGATGTGGAAAAATTCACCGAATTCCTGCAGGGGCAGCACGGATTGCTCACCCCCGCCCAGGCAGAACTGAAAGACGTGCAGCAATTTCTTCGTTTTATTACGGAACTGGGCATGACAGCCACTTCCCAGGCCCGGATCATTTCGGGGTTGCGCGCCTTTTACAAATATTGCCTGCTGGAACACATCAGTGCCACGGACCCTACTGTTTTAATAGAAGCGCCCAGGTTAAAACGATCCCTGCCGGACATATTGACTTTTGAAGAAATTGAAGCCATTATTGCAGCAATCGATCTTAGTAAACCGGAGGGTGGACGGAACAAAGCCATTCTTGAAACCATGTACAGTTGTGGCCTCCGTGTAAGTGAACTCGTCAATCTTAAAATCAGCCAGCTTTACCTGGACGTTGGTTTTATAAAAGTACTGGGCAAGGGCGATAAGGAAAGGCTGGTACCCATTGGTCGCAGCGCCATTAAATACATCAATAGCTACCGGCAGGATATACGGGTACACATGGCCGTTAAACCCGGCAATGATGATATCCTGTTTTTGAACCGCCGCGGCAGCGGGCTCAGCAGGGTGATGATCTTCCTGCTGCTGAAGGACCTGGTAAAACTGGCAGGCATTACAAAAAACATTTCCCCGCATACCTTGCGGCATTCATTTGCCACTCATTTGGTGGAAGGGGGCGCAGACCTCCGCGCAGTGCAGGAAATGCTGGGCCATGAAAGCATTACCACTACCGAAATATATACGCACCTCGACAGGGAGTTCCTGCGCAAGACCTTGCAAAATTTTCACCCGGCATTTAAGTAACAAGAAAAAAGTAATATAAAACAAAGGGTTTGGTATCCCGGCATTTGCTGCGTTATTTGGCATTCTTGCGTCGCACACTTGTACAGAAAATCTTTATTGGGCTCTTTTGCGCCCCATCCGCGCCCTTGTTTTACGAACTTCGTTTTATTGTCTCGACCCGCGAAGTATACAGACCGTTTAAAGCCGGCACTTGTAATGCGGAAATAATCAGTACTGCAGGTGTACGCGGCTTTCGCCTGTGCTTAATTACTGCACTAATATTTTTGACGTATACATTTTTGCTGCCTGCTTATTAAACACTGTCACAAAATAAATACCCGCTGTGCTGAACATGTTTCCATTGAAATTTTCTACCTGGTTGCCGGAAGAAATAACCAGCGGGCGACTGGCAATAATTTTACCCGCTGCATCTGTGAATTGTACATTGTACCCACCCTGATCTTTTAGCCGGAACCTAACATTGAAAAAACGGTTTGTAGCAACGGGATTAGGAACTACTTGTACTTCGTTTGCAGGATTGAATATCTTTTTCACTTTTTCAAAAGTGGTTACTTTTTTACAAACCAACATAGCGCCCGCAATCATTCTTCCCTTTGTTTCGCGGGAAGTAATGACGACTTCTTCCATTAATGCCTGCGTTAAAACAATTGTCGCCACTTCAATTGTCAACACATTATTCTCCGTAGTGATTGATTTCATTTTTTCTGGCGTGTCCAATTCAATCACCGCAGTTGCAAATCCAACAGCGCTGGCACTGAGTTTTATATTTGGTAAGGCTTCATTTAAAAAAAGGATAAAGTTACCTTCAGCATCTGCAGCCACACCGGCGGTGGCATCGTATTGGGTTATGGTTGCATACGGAATGGGATTATTTCTTTCGTCTACTATTTTTCCCCGTACCATAATCTTTTCGGGGACTTTTTCACTACTTGCCAGTTCCCCCTTTTTAATTATTACCGGTATTTTTTTACCAGGCTTAAGAGACCCGCTTACCACTAATTGTTTGGGTGTTTTTCCCTGTGAAGCTGCCCCGGACACTGCCATTATAACTGAGGCCGCAACGCTCATCCAATGCCTCCATCCAATCCTATTAACTTCCCGCGGTTGTATCAAATCACGGTTCATCTGATCGTGTTGCACCCTGCCACAAATACTTTCAGTGGCCCTGGAGATATAGTCGATAATTTGCTTGTCGGTTAATACACTAAAGTCTACTACTTCTTTTTGGCACGACATACAGAAACGGCCATGTTCCGTTCCCGTCATCTTATCCCAGTTTTCATGACAGGGAGAAGGTATCTGTAGTTGTATTTGTTGTTTCATGCCCGTTCGTTTTAATGAATCACCTGCCCGTAGCCAGTTGCCCGGACAGGTGATTGATTAGATTTAATTATTTTCTGTGAACACTTACTTCTTCATCGTCCGCTGCTTCCACCGGCTTTTGGCTATTCTTTGCCAGGGATTGTGCATTTTTAAGCAATTTCAAAAATTCACTCCGGTAACCTTCCTCATCAGCGCCCAATGCATCTTTTGCCAACTGCCATGCCTTGTTATAGGAGGCTGATTGTTTAAATTCAGAATCGCGCAGCAACATCCCAAACTCAGCCACCGCTGCAGCAAACCTGAAATTAGAGGAAGCAGCAGCAAAATCAAATGGATTATCCGCTACGGGATGTTCAATCAGTTTGCTTACTTCGCCGTCAGGTTTTTTGTAGCGAAACTTAATCGTCATCATTTCGTTTCCGGTACTAACGGCAACCGGATTAATTTGCTGCTGGTATTTTAATTTATCTACACTTTCCGCAAATTCGTTTTTTACACCTACCGGTATCACTTCATACAAAGCGGTTACCGTATGACCGCTGCCCAGTTCGCCGGCATCTTTTTTATCGTTGTTAAAATCTTCTTTGTTGAGCAAACGGTTTTCATAACCAATTAAGCGGTATGACTGCACTTTGGCCGGGTTAAATTCTACCTGGAGTTTCACATCTTTTGCTATCGTAAATAAAGTGCCGCCAAATTCATGCACCAATACTTTTTTTGCTTCAGATAGTCCGTCGATATAGGCATGATTGCCATTACCTTTATCAGCCAACTTTTCCATTTTATTGTCTTTGTAATTGCCCATGCCGTAACCCAATACGGTTAAAAACACACCGCTTTTTCTTTCTTCTTCAACCATGCTCACCAGTGCATCATCGCTGCTGGCACCTACGTTAAAATCGCCATCTGTGCAAAGTATCACGCGGTTGTTACCATCTTTCTTGAAATTATCCTTCGCGGTTTTATATGCCAGCAAAATACCCTGGCCGCCCGCTGTTGAACCGCCCGCTTCCAGGTTATCAATGGCGTCTTTGATGGTTGATTTATTTGCACCGCTGGTGGGCGGTAATACCAGGCCCGCATTTCCGGCGTACACTACCAGCGATACTTTATCCTGCTCCCTCAACTGGTCCACCAGCAATTTCATGGAAGCTTTTACCAGCGGCAATTTGTTCTCATCCATCATTGATCCTGAAACATCAATCAGGAAAACTATATTGGATGCAGGTAAATTAGCCACCGGTATTTTTTTGCCTTGTAAACCCACCAGTACCAACTGGTGCGCGGTATTCCATGGACAAGCAGCGATTTCGGTATTAATAGAAAAAGGATGATCATCTACCGGTTGCGGGTAATCGTAATGAAAATAGTTAATCATTTCTTCGATGCGTACCGCGCCTGCAGGAGGCAACTGGC
Source organism: Chitinophagaceae bacterium (assembly GCA_039919885.1). GTDB lineage: Bacteria > Bacteroidota > Bacteroidia > Chitinophagales > Chitinophagaceae > JACMLD01. Next base: position 22,419 of record JBDSEV010000017.1, read on the forward strand.
CAGATTGCAGGTAACGGCGCACATTGCTGTAAGATGCTGCATCCACATCAATAGAAAAGGTGGAGAGGGCGTTGTCTGCAACACTAAGAAAACGATTTTCTGTAATGCCATCATAATCTTCGGTGTTGTAATCTTTGTCGGCCGCACCGGTTGTGCGAATGCCGCGTTTCTGCAATCGCCGCGCGTTGCTGCTGCCAGTGATATACAGCCCGGCCACCTTACCCTGCAACGCTTGCGGGTAATTGCCTACAGGGGCAGCGGTACTGGACGGCGGCTGTATGGAAAAGGATTTTTCATCCTGGTATTCATTATTCGTTGTTCCATACCCCGTTATTACCACTTCCTCCAGGCGCTCAGTAGAAGCTTTCAGGATAATGTTTATAAGACTTCTATTTTTAACTGATACTTCCTGCTTATCGAAGCCAACGGCCGAAAAAACCAATTTTGATTTTTCACTGCTAGCCGTAATTTTATAGTCCCCGTGGGCATCTGTTGTGGTACCGGAACGCATACCTTTTTCAACCACCGTTGCTCCCACAACTGCTATGCCGTGCTCATCGGTAATTTTACCCTGAACTGGAAAGCTGGAGAGCGCAGAAAACGACAGGAGGCCGATGACCGCTGCCATGCAACTGAATAGTACGTAACGCATATTTATTTTTTTTACTGTTTACAAATGATTTTTGATGGCCAACTGGTAATGGATGCAGACAATTTTGCAATTGCATAACCGCAATGCTGATTTTTTGAATTATTTTGCTGTGCGGGGCAGTAACGTGATGAAAATTGCGGGCGGGAGCGCAGTGAGGCAGCCTGCATTAAAAACAATTAGCACTGGTTTTTTTAAAAAATATATTAAATCCGGCCGGGAGCGATAAAGAACTGGTATTGTCTTACCAGCAAACCGGCGATCTGCAGGTGCTGGCCAGCTTGTACCAGCGGTATATGGAACTGGTATATGGGGTATGCCTGAAATACCTCTCGGACCCTGAAATTGCCAAAGACGCCGTGATGCACGTATTTGAAGAACTGGTACACAAACTGAAAAAACACCAGGTCGACAATTTTAAAAGCTGGCTGTACACACTCGCTAAAAACCACTGCCTGATGCAGTTGCGCAGCCAAAAAAATAAAAAGACAGTAACCCTGGATCCTGAACTTATGCAAAGCAGTGAAGAACTGCATCTGAACGGTGCACTGCAGCAGGAAGCGGAATTCAGGATAATGGAGCGTTGTTTGCAAACGTTGCCCGGTGAGCAGCAGCAGACAGTTCAATTGTTCTACCTGCAGCAGAAATGTTATAATGAGATTGTGCAGATTACGGGGCTCGACTGGAAAAAAGTGCGGAGCCTGATCCAGAATGGAAGGCGAAATTTGAAAATTTGTATGGAGAAAACAGGAAGCGATTAACGATTTGATTTACATTTCGCTATTAAAGAAAAAATGATTGAATAAATTTTCCCGTAACAGCTATTGGCTAACCGCTAAAAGCTCGTAATTATGAGTGAAGACAGTAACCATATTAATTACTCGGCCGCCGATATTGAAAAATACTGGAACGGACAGCTCTCTGTTGCAGCACAGCACGCAATGGAAAAAGCTGCGCTGGAAGACCCTTTTTTGGCGGATGCAATGGAGGGGTACGAAGCCAGTGGCAAAGTTGCGTTACCGGCGATTGCGGCCGATAATGAAATATTGGCAAAACGACTTGCCGCAAGGGTTGCAGAAAAAGAAACTGCGCCAGTGATAAAATTTTCCTGGTGGAAAATTGCAGCGATGGTTATTGTGCTGGCCGGTGCCGCCTGGCTCTACGTCTACATTAGCCCAAAACAGCCAAACAACGGCATTGCAAAGAATATTGAACAAGCGCCACCTGCTCCGGTAATCAAAACCGATACCGGCGCTATACCGCAAACTGCTTTGAGCCTGGATACCGCACCTGATATCGCCCTCAATAAAAAACAGCGGCCTCCCGAAGCCAGCAGCATTGGTTCCGCTAAAAACAAAGTGGTTGTTCCGGCAACCGTGCCCGATGCCGCCCCGCCTGAAAGTGAATCGTTGAACAGGGAAGAAGCAACTGCCGGCAACGCTGACAAGACGGAAGAAAAAAAGGATGCGGTTGCTTCCATGCGCGCAGCAAAACAAGCGGCGCCAAAAGCTGCCAGCGAAATGCCGGAACAAAAGACGCAGGATATTGCACGCGATGATTATAGTACAGACAATAACAAATTGGCCGGAAGGGTAGCGCCTAATTTATTTAAAGGGACGGTAATGGACCAGTCGCACAAACCTGTAGCAAACGTGCCGGTACAGATTCCTACTTTGAATGTTGCCACGCAAACAGATAGCAAAGGTTATTTTTCTTTTAAAGCAAGTGATAGCACATTGAGCGTGTCCATTGTGTCAGATGGTTTTGAAACGCAAAATTTCAGTCTCCGCAATAAAGCAACCCTTAACCAGATTGTTTTAACTCCGGCACCGGCAAACCAGCGGGATGTAGTTACACAAAGCAATGGCGCGCAGAAAAAGAAAGCCGGTCCGTCTAACGACATCTCCATTAAAATACTGGATGCGGAACCGATCATCGGTTGGGAACGGTACAATAAATACCTGGAATCAAGGAAAAACATTAATGAAGCCAGCAGAACAAAACACGGCAGCGTGATTGTCTCTTTCGAGGTTCACAAAGGATGGCTCTCCGATTTTGAAATCGAGCAATCGCTGGATGATGAACTCGATGAAACAGCCATCCAGCTCATTAAAACAGGTCCTGGTTGGAAATTATTGCGCGGAAAGAAAGCAGGCGCACGGGTTACCGTAAAATTTTGATGCCATCAAACTGGTAGTTGTGGATCCGGCATGAAAAACCTTACTGCCATCGCCCATTCCCTTATTTTTGCCATCTAAAACTATTACTACCATGAAATCAATTTTGCTCGCCCTTTTCCTGGGCTGCGCTGTACTGAATGTATCTGCCCAGCAATTAAAAACCCCTGCACCCAGTTCTACCCAAACAATAAAGCAAGAGCTTGGACTTGGTTCAGTTGAACTTTCTTATTCGCGCCCCAATATCAAAGGCCGTAAAGTATTTGGTGATTTGGTTCCTTTTGGAAAAGTATGGCGCACCGGTGCAAATAACGCTACCACGCTGAGCTTTACAGATGAAGTAACAATTGGCGGCACAAAAATACCTGCCGGTAAATATGGTCTCCTGAGCATTCCTGATGCAAGCAGCTGGACGCTTATTATAACAAAACAGCTGGATGTAACTTCCCCGGCGGCTTACAAACAATCAGAAGATGTGGCGAGGGTTAAAGCAGCTCCTTTTGCAGTGAAAGATGCGATGGAAACTTTTACCATGCAGTTTGGCGATATAAAAGCAAACAGCACCAACCTTTATATTTTATGGGCCAATACAGGTGTAAGCCTTCCCATTACAACCGATGTTGATACAAAAGTAAGCGCGCAGATTAAATCATTAATGGATAAAGACAACCGCCCTTATTTCAATGCCGCGATGTACTATATGGACAATGGCAAAGATTTAAACCAGGCGCTGGTATGGTTTAACAAGGCGGCAGAACAGGACCCCACCGCTTTTTGGGTAATGCACCAGAAAGCAAATTGCCTGGCAAAATTGGGCAAAAAAGAAGAAGCAAAAACAACTGCGCTCAAATCAATTGAATTGGCCAAAGAAGCAAAGAATGATGACTACGTAGCGCTGAACGAGAAATTAATTGCATCATTGAAATAAAACACAGACAGTGCGCCCCGTTCGTGCTTCATGCACCGGAATGATATAGTAGAAATGGCTGGATTAACTTCCGGCCATTTCTTTTTTATTAACAAATGGTTGCAGCAGCAAAGCAAGAAGAACCACACCCAGGGCCCCGATGGCGTTCAGCCACAAGAACCCAATAGCAGATTTCCAGAAGAGCACTACGATACACAATTCAATAATAACAGCGCTGATAAAAACCGCGTGGCCCCCGACATGCTTTAAATAAAACGCTACCAGGAATACGCCCAGTATAACACCGTAAAATAAGGAGCCCAGCACATTAACGGCTTCAATTAAACTACCCATATTGGTGGCAAACATCGCAATTACAATAGAGAATATTCCCCAGGCAAATGTGTACCAGCGGGATGTGTTATAATCACTGCTTTCGGAGCACTCCTTCCTGATAAATTTTTTGTGAATATCAATAACGGTGCAGGAGGCCAGCGAGTTAAGGGCCGCCGCAATGCTGCCCCATGCAGCCAGGAAAATGACGGCGATGAGCAATCCCACCAACCCCTTCGGCAGGTAGTCGATAACAAAACGCAGAAAAATATAATTGGTATCACTGGAATCTCCACCGATGCCGGCTTTGTCCATTAGCCCCTTAAAACCGGTCCGTATTGTATCCGTCTGGCGGTTGAGCAGTTGTAACTTTTCTTCAGACTGCTTTGTATCCGCGTTTGTTTTTGTTTCATTTACCCATTGCGTAACCGTCTGCGTTTTCTGTTTGGAAAGCAATGCATACTCCAGCTGCATCAGCCGCAGCGAATCTTTGTATTGGGATCCCGCCACTTTATTTACCTGTATTTCATTAAAGAAAAGAGGTGCCTGGTTAAACTGGTAAAAAGTAAATACCAGCACACCCACCAGTAATATAAAAAATTGCATGGGCACTTTTACCAGGCCGTTCATGAGCAGGCCAATGCGGCTTTCCGATAAATTTTTTGCTGTCAGGTAACGGCCCACCTGGCTTTGATCGGTTCCAAAATAAGAAAGCGCCAGGAAAAACCCGCCAATCAAACCGCTCCATATATTGTACCGGTCATTCCAGTTAAAACTACCGTGTTCTGTGCCAGTGGTTATTACATTCAGCTTGCCCATCTTGCCGCCTACGCGTAAAGCATCTACAAAGCCAACATCCGCGGGTAATAAATGCACCACCATATAAGCCGCCATAAACATACCCGCAAAAATGATAACCATCTGCAATTGCTGCGTATAAGCAACTGCCCTGGCGCCACCACTTACGGTATAAATAATTAACAGGCCCCCCATAAGAACATTGGTCAGGTAAATATTCCAGCCGAGCAGCGAAGAAAGGATAATAGCAGGCGCGTAGATACTGATACCCGTGGATACGCCCCGCTGCAACAGGAACAGCAACGAAGTAAGCGTTCTTGTTTTAAGGTCGAACCGGTTTTCCAGGTATTCATACGCCGTATATACTTTTAACCGGTGAAAGATGGGAAGAAAAGTAATACACAACAAAACCATGGCAATGGGCAGTCCGAAATAATATTGAACGAAGCGCATTCCATCGGTATAAGCCTGGCCGGGGGCCGATAAAAAAGTAACTGCGCTGGCCTGCGTGCCCATGATACTAAGTAACACCAGCCACCACGGCATGCTCCGGTTGCTAAGAAAATAGCCATCCAGGTTTTTTGTTGCCCTGCTTTTATACAGGCCATAAGCGATAATGGCGCTTAACGTAAAAGCAAGTACTATCCAGTCGGGACGGCTCATGAAAAATAATTAGTAAACAATGTAAATAGTACAATGAGCACAACAAGAACGGCCAGTACAAACACATACCACTGCGTCCACGACGCAAACAAAGGTGATTTATCTTCTGGTTGATCTTGCATATAAAAAATGTGGCGTGCAGTATTGTTTACCGGCAAACGCTTGTTTTACAGACAAATTTAGCTGCCCGGTATTATTTCTTTTTACCGCTTATCATACCCGCAGACAACAACCCAATGCCAAGGCCAATCAACAGACCAATCTGTACGCGTTTGATAAAAACGCCCAGCACCAGGCCAAGTACAATGGCAATTACAAATCCTATCTCTCTCCTGCTTTGCGAAGAATTGGCCATACTTAAAACCCTTTTTTGTGATTTAGTGCAATCAGGTTGGCCAGCAGCCGGTAAGCACCCGGCACGCCCGCGGGCAATTCCCTGAAAAATACAAGTCCTGTATAAACAAAATTTCCCTTGCCGTATTTTGTCGTAATCAAACTGCCTTCATCGTCCTTTTCACCGGGATCATGCATGGCCAAAATAGTTTCGTAATGACTGTCCCAGTTACTGGCATGATAGATACTTCGTTCCTGTATCCAGCCATCAAAATCTTTGCTGGTTATCTTATTGGGATAATTTAGAACGGCATGTGCTGGTTTAAGTACTGTTACAGCGGCGTGTTCATCGGTTACCCTGTTCCTTGAAATCTCAAACGGATACGGCGCTATTTTTGCCCGAACCGGACCAATCTGGCTGGAGGTATTGTATTGAACAATGAGGTTGCCACCGTTTTCAATATACTTCATCAGTATATCATATTTGGCAGACAAGTATTCATTTGTATTGTAAGCCCTCACCCCCGTAATCACCGCATCCAGCGTTTTTAATTTTTGATCGGTAATATCTGCCTGATCCAGGTATATCACTTCATACCCCATTGCAATCAGGGCTTCTGGTACATTATCCCCTGCCCCTTTAATATAGCCCACCCTTTTTCCTTCAATTCTTACTTCCTCATTAATAATTTTCATTTTCGACTGAAACAAATAATGCACTGTTGGAATATGATCATAATTAATCAGCCGCATATAATTAGCAAACCCGCTTTCAGTAAACTTATCCAAAAAGACAATGGATGCAGCAAGGCTGGTATCTTTTTTTGATTTTACAATAGAATCCAGCGGAAAAACAATGGTCTGTGTTTCATTTAACCGCATGCTGATGTTTACTTTTTGTCTTGCGCCATTGCTAAAAACAATTGCAGCTGCACCAGTGGCAGCAGGGGTTTCTGTTTCATAGTCAACAGCGATCTGTGTTTTTATCTTAGGTATGGTATTAGTTAGTACAACGGCAGGAGATACTTTAACGAGCACTGGGGGTACAAATATTACGGGCTGGTAAATTTCGCCCTTTACCGGGTCTGTGTACTTATACTGCAGTGAAAAATTGGCAACTAAAAAAGACGAGTCTAGCTGTGCAGTTAAGCGACCGATATTCGTCCTGTTTTGCGGTAATCCGATATCATCCTGATTTTTTACGGTATAGCTGCCCTGCGTCATTGGTTCCTTCAGCCAATAAGGCTGATCTGCCATCGGCTGTTGCTTTGGCAGCCAATTAAAAGAAATTGTTTTAACCTGGTCATAGGGCAATGAATCCGATACCACAAAGCTGGTATCATAAAAAGAAATCTTCAACTTTTTTAGGGTGCTTTTATTCCGGTTCACCACATTAAAAGACACTTTCAATGAGTCACCAATTACGGCCATTTGCTTATTGGCAACGGCTTCCACAAATAGGCCTGAGCATGCTGCCATCATTTGCATTATTTCTGCTAACTTTTCGCTGATCAGTACCGGATCTTTATCCATGAGCTTCATAATCTGTCCTGAGACTTTCTGTAACAGCCAAATGCTGTTCCCGGGTTGTTGCGGATCAAATTGCCGGACGATCTGATCAATCGCGGCACTAATACCGGCATCGCCTAGTCGAGACCACGATACATCCACCCCATCCATTATCGCCGCGGCAGGGGCGTCGCCGCCAATCGTGGTAAAATATTCGAAGGATTGACCGCGGGTTTTAGGAACGCCAAAGCCCTGGCTCTTGTGCTGACTGCGGCTATCAGCAGCAATTTCACCATAGCTTTTCCCCAGCAGGGCATTGTATGTACCTACATCTATCTTTAATTGATCTTCCGCCGTTGTATTAGTATTGCCAAAATTAAATGTGTTCCAAAGAAGGCGTTTAGCCTGCCAGGGTTTTAACCGGTAGACCTGTATCTGGTCGGGAAATCTTTTTGGATCAGCTGCTGCAGAAAATGCTTCACGGGCAAGTATAGCCGAAGCAGCATGATGACCATGACCGGCACGGGAATCTTCCGGAAAGCGCGTAATGATAACATCGGGTTGAAATTTGCGAATCACCCAAACAACATCTTCCAATATTTTTTCCTTGTTCCATATCTTAAAAGCTTCCTCTGAAGTCTTTGAAAAACCAAAATCAAAAGCCGTAGAAAAAAACTGCTCCGCACCATCTATGCGGCGGGCAGCCAGTAATTCCTGTGTGCGGATAAGTCCAAGGTTAACGCCCTGTTCGTTTCCAATTAAATTCTGCCCGCCATCACCCCTGGTCAAAGACAGGTAACCCGTTCTGTATTGTTTCTCTTTTGCCAGCCATGCCAGCAAGCGGGTGTTCTCATCATCAGGATGGGCACCAATGTACAATACGCTACCCAGCACATTTAATTTTTTTATTGCCAATAATATTTCTGACGACGACAATGACGGTGGTGCTTGCGCCGCCGCAGGCTGCGTTAATCCCAAAATAGCAAACGAGAAAAATGATGCTAACAATTGCTTCATGCCTTATATTTAATTCGATGATTATATGTTCCTAAAAAAATATCGTAGCGCTTCGCCCGTCCCGGATCGGTTGCTGCTGGTTGCGGGAACCGGCCAAACATTGGAAAGGTAAGTAGTAACAGCTACGTATCCTGCCTTGCACAAATTTTAACAGGTCCGAAGATCGTTAAATTATGCAAAAGCGGGATTGCATCAATCCCGCTTGTATATTTTTTACGGAAACTTATCTTATTCGCCCACAAAAAATACGGCATTGCACAGCAGTAATTTTCCATTCTCCCAAAAACTGCGGAAAACGGGATCGTCTGCCATGAAAACCACGTTGCCCCTGCCCATTTCAATAGCGCCAAACAAAGTGCCGTCTTTCATTTTATCGCGCAGTTTACTGCCGGTAAAACCACTTATGTAGTTATCTTTTTTAACAATACCTACATTCCAGCCATCTTTCATAAACTCGTAAATAATCCTGTCTTGTTTTAGCGTGTAGTATGGGTCGCTATAGCCATACGCCAGCGGATGGGAATTATCCAGTTCAACCCTGAATATAGATCCCGCAATATTATTCGTGATTTCATCTTTCTCACGGTTGTCATATTTTTTCAGCAAAGTGTAGTCATCTTTTTTGTTGTACTTCTCGTCCTTCTCTTTTTTATCATCGTCACTGGCTTTAACTTTAAAGCCCCATTCTGCATTGCTCATTTGTACAGCCGCATTTTCCAGGGCAATTATTTTGCCGCCCTTACGCACCCATTCTTTCAGTTGTTCATTCTTTTCTTTTTGGGTAAACATGCTGTAATACCCGTCCGGTATAATCAACACATTAAAATCGCCGGGTTCCATATTGCCCAAATCATCCGTATTGATAAGGGTAATCGGATAGTTGAGCTGCTGGTCGAACAGGTGCCATATTTCACCCATGGCATTACTGGATACTTCTTTGCCACTCATCAATGCTATACGTGGTTTGTCTATGAATTTTACCCTGCCGGAACCAATGTCGAAACCCTTGTCTGCAAAACCGGTAGGCACAGATGCCACCTGCACCGCATTTGCTTCCGCCGCATTTTTTATGATGCTTTCCAACTCCTTTCCGTAAGTTCCATTGGAGCCCCTGGTAATGATGAGTGCACCTTTTTCAAAATCATTGTTGCCTACTTTAAAGGATTCTTCCGCAAACCTCACCTTAATCCCTTTGTTTAATAAAGCCGACAAAAAGACTGCGCTGTTAAAACCATTCCATTTAACTACGTATGCATAAGTGTTTTCAAAACTAAGTACAGCAGGTTGTACTGCAACAAAAGGATTTGTTTTTGCAGTGCCCGTAAAATATTCCTTAAGTCCGTACGCTTTTAATCCATATACAAAAGGCAGCGACCACGCCGTAATATCATAGGTAGCAGAATCGGTTATTTTAGAAGTTCTTTCAAACAATACCCTTAGCAGGTTGCTTCTCGATTGGTTGGCATTGATAACAATATCACCAGGCGCGGTTTTAAAAACTTCGGTTTTGCCGTTTTGATAATTCATGCCGGTGTGGCTCGACGCATTTGCATAGGACCAGTCGATGTCATTTTTATTCAGCAATGTCTTCAGCCTTTCTATACGGTCAGTACCATCATACGCGAGCACATAACTTTTAAAATCACCTGCCGGCGTCTGTATGGCGGCATTAAAGTATTTGTGAAATTCCTTTACCAGCTTTGTGGCATTTACGGACGACATTTCTACAGTAGACATACCGGTGGTGTAGTGATGGATTAAGCGGTCATACAAGGTAAGCGTATCACCGTCCATTTTACGCACGGCCAGGCCGCCGCGGCTATGGCCTCCCTGCTCAAACGTCATCCCGATTGATCCGTTATAGGTTGGGTAGGTATCGCCGTAGCTGGGATAGAAAAGATCAAACCGTTCCCTCGTAAAATACAGCCAGCCGTTTGCGTCAAAATATTTTGCATTGTTGCGCCCGATGGTGGTTTGAAACTCACGCTGCCAGGGTGTTATTACCTCGTGAAAAGGTTCGGCAGCAGGGGCAAAGTAATAGGGTGAATTATACCATTGCTCATGAAAGTCTACATGTACCTGCGGAAGCCATTGATTGTATTTCGTTAAGCGCTGCTGCGACTCAACCTGGGTTTGCCAGGCCCAGTCGCGGTTAAGATCAAAATTGTAATGGTTAGTGCGGCCGTTGGGCCAGGGTTCTGCATGTTCTCTTGAAATGGGATTTACATTGGGTGTTTTCCCCTGCATTTGATTCTCCCAGTTTACATAACGGTCACGCCCGTCCGGGTTAATACACGGATCAAGTATAATGACCGTGTTTTTAAGCCATTCTTTCGATTTGGCGTTGGCCGGGTTTACCAATTCATACAGGGTGAGCATAGCGGCTTCCGAAGAAGAAGGTTCATTGCCATGCACGTTGTAGCTAAGCCAAACAATAGCCGGTGCATCTTCGCTGGCCGCCATTTTATCTACACTGGCGTTGGCCAGCCGCAAGTTATTTTTGCGTATGTTTTCGAGGTTGCCAAAGTTTTCTTTTGAAGCGATATAGGCGAGCAATAAGGGTCTGCCTTCATTGGTTTCACCATACTTTTCTACCTTAACCATATCCGGCAACTGGGCCGCGATGTAATTTACGTAGTTAACAATTTTAAAATGTGGTGTGTAATGACTACCCAGTTTGTAGCCAAGAAATTGGTCGGGCGATTGCAACTGTGCGAAACCGCTAACCGCTGCCGTTATAAAAAACAGGACCAGGAAAAGTTTTTTCATCTTACGTTTTACATTTAGAAATTGCTGCGATGGCAGAAACGCGGTTTATAACCCTGCAGTAAAATTTGTGTACGGTGAATGTATGAAACAAACCAACAAAAAAAGCAGTCCATGTAATGAACTGCTTTTAAAAATATGCGCTACCGGTTAATAATATTTAAGGTGTAATTCTACCCGGCGGTTGGCGGCACGGCCGGCTGCCTTTTTGTTATCCCCCACCGGGTTATCCTGGCCATGGCCTGTTGACAGCAGCCTAGATTCGTCTATGCCTTTGCCGGCAATGTATTGCTTTACTGCCGCGGCGCGGCTTTCGCTCAGCAGGACATTTTTATCTGCTTTACCAGTATTATCAGTATACCCATCAATGTCCAATTTCAAATCTTTGTTTTCATTCAGGATGGTTACTACCTCGTTCAGTGGTTTATTTGATTTTGCCAGCAACGTATACCTGCCCGATGCAAAGAATATATTTTTAGCAGCGTAAGCTATCTTTTTGATCACTTCCTCTTTAATAACCGGGCAACCGCTGTTGGCAGCGTCCCCAGGTAAATCAGGACATTTATCTTCTTCGTCATTCACCCCGTCCTTATCGCGGTCCGGCACAGGGCAACCCTGGTAACGGGCAACACCTGCTTCATCGGCACATTTGTCTTCCTCGTCATTTACACCATCTTTATCGCGGTCTGGAATGGGGCAACCCTGGTAACGTGCGAGCCCGGCTACGGTTGGACACTTATCTTCATTGTCTGCGATGCCATCGTTATCGGTATCTGGGCAACCGTTGAATTTTGCAAGACCGGCAACATCGGGGCAGGTATCCAGGCTGTCAATTACCCCGTCGCTGTCCCTGTCTTTTGGTGCCTCCATCACCGGGGGTGGTGGCGGGGGCAATATTTTGGGTTCCTTTTTATTGCCAAGGTTACCGGCAACACCAATGCTGTAGTAAAGGTGGTTCGAAGTATTTTCAGTAATGCCAATCCGGTGCTGTGCGTTGATAAAGAGAAAAGCCTCATCATGAAAATTTGCCTGCAAGCCAACGCCAATGGGAACAAAAGCGCCATAATAACCTTTGTACTTAGAGGCGCCTATACCCGCAGACAGGTATGGGGTAAACCAATATTTGTCGCTTAACATTTTGGCATTCACAGAAGCATCGCCTTCCAGTAACAGGTTATCATTGCCAAAAAGGCCTTTGCCACTGATGGGGTAGTCGAGAAAAGAACCCGCCAGGCCAACAGACAAGTCCAGGTGTTTACTGATGCCATTGAGGTAATTGACCGCAAGGCCGGGCGCCATGTTTTTGAATTGACCGATTTGCTTATCACGGATAGCGCGGTTCAAACCAAATTTTTTTATATACCCTGCTCCAGTAAAATCGTTGAAAAAGAAATTAACTCCAAGCGTGGGGCGCTTAATATAGTCGTTGTCTTGCGCAAGCGACACCTCAAATAACCCCGTGGCAGCTAAGAAAATTAATAGTAACTTCTTCATAACACGATAGTTTTAGTAGTGGGGACAAAAATAACGGGTAGGTTTGAAAACGTAAAATATTTATTAACGAGCGTTATTTTGTTGGAAGACCGGACGATTGTCAATGAAACCAGCTTTACGCACAAAAATGCTGCTTAGTGAACCGCATTTTTAGGCAACACCTCTACTTTAACCTTTGCCAGGCCCCTGCTAACATAACCCAGTTTGGAAGCGGCAATACGCGAAAGATCCACCAATCGCTTATTCTTATGGTGTAACCGGTCCGTCACTTTTACAATGACCGATTTTTTGTTTTTAAGATTGGTCACTTTTACCCATGTGCCAAGCGGCAGGGAATTATGGGCACAAGTCATTTTATTTTTATCGTACAGGGCGCCGCTTGCTGTGGGCCTGCCCTGGAACTTGTTGGCATAGTAACTGGCCGTACCATATTGCACAGCTGCCTGCTTCTTGCTTTTTACATGCCCCTTGGAACGCGCCTGTGCGGCCACCTGGACCGAAAAACCAGTGGCCAGAAAAACAAACAGCAGGCAGGCAATGCTTCTCATTAGTTAACAACTTTGGTGGCAAAATACTTTTCAACCAGCATCTTGTCTTCATTGTAGATATCATCGTAAAATTTCACTTTCCCGTCAACACCTGCGCAGCCAAAATAGCGGATATACACCGGCAATTTTGTTCGTACAGCAATCGTATGTTTTTCTTTGCGGTTCAACCAGGCTTTTAATGAATCTGTTTTAAATGTATACGCACCTGGAGCGGCATTCACGCTATCGTTACTGATAATAAAACGCGCCAGCTTGTTCCATTGCTGTACACGTACACAACCATGGCTCAGCGCCCGGAAGGTTTTGTCGAAGTAATACCGTTGATTGGTATCATGCAGGTAGACGCTGTACTTATTACTGAAATTGAATTTGAGAATACCAAGCGCATTATCATCCCCGCTGCCCTGGACTACTTTATAAGGAATACCTTTTGAGTACTTACTCCAGTTTACGGAAGACGCCATCACTTCATCCCCTTTTGAATCAATAAGACTATAGCCTCTTTTATTCAGGTAATTGGTATCCCGTTTTAAACCCGGCAATACCTCTTTCACGATAATGCTTTCGGGTATGGTCCACTGCGGATAGGTAACCATATCGGTTATTTTACTGGTGAGTAGCGGCGTGCGCGTGAGCGGTTTTCCCACCACTATTTTCGATTGCAGCGTAACGGTGTCATCATTCCACAACTGCAGGTAAAACCCGGGCAGGTTCACCCATATATATTGGTGTGGCAGGGTATCGGCCATCAGCTTATAACGATCAAGGTTAACTGCTATTCTTTTGAATTTCTGCCAGTCGGAATTGTTCAGGCTGCCCACCGTTTTCTCGCCAATTTTGCCGGTAGCGGGTATACCGTGTTCTTTCTGGTATTTCCTGATATTGCTCCTGAAGGAAGCTGAATCTCCCGGCACCGTAACAAAATCCAGTTCCGTCAACCGGTCCTCCACCTGCTTCAGCAACAAAGCAGAATCTTTGCTGGGGTAGACTACGAATGTTGGTTTCTTTAACTGCGCAGAATCCAGAAATGCGGGAATGGATGTTTTTAATTCGATATAACCTTTTAGTTTGGGTTCAAGTTGTTCCAGTGAGCCACGAATATTTTTTTGGGTGACAGCTTCCTGAAAATGCTGTGCAAAATAGCCGTCGTTTAGCAGCGAATCACTGCGCATGGTCATACTATCGCGACCAAGCCGGCCAAGTCTCAGATCCCTGGCCATACTCAGGTAAGCATCCGTAAACAGGATATCTGCCCGGGCCCACGAAGCCGCATTTTTTTTATGGATGGAATCGGCCGCCATGCCCGTACGAATATTGGTGAGCGCAGCCACGTTGTAATCGGCTGGAAAAAGGCCGTACGAGCGGGCGGAAGCGATGAACGCATACAAAGAATCTGTTAAGCTGCTCCATTGTTCGTCGCTACTCCAGATGGGTTTATAACTTTCCAAATTATAAATACTGTCTACCAGCACGGCATGTTGTAAAAAAACGGAATCGTTTAATTTCCCCTGGCTTTCGATCACATACTTAAGGGTAGCCGGCAACAATTCCTTTATCTTTTCATCAATCTTTTCGGGCGTCTTCACCACTACTACTTCCGGCGGCTTTTCTGTATTATTGCAGCTCACGGCGCAGCAGGCAAGTAAAAGGAGCCAAAAAGTCTTTCTGCCAGTATAAAAAAGGCCACGGTCGGGTTGTTTGCTCATATTAATATGTAAAAAGATAGTGTAATTTCGAAAAAACCAAATTTTATCAATGAATTTACCTAAACAACAACCTTTTTTTTTAACAATTGGGCTCATTTTCAGTGGAATACTAGTTTTCGGTCAACCGGTGGCGCCGCCCCTCAGCAAATACGGCGTTCCCGTTATCAAAGATATTCTTATGTACGAAAACACCGTGAAAGCGGACAGCAATAAACAAATGGTTGAAATAAAGAGCGTGGTACCCAATATTATCTACGATCTGAAGTATGCGACTGATAAAAATTTTATGCACAGAAACATGTACCCGGGTAAAACCACCTATACTTTTCTACGACTGCCTGCAGTTCGCGCACTAGCCCTGGTACAAAAAGAGCTGAATGAAAAAGGAATGGGACTGAAGATATTTGACGCATACCGGCCCTATTCTGTAACGGAGAAATTCTGGGAGCTGGTACTAAATGAAAAGTATGTAGCGGATCCAAAAAAAGGAAGCGGGCATAACCGTGGTCTTGCTGTTGATCTTACAATTGTCTATTCGCACAATGGCAAAGAAGTGCAGATGCCCACCGGGTTCGATAATTTCAGTGACACGGCCCATCATACTTTTATGAATATTCCGTTTGAAGCATTGCAGAACCGTAAAATACTAAAAGACATGATGCAGAAATACGGGTTCAAAATGTTTGAAACCGAGTGGTGGCATTACTCCTGGCCCGATGAGAAGAATTATTACGAAGCGATGGATATTCCGTTTGTAGAATTCCGGAACGCAAGTAAACACCAGGCGAACTAAGTGGCGTTGGATGTGTATGCAGGGGAATTGTTACCGGTAGTGCTTAGCCGGCACGCTATCTAAATTTTCTTGTTTTTTCATCTCCCGTAATATCACCGGCGCTTCGTACCTGTATCTGCGCATTGCAGATCCATTCTGCACAACCCTTGCTGAAAAGGTATTCGTTGATACCGTCTATCACCTTCATTACCTGTTCATAATTCCCTTCCAGCACCGTGGCAAAAGGGCCTACTTCATATTTAACCCCCGACCGCTGAATGACGGAAATGGCATCATCCACCCACTCATAGGGATGCCTGTCCTGTACAACCGGCAATATTTGTATCGAGGCATTTACGATGAATTGGTGCATGGCTTTCAGATTTTTATCATATCAATGACGGCATCCAAATTAAGGGGTCCGTACACATGCGGAAATGTATCTGCTGTTGAAGGGGACCATTCATATATAAAACGGCTTTTTAATTTGTCTGTATCAATAACCAGTTTCACCAGGTCGTTCTTATCGGAAAAATAACGTTGCAAAACGCCGGCAACCTGGGCATCATCTGCGGAACAATGTATGAAACCTTCGTCCTGTAAAGATGGCGTGGCATACGTGCCGGATGCCTGGGCAGCTTGCCACGCGGTTGCAGTTGTAACATGAAAAATAATGGGCATACTAAAAATTAAAGAATCCTTTTAATGTGATGTTCCAGCATCAGCAAATCGGCCAGCACCATGGCGGTTACTGCTTCCAGCACCACCGGTACACGCAACGCAATACATAGATCATGGCGGCCTTTTACAGAGAAACTTTCAACGGCGCCAGTTTCCCAGTTGAATGTTTGTTGTTCTTTTGGTGTGGATGACGTTGGTTTAACAGCAATACGAAACACCACTTCGTTACCGTTGCTGATGCCGCCTACTACACCGCCTGCATGGTTAGTGATTGTTTTGCCGGTTGTGTCTTCGATGGCATCATTGTGTTGCACCCCAAACATTTTTGCAGCCGCAAAGCCGGTACCAAATTCAACACCGCGTATAGCAGGAATAGCAAAAACGGCATGACTGATAACCGACTCTACCGAATCAAAAAATGGTTCACCCAACCCTACCGGAAGTCCGCTCACCCGGCATTCCACGATGCCACCGATTGAGTCTTTCTGATCAATGGCTTTTTGCAATCCTTTTTCCAGGTCCTGCTCGCCGCCAATTTCAAGTATAGTAGCAACTACGGCAATTTTTTGTGATGGTATTGCGGTCTCATCCAAATTCTTTGGGGAATGAATAGCTAACTGCCCCAGCAATTTCTTAGCAATTACACCTGCTGCCACGAGGCAAACGGTTAACCTGCCGCTGAAATGACCTCCGCCCCTGTAATCTTCATAGCCACCAAATTTTGCATGGGCTACAAAATCTGCATGTCCGGGCCTGGGTACGGCCCGCTGCTTTTCATAGTCGCCGCTGCGGGTATTTTTGTTCTCAAACAAAATAGTAATAGGTGCGCCCGTTGTCTTACCATTAAAAACACCGCTCTTAAATATCGGCAAATCATCTTCCTTCCGGGGCGTGGTGCCTTTTTGGGTACCTCCCTTTCTTCTTTCAATATCTTCCAGGAAATCCTCCACCGATAAGGAAAGGCCGGCAGGGCACCCGTCAATGTTGATACCGGCCGATTCGCCGTGCGATTCACCAAAAATATTCACCCTAAATAGTCTTCCAAATGAATTCATAACCGTTGTTCCGCAAAACGGAAGTTTATTTAGTTTGCAAAATAAAGATAACCGACATTGGCTGCTTTGTTTCAGGATGCACCGGCTCCCTGATTGCAAGCAGCTGATAATTTAAAGAAAACAACTGCAACCAGTCTTCTAAAGTACGAAACCACCACTGATATGGCTGTTCAAATTTCCGCTTCATGCCATTCCAGCTGCCTTCTTTCCACCCACTCTCGTATGGTCCGGCCATGGCAACCGTAAGGGGATGAAGCGTTTGTATAAACAACCTGCCGTTGGCAGCCAGGTAACGCGGAATAGCCGGTAGCAACGCAGCTGTTTCGTCTTTATCAATCAGTGCAAAATTAATAACAGCCGCATCAAACAATTGTTCCCCAATTTTTTTGCCTGCTGCCATTTCTTTGTAGGACACCGTTGCATAGAAATCGCCGTCTTTCGCAACCGCATTTTCAACCAGCGCAGCAATGGCATCCACACCAAAAGATTGCTTTCCTTTTGCGCGCAATGCGCGGGTTAGCCAGCCTTCACCACACCCAATATCAAGCACTGTTGTGCAATCGTAACTGCAGACCGCATCAATAATTGCCTGGTTGGTAACGAGCGTCCGGCTTTCCAGTTCTGCATTGTCAATGGTAGCAATCCAGTTAGCTGCATTGGCTGTCCATGATTGTAATATTTGCTCCGTTACTGGCATTTTTTTCGGGTCTTTTATTTGCTGAACAGGTATCGTATGCTTTGCTGAAGCAGCTACCCCAACATGTGCATTAGATAAATACGGAGGGGTACTACACGGGTTCTATCTTACGGTTGCGCCCAGGTGTTGGAGGTGCGCATAAAAATCAGGATAAGATTTATCAATGGCATCCGCTTCTTCAATCACCACTTCCCCGTTTGCCCTTAAAGCTGCCACGGCGCAGGCCATGGCAATGCGGTGGTCGTGGCGCGAATGGACCGTTCCGCCTTTGATACCGGTACCACCTTTAATCAGCATCAGATCATCCTGCAAAGTAATTGCTATACCCATCTTTCCAAATTCTTCCTGCAGGGTAATTGCGCGATTACTTTCCTTGTGTGTTAACCGGCTCGCTCCTTCAATAGCGGTAGTGCCGTTGCAACAGGCAGCCAGCGCCACCAGGGGCGGAAATAAATCCGGGCAATCAGTAGCATTAAAATGGAATGACTTTAACGGCAAAGGCCTTAATTGAATGGTGCCGGGTTCAATGGAGATGCCTGCACCACAATCCATCAGGGCCTGCAATACCGCCTTATCGGCCTGGGTAGAATACACATCCAGCCCTTTTACTGTTATGTTACCCGCAATTGCGCCGGCTACTAACAGGAATGCCCCACCGCTCCAGTCGCCTTCTACGGTGTATTGGTGCGTGGCCGGAGGCGCGTGGTGAACCGAATTGCTAAAGTAGAAAGATTCGTAATTTTTATTTTCGGGCATTTTTAAGCCGAATTGCTTCATTACGTTTAAGGTAAGATCGATATAAGGCCTGCTCTTTAAATTGTTCACTGTAATGGCAACATCCTGTGCACCTGATGCCGCGTAGGCCATTAATAAACCGGTAAGAAACTGGGAACTGAGCGAACCGTCTACCGTAATGTTTGCTGGCTTTACCGGCCCCTGGATAGACAGTGGCAGTTTTCCGTGCTCACTTTTTATTTTCACATTCAATTGCGGCAATACTTCGTCAAAAAAATCCATGGGGCGGGTAGCAAGGCTGCCACTACCGCTGATGGTCACCTGCTGCTCACTAAGCGCCACCAGCGGTGTAAACATGCGGATGCTTAGACCGCTTTCGCCGCAATTTATTTCACTGGAGACCGGGCGTACTCCCTCGCTGTCAATAATTAATTCTTCTCCATTCATTGCAAGTGTTGCACCCAGCCGCTGCACAATATCCATCGCGGCTTTATCATCATTTGAATGACCTGGGTTTTTAATGATGCTTTTACCCCTGGCAACCAGTGCTGCAGCACAGGCCCTTTGCATAGAACTTTTAGAGGCGGGCGCCTGTATTGAACCCGATAGCTGCGATGGTTGTATTCTTGCAATCATATACCCTAACCCGACAGGGAAATTTAAAGTTCATTAATAATTCGCTGTAAAGCCGGCAAAGGAATTGACTTCACCACCCCCTTGCCTATTTTATCCAGCAACACATAATTCATGGCGGCATTCACTTTCTTTTTATCTTTTTTTAAGATATCAAACGCTTTCGCTTTGTCGAATGCCGTATACGTTGGTAAACCATATTTGCTGATAAGCGCCACCACCTTTGCGGTTTGTTTAAAACCGGTGAGCTTTTCCGAGATATGACAAGCGTAGGTTATACCAATCGCCACCGCCTGGCCGTGAGAAAACGCATACATATTTTCTATGGCGTGCGCCAGGGTGTGCCCAAAGTTCAGCAGCTTCCGCTCGCCATTTTCAAACTCATCTTTTTGTACCACTTTTGTTTTCAGAATGGCATTGCGCTGAATCAGTTCGCACAGCATTTTCTTTTTACCCTGGTAGGTTTTCAATGAATTTTCTTCCAGGTGCTGAAACATGGCTGCATCTTTTATACAGGCGTGCTTTATAATTTCTGCAAAACCATTTTCCCACTCTGGTTGCGGCAGGGAATTCAAAAAAATCATGTCGTGCAAAATAAAAGAGGGCTGCCGTATAATGCCCACCATGTTTTTGTACAGGCCAACATCAATGCCGTTCTTGCCGCCAATGCTGGCATCCACCATAGACAATATTGTAGTAGGAATAAACCCGAAACGAATGCCGCGCATGTACACGGATGCTGCGTAGCCGGTTATATCTGTAACCACGCCACCACCGATGCCAACAAGGGTAAACGTACGGTCGGCCCCCAGCTCAATCAGTTGCCCAACCAGGTTGTCGACTGTTGCCTGCGTCTTATATTGCTCCCCTGCTTTCAGAACAATTGTCTGCCAGTTTTTAAACCTTTTGGCATGCGCAGCAAAAACATGCTCATCGGTAACCAGCACTGTTAATTTTGGATCAACAATTTCTTTTAACCGACTGATGCCATTGGCCAGGTAGTAATCAACAGACGAGCGGGAAAATTTATAGGTTTGTTTACCTCCAACCCCGGAAGAAGCGTTTATAATCGCCATTAATTGGAATTAATTATAAATCATAATCGTTTGCCGAAAGCAGCCCGCAGCACAATGCCTCCGCCTGTGCCGTGCGCCACCATATGCTCACCCCGGCGTACGTCTTATTCCGCCCGGAGCGCCAATGAAGATGGCCTAGCTGTTCATTACCTTATTCTGGTGGTTGATGCTTTCCATGTGTACCGCATCCAGGTATTTGGTAATAAATTCTTTTCCAAGTCCCAGCTTTTCTCCACGGTTAAATGCCCGCTCTAAAATTTCATTCCAGCGGTTGGTCTGCAAAATGGTGATATTATTTTCCTTTTTGTAGTTACCAATCTGGTCGGCAATTTTCATGCGCTGTCCCAGTATCTGCATCATTTCATCATCCAGGTGGTTGATCTGCTGGCGCAATTTTTCAAGCGCAGCATGATAGGCGTCAGAATTCACATCTTCTTTTCTCCACACAATGGCATCCAGCATTGCTGACAGTTGCTCCGGTGTAATCTGTTGTTTGGCATCGCTCCATGCATTGTCCGGGTCAATATGCGATTCAATCATCAAGCCATCAAAGCCCAGGTCAATGGCTTCCTGCGCCACTTCCTGTAAAATATCGCGGCGGCCGCAGATATGAGAAGGGTCGTTGATTATCATCATCTCGGGGTTGCGGCGTTTCATTTCAATTGCAAGGTGCCACATGGGCGCATTGCGGTATTCGGTATTGCCGTAAGAAGAAAATCCACGGTGTATCAGGCCAATTTGTTTTACACCGGCCCTTGCCACGCGCTCCACTGCACCTGCCCACAATTCAAGATCGGGATTTATCGGATTTTTTATGAGAACGGGTATGTCTACGCCCCGGAGCGCATCGGCTACTTCCTGTACGCTGAAAGGATTAACGGTGGTACGCGCACCAATCCACAGAACATCTACGTCAAAAGTCAGCGCATCTTGTACCTGCTTACCAGTCGCCACTTCTACAGTAGTGGGCAGGCCGGTCAATTTTTTGGCCTGTTGCAGCCATGGCAAGCCTTTGGCACCAATGCCTTCAAACAAACCTGGTTTGGTACGCGGTTTCCAGATACCTGCACGCAGCATATCTATTTTGCCCGTGTTAGCCAACCTTTGAGCGGTGGCTATCAATTGTTCTTCGGTCTCAGCACTGCAGGGACCGGAAATTATCAATGGACGTTTGTTCCATTTCTCCTGTACGCGTTCTTTCATTGTGTTTGCTATTGCTTGTTGCATTGATAAAGATTGTAAAGTTAAGCCCTCTGCTCCAAAGAGGATAACCGGGTTTTTTAAAATTATGGTACCAGCAATCGTAATACTAACTAACATTCTTGCGTCGCACACTTGTACTGTATCGCATTGGGCAGCGCTCCCTCATCGTGCGTACAATAACCCATCTTTTATGGTTGTCAACCATTCAATCAATCTTCACGGTCTTACCGGCGGCATCCGCTTGCAACCGGGTGTGGAGTTATTTAATGATTCTCCTTATTTTATTTGCGTCTTCTATTAATTGCAATAAATAACCATAGTTCTCTTTTTCAAGACAGGCCTTAAATTTTCTCAACTGGCTGATGTGTTCATTCAAGACATCCAGCACATTTTCCCTGTTCTGCATAAATATAGGTACCCACATCGCCGGATTGCTTTTTGCCAGGCGCACGGTGCTTTCAAAACCACCGCCGGCCAGTTCAAAAATGGCATCTTCTTCCTTTTCTTTTTCCAATACCGTATTGGCAAGCGCAAAAGAAGTGATGTGTGAAATATGACTCACATAGGCAGCGTGCATGTCATGACTTACTGCGTCCATGTACACCAGGTGCATTCCCATCTGTTTGTACATCTCTTCTACCACTGCTACTGCCGCGGGATCGCTTTTTTCTTTTTCGCAGATAACGCAGGTGCGACCAACAAAAGCATTTTTGACGGCGGCTTCCGGCCCGCTATACTCTGTACCCCACATGGGGTGCGTAGCTACAAAACGCCGGCGCATCGGGTGGTCGGCTATCGCTTCGCACAGCGCATGCTTAGTAGAACCGGCATCCACTACCACCTGTTTGTCTGTCACCATATCCAATACCCGCTGCATCATGGGCAACGTAACATCCACGGGGATGGATACATAAATTAAATCACTTTTTGCTACCGCTTCCGCTAAGGGCAATGCCTCGTCTATCAAACCCAGTTCCAGCGCCTTGTTCAGGCTCTCTTGCGAACGGCCCACGCCCACTACGTTTTTAACAAGGCCTTTTTCCTTTAGCGCGAGCCCAATGGAACCGCCAATTAAACCCACCCCAATGATAGTTACTGAATCAAACATGGTCATTAATCTAAGCGAACAAACTAAAAAAAAGGATCATTATTATTTCTATTTTTGCTCCTATTTTACGCTGTTCATTTTTAATAGTATGCTGTTATTTGAACCGTGGCCGGCCACGGTTTATTTAGGTAATGCGATTAACCTTTCCTCCCGCTCGTTTTGTACCCGCACGATTGCTGCATCAATGTTCTCTTCCTTACAGCAAAGGCTCACCCGTATATAGTCATTTCCTTCGCTGCCAAATATGCCACCCGGTGTTACAAAAACATTGGCATTGTACAGGATTTCATCACTCAATGCATACCCGTCCTTGTACCCGGCCGGTACTTTTGCCCACACAAACATACCTGCCTGGTCTTTACTAAACTGGCATTGCAACAGCTCCAGCAATTCAAACACTTTTTCCCTGCGTTGTCTATATATCTTATTAATTGACTGATACCAATCTTTGCCTAATCCCAATGCCCTGGCTGCTGCCAGCTGTAACGGTAAAAACATACCACTGTCCATATTACTTTTGAACCGCAACACTTCATCAATTCTTTCTTTGGCCGCGCAAAGCATGCCGATGCGCCAGCCAGCCATGTTTTGTGATTTGCTTAATGAGTTCAGTTCAATCACACATTCTTTTGCACCTTCAATACTTAATAAACTCATGGGGGTATCATTCAGAATAAAACTGTATGGATTGTCATGAATAATCAGAATATTTTTACGCAGCGCCCATCCTACCAGCTTTGTAAAGAATGCCTTGCTGGGCAACTGACCGGTGGGCATGTTCGGATAATTTACAAACATCAGTTTTACCTTGCTTACATCGGTGCTATCCAATGCAGCAAAATCTGGCTGCCAGTTGTTTGCGGCCGTTAAATGATAGGCGCGGATGCTTCCACCAGCAAGTTTAACAGCACTGCTGTATGTTGGATACCCCGGGTTGGGCACCAATACTTCATCGCCTTCGTTGAGGTAGGTCATGCAGATATGCATAATACCTTCTTTGCTACCAATCAAAGGCAGTATCTCTGTATCAGGATCCAAATCTACCTGGTACCATGTTTTGTACCATTGGCTGATGGCATTGCGCAATACCGGCGAACCTTTGTAGCTCTGGTAAGCGTGTGTATTCGGTTTAGCGCTTTCTTCCTGCAACACTTTTATTACCTCGGGGTGCGGTGGCAAATCAGGACTGCCAATACCGAGGCTGATAATATTTTTACCGGCCTTGTTCAAGCCATCTATTTCCCTCAGCTTTTGAGAGAAATAATATTCACCGATGCCGTCTAAACGTTTTGCTGTACTGATCATAAATAACTGGTGTCTGATGTAATGATGCCTGGTTTGCCTTTGCAATCATTCATCACTACTGTTTAATTATTTTACGCAACTTATTATTCTTACTGGCGGTTTCATTTACCTACTTCCACAAATGCTAACTATTTCACCTGCATTGTTCAGGCGCAAGGCAGCCCTACACGGTCTTTCCTTTCTTATACACGCCATACACTTTCACTTCCGCTGTCAATGGCTTTATCTTATCCATTACGGTATTAAACTGCTCCATTGAATCAAATTCCATATCCGCATGAAAACTATAGCGCCAATCGCTGCCCGGTATCGGAAAACTTTGCAGCTTACTTAAATTGAGACCACCATCAGCAATCTGCGTAAGTACTTTGGCCAGGCTGCCGCGTGAGTGATCTGTATTAAAATTAACCGAGGCTTTATTGGCACCTGCCGGCAACTCCAGCACGTCTTCCCGCTGCAATATCAGAAACCGCGTATAATTATTTTTCATTGTATGGATATTGGGCGCAAGCACATGAAGGTTAAACAATTTGGCAGCCAACCTGCTGGCAATACCGGCAATGTGTTTGCTGCGGTGCTGCTGAATGTGCTTTGCACTCAATGCGGTGTCTTCGGTTTCAATCAGCTTCCAGTTATACTTATCAAGAAACCCAAAACATTGCTGGATGGCAATCGGGTGAGAATGTACTTCACGGATATCGGCGAGTTTAACTCCGGGGTTCACCAGCAGGTTCTGCTTTATCTGGAGGTAAATTTCCCCGGCAATTTTGAGGTTACTTTTCTTGAGCAGGTTATAGTTGGGCAGAATGCTGCCCGCAATTGAGTTTTCAATGGCCATTACCCCGCCGTCACTGTCCTTTTTACTGCCCGCAATTTTAACCACGTCACGGAATGTTGCGCAGGGCAACACGGTAACGTCTTTACCAAAGAACTGCTGGGCCGCCACCTGGTGAAAGCTGCCCTCGTAGCCCTGTATTGAAACTTTTGTTGCCATTTTTTTAATTGCCCGGTCAGGGGTCAGATAACAAAAATCCCCCGATTATCGGGGGACTCTCTATGTTGTTTTACAAATTTCAGTTCAAGTGTATCAACAAAAGCATCCCCGCTTCTCACTAAACGAGAAGTAAAAATAAAAACCAAAATATGCTTTGTTGATTGCCATTACCATTCAAAAATAGGAACTAATTGCAAAGCGCCAAAAAAATCTTTACTACATTTTTGGCTGAAACCCTTGCCAGTCAAGCAAAAGCTAACGATTGTTATCCGAGTCGGTTCATTATTTCACCGTCAATCTTTTTGAATAAATGAAACTGTTTATAGACCCGCCAGTTCTCAATTTCCATCAGCTCCAGGTACCGGTTGAGTTTTGCTTTTTTAAAATCATGCTGTGTTTGTTTGGGCATGTTTACTATCACCACCCAACCATTTTCATCGGTTACTTCTTCAAACCATTCTTCGTAATAATCTTTCGTATCGCTGTGAAAATTCAAGACATTTTCGGCGATGAGTATGAATTTGGTAATGCCTTGCTTAAAGAATACATCGGTTACCTCACGCTTCAGCTCCATGATATCATTCTCAATCGCATCGTTCCATTCGCCAATCAATTCTATGATCACATAATTTTCCTCATAATCGGCCAACAGCACTTTCAGGTAAAGCGTCCGGGATCCAAAATCATCCCATTGCGGATGGATATAATAATTGTACACTGTTTGCGAAAATTCAAATTCGGAATAAACGCGCCCATAAAAAGGCGAACGCTCGTCTTCCTCGCTGATGTATATATGACGCCAGTTATAAAACGGTTCAATGTCCTGCATAATGCACCATCATTGTTTATTGAATCAATACCTTACCAGTAGGATTTACAGCATAACAACACCGGCCAGCCGTAATGGTTTACTACCAAAAAAAAGGGCTGGTAGAAACTAAGCGCAGTCAATACCCTTTTCAACTATTTTTTATTGTGCCGGTGTTAACATGCTGCAGCCGGCCCGGGCCGCAGCGCAGTTGCTTCACGGGGAAGTCAGACTGCGTACCGGAAACAGCTAATGACTGGCTGCTTCCACTGCCTTTTTGACGCTGCCGTACTTTAGCAATAGGTTCTTCGCCTTGTCGTAGTCGGTTAGGTGAAGGATATCCATGACCATCCTGGTGCCGCGATCCACCAGTTTATCGTTACTCAGTTTCATATTGACCATCTTATTGTCTTCTACCCTTCCTATCTGGATCATTACGGCCGTTGAGATCATATTGAGCACCAGCTTTTGGGCGGTGCCGCTTTTCATGCGCGTGCTGCCGGTTACAAACTCGGGTCCAACCACCACTTCTATGGGATAGGCGGCAGCGTCTCCAAGCGGACTACCAGGGTTACAAGTGATGCAACCCGTTACAATGCCGCGTTGCCGGCTTTCCAGCAAGGCAGCAATTACGTAAGGTGTTGTACCGCTGGCAGCAATACCGATTACTACA